>NZ_JBWKMA010000022.1:81314-819291 GCF_056431045.1 Aestuarium zhoushanense
GGTCTTGGCCGATAGCGTTCGGATCAAACAAATCCTCGGCAACCTTATTCGCAACGCGATCATTCACTCGCGCTGCTCTGCAATCACTGTGACCTATCGGTCGTCGATCGGTGACAATTTGAACGACCGCACAGGGGTTTGGTCAATCACCGATAACGGCATCGGGATCGCAGCCGAAGAAGTCGAACGCCTCTTCCAACCGTTCCAACGTGGCGGCGAAGATGCCCGCAACCGTGCCGATGGCTCGGGCCTTGGCCTCTACATCGTGCGGACAACCGCGCAGCTCTTGGGTGGCAGCGTGACTTACTTCCCCGCACCCGAAGGCGGCGCGGGCTATCACGTTCGGATCGCGGAACCACTCGCCTCAGCAGAGGATCTACGTCAGGTGGCCCACATGGACGACGACACGGTCGACTTTGGCTCGATGTATGTTCTCTTGGCCGAAGACAACGCTCTGGTCGCCGAAGTCACCAGCGCCCGCCTTCGCAAATTCATGGGCCGCGTCGAAGTGGTCGGCTCTGGCCGCGAGGCGCTCGACCTCATCGCCCAAGATCCGCCTGATGTGGTCGTCACAGACCTCTTTATGCCTGAAATGTCGGGCGATGAACTGACACGCACCCTGCGCGCCAATGGCTTTACCAAACCGATCATCGGCCTCACCGCTGCGGTCGTTGGCGATGACATGCGCCAGTTCGAAAAGGCAGGCGCGTCGACCGTCATGACCAAACCGCTCGACGATACAGCACTGATGCGGTTCCTCCGCAAACAAAGCGCAGAACAGGATGACGAGTCACCTGTGGCAGAGTAACCTGCAGGCATGACATCCCTTCGTACGATTTCGGGCATTGGCCCCGCGACTGAAACGGACATGATCCGCGCAGGCATACCTGATGCCGAAACCCTAAGGGCGCTCGGTGCACATGATGCCTATGCACGGATGATCGCCAAAGGCACCCGCCCCCACTTCATTGGCTACTATGCACTTCACATGGCCCTCCAAGGTCGCCCATGGAACGACTGCAAAGGTGCCGAAAAAGACGCCCTGCGGACCCGCTTTGACGCACTCCTCGCCTCTGATACCCCAGACGGCCCATCAAACGACCTCGCCCGCTTTTTGTCAGATATGGGCCTCGCCTGATCCTGCCTTTGTGCCGCAAATATCCCGGGGGTTTGGGGGCAGCGCCCCCATGAACGAACAAAGCCCGCACAACCGTGCGGGCCTTGCCGTAAATCAAATCTGAACAGTGACGATTAGCCGACCAGTTCGAGACCCGAGAAGAAGAACGCGATTTCTTCTGCAGCAGCTTCAGGCGAATCCGAACCGTGTACCGAGTTCTCACCGACCGATTTCGCGAACTCTGCGCGAACGGTGCCAGCAGCAGCGTCAGCTGGGTTGGTTGCGCCCATGACTTCGCGGTTTTTCAGGATAGCGCCTTCGCCCTCGAGAACCTGAACAACAACCGGTGCGGATGCCATGAATTCGCACAGTTCGCCGTAGAACGGACGCTCTGCGTGTACAGCGTAGAATTTGCCAGCCTGAGCAGGTGTCAGGTGGATGCGCTTGGATGCGACAACGCGCAGACCAGCGTCTTCGAATTTAGCAACGATTTTGCCGGTCAGGTTACGCTCGGTTGCGTCCGGTTTGATGATCGAAAGGGTGCGTTCTACAGCCATGATAGCCTCACTTGCGTCGGCCCCATCAGGGGCGGGTTAAGAATTGGCGCTGCCCTAACATGTGTTAGCGCACAAGAAAAGCCGTGATTGACCGCGCCCCTCAGGTCAGGCAATGACGCATCTATGCTACGTTTAGATGACATCAGTTATTCGATCGAAGGGCGGGTCCTCATTGACCACGCCACCGCCGTCATTCCCACAGGCCACAAGGTCGGCGTTGTGGGCCGCAATGGGACGGGGAAAACCACTCTTTTCAAACTGATACGGGGTGAATTGCACCTCGACACAGGCACCATCGAACTGCCCAAAGGCTGGAAGATCGGCGGCGTGAGCCAAGAGGTTCCTGGAAATGAGGTCTCTTTGATCGATACGGTGCTTGCCGCCGATATCGAACGATCAGCACTTTTGTTGGAATCAGAGACTGCAACTGATCCAGCCCGTATCGCCGACATTCAGACCCGCCTCACCGATATCGACGCATGGAGCGCGGACGCCCGCGCCTCGTCCATCCTCAAGGGTCTGGGCTTTACCGACGACGAACAGAAAATGCCCTGCTCTGCCTTCTCGGGCGGGTGGCGTATGCGCGTGGCACTGGCGGCGGTTCTTTTCTCGGAACCGGATCTGCTCTTGCTCGATGAACCGACCAACTACCTGGACCTCGAAGGTGCGCTGTGGCTCGAGAACTATCTGACCCGCTATCCGCATACGGTTCTGATCGTCAGCCACGACCGAGAGCTTTTGAACCGCTCGGTCACAGGCATTCTACACCTCGATAGCCAGAACCTGACCTATTACACAGGCACCTACGACAGCTTTGCCCGCCAACGCGCTGAACAGCGCGCTGTGTTGATGCAAGCCGCCAAGAAGCAAGACGCCAAGCGTGCCCACCTTCAATCCTTTGTGGACCGCTTTAAGGCGAAGGCAAGCAAGGCAAAGCAGGCGCAATCCCGCGTTAAAATGCTCGAAAAGATGGAGAGCATTCGCGTGCCAGAGGATGCCGCTCGCACGGTCTTTACCTTCCCAACGCCGGAACCGCTCTCACCCCCGATTATCCGTGTTGAGAACGGCGCTGTGGGCTATGACGGCACCGCGATTTTGACCCGTCTGAACCTGCGCATCGATCAAGACGACCGTATCGCGCTTTTGGGCCGCAACGGCGAAGGCAAATCGACCCTGTCGAAATTGCTCTCGGATCGTTTGCCCTTGATGGAGGGGGATAAACACTCGTCCTCCAAACTCCGCATTGGTTTCTTTGCCCAGCATCAAGTTGATGAGTTGCGCGTTGAAGAAACGCCGCTCCAGCATATCGCGCGGGCGATGCCTGACGTTCAGCAACCGAAACTGCGTGCCCGCCTTGCAGGTTTTGGCCTCATGGCAGCCCAAGCCGAAACCGAAGTTGGCCGTCTCTCTGGTGGACAGAAGGCGCGCCTTTCGCTCCTTCTAGCGACCCTCGACGCGCCGCATCTCTTGATCCTTGATGAGCCGACCAACCACCTCGACATCGAAAGCCGCGAGGCTCTGGTCGAAGCACTCACCGCCTATACAGGCGCGGTGATCCTCGTCAGCCACGACATGCACCTCCTAAGCCTCGTGGCGGACCGCCTCTGGCTGGTCAAAGACGGGCGAGTGACTCCTTATGAGGACGACCTCGACGCCTATCGCAAACTGCTTTTGTCCAGCGACAAGCCAAAGGCCGAAAAGCCCGTCGCCGAAAAACCCAAGGCAGAAAAAGCTGACCGCAACACTATCCTCGCCCTCAAGGCTGAAGTGCGTAAATGCGAAGAGCGCGTGAACAAGATCAACGAAATTCGGGATCGCGTTGCCTCAGAACTCGCGGATCGGTCGATTTACGAAGACGTAAACGCCGTGAAACTCGCTGGCCTCAACCGCAAGTACGCCGAAGCCAATGCTGCCATCGACCGCGCAGAGGCCATGTGGATGGACGCGCTAGAAGCCTTGGACAAGGCTGAAAATCCAGCCTGACATCCTGCCTTTGTGCCTAAAATATCTCGGGGGTGCAGGGGGCAGCGCCCCCTGCCCTTGAGGCTTTTCTCTTTGTCCATTTGATCAAACCCGTTAGAACAGCTCTATGACTGATTATATCGCCGCCTTCACCACGCTTTTCGTGATTATTGACCCCATCGGCTTGACGCCGCTTTTCGTGGCGCTCACCCACGGGGCATCGGCCCAATTGCGCCGCAAAATCGCGCTTAGGGCCTGCATTACGGCAGCGGTGATCCTGTTTTGCTTTGGTATCTTCGGTGAGGCGCTCTTGGGCTTTGTCGGGATCTCCATGCCTGCCTTCCGCATCGCGGGCGGGGTTCTTTTGTTCCTGACCGCGCTCGAGATGTTGTTCCAGAAACGTCAGACCCGCCGTCAGGGCCACACCGACGATGCGGCAGAGGATCATATCGATGACCCCTCCGTCTTTCCGATTGCCATCCCCCTGATCGCGGGCCCCGGTGCCATCGCGACAATGATCCTTTTGACGGATCAAGCAGAGGGCATCGGTGAATTTGCGGCAGTGATGGGCGTGATGCTTTCAGTCCTGCTGATCGTTTTCATCTTATTCCTTGTTTCCAACATGTTAGAGCAGATTCTGGGGCGCGTCGGAGTGAACGTCGTGACTCGCATCCTCGGGATGCTGTTGGCCGCATTGGCCATTCAGTTCATTCTTGATGGATTGCGCTCTTTCGGATTGGCCCCCTAAGACCTATCTATTGGTCTATGGACACAAACGACCAGCTTCGCCTCTTGTATCTCGGCATCCTCGTCACCGTCATTTTTGGCGGGGTGATGATCCGTTCGCGTCATAGGCTCGGCAAAATTGCTCAGCAGCTTGGGATTTGGACGTTGATTTTTGGCGGCGTGATCCTCGCCTTATCCAGCTACCAAGGCGCCGGCTTTATGCCGTTTCGCACGCAATCGACGCTGTCCGATGGACGGATCGAATTAGCAATCCAACCAGATGGTCACTACTACATGACCGCGCTGGTAAATGGTGTCCCGATTGAATTTGTCGTCGATACGGGTGCTACGCATGTGGTCCTGAACCAAGCGGACGCAAAACGCATTGGCATCGACCTCAATGACGTGACCTACATCGGCTCGGCCAACACAGCCAACGGCGTCGTTCGCACAGCACCAATTCGGATTGAGACACTAACCATCGGCGATGTCACTGACCGCAACATTCGTGCGGTCGTGAATGGCGGCCCGATGGAGGGCTCGCTGTTGGGAATGAGCTACCTCAACCGTTTCAGCAAAATCGAAATTAGCCGCGGCCGACTGATCCTCACCCGTTAGGTATCGTAATCAGGATGCTGATTGTTGGTCTTTTTCACGCTGTCGGCGTTGATATAATCCTCGTCGCAGGTGTGCTCCGTGAGGCTCGGCAATTGGCTGAGCAAGGGTGATTTAGACTCAGCGCCCCACGCGAACTTCAGTTTCACCTCATCGGAGTGATCAAAAACCGAAATCGCCATCCAAAACGACTGCCGATTATCGCGTTTGTAATTCAAAGTGGTCCCGCACTCTGAACAAAAGCCCCGCGAAACACCCTCAGAGCTTTTGAAAACCGATGGGACACGACGGGTCCAGGTCACAGCATTCACAGGAACACCGATCCAAGCCCCAAGCAGGCTCCCCGTCGCTTTCTGACACATCCGGCAATAGCACACGTGTGCGTTATTCATAACTGATGTCACGCGGAACCGGACTGCACCGCACTGACACCCACCAGCGTGAAGATTGGACATTTTTGCCTCCGCTAGCATTTGTCGTCTCTAGTCGGGCTGACTTTCGGCTTTCTTTGTCCAACGGCCATCTTCTTGGGCCCAATATTGGGCCGAGACGTTTTGCGAGGTTAGGCCTTTCCAAGCCTCTCGCGCCCGTTGAACCAGACCGTCATCGAATCCCGAGAATATAATCATGGTCCGTTCAACCTTAATAACATCTTCGGCGGAGATTGTCGCCCCGTCGACGCAAACGATACAATTCGGTTCATTTAGTGCTGGACGACCATCGCTTGTTAGCAAGATCGGTTGATGGGCGTCATGCGGACCACCCACCAAACCATGTGCTAAGAAGGCCGTATCGCCACAGTCCCAGAGGGCTGCATCCAATGCCACCATGCGATCCGCATTGGTGCCGCGCACTTCGACCCGCCAGCCCTGCTCTCTTGCCTTGCTCAACAACAGGGGCAAGGCTTGCTCGAGTGAGCTTTCGGTGAGGTGGTAGAAATAAGCGGCACCCACGGACTTAGGCCTCGTAGTTGTCAGCGATAAGACGGTTCAGCGCCATTACGCCCCAGCCAGTCGCACCCTTCGGGGCGAGAGCCGTGTCCGACTTGGTCTGCGCTGTGCCCGCAATATCGATGTGGCACCACGGCATGTCGTCTTGGATAAAGCGGCGCAGGAATTGTGCCGCAGTGATCGACCCAGCATCGCGACCACCGACGTTCTTCATATCCGCCTTAGCCGATTTCAACATCGCGTCATAGGCTGGACCCATCGGCATCCGCCACGCGCCCTCGCCCTCGTTCGCTGCGGCCTTCAGCAGTTTGTTCGACAGCTCGTCACTGTTCGAGAACACACCCGCATTTTCATGGCCCAGCGCGATGATGATCGCACCCGTTAGCGTGGCGAGGTTGATGACGCCCGTCGGTTTGAACCGTTCCTGCGCATACCAGAGCACATCGGCCAGAACCAAACGGCCCTCGGCGTCTGTGTTGATCACCTCAATCGTGTCACCCTTCATCGAGGTCACGATATCGCCCGGACGCACCGCATTGCCCGACGGCATGTTCTCAACCAGACCAACGAGGCCGACCACATTCGCCTTGGCCTTGCGCAGGGCGAGCGTTTTCATGACGCCAGCCACAACGCCCGCGCCACCCATGTCCATGGTCATATCTTCCATGCCAGCGGCCGGTTTGATGCTGATACCGCCCGTATCGAACACGACGCCCTTACCGACAAAGGCAAAGGGTGCCTCGTCACCGCCACCATTCCACTGCATCACGACGACCTTGGACGGGCTGTCCGATCCTTGCCCAACGCAGAGGAGAGACCCCATGCCCAGCTTTTCCAGATCAGCCTCTTCGAGAACTTCGACGGTCACACCCAAAGCGCTCAGATCGTTCAGCTTTTCGGCAAAGGTGGTGGTGGTCAGGATGTTTGCAGGCGCATTCACCAGATCGCGGGTAAACAATGTGCCTTCGGCAACAGCCGCAAGAGGTGCGTAGGCAGTAGAAGTTTCGTCAGCATCTTTGACCATGACGGTAACAGCGCCGTAGGTGGTTTTGTCACCCGTCTTGTGATCCTCAAACACATAGGCACGCATCGCGATGCCAAAGGCGAGTTCTTCGGGCTTGTTCACCGCTGCGGCCAGAACCGTCAGATCGCCCTTGCCCATCGCCTTGGCAATGCTTGCACCCGCCTTGCGATGTTCTTCTGCCGAAGCACGGCGCGGCAGTTTCACGACCAAGAGCGCCTCAGCCGCGAGGCCCACAGGCCATGTCACCTCAGCCAGATCACCAGTGCCCAGTTTAGCAAACCGATCAGAGGCCACCAAACGCTCCACCGCTTTGCGGCAAAGGGTGTTCACCTTACGCGCGCCGATGTCCATTTTACCGTCTTCGGTCACGAAAATCGCAATACGACCTTCTGTCGTCGCGAGCGCATCAGTGGTCAAAGGGGCAAAGGTAATCTGGATCGGGCTAGTCATTTGGTGAACTCCTGAAAGCTGTCTTTCGGCAATAGGTAGCTTGCCTTGTGGTGAATGACCAGAATACGGTTCAATCCCCCCAACAAATCGGTTAGCGTCTTGGCGATAATGAATAACTGGCATCCGGGGGGACGCATTGGCTCGATTCGACAGATACCTACTGTCGCAATTGCTGACTCTCTTCGGCTTTTTCTCGCTCGTATTGGTCTTTATCTACTGGATCAGAGCGGCGGTCGAATTGTTCGACGAACTGATCTCTGACGGACAAACAGCAAAAGTGGTTTTGGAACTCACCATGCTCACCCTTCCGGGCGTGGTGCAGATCGTTTTGCCATTGGCCGCAGTCGTGGCGAGCATCTACGTGATGAACCGCATGACCTCTGACAGTGAATTGGTGGTTATGCAGGGCACAGGATTTTCGCCCGTGCGCCTGATCCGTCCTGCGGTGATCTTTGGCGTGATCGTGACGGTTCTGACCATGGTCGCCTCGCATTTTCTGGTGCCAACCGCTGCGCTCATCACCAATCAACGCCAAGCGGAGATCAGCCAGAACCTCGCCGCGCGGATGCTGGTCGAAGGGCGGTTCCAGTCGCCCACCTCTGGTTTGACGATCTACATCCGCGACATCAGCCGTAGTGGAGAATTGCTGGACCTGTTCCTCTCGGATACCCGCGATGATTCAGAGACGATGACCTACACCGCTTCACGCGCGTACCTCGTGAAAACCGACAATGGCCCGCAGCTGGTGATGATCGACGGTATGGCGCAGGCGCTAAATACCCGCACCCAGCGCCTGAGCCTCACTCGGTTCGCAGATTTCACCTACGACCTCGGAGATCTGGTCGACTTCACACCTCGCTTAACAAGGTCGAGCGGTGAAGTGACCTCTCTCGAACTACTGATGGCAACGCCTGAGTTGCAGACTGAGACAGGCAAGACCGCTGGCGAATTGATCATGGAAGCCAACCGCCGCAATGCGCGTGCTCTCTTGGGCCTTGTTGGGGCTGCGATTGGCGCTGCGTCTTTGCTCGTCGGTGGGTTCAGTCGCTTTGGGGTTTGGAAACAGGTGATGCTGGCCATTGCCCTGATCATCGTTGTCAAATTCGCGGAATCGACCGCTGAGAACATGATGCGCACGATGCCCGAAGCATGGGTGGTGCCCTATCTGCCGATCTTTGTGGGCATAGTGATCACTATAGTTTTGCTGACCATCGCGACCTACCCCGCGCGGTTCCGTTTTCCCAAAGGAAGGATCGCAGCATGATCCTTCACCGATATTTCGCTCAGCGCTTTATTTTTGTCCTCGGGGGCGTGATCGGTGTGTTCGGCCTCTTGATGGCGTTCGTCGAATTGGTCGAACGTCTAAGAACCCTGCGCAATGTCGATGTATCCTTTGGGCAGGTGGTGCAATTGGCGCTCCTGAACCTGCCTGACTCGCTCTATCGGATTATCCCTCTTTTGGTGATCATCGCGACGATCTGGCTGTTTCTTGGTCTTGCGCGATCGTCTGAGCTAGTCGTGACCCGTGCTGCAGGCCGTTCGGCACTTAGGGCGCTTATCGCACCATGTCTCGTCGCCTTCACATTCGGCCTCGTGACCATAGGAATTTTCAATCCCATCGTCGCAAGCACCTCGCGCGAATTCGATGCACGACTGAGCACCCTCACTGGCGAAGGCAGCAGTTTTACCGTCTCCTCGGATGGCTTGTGGCTCCGCCAAGGGTCAACGAACGGGCAAACGGTGATCCGCGCAGACGCGACGAACCTCGACGGTACGGAACTGTCTGGGGTCACGTTCATCACCTTCACCCTTGACGGTGGTCCAGTGCGTCGGATCGAGGCTACGTCAGCCCGTCTGACACCGGGCCAATGGGACATCACAAATGCAAAAGTCTGGCCTCTGGCTGACGCCGAAAACCCCGAAGCCGTCGCGGAATACCACGAGACGTTCCAAATCCCGTCGTCCCTGACCGTTGATCAAATCCGCGATAGTTTCGGCAGTCCGACCTCTGTTCCGATCTGGGAACTGCCCGCCTTTATCGAAAAACTTCGGACAGCAGGATTTAGTGCACGTCGTCATGCGGTTTGGCTGCAGTCTGAACTGGCGATGCCTCTCTTCTTGGTCGCAATGGTTTTGATTGGCGCGGCCTTTACCATGCGCCCGCAACGCGGCGGTAAAACGGGGCAAATGGTTCTTTGGGCTATTCTGATCAGTTTCGGGCTTTATTTCGTTCGGAATTTTGCGTCTATTTTGGGCGAAAACGGGCAAATCCCGATTGCCCTGGCTGCTTGGGCTCCACCCTTTGTCGCCGTGGGTTTTGCCTTTGGTCTACTACTGCATCTGGAGGACGGGTAATGCGTCGCCTCGCCCCGCTTATCCTTGCCGCCCTTCCCTATGCAGAAGCAGTTGCCGCCCAAGACGCGGCAACCCTTATGGCGGACAGCGTATCGATCACCGCCGACAATCGACTGATTGCATCGGGCAATGTTGAGGCATTCTTTGACGGCACAACGCTCTCTGCGGCCCGTATCACTTATGATGAGGCAACGGATCGTCTGATCATTGACGGCCCGATTTTCATCAAGGCCGCCGATGGCACAATCCTCACAGCCGAAAGCGCGGACCTAGACCCCAAGCTGCAAAACGGTCTTTTGCTGAGCGCCCGTATGGTCCTGAACGAACAGCTTCAACTGGCTGCGAACCGTATCGATCGGGTTGACGGTCGCCTCACCCAATTGACCAAGGTTGCCGCGACATCGTGTAATGTCTGTGACGGGCGCCCACCATTGTGGGACATTCGCGCGTCTCGCATCGTCCATGATCAAGATGCCAAGGAACTATACCTCGACAACGCTGTATTACGTGTTCGAGGCGTGCCTGTGTTTTGGCTGCCTACGATGCGGCTCCCTGATCCTACGCTTGATCGTGCGACAGGGTTTCTGGCACCGAGTTACCAGTCGAACAACCTGTTAGGCCTTGGTGTCCGCACGCCTTATTTTATCAAGATCGGTGATCACCGCGACCTAACCCTGACCCCTTTCTTGAGCGCGGAAACCCGCACCCTCGAAGCGCGCTATCGTCAGGCCTATTTAAACGGTAACATCGAAATCAACGCCGCCGTGAGCCGCGATACCGTCGATGATGGAGCGACACGGGGTTACGTCGAATACGCGGGCAATTTCGCACTGCCGCGCGATTACACGCTGAGCTTCAATGGCATCGTCACAAGCCACGACGAATACCTCGCTCAATATGGTTATTCCTCTGCGGATTATCTGAAAAACGCACTAACGGTCGCGCGGATCGAACCGCAGTCCTTTGTGATGGGCGAAGTTGCTATCTATCACACAGTCAAAGACGGTGAGACAGACGCCGATATTATTCCCGTTGTCATCAGCGTAAGCACTGAAAAGCAGCTCAACTACGTCTCGGGTGTCTTGACCACAGGCATCGATGCGGACCTTCAACTGCGATACGGTCACGACAACACAGGCGCAGATCGCGATGTATTTCGGATCGGCGCTTATGCAGATTGGAACCGAAACTGGGTTCGTCCTTCTGGCCTCGTGTTCGAAAGTGATCTGGGGATTGCGGCAGATGCCTACGGGTTCAACAACGATCCAGCGAATGATACGGCGTTCCGATTGGTCCCCTCGGCTTCTGTAACCCTGCGTTACCCAATGGCACGCACCGAGCGCGATGGTTCTGTGAACTTGCTAGAACCGTTATTGATGCTGGGTTGGTCCGATATCATTGGCGATACCGTCCCGAACGAAGACAGCGGCACCGCCGATTTCGACGAAGCGAACCTGTTTAGCCTGTCGCGCTTCCCTGGTGACGACCGCGTGCAAACAGGCGCGCAAGCTGCCTATGGCATATCATGGCTTCACATTGCGCCGCAGGGCTGGAACGCACGGCTTTTGATGGGACAGGTCGTGCGCGACGAACCCGCCGATTTCTCGGCATCGTCGGGGCTTTCAGGCTTGGGGTCCGACTTCCTTCTCGGGGGGCAATTGTCCCTCGCAAATGGGCTTCACGTTCATGGCCGCACGCTGATCGACGCAGACTGGGGTGCTGGCAAATCCGAGTTGGGCGTCGGATGGGCAAATAATCGGATCGACCTCACGGCTGAATACCTGTGGCTCCCCGCCGACCTTGGCGAAAGCCGCACAGAGGTGACGTCTGAGTGGGCCTTGGATGCGGGCTACATCGTTAATGACAACTGGAATATCGGGTTCAACGGGCGCTACGACATCGACGCAGATAGCCCTGTTGACGCGGAAATTCTCTTGGGATGGCAGAACGAATGCGTGAAAGTCGAGTTTTCGGCCTCGCGCAGCTATACTGTTTCCTCTACTCTTGAACCAACAACAGACTACGGATTGACCGTGGGGATCGCAGGCTTTGGCACCTCGACATCGGGTGTCGCTCCCCGTCGGGTCTGCACGAACTGAATGAGGCACCTATGCGTTTGCTGAAAAACCTGATCTGCGCCGCCGCTCTTTTGGCGCCAATCTCTGCATCAGCTCAAGGGTTGTTTTCTCCTGCGATCAGCGTCAATGACAGCGCGATCACACGCTATGAAATTGACCAGCGCGTGAAACTCCTCGTTCTTTTCCGCACGGCAGGTAACCTCGAAGATCTAGCCCGCGAACAGTTGATCGATGAACGTCTGCGCATGTCATATATGCAGCGCGAAGGTCTGAACCTTTCGGACGACGGCTTGAAAAACGCTATGACCGAATTCGCAACCCGCGGCGGTCGTACTTACGAGGAATTCCTCGACAACATCACTGCAGCAGGCGTCGCAGAACAAACCGTGCGCGATTTTGTTGCTGTGAACACCCTGTGGCGCGAACTGATCCGATCAAAGTTTAACCGTCAGGTTACGGTCACCGAGGCAGAGATTGACGCGGCTCTGGCGAGCACCAGCACCAACCCTGCTTCGCTGCAGGTTCTGATCTCTGAAATCATTATCCCCGCTCCGCCTGAAAAGGCGGAAGAAGTCGCAAAACTCGCCGAAGACATCAGCCAGATGACTTCGGTCACGGAATTTTCCGCAGCGGCCCGCGCATATTCGGCGACCCAGTCCCGCGACGACGGCGGTCGCCTTCCGTGGCAGAGCTTGACCGAACTGCCCGCGGGTTTGCACGGGCTTTTGACCAACCTCGAACCGGGTCAAGTCACCCCTCCGCTGCAACTCGAAAACGCTGTGGCGCTGTTGCAGTTGCGCGACCTGCGTGAGGTGCCGAACGCAACGGTCGCTACATCGCAGTTTGACTATGCGGTCTTCACCATCCCCGGTGGCCTGACCGAGACCGCCAAGGCCGAAGCGGCCCGTATCGACGCAGAGACAGACAGCTGCGATGACCTCTATGGCATTGCCCGCGGCCTCCCCGAGGAACGTCTGACCCGCACGACCGCTACACCGTCCGAGATCGATACAGATATCGCCTTGGAACTTTCAAAGCTCGACGCTGGCGAAAGCTCCGCCATCCTGACACGCAACGACGGCCAGACCCTACTTTATGTGATGATGTGCAATCGCATTCCCCAAGTGGCCGAAACCGTTGATCGTGAACAAGTCGCAAGCCGCCTGCGCAGTGAAAAACTCGCTGGCTACGCGGATGCTCTATTGGCACAGTTGCGCGATACAGCCGTGATCAGCAACCAATGACCATCGCGATCAGCTGTGGCGAACCCGCAGGCGTCGGCCCCGAGGTCGCCGCCAAGGCTTGGGCCGAGCTTCGCAATGACATGCCGATGCTCTGGGTTGGTGACCCGAACCACCTCCCCGCTGGCACCCCGCATCAGGTAATCTCTGACGCGAGCGCAGCCGCATCTATCAGCCAAACCGCCCTGCCCGTTCTGGCTCGCGATTTCGGGCCGACGCTTACCCCAGGCATTGCCAATCCCACCCATGCCGCTGGTGTGATTTCTGCCATTGAAACGGCCGTTGATCTGGTCACCTCTGGCCAATGCTCTGCCATGACCACCGCGCCTATCCACAAAAAGGCGCTCGCGGACGGTGCTGGCTTTGCCTACCCTGGCCATACCGAATTCCTCGCCGCTCTGGGCAAGGTCGATCAGGTTGTCATGATGCTCGCCTGTGAGCAGCTTCGCGTGGTGCCGACAACGATCCATATCGCACTCGCCGATGTGCCCAAAGCCTTCACCGCTCGCCTTCTGACCGATACGGTCCTCATCACCCACGCGGCCCTGCGGCGCGACTTCGGCATTGATCGCCCGCGCCTCGTCGTCGCTGGCCTCAACCCCCATGCGGGCGAAGGCGGCAAGATGGGAACCGAAGAGCTTGAGTGGATGAACGACACCATCGCGGCGCTCCGTGCCGAAGGCATCGATCTGCGCGGCCCGATGCCCCCTGACACCATGTTCCACGCCCGCGCCCGCGCCACCTATGACGCGGCGATCTGCGCCTATCATGATCAGGCCCTCATCCCGATCAAGACGATCGATTTCGACAATGGCGTGAACGTGACCTTGGGCCTGCCTTTCATTCGTACTTCGCCCGATCACGGCACCGCTTTTGACATCGCGGGCAAAGGGATCGCCAACCCGTCGTCGATGATCGCGGCCCTACGGATGGCAGACAAAATGGCGAAATCACGCCGCTGATCTGCCTTTGTGCCTGAAAATATCCTGGGGGGCCGCAGCGCGGCGGGGGCAGAGCCCCCTCGCCCCTTTCCCCTCTTGACCAAAACTCTGCGCTCTGGCTCTGTAGCCATAATTTGATCAAAAGGAACGACCCATGGCACTTGAGGATGCAAAGAAACAAATCGACCTCGCTTTTACGCGCGAGGATCGTCGCGGTTTGGCCTTTGAAAACGCTTTTGGTGGCGCGCTCTCGTTCCTGCGCCGTCAGTATTCCAAGGACCTCACGGGTGTCGATATCGCCGTGACAGGGGTTCCGTTTGATCAGGCTGTGACGCACCGCACCGGCACGCGCTTTGGCCCTCGTGCGATCCGCGAGGCCTCCACCCTGCAGCCCTATGACCCGCCAATCGGTTGGGGCTTTGACCCGCTGGGAGAGTTTTCGATCATCGACTACGGCGATCTGGCGTTTGACTACGCCCATACGCCCAGCTTCCCCGCGCTATTGACCGACCATATTCGCACGATCCTCAACGCAAATGCAGCAAGCGTGACCTTGGGCGGCGATCATTCGATCACCCTCCCGATCCTCAAGGCCTATGCCGAAAAATACGGCCCGATGTCTGTGATCCAGTTCGACGCCCACTCTGATCTCTGGGCGGATGATGATTTCGACCGCATCGATCATGGCACCTTCATGTATAAAGCGGTCAAGCTCGGCTACGTGGACCCGAGCCGCTCTGTCCAAATCGGAATTCGAACGGTCTGTGATGACTATCTGGGTATGCACTACATCGACGCGCGGTCCGTCCACGAGATGGGCCTGCCGTGGGTCGTTGAGCGGACCAAGTCCATCGTCGGTGACAACCCGACCTATGTAACCTTTGACATCGACGCGCTGGACCCTGCCTTTGCACCGGGGACAGGCACGCCTGTTTGGGGCGGTCTTGCGTCGTGGCAAACTGCGGCACTCCTGCGGGATTTGGCGGGGATCAACATGGTTGGCGGCGACGTGGTTGAGGTCTCTCCGCCCTTTGACCACGGCAATATCACCGCCGTTGCGGGCGCCCATGTCGCGATGGAGCTTTGCTGCCTAAACCTCTGGAACAAAAGAAAATGAAGCTGCTGGTCGGTGTTATTGTCGCCCTTGTTTTGGGCTTTGCGGCTTATGTGCGCCTCGCGCCATTGGATGCACAACGTTGGCATCGGATGGCGGCCCCGCAACTACCTGCGGGCCGCTACCCAGAGGCGGGCGGGCTGACTGTCGCCACGGTCCTCAGCGACCCATCCCGCATCGACGCGCTCTTTGCCGCGATCACAGACACGCCCCGCACGGTTCAAATCGCAGGCTCTCGTGACGAGGCAATGATCACTTTCGTGACCCGCACCGCGCTCTGGGGTTTTCCCGATTATACCACGGTTCGCGTGATCAAACGGTCTACAGAGACGCCGGAATGGCACCTCCAAATCCACGGGCGGTTGCGGTTTGGGCGCTCTGATTTGGGCGTGAATGCAAAACGGATCGACGGTTGGCTCATGGCCGCAAGCATCAACCAGCCTTGACGCCGCGCGGCCTGTCAGCCATTGCAAAGCACATGATACCCAGTGACAAACTCGACCAAATTATCTCTCGCTTTCAGTTCCTAGAGGCCAAACTGAACGGCGGCGTTGAGCCGTCTCAGATCGCGGCCCTCTCAAAAGAGTATTCGGAGCTTGAGCCGGTTGTGAAAACCGTTTTGGGCTACCGCCAAATCGTTGCCGATATCGCCGAGGCAGAGCTGATGCTCAAAGACCCCGATATGCGCGAACTGGCCGAGGATGAGCTCCCCACCCTGCGCGAACAGCTAGAGACGGCCGAACAGGACGTGCGCCTTGCGCTGCTGCCCAAGGATGCAGCGGATGCGCGGCCTGCGATCCTCGAAATCCGTCCAGGGACTGGTGGCGATGAAGCCTCTCTTTTCGCGGGTGATCTGTTGCGGATGTATCAGCGCTATTGCGAGGACAAAGGCTGGAAGCTGGAAATCCTCGAACACCAAGAAACCGAATTGGGCGGCATTAAAGAGGTGATCGCGCGGATCGCCGGCGATGGCGTCTTTGCACGCATGAAATACGAATCCGGCGTGCACCGCGTGCAACGTGTGCCCGAGACAGAGAGCGGCGGACGTATCCACACCTCTGCCGCGACGGTCGCCGTTCTACCCGAAGCCGAAGACGTAGATATTCAGATCAACGCCAATGACATTCGCATTGATACGATGCGGTCGTCGGGTGCAGGCGGTCAGCACGTGAACACCACCGACTCTGCCGTTCGGATCACCCACATCCCCTCTGGCATCGTTGTCACCAGTTCCGAGAAATCGCAGCACCGCAACCGCGAGATCGCGATGCAGGTTCTGAAAACTCGACTCTTTGATATGGAGCGTCAAAAGCTCCACGATGAACGCTCTGCCAGCCGCAAATCGCAGGTGGGGTCTGGGGATCGTTCGGAACGCATTCGCACCTATAACTTCCCGCAGGGGCGGATGACGGATCACCGCATCAACCTGACGCTCTATTCGCTCGATAAGATCATGCAGGGCGATCTGGATGAAACAATTGATGCACTGATTGCCGATGCTCAAGCCACCCTCCTCGCGGAGATGGAAGGATGAACCAACCCACGGGATCGGTTCTGCTGGCCAAGGGCGTGCGACAATTGACCGATGCTGGTGTGCCTGATGCGCCCCGCGATGCGCGGCGCCTGCTGGCTCATGCGGTTGGGATTGAGGCTGGTCGACTGACGTTGATCTTGCCCGAACCTGTCACCCAAGAGGCAGAAGCGCGCTTTGCCGCTCTCTTGCAACGGCGGGCCGGTCGCGAACCAGTGTCGCATCTCTTGGGCTATCGTGAGTTTTACGGGCGTCGATTTAAAGTGACGCGGAACGTTCTCGACCCGCGGCCTGAAACCGAAATCCTGATTGAAGTCGCACTCCAAGATGCCTTTGCCAGCGTCATCGACCTTGGCACGGGATCGGGCTGTATCCTTCTGACGCTTCTCGCCGAAATGCCCGAAGCGCGGGGCGTAGGCACCGATCTGTCAGAGGACGCCTGCCGTGTGGCAGAGGATAACATGCACGCGCTGGACCTTGGTGAACGGGCCGCGATCCTGCGCACCTCTTGGGCGGATGGCATCGAAGGTCAGGTCAATCTGGTCGTATCGAACCCACCCTATATCGGGCTGGACGAAATGGACGGTCTATCGCCCGAAGTCCACGATCACGAACCACATATGGCGCTGACGGACGGCGGTGATGGCCTATCCGCCTACCGCGAGATCAGCCAACAGGCGGCGGGTCTATTGCGCGTTGGCGGTCGCCTAATCGTCGAAATCGGACCGACCCAAGCCGTCGCCGTAGCGCAAATGTTTGCAGACAACGGGTTTGAAAAGGTTCGGGTGATTCAGGACCTTGATGGACGGGATCGGGTCGTTTCGGGCGAATATCGCGGTTAATCCGCCTGTTCTGTGCAGAAAAGCACGCCTTTCGTCGGATTCAATGCATTTTAGACTTGTAACGTATCCAGTTTGAAGGGTAGTCACAGGACATCAGAAGACAGAAGGCTTCGGCCTCTCTCTGATATTCGCCTGAACATCTTTGGCATTTTGTCCCGTAGATGGGAAAGCCAAACGCAACGCATTTTCCGCTGCCCGAAAGCACGTTCATGAGATCTTCGAAATCACGGTCCCGCGGTAAGAACCGCAACAACAACCGTCCGTCTGGCGGTAACATCATTAACCGAGTGTTTGATAGCTCGGGTCCTGATGGAAAAGTGCGCGGGACACCGCAACAAATCATCGAGAAATACAACCAGCTGCACCGCGATGCGCAGTTGTCCGGCGACCGCGTCGCGGCAGAGAACTTTGCCCAGCACGCCGAACACTACCTTCGGATTTTGGCTGAAGCTCAGCGTGAGGTCGATAAGGCCCGCGAAGAGCAAGAAGAACAAAACCGTCAGCGTCAGGCGGAACGTGACCGCGAACGCGCGGATCGCCTGAAGGCTCAGGAAGAGCAAGCAGCTGGCGCAGGCGAACAGCCTGACGTGTCTGAGGATCGTCCTGAACGTCCACAGCGCGAAGACCGCCCGCACCGCGAGGCTCGCCGTCCGCGCCGCGAGGATGTGATCGAAACTCCGTCCGAGGACGAAGACGACAACGGTCTGGTTGAGACACCAGAAAGCAAAGCGCCAGAGGCGGAAGAGCCGAAAAAAGCGCCTCGTAAACCGCGTGCGCCGCGCAAACCCAAGGCAAAAGCTGACACGCCAAGCGATGACAGCCCCGCTGCGGCAGAGTAAACTGAAACCCGACCCGAAACGGTCGGGTTTTTTATTTGGTCTATTATGAAAATTGAACAGACTTCGGACGGTTTGAACCGCTGCTGGTGGTGCACTGCGACAGAGCAATACATCGCCTATCACGATGACGATTGGGGCGTTCCGACCGCCGATGACCGCACCCTCTTTGAAAAGATCACACTCGAATCGTTTCAGTCAGGACTGAGCTGGCGGACGATTTTGGAAAAACGCGATGGGTTCCGCCGTGGCTTTGCCAACTTCGACATTGCCACTATCGCGCAATTTGGCGAGGCAGATATTGAGCGTTTGTTGAATGACACTGGCATCGTTCGTCATCGTGGTAAGATCACAGCGACAATCAACAACGCCAATCGTGCGCTAGAGGCCATCGCCACCCACGGATCGCTCTCCACGTTCCTATGGTCGTTTGCCGATCCGAACGACCTCGGCTCTGGCACTGTGCAGCGCGGTACCTCACCCGCTGCAGAGGCGATGTCGAAAGCGATGAAAAAGCTCGGCTGGAAATTCGTCGGCCCCACCACGGCCTATGCGTTTATGCAGGCCACAGGCATGGTGAACGACCATGTTGAGGGCTGCCACCATCGTGCGATCTCAGCCGCGGCAATCGCGGGATTTACGCGTCCTTAATCGACCGAGCCAGCGCGCAGAATTGTTCCAGACTGACCTGCTCTGCGCGCTCTGTCGGCTGAATTCCTGCGGCGATTAGGTGATCTTCGATATTCGGGGCAACGCCCTTGAGCGAGGCACGCAACATTTTGCGACGCTGATTGAACCCAGCCGCCACGACACGCGATAGGGTCGCGGCATCCGCAGGGAAACGCGGTTCGGGCAATGCGGTCAGATGAACCACAGCCGACGACACTTTGGGCGGCGGCGTAAAGGCTTGCGGCGGCAGATCGAGCACGATTTTCGCGTCTGCCCGCCACTGGGCGAGGATGGCCAAACGGCCATAAGCCTTGCCCCCGGGTTGGGCGACGATGCGTTCGGCGACTTCCTTTTGGAACATCAGCGTCAGCGACTGCCAAAACGGCGGCCATTCTTTCGACGTCAGCCACCGCACCAAGAGTTCTGTCCCAACATTATAGGGCAGGTTCGCTGCGATTTTGATCGGCGGGGTGAGGTATTGCAGCGGATCAATTTCCAGCGCATCGCCGTTGATCACCTGCAAACGCCCGTCATAAGCGTCCGAGATTTCTTGCAAGGCAGGCAAGCAACGTTCGTCTTTTTCGATGGCGAGCACGCGGCGTGCGCCTTCGGCCAACAGACCGCGGGTCAATCCCCCCGGCCCCGGTCCGATTTCCAGAACATCCGCCCCACTCAGATCACCCGCCTGACGCGCGATTTTCGCAGTCAGATTCAGGTCGAGCAAAAAGTTCTGCCCCAGCGATTTCTTTGCCGAAAGCTGGTGCGTCGCGATCACCTCGCGCAGTGGGGGGAGTTCATCAATACGGGCCATAGGGGGTCCATGCGCGAAGTCGGGTCAACCGTCAAGCCTAGCGATCAATCGCGCGGCTGAGCGCGTTCCACAAGACGGGCCAAATAGCTGGCACCAATCGGTGCGGAACGGTCATCGAAATCATATGCGGGATGGTGAACACTTGCCGTGTCACCATTGCCGAGGAACAGATAGGCCCCCGGACGGTTTTCAAGGAAGAACGCAAAATCCTCTGCGCCCATTTCCTTGCCACCGTTTCCGTCCACCTTATCTGCGCCCACAATTTCAGAGGCGGTCGCGATGGCGAATTGGGTCGCCTCTGGATCGTTGATGGTGGGCGGGTAGTCGTCCATGTAGATCAGCTTTGCCTCAACGCCGTAAGCTATCGCCTGCCCTTGCACGATCTCTTGGAGCCGTTGTTTGACCATCGCCTGAACATCGCGCGAGAACGTCCGAACGGTGCCGTTAATGTAGGCCTGATCTGGAATGATGTTGTCGGCTGTGCCCGTGTGGATTTGCGACACCGACACGACCAGATCATCAAAGGGCGAACGACTACGGCTTACGATGGTTTGGATCGCTTGGGTAATGCCACAGGCCGCGACGATCGGATCGCGGGCCTCTTGGTGATAAGCGACGTGACCGCCCTTCCCTGTGATTTCCACGTCAAAAGCATCGACCGCGGCCATAATCGGACCAGAGGTCGTGTAAAATTCGCCCAGAGGCAGCCCAGGGAGCGTATGGATCGCGTAAATCTGACTGATGTCAAAACGGTCGAGCACGCCCTCTTTGACCATCACACCCGCGCCTCCGCCTGCTTCTTCGGCGGGTTGAAACACCAATGCCACGCGGCCTTTGAAATTACGTGTCTCGGCCAAATACCGTGCCGCGCCCAAGAGCATCGTCGTATGCCCATCATGCCCACACGCATGCATCCGCCCATCGATGGTCGAGGCATACTCAGCGCCCGAATGCTCTTGCATCGGCAGCGCGTCCATATCCGCCCGCAAACCAATAGTCGGCCCCTCGCCCTGCCCGTTGATGATCGCAATCACGCCAGAGGTCGCGATGCCTGTATGCACCTCATCCACACCGAATTCCCGCAGCCGTTCAACGACAAAGGCCGCCGTATTATGGCAATCGAACCCGATCTCTGGATGCATATGCAGGTGCCGACGCCACGCGGTCATATCGGTTTCGAATTCGGCAATGCGGTTTAGGACGGGCATGGGTGGACTCTCGCGCTTGGGTGGATACCTTGGCCACAGAACCCTAATTCAAGGACGCCTGCAATGGACCTCTCCGCTTCTGACGCCATCGTGCATTCCCCCGACGGAACAATGGAGCGGCTGTTAGAGATCATGCGCCGTCTGCGGCACCCCGAAAAAGGCTGCCCGTGGGACATCGAACAGGATTTCGCGACCATCGCGCCCTACACCATCGAAGAAGCCTATGAAGTGGCCGATGCGATCGAACGGGGCGCTTGGGACGAGTTGCGCAGCGAGTTGGGCGATCTGCTGTTCCAATCGGTGTTTCACGCGCAAATCGCCGAAGAAGCGGGTCACTTCAAATTTGAAGATGTTGCCAAAGCGATCAGTGACAAGATGGTCTCGCGCCATCCCCATGTCTTTGGGACCGAAGGCAATGATTTCAGCGCCGATACCCAAGTCGACCGCTGGGAAGAAGTCAAAGCCGCAGAGCGCGCTGCCAAATCCGAAACCCGCGTTTTGGATGGCGTTGCTGTGGGATTGCCTGCGCTGTTGCGTGCAGTAAAGTTGCAAAAACGCGCCGCACGGGTTGGGTTTGATTGGCCCTCTACCGATCAGGTGATCGACAAAATCATCGAAGAATCGCGCGAATTGGTCGAGGCCCGCGACACCCTGACACAAGACGAAGTCGAAGAGGAAATGGGCGATCTACTGTTCGTCGTGGCAAACCTTGCCCGCCACCTGAACGTCGACCCCGAAGCCGCCCTGCGCCGCACCAACGCGAAATTCATACGCCGTTTCAACGCTGTAGAAGACGCATTAATCGCCAAAGGCAGTAGTCCAGAACAGAGCAATCTCGAAGAAATGGACGCACTTTGGGACGCTGCGAAGCTAGCGGACCGCGAGGCGGAAAAAACCCGACTATAAAATTCAGGTATTGACCCGAGCGTTTTAGTCAGGTTTAACGACGGCAATTCAAACGCCGGAGTTTATCATGACTTTTCGTTCCCTCCTCCTCGCTTCTGTCGCAGGCGTCGCCGCCCTGCCCGCCGTTGCGGACGTCAACATCTACACCACGCGCCAACCTGAACTGATCCAGCCTGTGATGGATGCCTTCACCGCTGAAACAGGCATCAATGTGAACCTCGCGTTTGTGGACAGTGGTCTGGTTGAACGGCTCAAGGCAGAGGGCGCTCGTTCGCCCGCCGACCTCGTGATGACCGTCGACATTGCGAACCTCCAGCAGATCGTGGACGCAGATGTGATCCAACCTGTTGAAAGCGACATTCTGACCGCGTCGGTCCCTGCCGAACTGCGCAGCCCTGATAACCTCTGGTTCTCGCTCACCACCCGCGCCCGTATCGTCTATGCGAGCCAAGAGCGTGTGGCAGATGGTGAAGTGACCACCTACGAAGACCTCGCCGATCCGAAATGGGCAGGCCGTATCTGCACCCGTTCGGGCGTACACGACTACAACCTCGCCCTCCTGTCGGCTGTCATCGCCCACCACGGCGAAGAATACGCGCGCACTTGGGCCGAAGGTGTCAAAGCAAACCTCGCCCGCAAACCCGAAGGCAATGACCGCGCACAGGTTCGCGCGATCTGGGCTGGCGAATGCGACATCTCGCTCGGCAACACCTATTACATGGGCCAAATGCTTGCCGATCCGGAACAAACCGAATGGGCGAACTCTGTCCGCATCGTGTTCCCGACATTTGAGGGCGAAGGCACTCACATCAACGTCTCGGGCGTCGCGATGACCAAAGCCGCGCCGAACCACGACGAAGCCCTGCAACTGATGGAATTCCTCGTCTCCCCTGAGGCACAGGCCATCTACGCCGAGGCGAACAACGAATACCCAGTGCTCGACGGCGCGGCATTGTCAGATCTGGTGGCGAGCTGGGGGACGTTTGAGCACGACAAAATCGACCTGACCGAGGTTGCAGGCCACCGCGCAACCGCACTGCGGATCATGGAAGAAGTGAACTTCGACGGGTAAATCATGGGGGCTCTGCCCCCACACCCCCGGGATATTTCAGGCACAAAGGCATGGGCGGCGACGCCTATGCTTTTGAGGTCGTGACAGCCTGTCGCATGTCAAAATTATAATGTATATGTCACATGCAGATTATGACTGAACATGCACACAACCCCGAAAACTTTGGCACTATCGTAAAACCACTGCTTGGCCTTGTGGTTTTGCTGGTGTTGCTTGCCATCTCGATCAAGATTTTTGGTATCGCAGGACTGATGGTTCCCGTGCTCGCACTGGTCCCCACAGTCTACGTTATTTTGATCTGGATTTCCCTCGGCAAGTCCTAAGCTTCTGATTTTTCCATCAAAAGCATCCACTCTTCTTCGGCAGCGGCAAGCGCATCTTGTCGCTGCACGAGGGCCTCAGTCGCCTTTTGGAACTTCACTGGCTGTTTGGTGAACAGTTCGGGATCTGCCATCAATTCTTCGAGTTTCGCGATCTCTGCAGTGATCCTGTCGATCACAGCAGGCAGTTCTTCGAGGCGGTGTTTTTCGGTAAACGACAGACCGTTTTTCCGGGTATCCGATTTCGGTTTTTCTGCCGGCTTTGCGGTTTCAGTGGGTTTTGCTGACTCTTGAGCAACGGTGCCGCGTTGGTTCAAGTAGTCGGTCCAACCGCCTGCATAGACGGTGGCGTTCCCGTTGCCTTCCATCGCAATCGTCGTCGTCGCAACACGGTCGAGGAAATCGCGGTCGTGGCTGACGAGGATGACGGTGCCATCGTAATCGTCGAGGATTTCCTGCAAGAGATCGAGCGTCTCAATGTCCAAATCGTTCGTCGGTTCGTCGAGGACCAAAAGGTTCGACGGCTTCGCCATAAGTTTGGCTAGCAACAAACGCGCCTTTTCACCGCCCGATAGGGATTTTACAGGCGCACGGGCCTGCGCTTCGTTAAAGAGGAAATCTTTGAGATAGGCGACAACATGTTTGGGCACGCCGCGCACCATGACCTGATCCGCACGCCCACCGACACGCATTTCGGGATCACCCGTGAGGCTATCCCAGAGCGACATCTCTGGATCGAGTTGCGCACGCGTCTGGTCAAACACGGCAACCTCAAGGTTGGTGCCCAGCTTCACACGGCCGAAATCAGGATCGACTTGTCCCAGCATCATCTTGATCACGCTGGTTTTTCCGACCCCGTTGGGCCCGACAAAGGCAACACGATCGCCGCGTTGAATGGTGATCGTCAGGCCTTTCACGATTTGCTTATCGCCAAAGGACTTGGTCAGATCTTCAACCTCGATCACCTTTTTACCAGAGGTCGGCCCACTCTCGAGCGTGAGGGCCGCCGTCCCCTGCCGCTTGATCATCGAGGCCCGCTCTGCACGCAGATCCTGCAAGGCGCGCACACGCCCTTGGTTCCGCTTGCGGCGCGCAGAAATACCTTCGACCGCCCAACGCGCTTCGGCTTTGATCTTGCGATCCATCTTGTGCTTGGCGGTTTCTTCTTCGTCCCAAACCTTGTCGCGCCATGCCTCGAACCCGTCAAAGCCCGTCTCCTGACGACGCACTTCGCCGCGATCGATCCATAGGGTCGCTCGCGTTAGAGCCCGCAAGAACGCGCGGTCGTGGGAAATCAGAACATAGGCGGCCTTGGTCGACTTCAGTTCATTCTCCAACCATTGCACCGCCTCAATATCGAGGTGGTTGGTCGGTTCGTCCAAGAGCATCAATTCAGGCGCTTCAGCCATCAACTTGGCCAAGGCCGCGCGGCGGCGTTCACCACCTGATGCGGTCGCAACATCGCGGGACGGATCAAACTTGAGACCATCCGCAACCATCGCAACGCGGTAGGCTTCGCTCGGATCGAGGCCGCTGGCGGCATAATCGCCCAAGGTCGCATACCCCTCCATTGTGGGGTCCTGCTCCATATAGCCGACCGTGACACCCGGCGGCACAACGCGCATTCCATGGTCGGCTTCCACCAACCCAGCCATCACTTTCATCAGCGTCGATTTACCCGACCCATTGCGCCCAACCAGCGCAACGCGATCGCCGCCCTGCACAACAGCAGAGAGGTCTGAAAATACGGGGTCCCCACCAAAGGTTAGGGAAATGTCGGATAACTGAAGTAAAGGTGCGCGTGCCATGTGGTGCAGCTAATCTGCCCCATCAAAACACGCAAGGGCTCGCCTGCCTTTGTGCTGTAAATATCCCGGGGGTCTGGGGGCAGAGCCCCCAGCGTGTTAGCCCCGCAAACGCGATTCCAATGCCGATTTCACCGAAGTCGGCACGAATTTCGATACATCACCATTCAAACGGCAAATCTCTTTGACCAGCTTCGAGGCGATGGCTTGGTTTTTCGCGTCGGCCATCAGGAATACGGTCTCAATGCTGTTATCGAGCGAGCGGTTCATCCCGACCATTTGGAATTCGTATTCAAAATCAGCTACCGCGCGCAGTCCGCGGATGATGACATTTGCGCCAACATCGCGGGCACAATCGATCAACAGATTCTCAAACGGATGCGCAACAATTTCAGTGCCCGTCGAAGCCGCAATAGACGCAACTTCAGAGCGGATCATCGCAACGCGTTCTTCTAGGTTGAACAGTGGTCCCTTATCGCGGTTGATCGCAACGCCAATGACCAGACGATCTACCAGTGAACAGGCACGGCGTATGATGTCGATGTGGCCGTTTGTGATTGGATCAAACGTGCCGGGATAAAGGCCAATACGCATCTGGTGCCCCTCTTTGGTTCATTGCCCGCACGCAACAATATTGCGCACGGGAATGCAAGGGTACTTATCGTCCCATCACCATGCCTTCGAGCGCATCTTTTTCCATCGCGAGTTCTGATAGGCGCGCTTTGACCACGTCGCCAATCGAAATCAGGCCGATGAGTTTGCCATCAGACATCACAGGAAGGTGGCGGAAACGGCCATCTGTCATGATCTGAAGCACCTGATCCGCAGTCACATCGATGGTCGTTGTGATCAGTTTTTTCGTCATCAGAGCGTCAATCGACCCCGACAGGATTTCTACGCCCTGCTTGCCCATTTCACGAACGATATCACGTTCGGACAGGATGCCAGTTGGGACTTCGCCGTCGTGCGACACCACAATCGTACCAATCCGATTGTCAGACATGATCTGCACGGCTTTGGACACAGGTTCGCTTGGGGCTAGCCAATAAATGCCAGTTTTTTCTTTGGAATTCAGAATGTTCTGTACGAGCATGGCTGGTCCTCCTCAACTGCCGATACTTACAGCGTCATCGCAATACCCCCCACCTGTCAAGCGGCCTGAGCTTCCAAACGTGCAATTTCAGCCCGCATGCCTGCCAAAAGGGCTTCGGCAAATCGGTTCAAGCGATCGGATTTGCGGTCAGACAAGTGGCGCACCAAATAGAAACTGCGCAGCAACGACAGTTCATTCATCAAAACACGGGTCAATTCAGGCGCACAAGGGAGCGCGAAATCATGCACGATCCCTACCCCACCATGACGGAGCATCTGTAACTGCACAGCAACAGAGTTCGATGCCATCTGCACGCCATCCCGCGACAATGTGCCCAAGTAATCCAACTCCTTGTCAAAGATCATGTCGGGGATATAGCCAACGACGGGCACACCATGCAGATCAGCCATCGTTGTGGGCATCCCGCTGTCCTGCCGCATCGCAAGGTGGAGTCTGTAATCGCTGATCTTTTGAACCGTCAGGCGCCCTGCATCGGGGGGCGACACGGTGATGGCCATATCAGCTTCGCGTTTGGAGAGGTTCACAACACGCGGCAGGGCGAGGATTTGCACCTCTAGCCCCGGATTTTCGGCCTGAATAGCCGCGCAGACTTGGGGCAGCAGAAAGTTTGCGCAGCCGTCAGGCGCACCGATGCGCACTTGTCCAGACAGACCTTTATCGACCGCCTGCCCTTCATCCATCGCGAGCGACAAAGCCGTTTCTGCCTGCGCCGCATGATCGCGCATCCGCAATCCCTGTTCAGTCAATGCGTAGCCTTGGGGTGACTTCACAAAAAGCGGTGCGCCGACGGTTTCCTCGAGCCGCGTGATCCGACGGCCAACGGTCGCAGGGTCCATTTTCAAAAGCGGTGCAGCCGCAGATAGGCTCTCCGCCCGCGCCACGGCCAAAAACACCCGCATGTCATCCCAGTTCATCGACCACACCTTTGCATTTTTGCAAAACGATTTTGACAAACCTTCTCTTTTACCGATCAAAACGCAAGACTATTCTAGCGCCAATTCAGATCAGACCCCTTAGGGAGGATACCATGCAAGAACTGACTCACTTCATTAACGGTGAACACGTCAAAGGCACCTCGGGCCGCTTTAGCGATGTTTACAACCCAGCAACTGGCGAAATCATCGCCAAGGTGCCGCTCGCATCTGACGCAGAAATGGATGCTGCGATCAAAGCAGCTGAGAAAGCACAGGTCGAATGGGCGAAAGTAAACCCGCAGCGTCGCGCTCGTGTCATGATGAAGTTTGGTCAGCTGATCAACGAACACATGGAAGAGCTGGCAGAACTGGTTGCGCGTGAGCACGGCAAAACCATCCCCGACGCACGCGGCGACGTTCAGCGTGGCCTCGAAGTTGTCGAAGTATGCATGGGCGCGCCTGCGATGCTCAAAGGCGAATACATGAACGACGGTGGCCCAGGAATCGACCTTTATGCAATGCGCCAGCCTCTCGGCGTTGTTGCGGGCATCACCCCGTTCAACTTCCCTGCAATGATCCCGCTGTGGAAAATGGCACCTGCGATCGTTTCGGGCAACGCTATGATCCTCAAACCGTCCGAGCGCGTTCCTTCGACCGCTCTGCGCCTTGCTGAACTGATCATGGAAGCTGGCCTTCCAGCTGGCGTTCTGCAGGTTGTGAACGGTGACAAAGGTGCGGTTGACGCAATCCTCGATCACGAAACCATTCAGGCCGTTGGCTTTGTTGGTTCGACCCCGATCGCACAATACATCTACGGTCGCGCTGCAACCAACGGCAAACGCGCACAGTGCTTCGGTGGTGCCAAGAACCACATGATCATCATGCCCGACGCTGACCTCGACAAAGCAGCAGACGCACTGGTTGGCGCAGGCTATGGCGCGGCTGGCGAACGCTGCATGGCTATTTCTGTTGCTGTGCCAGTTGGTAAAGAAACCGCTGACCGCCTGATCGAAAAGCTGGTACCGAAAATCGAAGCTCTGAAAGTCGGCCCCTACACCGCTGGCGAAGACGTGGACTTTGGCCCCGTTATCACCGAAGCATCGAAGAACCGCATCAACGGTCTGGTGAACTCTGGTGTTGAGCAAGGTGCGAACCTTGTTGTCGACGGTCGTGACTTCAAAATGCAAGGCTACGAGAACGGCTTCTTTGTAGGCGCGTCGCTCTTTGACAACGTGACGCCAGACATGGACATCTACAAAGAGGAGATCTTTGGCCCTGTTCTGTCCACCGTCCGTGCGGAGAGCTACGAAGAAGCTCTCGATCTGATCATGAAGAACAACTACGGCAACGGCACCGCGATCTACACCGCTGATGGTGACACCGCACGTGACTTCGCGACCCGTGTGAACGTTGGCATGGTTGGCATCAACTTCCCGATCCCAGTTCCGCTGTCCTACTTCTCGTTCGGCGGCTGGAAGAAGTCTGCATTTGGCGACCTGAACCAATACGGCCCAGATGCGTTCAAGTTCTACACCAAAACCAAGACCGTGACCGCACGCTGGTTCTCGGGCATCAAAGACGGTGTCGCGCTGAACTTCAAAGCGATGGACTGATAGCGAAAACATTGCGGGGCGGCCATTGGCCGCCCTTGCTATTCCTGACGGTTCGTCGTTTAATTAAACAGTCGTTCAATTAGTGACTTTGGGAGGAGGCGCTATGGACTTTGCATTGTCCGAAGAACAAACCGCTATTTTCGATATGGCAAAGGCATTTGGCGAAGAACACATCGCGCCCTATGCCCAAAAATGGGAAGCTGAGGGAACGATCCCCAAAGAGCTCTGGACTAAGATTGCAGAGCTCGGATTCGGTGGATTGTATGTCAGCGAAGAGTCTGGCGGTTCGGGGCTGACACGACTAGACGCCACGCTGGTGTTCGAAGCCCTTTCGATGTCCTGCGCCTCTGTCGCGGCTTTCCTGTCGATCCACAACATGTGTCTCAAAATGTTGGACACTTATGGTTCGGATGACCTTAAGGCACGCTACATGCCCAAGGCCCTGACCATGGAAACCGTGTTTTCCTACTGCCTAACTGAACCTGGGTCGGGTTCAGACGCAGCGGCCCTGAAAACCCGCGCAACTCGCACCAATGACGGCTACACGGTCACAGGGACCAAAGCGTTCATTTCTGGCGGCGGGTATTCCGATGCCTATGTCGTTATGGCCCGCACGGGCGAAGATGGGCCCAAAGGGATTTCGTCGCTGGTGATTGAGGACGGCGCAGAAGGACTGTCATTCGGCGGACTCGAACAAAAGATGGGCTGGAAATCGCAGCCGACCCGTCAGGTTCAAATGGACGATGTCAAAATCCCTGCCAACAACCTCTTGGGCGAAGAAGGCAAAGGGTTTAGCTACGCGATGGCAGGCCTCGACGGTGGTCGCCTGAATATTTCGGCCTGTTCTTTGGGCGCGGCGCAAACGGCGCTCAATTCGACGCTGGTCTACATGTCTGAACGCAAGGCTTTCGGAAAATCCATCGACCAGTTCCAAGCGCTTCAATTCCGCTTGGCCGAGATGGAAATCGAACTCCAAGCAGCTCGTACGTTCCTGCGTCAGGCGGCATGGAAGCTCGACACAGGCGCGCCTGATGCGACCAAATTCTGCGCGATGGCCAAGAAGTTCGTCACAGAGGCAGGCAGCCGCGTGGCGGACCAATGTCTGCAATTGCACGGCGGTTACGGCTACCTTGCGGACTACGGCATCGAAAAAATCGTGCGTGACCTCCGCGTTCACCAAATCCTCGAAGGCACAAACGAGATCATGCGCATGATCGTGGCACGGGATCTGGTGGGTCGATGAGCGACGTTCTCACTCGGATCGAAGGCCATGCTGGGCGGATCACACTGAACCGTCCCAAGGCCCTGAACGCCCTCACCTATGACATGTGCATGGCGATTGAGGCTGCGATTGATGACTGGCGCGACAACGACGCTGTGAAGCTCGTCATTATCGATGCAGAGGGCGAAAAAGCCTTCTGTGCGGGTGGCGACATCGCCGACATTTACGCCGCTGGAAAACGCGAGGAGTTCGACTATCCCCGCAAGTTCTGGCGCGATGAATACCGTATGAACGCAAAACTGGCGGAGTATCCCAAACCCGTCGTGAGCTTTATGCAGGGCTTTGTCATGGGCGGCGGTGTTGGCGTTGGCGGGCATGTGTCCCATCGCATCGTTGGTGACACCACGAAAATTGCCATGCCAGAATGCGGCATCGGCCTGATCCCCGACGTTGGCGGCACACGCCTTCTGGCACTGGCGCCACGGCACCTAGGCGAATTCCTCGGACTGACGGGCGATCGCATGGGGGCTGGTGACGCGATCTATGCGGGCTTTGCCGATACCTACATCGCAGAGAAAGATTGGGATGGCCTGAAGGCGATGCTGATCGAAACTGGCGATATTGAGGCCATTGCCCACACCGCGCAGCCCGTACCCGAAAGCACCCTGCGCGAATGGCAGGATGCGATTGATGCGGTATTCAGTGGCGACAGCATGGAAGACATCGCAGAGCGTTTGTCCCATGCCAGCACCGATGCAGCCCTCAAAGCACAAGCCGCATTTGCAAAGAATTCACCACTGGCGATGACGTCGACGCTTTGGCTGGTTCGTGAATGTCGCAAGAACCCTGACATTCGCAACGCCTTACAGCTCGAATATCGGTTTACCAGTCGTTCACTAGAATTGGCTGACCTGATCGAAGGCGTGCGCGCCGCGATCATCGACAAAGACCGCAATCCGCAGTGGATGCACACCGACGTGTCCGAGGTTCCCGCCGATCTGGTGGCCCAGTTGCTGGCCCCCGTCGACGGCCCTGATGTGACCTTTTGAGAGAGAGAAACAGGATGAAAATAGCCTTTATAGGTCTGGGAAACATGGGCGCGCCAATGGCGGCCAACCTTGTCAACGCAGGCCATGACGTCGTCGGCTGTGACCCCATCGCAAAGCCTGACTTTATGCCCGTTGCGGCCACCAATTCTGACGCCGTGCGTGGCGCAGATGTTGTCATCACCATGCTGCCGAACGGCGCGATCCTTCAGGCGGTCGCCGCCGAAATCCATCCCGCGATGGAAAAAGGCGCGGTGCATCTCGATTGTTCGACCGTAGATGTGGAAAGCGCACGCAAGGTGGCACAATCCGCTGCCGACCATGGCCTAACGGCTCTGGATGCCCCTGTCTCGGGCGGTGTTGGCGGCGCGACGAACGGCACGCTGACCTTTATGGTAGGCGGCCCTGACGATGCCTTTGCCACAGCGAAACCGCTGTTCGAAATCATGGGCCAAAAAGCCGTGCACTGCGGTGCATCGGGCAATGGTCAGGCGGCAAAAATCTGTAACAACATGATCCTCGGCGTCACTATGATCGCCACATGCGAAGCCTTTGCCCTCGCTGACAAGCTCGGCCTTGATCGCCAAGCCATGTTCGACGTGGTGAGCACCTCTTCTGGCTACTCATGGACCATGAACGCCTACTGCCCTGCCCCCGGCGTTGGCCCGCAGTCCCCTGCGGACAACGACTACAAACCGGGCTTTGCATCCGAACTGATGCTCAAAGACCTGACGCTCGCGCAGATGGCGGCAGAAGTTGCGGACGCGGATACCCCTATGGGTCAGCGCGCGATGGAGCTTTACAAACAGTTCGTCGAAGCTGAGGACGGCAAAGGCATGGACTTCTCTGCGATGCTGCCTCGGTTTGAAAAACGTGGACGTGATCAGGCCTGATACGATTATTGGTGACGACCCCAATAGATTGCATTACAATATCTTCATGTAATTCATCAGATTGGGAGTCTGACCATGTTTAAACGTAACGAAGGCACCATTGACCGCGCCCTGCGTGTGATCCTCGGCCTTGCACTGATCGCTGGGTATTTCATGAACGGGGGCGGTGCGTATAGCTGGCTCTACTTGCTTGGTATCATCCCGCTGGTAACTGGCCTTATCGGCTCTTGCCCGATCTATACCATTCTGGGCCTCAACACCTGCCCAATGAAGAAATAAGAAAAGGGGCCGCGAGGCCCCTTTTTCATTCCGCTGCCACTCGTGGCGTGAGCATTGGTGCGAGGTAATGCCCAGTGTGGGATTCCTTTACCGCGGCCACATCCTCTGGCGTGCCCGTCGCGACGATCCGCCCACCGCCATCGCCACCTTCTGGCCCGATATCTATCAACCAATCCGCCGTTTTGATCACGTCGAGGTTATGTTCGATCACCACGACCGAATTCCCCTGATCGACCAATTCGTGCAGCACTTCCAATAGCTTACGAACATCTTCAAAGTGCAAACCCGTGGTCGGTTCATCGAGGATATAGAGCGTCCGTCCCGTCGATCGTTTCGACAGTTCCTTGGACAGCTTCACACGCTGCGCTTCACCACCCGAAAGGGTCGTCGCTTGCTGGCCGACCTTGATGTAGGACAGACCCACGCGCACGAGCGCGTCCATTTTTTCACGAATAGATGGGACCGCGCGGAAGAACTCTTGGGCCTCTTCCACCGTCATATCAAGCACATCGGCTATTGATTTACCTTTAAACTGAACTTCCAACGTTTCGCGGTTGTAGCGTTTCCCTTTGCAGGTCTCACACTCCACATACACATCGGGGAGGAAGTGCATCTCGATCTTGATTACGCCGTCGCCCTGACAGGCCTCGCAACGGCCACCTTTAACGTTGAACGAGAACCGACCGGGTTTGTAGCCACGCGCCTTTGATTCAGGCAAGCCAGCGAACCAATCGCGGATCGGCGTGAAGGCGCCCGTATAGGTCGCGGGGTTGGACCGTGGGGTGCGCCCGATAGGACGCTGGTCGATATCGATCACCTTATCAAGGTGTTCGAACCCTTTGATCGTTTCGCAGGGTGCTGGTGTTTCACGCGCCCCGTTCAGCTTCATCGCGGCGTTTTTGTAGAGCGTTTCGATGGTGAGCGTGGATTTACCGCCACCCGACACGCCCGTGACGCAAACGAATTTGCCCAGTGGGAAATCGGCAGTCACGTCTTTGAGGTTATTGCCTGTGGCCTTCACCACGGTAAGGGTCTTGCCGTTCCCCTTGCGACGTTCACTCGGCACCTCAATCCGGCGTTTGCCAGAAAGATACATGCCCGTGATCGACCCCTCGTCGGCTTCCACTTGGCTCGGCGTCCCGTGCGACACGACCTGACCGCCGTGGACCCCTGCCCCTGGACCAATATCGAACACATAGTCGGCCTCGCGGATCATATCCTCGTCGTGTTCAACGACGATCACCGTGTTGCCCTGATCCCGAAGGTTTTTCAGCGTCCCGATAAGGCGGTCGTTGTCCCGCTGGTGCAGACCAATCGACGGCTCGTCGAGTACGTAAAGAACGCCCGTCAGACCAGACCCGATTTGCGAGGCTAGGCGGATACGTTGGCTTTCCCCACCCGACAGCGTGCCCGCGTTTCGGCTCATCGTGAGATAATCGAGGCCAACGTTGTTGAGGAACCCCAGACGTTCGCTGATCTCTTTAACAATTGCGCGGGCGATTTCCTGTTTCTGTTTGCCCAGCGTGTCCATGACACCGCCGATCCACGCATAGGCCTCTTTGATCGACTTTTCGACCACCTGCCCTATGTGCAGTCCCGCGATTTTCACAGCGCGGGCTTCTTCGCGCAGGCGGTAGCCGCCGCAGGACCCGCAGCTACGGTTGTTCTGGAATTGCTCGAACTCTTCCCGCACCCAAGAGCTATCGGTTTCGCGGTAGCGGCGTTCCATATTCGGGATCACGCCTTCAAAGGCGCGTTCGACCTGATAGACACGGCCGCCTTCATCGTAGCGGAATTTGATTTCCTCTTTGCCCGAACCGTAGAGGAACACGTTCTGCGCCTTTTCAGGAATATCCTTCCAGCGGGCGTTTTTGTCGAACCCATAGTGTTTCGCGATCGCCTCAATCGTCTGGAGGAAATATGGCGATTTCCCTTTGCGCCACGGCGCAATCGCACCGTCAGCCACACGCAGGGTTACATCAGGGACAACCAAACGTTCGTCAAAGAACAACTCCACACCAAGGCCATCACAGGATGGGCAGGCCCCGAACGGTGCGTTGAAGGAAAACAGGCGCGGTTCGATCTCTGGAATAGTGAAGCCAGACACAGGACAGGCGAATTTTTCGCTAAAGGTGTGGCGTTCGGGCTCCCCCTCGCTCGGCGCAGTTTCGAGGATCGCAATTCCATCCGCGAGGTCGAGAGCGGTGCGAAGGCTGTCAGCCAAGCGGGTCTCTAGACCATCACGCACGACGATACGGTCAACGACGACGTCAATGTCATGGCGGAATTTCTTATCTAGCGTCGGCGGCTCATCGAGTTCGTAGAACTGGCCATCGACCTTCACCCGCTGGAAACCTTGCTTGCGCAATTCCAGCATTTCCTTGCGGTATTCACCTTTGCGGTCCCTCACGATGGGCGCGAGAAGGTAACCACGCGTCCCCTCCTCCATCGCCATGATCCGATCAACCATATCTTGGACCTGCTGTGCCTCAATCGGCTGACCTGTCGCGGGGCTATAGGGTGTGCCGACACGCGCAAACAAAAGACGCATGTAGTCGTAAATTTCAGTAACAGTGCCGACGGTCGAACGGGGGTTTTTCGACGTGGTTTTCTGTTCAATCGAGATGGCAGGCGATAGGCCAGAGATGTGATCTACATCCGGCTTTTCCATCATATCGAGGAACTGCCGCGCATAGGCCGACAGCGATTCCACATAGCGCCGCTGCCCTTCGGCATAGATCGTGTCGAACGCGAGCGAAGATTTGCCCGACCCTGACAGGCCAGTGATCACGACCAGTTCATCGCGAGGAATATCCACGTCGATGTTTTTCAGGTTATGTTCGCGTGCGCCACGTACTTCGATATGCTTTAATTCAGGCATTCTGCCCCCCAGCGGATACTGCGCTTTACACATAGGCGGTTGGGACCGAGTCTCCAACAGATTTTACGGAACATTTATAGAACATATGAAGGATTGCGTAAATCCTACACAAACCCCCTTTACATTTCAGTATTGAGATGTATTTATGTATTCAAAGTTCCTCTCGCCACAAAGGTGCAACATGTTTTCTCTTTTCCGCAACGCCGGTGCTGCAGCCGGCCTGTCCCCCCGCGAAGCCGTTGAAAAGGCAGCTGCAGGCGACATGATCATCATCGACGTCCGTGACCCAATGGAAGTTCGCATGTCGGGTATGGCTGATGGTGCAATGAACATCCCTCTGGCCGCGTTCCAAATGCGCGTTGATCCGCGCAGCCCAGAATGTGTCGAAGGCCTCGCTACCGACAAATGTATCGGCGTTTACTGCGCGTCTGGCGCACGGTCGTCGATGGCAAAGCAGGTGCTCGAAAACCTCGGCTATCAAGATGTGCACAACATCGGTGGCTTTGGTCACTGGGTTCAAGCAGGCGGCCCCGTCGCAAAGTAATTTCCCTCCCTTCTGAAAACAAAAAAGGCGCGGAGAGATCCGCGCCTTTTCTATGTCTATGTCACAATGATCAGATGTGGATCGCACGACCAAAGGCGGACAGAACGCTTTCGTGCATCATTTCCGACAACGTCGGGTGCGGGAACACGGTTTCCATCAGGTCTTGTTCAGTCGTCTCAAGCTGGCGACCGATGACGTAACCTTGGATCATCTCGGTCACTTCAGCGCCAACCATGTGGGCGCCCAGCAGTTCACCCGTTTTCGCGTCGAACACCGTTTTGACAAAGCCTTCGGGTTCACCAAGTGCAATCGCCTTACCGTTACCGATAAAGGGGAATTTGCCGACTTTCACGTCGTAGCCCGCTTCTTTGGCTTTGGCTTCGGTCAGGCCAACGCTTGCGACCTGCGGATGGCAGTAGGTGCAGCCTGCAATGGTGTTCGGCTTAATCGGGTGCGCTTTGAGGCCAGCAGCCAGTTCAGCCACCATGACGCCCTCGTGCGATGCCTTGTGAGCGAGCCACGGCGCGCCAGCGATATCGCCAATCGCATAAACGCCATCAACGCCTGTGCGGCAGTATTCATCGGTCACAACGTGGGTACGGTCGATTTTCACACCGATTTCCTCAAGGCCGAGGCCTTCGACGTTGCCAACGATACCAACAGCAGAGATGACAGTGTCAAACTCCTGCTGTTCAACCTTACCGCCCACTTCGATGTGCGCGACGACTTTGCCCTTCGAACGATCGAGCTGTTTGACCATGGCTTTTTCCATGATCTTCATGCCCTGTTTAACGAACTGCTTTTTCGCGAATGCGCTGATTTCAGCGTCTTCGACAGGCAACACGCGGTCCATAACTTCGACCACAGTCGTGTCAGCACCGAGCGTGTTATAGAAGCTCGCGAATTCGATGCCGATCGCACCAGAGCCAATGACGAGCAGTTTCTTCGGCATACGCGGCGGTGTCAGCGCGGTTTTGTAGGTCCAAACCAGATCACCATCTGCCTCAAGGCCAGGAAGCTCACGCGCACGCGCGCCAGTTGCCACAACGATGTGTTTTGCGGTAAGTTCTTCGACGCCAGCGTCCGTAGTGACCGAAACCTTGCCATTACCAGCCAGTTTCGCGGTACCCATGATCGAGGTAACTTTGTTCTTTTTGAACAGGGTCTTAATGCCGCCTTCCATCTGTTTGGAAACGCCACGCGAGCGCTTCACAACAGCTTCGAGGTCGAAGTCAGGCTTTTCAACCGACAGACCAAATTCTTTGGCGCGGTGCATCAAGTGGAACACCTCAGCCGAGCGCAACATAGCCTTGGTCGGGATACAGCCCCAGTTGAGGCAAATGCCGCCCAGATGCTCGCGTTCAACGCAAGCCACGTTCAGACCGAGCTGCGCGCCGCGGATTGCAGCGACATAGCCACCCGGACCTGCGCCGATAACGATCATGTCAAAGTTCTTGGCGGCCATTCGTTTCTCCTCCGCTTTCAAATTAGTTTGACATTAAACTAATTTTTCCCGCCGATCTAGCCACCCTGTGACATGGCTGATATCGCCTCTGCGCAAAGCGGGAATTTCGCCGCATTTTCAGCAGACTATGCCGCATCCAATACAGTAGCATAGCCACCACGGCGCATAAATTCGGCTTCTTCGCTGGTTGTTTCGCGCCCCAACGCCTCGTTCCTATAGGGGAAACGACCATATCGTTTGATGATCCAGCGGTGCGCCGCAGCGTGCCGCAGGTTGTCCGCCCCCATCTTTGGCATCCGGTCTTTGAAACAGGCCATGCAGCGGTCCTGATCAACGAGGTTCTCCGAATGCATCAGCGGTAGATAAAAGAACTGCCGTTCGGGTTCGTCGATCTGCATGTCCCAGCCCTGATCCATCGCCAGTTTGGCCGCCGCCCGTGCATTGGGGTCGAGCAAAAACGAACGCGCATCGTTGCGGAACATATTCCGTGGGAACTGGTCAGTTAGGAGGAGATAGGCATAGGCCCCTTCGGCATCGGTGAGCCAATGGCCCAACCCACCGTCGGCTGCCTCATCCCAGAGAGACCGATACCGAGCCGTGATCGCATCATCGATGTCAGAGGATCCTGCATACCAGCCTTTGGGACCAATCTCGTTTCGCCAAAATTCGATCAGCGAGGCTATTTGGCTCATGACTGCGCCTCCTCTGCGTTTTGGTCGGCGTCGTGATAGACCTCTTGGGCCACTTCAAGCGCCACAGGCGTGGCCGATGGCATGATCGGTGCATATTGGTTGGTGTCTTCGACCGAAATCGTCGACGACCGCCGTGTCATCCGCCAGAAGGCATAGATCGCAAGGCCCATCATCAGAAGGCCCATGTAGCTCCAGTAACCTTGCGCCCCAACAGTATCCATCGCCCAGCCCACGATCAGCGGGCCAGAGATCGCGCCAAGGCCGTTGATGAACAAGAACCCTCCAGAGGCCCCCGCCATGTCAGACCGATCTAGGAAGTCGTTCGCATAAGCCAACAAGAGCGCATAGAGCGGGTTCGCTGTGCCACCGACCAATGTCGAGCTGATCAAGAGCATCACAAAGCTACCGTTCACGACAGACAAGAAGGCTCCAATCCCGCCTATCAGGGATAGAACCGCGATCAGAACGCGGCGATCCATACGGTCGGAAATCCAGCCGATGGGATATTGCAGGAACAGAGCCGCGACATAGACCGACGAAATCATCAAAGAGATTTGCGGCACGGTCAGCCCAGCACGCGTCCCGAACACCGCCGCCATACCGAACTGCGCTGCGAACACGCCGCCCAAGAGGAACATCCCCATACAGGCCAAGGGTGACACTTCGATCAGGCGTCGAATGGACAGGGGTTTCGTGGTTTCAAACGCGGGTGTCGGGCGCACTGACAAAAGGATCGGCGCAAAGGACATAGACACGAGCACCGACGGAATGATGAACAGGACAAAGCCGCCGATGTCGCCCAAAAGAACGATATACTGCGCCAAAACGATGCCGCCCATCTGCACGATCATGTAAAGCGACAGCGCCTTGCCACGATTTTCGTTATCGGTTCCGTCGTTCAGCCAGCTTTCTGCCGTCACGTAAACGCCACAGAAACAGAAGCCGATCAGCAGGCGGCCGAGCACCCACGCCCACGGCTCAGTGAGAGCGGGATAGAGGATCAAAATAGCAGAGATCGTAGAGCCCAGCGCGGCGAACACGCGAATATGACCCACACGGCGGATCATCTCTGGCACGGCACGCGACGCAAAGAGGAACCCGAGGAAGTAGGCCGACATCACGACGGACATCTCGAACGTCGAGAACCCTTCCATTTCACCGCGCAGACCCAGCAACGTCCCCTGAAGGCCGTTGCCGATCATCAACATGAACACACCAAGAAGGAGCGCCCATGATCTGCTAAGTACCTGAATCATCGCTTTCCCTCATTCACGTCGAATTTCAGGACAGCATACCGATTGTACATGTCGCGTCTATGAAAGACCGATGAAAGAACTGTTACGATGGGTGACTTTATGCGTCGGGGATCAAAAGCGAAGCATCGCCATAGCTAAAGAACCGATACCCGTTCGAAATCGCGTGATCATAGATCGCACGGATTTCATCGACACCGATTAGCGCAGAGACCAGCATCATCAGCGTCGATTTCGGCAAATGGAAATTTGTCATCAGCCCGTCAGCGATGCGGAATTTGAATCCGGGGGTGATAAAGATATCCGTCGCCCCATCCCACGCCGCAATACCATCGTCCGTCGCGGCGCTCTCAATCAGTCGAAGCGCGGTGGTGCCCACGGGAATAACCCGTCCGCCCGCAGCTTTGGTCGCGTTGATCTCTTCGGCTGCTTGCGCCGTCACGATCCCGCGCTCTGCATGCATCTTGTGGTCGCGAATGTCATCGACTTTGACGGGGAGGAAGGTCCCTGCCCCGACGTGTAGGGTCACATAGGTAAACTCGACCCCTTTGGCGCTCAGCTGCTCCAAAAGCCCGTCGTCAAAATGCAACGACGCCGTTGGGGCAGCAACCGCGCCAGTATTCCGCGCCCAGACGGTTTGGTAGTCTTCTTTGTCCTGATCGTCAGGGGCGCGAAGCGCCGCGATATAGGGCGGCAATGGCATCGCACCTGCATTGGCCAAGGCATCGTCAAAATCGTCGCCCGTGAGGTTGAACCGAACACGTGCTTGTCCATCCTCGCGATCGACAACTGTGGCCGTCAGGCGGTCAGAGAACACAATCTCTTCGCCATCTTTAACCTTTTTCAGCGGTTTGATTAACGCGCCCCATGTTCCGTCAGCCTTTGGCTCGAGCAGGGTCACTTCGACCTGTGCAGACACTGGGCCTTGGGCACTGTCGCGGTGCCGCAGGCCAGAGAGCCGCGCAGGGATCACGCGGGTATCGTTTAGCACCAAACGGTCGCCTGCCTTTAAAACGTCGACGAGGTCGGTCACACGTAGATCGCTGATCTCGCGTCCCTTAGCCACCAACAGCCGTGCAGACGACCGAGGCTTTGCAGGGCGCGTGGCAATCAGGCTTTCGGGCAGGTCAAAATCAAAATCGCTTAGCTTCACAGTGCGTAGGTCCTATTGGCTCACTTGGGGCGGTGGTCGACGGAATATATTGCGGAACATCCCCGGTGTTAGGGCTGACAGTGGATTCACCGAAATCCGTTGCGCCCCTTTAGTCCCCCGCAGCGTATAATTGAAGCCAAAGAGACCCTCACCCGGTCGGGTCAGCACCGAGCCTATGCCGTTGAGAAGGTAAACAGGGGAAATCACACCCTGAAAATCCATCTCGGTACGAGCAATGTAATACGTGCCATCGAGCGAAATTCCCAAACCTGGGCCAACCGCGCTCGATTCCGTGACGATAATCTGATCAGGCGTCAGTCTGAACGTCGCATCCACATCGGCAAAGGTTAGCCCCTGCCCGTTCATCTGCTGCAACAGACCAACAACACTGATCGCATCGAGCAAAGCGGCGAGCGTCGGCGCCTGACGCACCTGAAGGTTCTTAATCGTTAGAACACCGTCATAGGTGCCCTCTGCGCCTGTTGGGGTCAGGATCATCTCGAGCGCGTCGCCGTTGGCATTGTCGAGCAACCCCATGGCCTGAGCAACGACGCCGCCATTGTCCGCCAAAATCCGCACAGCAGGGCCATTCGCCGTCGTCTCTAACCGTCCCCGCACAGGCGCGATGTCATTCAGGGTGCCCGTAAAATTCCCATGGAACCCACCCTCGTCCGAGAATTCACCACGGAAGTTGCTCAGGTAAATGCCATCGCTGATCGTCAAACGATCCAGTTGAGCCATAAGCGCCCCCGCGTTTGCCCCACCAGAGGTCTTCGCACCTCGTAAATCAAAACGACCATTTGTGACTTGGGTATCTGGGGCCCGACCCGCACCGCGCCCGATAAGCTCAACTGCACCTTCGAACCAGTTCCCGATTGTGACCTCGCCGAAATCGGCCCGTTCCATCGTGCCATCTGCATTCAGCGTCAGTGCACCATCCGCACTAAACCCATTCCCACGAATGCGAAGCGCGTCGATCTGCGGCGGATTGGACAGTCGGCCCGATATTGAAAACTCGCCCGATTGACCTGCAGGCTTCACCCAACCGACAGAGGGCAATGATACTTCCGCCCCGACCATCTGCGAGGATAGCGAAAACGCAGGCGGAGTATCCCGTTCCAAGTCGATCCGAAGATCGGCCATTGTAGAACCGCGCACCGTATTTGCGGGGAGGTTGATGTTGAACTGAGACAAGAATGTCGGCGAAACTTCGACCTGTCCGATCACCGTGCTGACCTTTGGCGCGTCACGTCCTAGCGCCTGGCTCCATTCTACGGTCAGAGGCACCTGTCCGACCTGCGCGTTGGCCGACACTGTGATGCCGGTGTTGTTCACATCGACATTGGCCTGAGCCGCCGTGAGCCGCTGCCCCGGGACCAGCGTATCCGAGCGCAGGTTCTGCAATGTGTAGTCGGACTGAAACCGTAGGCTGTTCGGTGGCATTGGATTGATCAGCGGCACGACAAGCTCTGTCACACCAACCGCGCGCGCATCGGCCAAAGTCACGGGCTGACCCGCTTTGGTCAAAAATTCAAACGGCGGCTGGTCCAAGAACGACAGCGCTGCCGTCAGCGTGCTATCAGTACGGATCGTGAAGTGGCCGTCGTTACCTTTGATCCGCACGTCATCGATTTGCATCACCGTGCCCGACAGATCTATCGATCCCCCTTGCGGCGGTGTCGTGGTCCCTTGATCGAGCATGATCGCCAAACGATTATCCGCGATCGAGACAAAGCCCGCAGCATCGTCAATATAGGGGAGTTTCGGTGTCGGCCTGAAACGGGCGTTGTCAAAGCTCGCCGTCGTTGCGACGACAGGCGGCTGGTCGGCCTCTACCCGCAAACCAACAGTCGCATCACGAATCCAGCCATCCGTGAGGTTCTCCGCGAACCAACGACGGGTGTCTGGTTTAACTTGCTCAGGCCAAAGCGGCATGAAATCAGGGATATTAAGCGCCGCCGCCGAAGCATCAACCGCCACGCCCCAACCTTTGGAGTCGGCTGTAATACGGCCGTTAGCATGGATGTCTTGATCCGACAGGCGCAGGTCGACAGACCCGATATCGATGGCAAATGGCGAAAGCGTCATCCTCATCACCGCAGAGGCCGCGTCAATCTTTTGCGGCTCATCAAACATGCCATCGGGATTCAGGGCGATATCGCGCAGGCTAAACTGACCTTCGAACGACTCTGGCCATCCCCCTTCGTTCCAATTGCGCAAAAACGCTTGGCCAGAGGCGGACATGGTGCCCCACTCTGTATCCAGTTCCGCACGATCAAACGACACCCTACCCTGTAGCGGCAAATACGACAAATAAGCCCGCGCATAGCGCAACGGGATCGGACGGGCTTCGGGTGTTGGCTGGATCAAACCGTCTGTGAGTTCGAGCGAGGCGTAGACTGGCCCCAACCCACCTTCATCATCAATGCTCGCCCGAAGAGAGGCGTTCACAGGTGCATCAAGCACAGACAGCCACCCCAAGGCTGGCGTCTGCACGGCAAGGTCGCGGGCGATCCCATTCCGGACCGTAAACCCCATGCTGGCCGCACGGCGATTGTTCGGACTGTCAAAGAATAGCGAAACATCCGTTACAAAAGGACGCCCCGACAAGAGCGAGAACGCACCGCGCAACGAGGTCACGCCACTGGTTAGATCCAAGGTCACAACGCCGCCATCGACCGTCCAGCTTTGGTTTGCGCGGGCATCTGAATAGTTGACGATCAATCCCTCTGCCCGCACCAGTTCCAGCGCTTCGAGAGCAGGCCCCGCAAGCACAGCGTCAATGTCATCCAGCAATTCGACAAAGTTGTCCGCCTGTCCGACGGCCGCGCCATTCGTCTCGAACGATAGGGCGACGGAACCATCTGCAGCCCGCAGGAACCCGACCTGTGCGCCTGAGACAATCACTTCTTGGACGAGAACTTCACGGCGAAACAGCAAACCTCGCGGGGAAATCAGCGCGTCAACTGCGGGCAAACGTGCGAGCGTCACATCGTCCGCATCCCGCAATACCGCATTGGACAGCCGCGCCCGCAGGTGCAGGTCGCGCCCAATGTTCAAACGAATTTCCCCGAACTCCAACGACCCACCGTTGAGCATCTGCGTCGCGCTGGCCTCTAGCCGCGTCTGCAACCACAAAGGCGCACGAACATCACGGTCAATCAGCAGGACGCCAGCCACGATGGCAAAGACCACTGGCACCGCCAAAAGGATCGCAAGCCCGCGCACGACAGAGCGCCAAACCGGCTTCACCTTTGGTTTGGTGGACGTGTTTTCCCCTGCCTCAGACATCCTTGGCCGATGGCCCCTTTTATTTGTGGTGTTCTGCTCTAGAACACAGATTGCCACGCGCTGCAGCGCTTTTCAAAACCAATCGGAGGATAAAATGAGCCAATCGCGCCCCGACATCGGTGATATTGCCCCTGACGTAACCTTGCCCCGCGATGGCGGCAATAGCGTCAGCCTGTCAGACTTTCACGGAAAACCTGTTGTCCTCTATTTCTACCCAAAGGATGACACGCCCGGTTGCACAAAAGAAGCCATCGGCTTTACCGAGATGGTCGATGCCTTTGACGCTGCTGGCGCAGTTATCCTTGGCGTCTCCAAAGACACTGTCGCAAAACATGAAAAGTTCAGCGCCAAACATGGACTGAAAATCGCGCTCCTGTCCGATGCAGAAGGCGATGTGTGCGAACGCTACGGCGTCTGGGTTGAAAAGAACATGTATGGCAAGACCTACATGGGCATCGAACGCGCAACGTTCCTAATCGGTGCGGATGGCAAAATTGCACGCGTCTGGAACAAGGTCAAAGTTGCGGGCCACGTCGAGGAAGTCCTCGAGGCTGTTAAGGCGCTCTGACAGAGCGGCCTCTGTCCTTGACCTCTTGGGCAGAGGAAGGCACCTCTGCCCCATAATCGATAGACGGGGTGACCGATGAAACCACTTGCGCAGATGGCTTGCGAGGTTCTGACCACAGCAGATGGTCATGAAAAAACGGCACTGTCGCGCCGCTATGCTGCGGAGTGGTTTGAGGCCCGCGCAAAGGGTTTAACGCCCGAGATTGGCACGGCCTCTCCGCCCCTGCGGCCCGCTCGCCCCGAAAAGCCCGACCTGTTGGATCCGCGCGATGTACCGCGTCGCAAACCTGGTTCGCCCGAAGGTCGCATCGCGATGCTTCATGCGGTGGCCCATATCGAACTCAACGCCGTTGACCTTCATTGGGACATCATCGCGCGGTTCAGCTATACCAAAATGCCCATTGGTTTCTATGACGACTGGGTAAAGTCCGCGGACGAAGAATCCAAACATTTCAATCTGATCTGCGATCGCCTTCACGCAGAAGGTAGCCACTACGGTGCCTGTCCTGCGCACGCTGGCATGTGGCAATCCGCCGAAGAAACGGCCGACGACCTGATGGGGCGGTTGGCGGTCGTTCCAATGGTGCTTGAGGCCAGAGGGCTGGATGTGACCCCCGGCATGATCGGTCTGTTCAAACAGGCCAAAGATCACGCGACCGTTGAGGCGTTAAACGTTATCTACGCCGAAGAAGTCCATCACGTGGCCTATGGATCAAAGTGGTTTCACTTCCTTTGCGGTCGTCACGACCTCGACCCAAAGGTTGCATTCCACGCATTGGTTCAGCGATATTTTCACGGTGCCCTGAAGCCACCGTTCAACGAAGAAAAACGAGCCGAAGCTGGACTGCCGCCAGACTTCTATTGGCCACTTGCAGAAGAAACACCCGATCGCACCGCTCGCGCATCGGGAAATTAGGCAAAAAACCGCGCACAACCCCATGTAACCGCGTCAATTTGTGCAAAATTGCGTAAAAGCGTTGCGCCACTATCCCCTGCCCGCTAACACCGTCCGCATGGATAGGTTGGGACCCTGTCTGTATGGGTTGGGACAGAACAAGGACGACGATCTTGCGCTCTCGAATGATGGCCAGATTGCACGCAGCGCTTGAAAAGCGTTTTCCAGAACGGCGGCTGTTTTTACGCTCTGACACCGAAACGCGGTTCATCCGCCTTCGCTCAGAGATGCAGCTTTTCGTTTGGACCGCTGGCGCAATGGTGCTCGCTTGGACGATTATCGCTACTGCAATCGTAATGATGGACAGCATTGGCGCGGGGAACTTCCGCGATCAGGCCCGTCGCGATCAAATCGAATACGAAACCCGCCTTCAGGCTCTTGTGACCGAACGCGACCGCCGCGCCGAAGAGGCCGCTGCAGCGCAAGCACGGTTTAGCTCTGCGCTCGCGCAGATTTCGGTGATGCAGACAGAGCTGTTGAGCTCTGAGGACCGCCGCCGCGAACTGGAAACAGGCATTGAGGTGATCCAATCCACCCTGCGCCGTACCATGAACCAGCGACAGGACCTGTCGCAGCGTATCGCCGCACTGGAAGCGGCTGTTCAAAACGGTACTTCGGTCGCCGGCGCAACGGGTGGCGTCTCGAACGAAGCGCTCGACCTTCTGGCATCAGCATTGGCTGACACCGCGGCTGAGCGTGACCAGATTGAAGCGGACGCACAGAGCGCGATCGACCGCGCCGCTGAGTTGGAACTGGACCTGCGCCTCATGGAAGAGCGCAACGACGAGATTTTCCGCCAACTTGAAGAAGCGATGCTGGTGTCTGTTGAGCCACTGGACAATATGTTCCGTGCCGCTGGCCTGAACACCGATACGCTGCTTGATCAAGTGCGTCGCGGGTATTCAGGCACAGGTGGCCCGCTCACCCCGTTGCAATTCTCGACCAATGGCGGTGAAGCCGACCCTGACACGGCGCGTGCAAACGAACTGCTGTCGTCGATGGACCGCATCAACCTCTATCGTATTGCCGCAGAGCGTGCGCCGTTCTCTATGCCTGTGCGGGATAACTTCCGCTTTACCTCGGGCTACGGGATGCGCTGGGGCCGTATGCACTATGGCACCGACTTTGCTGGTCCTGTGGGCACTCCGATCTACGCAACCGCTGACGGTGTGATCACTCACGCGGGTTGGTCGTCGGGTTATGGGCGCCTAGTTAAAATCCAACACGAGTTCGGAATCGAAACACGTTACGGTCACTTGAACGCGATCCGCGTCCAAGAAGGTCAAAGAGTCTCGCGCGGGGACCGTATTGGTGATATGGGGAACTCCGGACGTTCAACCGGACCTCACCTGCACTACGAGGTTCGTGTCGGCGGCGAAGCAATCAATCCGATGATCTACATAAGAGCTGGACAAGATGTTTTCTAAGAGCAAAATCAACGAACCGGGTCCGAAAGCGACCGAAACCGCAGCACAAACTTCGGTGCCTGCGCCGGCTTCTGCGCCAAAGATGGACATGCCTGTTTCCAAGCCCAAAGCACCGGCTTCGATTCTGTCGTCTGACCTGCATGTTAAGGGCAACCTGAAAACCACTGGCGACATCCAAGTCGAAGGTCAGGTTGACGGCGATATCCGTGCGCACCTTCTGACCGTTGGCGAAACCGCAACCATCCGTGGTGAAGTTGTTGCTGACGACGTAGTTATCAATGGCCGCGTGATCGGTCGTGTTCGTGGCCTCAAAGTGCGCCTGACATCGTCGGCACGCGTCGAAGGCGACATCATTCACAAGACGATCGCAATCGAGTCTGGCGCGCATTTCGAAGGCTCGGTTCAGCGTCAAGACGACCCACTGTCGACCAGCGGTGCTGCTAAGCCGAAAATGCCGGCTGCTCCGGCTACCAAAGACGCTGAATAATCAGTCGTAATATGGAATGACAAAGGGCGCTCTCGGGCGCCCTTTTGCGTTAGATGGGATCATACAGGACCCGCCGATAGAGATGCCATGTAGCGTGCCCCAACACGGGTAGAACCACCATAAGCCCCAGAAACGCGGGGGCGAGCGCGATCAGACTAAGGATCGCGATCATCGCGGCCCAGACCAGCATCACAAAGAGGTTCGATGCAACGGTCCGAATCGACAACAGCATCGCCGTGATGAAATCGATCTCTTTTTCGAGGAGGAGCGGCAGGCTAACGACGGTCATCGCAAAGAGCAAAAACGCGAGAACCGCACCGACCACCAGTTCGAGCCCGATCATCCGCAGACCGTCAGCCGTCAGAAACACATCAAAGCTCGTCATCACGTTGCGCATCGCCGACAGCCCCATCGTCAGCGCAAAGAGCATATGGGCGAGGAAGGTCCAGAACAGGAAGTAGATCACGATGATCGCGCCCATCCACGGGATTTGACGGGTGCGTTCCTGCCAGACCACGCCAAGCACGTCTTTCCAAACCAACGGCTGCCCGTTTTCTAGACGCCGCGAGACTTCATACAGGCCGACCGCAGCAAAAGGTGCTGCCAGAGGAAAGCCAAGCGAGGTCGCCAGAACCCAGCTCACGTGCCCTGCCCCCAGTGTAATCAGGCCGAACCCGATCACCACATAGACCGCCGAAAAAAACAGGCCAAACTGCGGTGCGCGGCGGAAATCGTAGATCCCCGCTTTGAGTGCCGCGAAAATGTCAGCCATGCCCAAGGTCCCGATCAACGGGATCTGTGATGGAGGCGGTGTGTCTACAGTTTGCGTCATTAATGGTCCTCTCCCCTTGACCTTATGTCAAAGGCTAAGGGGTGAGACGCAAGTCGCAAAGTAGTATTTATGATATGGAATTAAGGGTATAACCCTTAGTCGTCGGCATTGGCCTCTGCACGAGATTTGCCCGATGCACCATGCGCCAGCGTTGCCGCCATCAGTCCATCCAGCGCACCATCGAGCACGCCTTGGGTATCCGAGGTCTCATAGCCAGTGCGAAGGTCTTTGACCATCTGATACGGCTGCAGAACGTATGACCGGATTTGGTTACCCCATCCCGCGTCACCTTTGGCTTCATGAGCGGCGTTGATGTCGGCGTTACGGCGATCCAGTTCCATCTGATACAGACGGGATTTCAGCGCTTTCATCGCGATATCACGGTTCTGGTGCTGCGATTTTTCCGACGAGGTTGTCACGATGCCCGTGGGCAAGTGGGTGATACGCACCGCAGAGTCGGTCGTGTTCACGTGCTGACCACCCGCACCTGACGAACGGTAAGTGTCGATACGGATGTCGTTCGGTTTGACTTCGATTTCGATGTTGTCGTCTACAACAGGGTAAACCCAAACGGATGAGAACGAGGTGTGACGACGCGCAGCGGAATCGTAGGGCGAAATGCGAACCAGACGGTGCACGCCCGATTCCGATTTCAGCCAGCCATAAGCATTCGGGCCGCTGATTTTGTAGGCCGCCGATTTAATACCAGCTTCTTCGCCCGGGCTTTCGGATTGAAGTTCGACCTTATAGCCCTTCTTTTCCGCCCAACGGACATACATCCGCGCAAGGATCGATGCCCAGTCACAGGATTCCGTGCCGCCTGCGCCAGAGTTGATTTCGAGGAAGGTATCGTTGCCGTCCGCCTCACCGTCCAAGAGCGCTTCGAGCTCTTTCTCAGCGGCGCGCACTTTCAAGTCTTTCAGCGCTTCTTCGGCCTCTTTCACCACATCGGCGTCATCTTCCATTTCGCCAAGCTCGATGAGTTCGAGGTTATCCGAAAGATCCTGTTTGATCGCGCGCAGACCAGCGATCTGATCCACCAACATCTGACGTTCACGCATCAGTTTCTGCGCACCTTCTGGATCGTCCCAAAGGGTCGGGTCTTCAACGCGGGCGTTGAATTCTTCCAAACGGTATTCCGCAGTTTCCCAGTCCATCCGCTGAGCAAGAAGGTCGATCGATTTCTCGATGGCGTTCACAATGTTCTGCGTTTCGGCGCGCATGGGTCAACTCGTCTGTCTTAGGGTCAGGGCGACAGGCCCCGACGGATTAGGTCGCGTCATAGCCCCTGCCAGCGGCACGGGCAAGTCGGTGTCAGTAAAGTCCGCCCGACGACAAGGTCCCAAAGGACGCATTCGGGCCAACGGTCGCGGTATTGCCGTCCGATGTCGTGACGTTACGGGTCTGTTGCTGCACCTCTTCAAAGAGAGGGAGATCAGCCGACATTGCAAAGCCACCGTCGAACATCACACCAAAGATCGGCTCTTCGCCAACACGGAAACACTCTGCGATGACGTTCGGGCCTTCGGAACCTTCGGGCAAACGGGCGCCCGTAAAGCGGTCGATGTTGATGAACTGACAGTCCTCGGGCACCTTAAACCGACCACCACCGAACTCTTGGATCGCTTGTTCCATAAAGCGCTGGAACACAGGACCACAGATCGAACCACCATATGCGCCACTGCCCAGCGGGGTTGGGTTATCGTAACCAATATAGCAGCCCGCCGCGATATTGGAGGAGAAGCCGACGAACCAAACGTCTTTGGCGTCGTTGGTCGTCCCTGTTTTACCGGCGATCGGCACAGGCAGGTTAATAACGCTCGAAGCAGTGCCGCGCTTTACCACGCCTTCCATCATAGAGGTCAGCTGATACGCGGTCACCGCGTTCATGATGCGATCACGGTTCGACAAGATCGTCGGCCCCTGCCCTGACGGCAATGACGCCTCACCGCAATCGAGGCAGGTGCGCGCATCGTGACGGTAGACGGTGTTACCAAAACGGTCCTGAACGCGGTCGACGAGCGTCGGCTCAACCCGCTCCCCACCGTTCGCAAACATCGAATAGGCCGCGACGAGTTTGAACAGCGTCGTTTCTTCGGACCCGAGAGAGGCCGAGAGATACTGGTTCATGTTCTCATACACGCCGAAACGTTCGGCATATTCCGCAACAACATCCATCCCGACCTCTTGGGCCAGACGAATGGTCATAAGGTTACGCGATTGTTCGATCCCTGTGCGCAGCGGCGTTGGACCATAGAATTGGTTGGACGAGTTCTGCGGACGCCAGAGGCCTTGGGGTGTGTTGATTTCAATCGGGGCGTCGACGACGATGGTTGCAGGCGTATAGCCACTGTCGAGCGCTGCCGCATAGACGAAGGGTTTAAAGGCCGAACCAGGTTGGCGACGGGCTTGGGTCGCGCGGTTCAACTCGGTCGATTGATAGCTGAACCCGCCCTGCATCGACAAAACGCGGCCCGTGTTCACGTCCATCGCCATGAACGCACCCTGAACTTTGGGCACCTGACGAAGCGTCCAGCGGATGAACGATCCATCAGCGTCAGCAGTCATACGGCGGACATGCACCACGTCACCAACTTCGAAATTGTCAAAGAAGTTGCCGCGAATCCAATCGATGTCAGAACGCGGAACCACCTGCGGTTCGGCGTCGGACGCCGGAACGCCTTCGATCCCGATGCGCAATTGTTGGTCCTCAATGCCCAGAACCACAGCGGGATACCAATGGCTCACCAGTTCGATATCGCGCGGGACGGTGACATCGGCTAATGCAGCACGCCAACTGTCTTCGCTCCCCAGTGCATCGGTGGGCACAGTTTTCCCTGTGCCATTCCAGATACCTAGATTGCGGTCGTATTCTTCCAAGGCACGCTGGAGCGATTGCTCAGCAACGGACTGGAGGTCGGGATCAACGGTCGCGCGGATTGATAGACCACCCGAAAAGAACTCGTCCTCACCGAAGTTGCGGCTCAGCTGACGACGAATTTCATCGGTAAAGTAGTTGCGCGGCGGGAGTTGCGAACGGAAGCTTTCGTAATCGCCCGACTGCACTGTGCGCAGAGGCAGCGCCTGTTCGGCCTCTGCAACGGTCTGAGTAATATACCCATCCTCGGCCAAGCGGCGCAGAACATAGTTCCGACGTGCAACCGCATCATCATATTGGCGCACGGGGTGCAAGTTGCCCGGACGCTGCGCCAGAGCCGCAAGATACGCCGCCTCACCCGGTGACAGGTCGGCCAGCGGTTTATTGAAATAGGTCTGTGCTGCAGCCGCGACCCCATACGAGTTCTGACCAAGGAAGATTTCGTTCAGATAGAGTTCGAGAATGCGGCTTTTGTCCATCACCCGCTCAATCCGCGTGGCGAGGATCAGTTCGCGGATTTTACGCTCTGCCGTGCGGTCGGAGGACAAGAGGAAGTTCTTCATCACCTGCTGGGTGATTGTCGACGCGCCACGCACCTCACCACCCCGGGATTTGATCGCCTCAACGGCAGCGGCCGCGATACCGCGGATGTCATAACCAGGGTGAGTGAAGAAGTTCTGATCTTCTGCCGAAACAAAGGCGTATTGAACCAGCGGCGGGATCTCATCAAAGGGGGTAAACAGACGGCGTTCTACAGCGAATTCGTCGATGATCTGACCTTCGCCAGAATAGACACGGCTGATCGTTTTCGGCGTGTATTGCGACAGTGTTTCATAAGACGGCAAATCGCGGCCATAGAATGTGAAAATCGCGCCGAGCATCAGCGCGAACATCACAAGACCAAGCGTGACCATCGTAAAGATAGCCCCGAAGAACGACATGATAAATCGCAGCACGCGTTTGACCCCTTTGGTTGGTGCGCCGCTTATAGGGCGGGTCGCGGGTCAGGTCAAAACCGCAAGCACCACTTTCGGCATGAAAACGCCGCTTTCGCATAGGTTTGAACGGTAGGGATTGCCCCTTGGCCATCCACGGACCAAATCAGCGCCATGAGCACGCCAGAAAGCATCCTTGCCACCTACGACCGAGTCGGCCCTGCTTGGGCCACGTCCCGAGACCGCCGTTTGACAGAACGCCGCTGGTTGGACCGCATGATTGCGGTTGCGCCCCATGATCGCGGGAAACGCCGTTTATTGGACTTGGGATGCGGATCGGGTCGCCCGATCGCGGAATACCTCATTGATCGTGGCATCGCGGTGACGGGCGTTGACGGGGCAGAGAGCATGATTGCCCTGTTCCAAACCAACTTGCCCAACGCCCGTTCTATTCGCGCCGATATGCGTGGCCTTGATCTGGGTGAGAAATTCGATGCGATCCTCGCGTGGGATAGTTTCTTCCACCTCTCACCCGCAGATCAGCGCGCTATGTTCGCGGTCTTTGCGGCCCATGCCGCCGACAACGCTGCGCTGATGTTCACCAGCGGCCCTGATGAGGGCGTGTCCATCGGGTCGGTCGAAGGCACCCCGATCTATCACGCCTCTCTGTCCGAGGCGGGTTATCGCCACGAACTCGAGGCGGCAGGCTTTACCGTTGTTGCGCACAAGGCCGAAGACCCCGACTGCGGCGATCGCACGGTCTGGCTCGCTCGGTTTACTGGCGCCTAAGCGCGTCTTTCGCAGCTTCGGAATTGGCCCAGCGTTGAACGGCGAGGACAATCCCCGCAACAACCCGTGCCCGCCCTTCGGCAGAACGGAGTGCGTCACGGTCTTGTGGGTTCGATAGGAACCCGACCTCAACCAAGGCTGACGGGAAATCCGCCGCGTTCAAAACGGCCAAGAGCGCCTCGCGTCGAGGTGTGTTGTTCACCCGCGCATTCGTATCCATCAGCGCCTGCACCAACGCGTCCGCTAAGGTATCGCTCTGCGGCGCGGTTTCCGTCCGAGCGAGGTCCATCAGAACCGTCGCGACCGTGTCGTCTTGGCCCGTCAAATCCAACCCAGCCAAGAGGTCCCCACGGTCATGCCGTTCCGCCATACGCAAGGACGCGTCCTCTTGGGCCTGATCGCTGAGGGTGTAGACCGACGCACCCGAGGTGATCTCATCCCCGTCCAGAGCATCCGCATGAAGCGACAATAGCACATCGGCGCCAGACCTGCGGGCAATCGAAATCCGTTCCTCGAGCGGCACAAACACGTCCGTCTGGCGGGTCAGCACAGCGCGCATCCCTTCCATTCGGTTCATCGTCTGCGCTACTTCAACAGCGAGTTGCAGCATGAGGTCCGCCTCACGTAGACCGTCCCGCTCGGCGCCGGGGTCAATGCCACCATGACCGGGGTCAATCACGACCGTCAGGATACCATCATAGACCGCAGTGATTGGCGGCGCAGTCGGATCAACGGTGTTCAGCATATCCCAACCCGGATCGCTGGGCGCACCTGCGGCGGCGGCATAGTCCGCGTCCGAACTTGGCGACAGGTTCACCGTCAGACGCGCCGTTCCGTCGACCGTGTTCACCGTCATCCCTGCTTGGCTCACGATCATGGCGTCGGACAGATCAACCACCATCCGCGACCACCCTGGCCGCAGCGCCCCAAACCGCAGGTCGCTCACGCGGTCCGATTGATCCAAGGTCGCCTTGTCCGCGCCTCGCCAATCAATCTCGCGAAAGTCCAAAATCAGTCGGCGCGGATCATCGAGCGTAAACACCCGCCACGGCACCGGCTGCGACAGGAACAAGTCGACTGTCGTTTTGCCCCACGAATCTTCGATCACCGAATGAGTCACATCCAGCCGCGCCAGACCTGTAAAATCCTGTGCCTGCGATGCCGCGCCCAAACATGCCAGAACCGCTGCCCCCACGATGCGGATCATGACTGACGGTCCTCCATGAATTTGGTGAGCCTACGAAGCCCTTCTTCGATATCGGGGGTTGAGCGAGCATAGGAGAACCGAAGCCAGTGCTTGCCATTTACCGTGTCAAAATCCAGACCGGGCGTCACCGCAACACCAGCTTTATCAAGTACTTCTGCTGCAAAGCTCAGACTGTCATCGGTGTAATCGGACACATCAGCATAGACATAGAATGCACCATCAGGCGGGGCGATCTTGGTAAAGCCTGCTTTGGGTAGACCCTCAATCATCAACTCGCGATTGCGGGCGTACCTGGCAACATTGCCGTCCAGTTCCTCTTTGCAATCCATCGCATAAAGCGCGAGCCGTTGCGCCGCATGGCTCGGGCAAATGAACTGGTTCTGCGCGATGCGCTCCACAACACGAACGTGGTCTTCGGGCACAACCATCCAGCCCACGCGCCAGCCTGTCATGCTGAAATATTTGCTGAAGGAGTTGATGACATAGACCTCATCGGTCACCGACGCAGCGGTCACGGGTTTAATGCCGTAGTCCAATCCGTGATAAATCTCGTCCGAGATGAACGCCGCGTTGCGATCCGCGCAGGCCGCAGCGAGATCGGTCAATTCGCCCTGCCCCAACATGGTGCCTGTCGGGTTCGCAGGTGAGGCCACGATCAAACCTTGGAGGTCGTAGTTTGCCACGTCTGCCGCAACAGGTTGGAATCGCGCCTCAAGCGTCGTTGGAATATCAACCGCGTTCAGGTCAAACGACCGAAGAATCTGACGATAGGACGGATAGCACGGCGCGCCGAGGCCAACGCGGTCGCCCGTGTCAAAGAGCGCGGTAAAGGCCAGCAGAAACGCGCCAGACGCCCCAGCGGTCACAACGATCCGCTCTGGGTTCATGTCGAGGTCATACCAATCGCCGTAATGCTGCGCGATACGCGCACGCAGTTCTGGCATCCCCAAGGCCACCGTATACCCCAGCGGACCCTCGGCCATGTCGCGCGCCAAACGATCCAGTGCCGCTTTGGGCGCCCCCGTTCCCGGTTGCCCAACCTCCATATGGATGATGTGACGCCCTGAGGCTTCGGCCTTACGGGCGGATTCCATCACGTCCATCACGATAAAGGGATCAACGGCCCCGCGCCTTGAAACACGCATGTCATGCCTCTTATGGTCTATCTGCTCTCCCCCTGTTTGCCTTTGCAGGGGCCGCGCGTCAATCGGACCCTTGGCACCACCGCCCAGATATGCACAACTCTGCCGGACTATAAATCGGAGAACTCTATGAAACGCCTCGCCCTCGCCCTGACCTTGGGTCTCGCCACCCAAGCCGCCGCCACCGATCTGGAGGCCATGAGCGACGCCGAACGCAGCGCGTTTCGGGCTGAAGTCCGCGCCTATCTGCTCGACAACCCCGAAGTTCTGATGGAAGCCATCGGCGTTCTCGAACAACGTCAGGCTCAGGCAGAGACCTTGGCCGATCAACAGATGGCCCAGACCAATATGGACGCGATCCAGAACGATGGGTTTTCGTGGGTTGGCGGCAATCCTGACGGTGACATTACTGTGGTAGAGTTCATGGATTACCGCTGCGGCTACTGCAAACGCGCCTTCCCCGAGGTTGAGACGCTTTTGGAAACCGATGGCAATATCCGTTTTATCGTGAAGGAACTGCCGATCCTTGGCGAACAATCGACCCTCGCGTCACAATTCGCGATTGCCGTGCAGCAGCTTCATGGCGATGACGCTTATAAATTTGTCCACGATACTCTGATGAACATGCGTGGTGACATCACCCAAGACAGCCTGTCGCAACTTGCATCGACCGTTGGTTTCGATGCGGCGCCAATCTTTGAGCGGATGGCATCGCCAGAGGTTGCACGTGTGCTGCAGGCAAACATGGAGCTGGCGCAGCGTTTGCAGATCAGCGGCACACCGACGTTCGTCTTTGATGACCAATTGGTGCGAGGGTATGTGCCTCTCGATCAAATGGCGTCGATCGTCGAAGAGTTACGCGCCAACTGATACGACACAACAAAGGGGGCCTCGGCCCCCTTTTTCATGAGCCCGCCATCACCGTGCGAAGCCCCTTTGCAACGAGCACCACAAACGGAGCGCCGTGCATAACCAAGTCAAAGATATCAATCGGCTTCACCAACTCGCCCGCAGCTAACATCTTTAGCTTTTCCCAGATATGCGGTTCAGGGAAAAACGGCGCGAGGCCCAGCGTCAGGCAGGCCAAAATCACAAGGTTCCAAGGCAGGGTATCTAGAAACGCCATCGCGTCCTCCAATATATTTTAAAAACGTGATATATTAAAGCACGACAAATTGCCAAGGGCATTTTGCGTTTTCAAAACTGAAAAGAGAGGAAAGTGGCGCGGTTGACGGGGCTCGAACCCGCGACCCCCGGCGTGACAGGCCGGTACTCTAACCAACTGAGCTACAACCGCGCACTTGCGTCTGTGAAGTCTTGAAAAGAAGTGGCGCGGTTGACGGGGCTCGAACCCGCGACCCCCGGCGTGACAGGCCGGTACTCTAACCAACTGAGCTACAACCGCGTATCTTCTTTTCGGTATCTCACCGAACGTGTGGGGCTTCTAAGCGGTGCGTCGGGGCGCGTCAAGCGCCCTATGACAAAAAAATGAAACTCTTCGCGCAGACCACCCAAAAAACGAAAACGGGGCAGAAAAACTGCCCCGTTTCCAAGAAGTTATCGAAATTCAGCCAAAGCTGAATGAGCCAAAAATTACAGACCCATCGCCGACTTGATCTGGTCAATCACGCCTTGAACCATCTCAGGGTTATTACCAGCAGCCTCAACCGCAGTAACGAGTTGGGTCTTAATGCCATCAGACAGCGACGACCCTTCGATCAGGGCGGTTACTTTGGCTGGATCAAAGTTCTCGACCGAGAGAATGGCAGACGGGTCCAGCGCGCCAAGTGCGCCTGTCGCGGTTTCCATCAAGCTACCGGCGCTCGTGGTCACATCAGTAGCAGCCTGAACGGCAGTCTCAGTCGCTGCATCAACGGTGTCACTTGCAGCGTCCGCAGCCTCAGTTGCAGCGGTCGTTGCGGTGTCAGCAGCCTCAGTTGCGGCGGTGGTTGCCATATCAGCCGCAGCCGTTGCAGCCTCGGTCGCGCCTTCTACCGCATCCGTTGCAGCAGACGCAGCGGCATCAACAGCTTCAGTCGCAGCGGTCGTCGCAGCGTCAGCAGCCTCAGTCGCGGCGGTTGCAGCTTCTTCAACAGCGGCAGCAGCGGCCTCTGCTGCTGCCTCAGCGGCTTCAGTAGCTGCATTCGCGGCTTCAGTTGCGGCGTCGGTCGCAGCTTCTGCAGCCTCAGTTGCGGTGTCTACTGCATCAGTGGCGGCAGCAGCGGCGGCGTCGGCTGCATCCGTTGCAGCACCAGCGGCATCATCAGCAACTTCGGCAGCAATTCCGACCAGACCTTTTACGGCTTCAACAGGTGTCCGACCATTGGCGGCAAATTCATAACCGAAAAAGCCGAGAATCGCGGCAACCACAATAATAACAAACGCTCTCATAATATTGTCCTTCCAAACTACAGATCGGCCCCAACTCAGGCCCCCATACGTGTAATGGCACGACATCACGCAACTTTAAAGTCACATGTGGCGCTGAATTACTACGACCTTGTGGCAAACGCATTTGCGGGTTGCGGAAAATCGCAGCCAAGACTAGGTTGCGTGCCAAATTACAACCGCCGAAAGGACTAAGGCCATAGCCCGCAGACCTCATAACGCACCGCCGGTGCGTGACACTGGACCCCGTATCAATGAACGCATTCGGTGCCCCGAAATCCGCCTCATCGGCGCCGAAGGAGAGAACGTCGGCGTTGTAACGCCAGCGCAAGCGCTCCAAATGGCGGAAGAGGCTGGTTTAGACCTCGTTGAAATCTCGCCTAACGCGACGCCGCCCGTGTGTAAGATCATGGACTTCGGCAAGTTCAAATATGAACAGCAGAAGAAAGAGGCTGAAGCGCGCAAGAAGCAGAAGATCATCGAGATCAAAGAGGTCAAGTTCCGCCCTGGTACAGACAAGCACGACTATGACGTTAAAATGCGCTCCGTGCTCAAGTTCCTTGGCAATGGCGACAAGGTAAAAGTGACCCTGCGATTCCGTGGCCGCGAAATGGCGCACCAAGATTTGGGCCGCCAACTGCTGGAACAGATCGCTGCAGACATCACCGAATTCGGCAAGATCGAGAACATGCCGAAAATGGAAGGCCGCCAGATGGTCATGATGATCGGGCCGCTTCCGAAGTAAATTTCGGACAATCGAATAAGAAAGCCGCCTTTTCGGGCGGCTTTTTTGTTTCAGCCTTCGCGTGGACGGGGACGCGTCGGGATTTCCTTGAGCAATCCCCCTACCCCCATGGCCGAGATTTCGGCATCTCCGATAGGCACGCCACATATCACGCGTTCGAGCACCCAGTCCGCCCCATTCAGCGCAGGGGACCGCGCACACCCAGGAAGCCCAATGACAGGACGATTGCCGACTTCACCAAGGAACAGCAGGTTTCCGGGATCCACTGGCATCCCAAAACGAGTTACCTTGCCACCTGCCAACCGCACCGCCGAGGGCGCAACGTCCATCGGATCAGAGGTCGCAGAGGCTGTCAGGATCAGCACAACACCGCCCGAAGCCGTGGCAATCGCTGCCGCAATATCGTCCGTCCGATGAGGCACCACAACCCGTTCAGTCAGAGACATATTCAGTCGAAACAGACGACCGTTAGTCGCACGCCGCCCCTTATCCGACGGGATTTCGTCGGTCGTGCGGGTCTCGATCAAGGTCGCCGTCTTATACTGTGGCGGGCGGATGTGAATGGCGGAACGGGCCGCCTCGACCGCCGTGTTCAATGCATCCTCTGGCACGCCATAAGAAATGATCTTAACCGTCCCGACCATCGTATCGGGGTCGCATCGATGCCACGCAGGGACCGTGGCGAGGGTGATCATGGGGTGAACCGCGTTAAGTGCATTCACGGCATCCACATTGATCTGAGCAATACCCGCGCCCGTGGCAATGAGGTTCACACGACCCGTCGTTGCCTTAGACAGGCGCAGTCCTTGCGCCTCTGGGTTAGGCACCAAAGCCTGCGCGAGCCGTGTTGCTGCCTCGTCCTCGTGAATATCGTCTGCCTCGAGCCGCGCGACGATAACTTCGTCCATGCCCAGCGCCGCAAGCTGCGCAATGTCATCCTCAGTTAACCATCGCCCCTTAGCCAACTTGCCTTTGGGCAAAGCGATGGAATGGGCGAGGATCGTGCCAAGGGCGTCAGCTAAAGGAACAGGCCCGAATTTCATCCTTTACGCAGCCTTTCGGTGATTTGGGCCATAATGCTGACCGCAATCTCTGCAGGCGATTTGGCCCCGATATTCAGACCAACCGGCGCATGAATGCGGGCAATCTGGTCGTCTGTAAATCCGTCCGTCTTTAGCCGCTCAACCCGTTTCGCATGGGTACGTGTGGACCCCAAACAGCCGAGGTAGAACACGTCAGAGCCCAGCGCTGCACGGATCGCAGGATCATCCAGCTTCGGATCATGGGTCAGTGTGACAACCGCCGTCCTCGGGTCGAGCCCGATCTTCTCCATCGCCTCATCTGGCCAATCATCCGAAATCACCTCATTCGGAAAGCGATCCTCAGACCCGAAAACAGGACGCGGATCGATCAAGATCGGGTCATAGCCACAGGCGCGGGCCATTTGCACAAGGGGTTGGGCGATATGAACAGCACCGACCACAATCATTCGAAGCGGCGGATTGTGGATGGCGACAAAGGTCTGGCCGTCCTCTTCAACGCCCGACTTATCGCCACGGAATCGATCTTCATGTTGGGCAAAGCCGTCCAGCCGCCGCGCCCCCGTTTCCAGATCCGCGACATAGGCGACAGCCTCGCGCCGTGCGCGGCGGGCAACGAGATCGGCCAAGAGGTCCTCGTGTAACGTTTCGCCCCCGACAGGTTCGACCAGCACACGGATGCGTCCGCCACAGGCCAGTCCCACGGCAAAGGCCGTGTCATCGCTGACGCCAAAATCCAGCAATCGGGCCTTGCCGTCCTCGATCGCGTCAAAGCTCTCGGTGATCACCGCACCTTCGACGCAACCACCCGAGACAGAGCCTTCCATCGCGCCGTCACGGTCAACGACCAGTTGCGACCCGATTGGACGCGGTGCGGAGCCCCAAGTTTCAACCACAGTTGCCAAAACAGCGCCACGGCCAGACCGATGCCAGTCGAGTGCCAAGGCGGGAATGTCTGTCTTATCGGTCACCGCTACCTCCCCATCATCGCCATGAGGCGATCCTTTTCCCCAGTATCATCACCGCGCGCTATGGCATCCGCCAGCCCCTGAAGCGAGGCGATGTTATGCCCAGCACGGAAACTGGTAACATGGGGCAACATTTCCATAATTCCACGGGCTTTGGGGGCGAACCCCTCCCAGCGGAGCAAGGGATTGAGCCAAATGAGCTGCCGCGATGAGAGGTGCAGCCGTTCCATCGCCTTGCCCAAGCCGCCCTCAGGGTCGCGGTCTAGCCCATCGGTGATCAAAAGCACCACAGCGCCCTGCCCTAGAACACGGCGCGACCAGTCGCGGTTGAAACGGTCAATACACTCACCGATCCGCGTGCCGCCTTCCCAGTCCTGCGCTTCGGACCCCGCCGCCGCCAATGCTGCATCCACATCGCGATGTTTCAGATGGCGCGTGATGTTGGTGAGGCGCGTGCCAAAGGTGAACGCGTGCACCTTGGCCCAGCCTTGGCCTTTGGCGTTGGACACAGCGTGCAGGAAATGCAGAACGGCCCGCGAATATTGCGACATAGACCCCGAAATATCGCAGATCACCACAAGGTTCGGATAACGCTCACGTTTCTTGCGTGTCTCAAACGAGGTGATTTCCCCGCCTTGCCGCATGGCCCGCCGCATCGTGGCCCGCCAATCGGCGATATCGCCATAGCCCGCGACGGTCCTGCGTGATTTAATCGGACGCACAGGCAATGTCATGCGGGCAAGGATGCGCTTCGCCTCTGCCATTTCCTCTGTGCTCATCTGCTCAAAATCGAGGCTCCGCAGCTTTTCCTCGGTCGAAATGGTTTTCGAAGCATCAACGTCGATCAAGGCTTCTTCGTTCGGCTCTTCGTCCTCTTCCTTCGGCATGGGGATGTTCTGATCATCCAGTAATGCCTCCGCCGCGCGCTTTTCCCCTGCTTTGGCTTTGCGCTCTTCTTGAACGCCACGCACAGAGGGCAGCATCATCGACATCATGTGTTCGAGGTAGCGCGGATCACGCCAGTAGAGGCGGAACACCTGACCAAAGACCACGCGATGTTCAGGGCGTGAACAAAAACACGCCTCTAAAGTCCAATAGAAATCATTCTTTTCCGTAAAGCCCGCGGCCTCGACCGCCCGAATGGCGTCAATCACCCGCCCAGGGCCGACAGGCAGCCCCGCCTTACGCAGTGCACGGGCAAAGTGCGTTATATTATGCGCGAGCTTCCCATCTTCGGGAATAGAGAGCGGGATATATTCAGCCATGAACGACCATCACGCCGGAGCGAGTTCGGCACGTGCGTCTTTGAGGATACGCTGCGCCTCTGACCCTTCGATGCGAGCAATGTCGTCCTGATACTTCAGAATAGCGCCCAGCGTATCGGCAATCACCTCAGGCGACAGATCGATCACATCCAAAGCGAGCAGACATTTCGCCCAATCTATGGTCTCTGCCACGCCGGGTTTTTTGAACAAATCTTCGGTGCGGAGCTTTTGAACAAAGGCGACGACCTCACGGCTCAAGGCATCTTGGGCCTCTGGCGCGCGGGCATTGAGGATTTCCAACTCTCGATCAAAGGTCGGATAATCGACCCAGTGATAGAGGCAGCGCCGCTTCAATGCGTCGTGAACCTCGCGCGTACGGTTCGAGGTCAGGATCACAATGGGCGGCTCTGGCGCTTTGATCGTGCCGAGTTCGGGCACCGTCACCTGAAAATCAGAAAGCGCCTCTAGCAGGAACGCCTCGAACGGTTCATCTGTGCGGTCGATTTCGTCGATCAAGAGAACAGGCGCACCGCCCTCTTGGGGACGCATCGCTTGCAAGAGCGGGCGTTCAATCAGGTAGTCCTCAGTAAAGAGTTCAGATTTCAGTTCCGACCGATCAGCCCCGCCTGTCGCTTCTGCCGTGCGGATCGCGATCATCTGTTCGGCAAAGTTCCATTCATAGACCGCAGAGGCCGCATCCAGACCTTCGTAGCATTGAAGACGGATCAATTTACGGCCAAGAGACGCAGCAATCGCCTTGGCGATTTCGGTTTTACCCGTGCCTGCCTCACCTTCGAGAAAGAGCGGACGGCCGAGTTTCAGGGATAAGAACACCACCGTCGCTAAGGCGCGGCCGCATACGTAGTCCTGACCGGCCAGAATCGTCTGGACGTCGTCGATACTGTCGATCTGCATAGTTTCCTCCGTTTGGGGTATGCTGCACCGCTGACACGAGGCGTCAAGTCATGCCTTGGTCGCAGAGGCATTTTTCGGCCCGAAAAGCCTTTATCCCCCTATGGCGCGGTGCGGGACAAAGGTGTAAAGACAGCCCATGACCGATACAGCCCTCACCCGCCTGACCATCCGCCGCCCCGACGACTGGCACCTTCACCTGCGTGATGGTGCGATGCTTGAGGGCGTTCTCCCGCATACCGCTGCGCATTTTGGCCGCGCGATTGTGATGCCGAACCTCGTGCCTCCTGTTGTGACTGGTGCGCAGGCCGCAGCCTACCGCGAACGGATCATGGCAGCATTACCCGAGGGCATGTCGTTCCAGCCTCTGATGGTTCTCTACCTCACCGAAGAAACCGACCCAGAGGATGTTGCAGCAGCACATGCCGCTGGTATCGCGACCTCTGTCAAACTCTACCCTGCGGGTGCGACGACCAACTCCGCCTCGGGTGTGCGCGACTTCGATAAGGTCCGTCCCGTTCTCGAAAAGATGGCAGAGATCGGTATGCCGCTCTGCGTTCATGGCGAAGTCACCGACAGCGACATCGACATTTTCGACCGCGAAGCTGTGTTCATTGATCGCGTTCTGCACCCGATCCGCAAGAAAGTGCCCGATCTGCGCGTCGTGATGGAACACGTCACCACCCAAGACGCGGTGGACTATGTCCGGGACCACCATAAGAACCTCGGCGCGACGATCACCACGCACCACCTGATTATCAACCGCAACCACATCCTCGCGGGCGGGATCAAACCGCATTACTACTGCCTTCCCGTGGCAAAGCGTGAACAACACCGCATTGCACTGGTTGAGGCTGCGACCTCTGGCGATGAACGGTTCTTCCTCGGGACGGATTCGGCACCACACACGGACCCCGCAAAACTACAGGCCTGTGGTTGCGCTGGTTGCTTTACCGCACCGAACACCATGTCTTGCCTGGCAGAAGTGTTCGAGGCCGCGGGCAAGCTGAAAAACCTAGAGGCCTTCGCGTCCAAAAACGGACCGAAATTCTATGGCCTCCCTGTGAACCAAGAGACCATTACCCTCGTCAAAGGGGAACCGGTCAGCTATCCGGACCGCATTGAGACAGGCGCCGGTCCAGTCACCGTATTTGATGCCGGCTTCCCGCTACACTGGCGTGTTGAGGCCTAAAAACCGGACCTCCGGTAAAACTTAAGAAAACCAATAAGGACGTGCGATGATCCCCTCTTCCTATCCGACCAAAGCCGAAATGGCGAAACTCACCGCTGGAATGCTGCTGGAAATCGGCGCAATCCACTTTAACGCGGAAGAGCCGTTCACCCACGCTTCTGGCAAGAAGGCCCCGACCTATATCGACTGCCGCAAGCTGATCTCATTCCCACGCATCCGTTCGACCCTGATGGATTTCCTCTCAGTTTCGATCATGCGCGAAGCGGGTTTTGAGGCCTTCGACAACATTGCGGGCGGCGAAACCGCAGGTATCCCCTTTGCAGCGCTGGTGGCTGAACGTCTGGCACTGCCGATGACCTACGTCCGCAAAAAGCCCAAAGGGTATGGCCGCAATGCCCGCATCGAAGGTGCGATGACCGAAGGCCAGCGCGTTCTCTTGGTTGAAGACCTGACCACCGACGGCGGCTCTAAACTGTCGTTCGTTGATGCGATCCGTGACACAGGTGCGACCTGTTCCGCGACTGCCGTGATTTTCTACTACGGCATCTTTGAAGGTGTTGAGAAAACGCTCGGCGATCACGGCGTTCAACTGATCCACCTCTGCACATGGTGGGATGTCCTCGAAGTGGCGAAAGAACGCGGCGCGTTTGATGCAAACACCCTATCCGAGGTCGAGTCGTATCTGCGCGATCCAGCGGGCTGGGCTGCGGCACGCGCCTAATTATTTAGAGGGCGGCAGGAAACTGCCGCCCTTTTTCTATCCAGATATGGGTGTCGCTATTTTCGCCCCAACCAGATAGAGTATCCTCCAAGGATACCCACAGGCCATCCACAGGGTTATACATTTTGCCCTTCACGGCCGAATTGGCTATCACACTTGGATCAGGTTTCAGGGCAGTTTGGGTGCAATAACAATGAACGAACTTACAGCATTCAACGCAACAGGGGTCGAAGCGGCAGCAGAAGACCCAATCCCGCATTCGATTGAGGCTGAGCAACAGCTTCTCGGCGCGATCCTGACGAACAACGAAATCTTTGACAAAATTGCGGCTGTGATCACCGAAGATCACTTCTACGATCCCGTCCACCGCCGCATTTTTGAAACCGCAAAAGCGCGGATTTCAATGAACGCTCTCGCCTCGCCTGTTACGCTGAAAACCTACCTCAAGGATGATGCTGGTCTGCAGGAACTGGGCGGCCCTGCTTACCTCGTCAAACTTGCAGGTTCTGCAATCTCGGCCTTTGCGGCACGGGACTATGCGCAGTTGATCCATGACCTCGCCGTGCGCCGCGAATTGATCAAGGTCGGCAAAGACATCGCAGACCGCGCCACAAAGGTTGAAGTCGGTACAGAAGCCAACGAACAAATCGTGATGGCGGAACAGGCCCTCTATTCCTTGGCGGAAAAGGGCAACTCCGAGGGCGGCTTTACCTCCTTCGTGAAAGCCGTGACCGAAGCCCTGAACACCGCGAACGCAGCTTATCAGCGTGATGGTGGTCTGTCGGGCATTTCGACAGGTCTGATCGATCTGGACAAAAAACTCGGCGGTCTGCACCCATCCGACCTTTTGATCCTCGCGGGTCGTCCGTCGATGGGTAAGACCTCGCTCGCGACCAACGTGGCGTTCAACATCGCAAAGGCCTACAAAAAAGGCCGCAAGCCTGATGGGTCCGAGGGTGCCATTGAAGGCGGCGTTGTTGGCTTCTTTAGTCTCGAGATGAGCGCCGAACAGCTCGCTGCGCGTATTCTGTCTGAGGCGTCCGAGGTTCCATCCGAACAAATCCGTCGCGGTGACATGACCGAACAGGAATTCCGTCGTTTTGTTGAGGCCGCCAAGGCATTGGAAAGCTGCCCGCTGTTCATCGACGACACCCCTGCTCTGCCGATTTCACAGGTGGCAGCGCGGGCGCGTCGCCTGAAACGCCAGCATGGCCTCGACGTTCTGATCGTCGACTACCTTCAGCTTCTGCGCGGCACGGGTCGTGGCGACAACCGCGTTCAAGAAATCGGTGAGATTTCGATGGGCCTCAAGGCGATTGCGAAAGAACTGCAAATCCCCGTGGTCGCCCTGTCCCAGCTCAGCCGTACCGTTGAGAGCCGCGACGATAAACGCCCACAGCTGTCCGACCTTCGTGAATCGGGGTCGATCGAGCAGGACGCCGACGTTGTTATGTTCGTATTCCGCGAAGAATATTACGTCGAACGTGAAAAACCGTCCGAGGATAGCCCGAACTTTGCTGAATGGCAGGATCGGATGAACCGTCTGCACGGCAAAGCCGAGGTCATCATCGGCAAACAGCGTCACGGTCCGATTGGCACCGTTGACCTGTCGTTCGAAGGTCGCTTCACCCGCTTTGGCAACCTCGTCAAACCTTGGCAGCAAGGCGCAGAAGACGGTTACTGATTTTTCCCTTGCCCTGCGGGCAACGGCGCAGCACAAGACGCCCATGGCTACTGGTTTTCTACATATTGATCTGATTGCGCTGGTTTCGAACTGGCGTGCCTTGGCTGCGATGTCTGACGCCGAAACGGGCGCAGTTGTCAAAGCAGACGGCTACGGGCTTTCGTCCGACCGCGTTGCCGCCGCGCTCAAGGCTGCAGGTGCAAATCGGTTCTTTGTCGCCTCTGTCGAAGAAGGTGCAAAGGTCCGTCAGGCCGTTGGCCCCGATGCGCTGATCCACGTGTTCGGCGGGCATATGGCGGGCGACACCGACGCGATCCTTCAGCTTGACCTGATCCCGATGATCAACTCGCTCGATCAATTGACGCGCCAGTTTGAATCTCTCCCAGGTAAGGCCTTTGGCGTCCAGCTCGACACGGGCATGAACCGTCTGGGGATGGAGTGGTCGGAATGGTCGGCGGTCGCGTCTATCGTGATGGCACAATCCCCTGCCCTGATTATGAGCCATCTGGCCTGTGCCGATGAGCCTGATCACCCGATGAACGCCTACCAGTTAGAAACCTTCCGTAAGATGACGGACGGCGTGAATGTGCCACGCTCGCTCTCGGCTACGGGCGGTATTCTGCTGGGCAAGGACTATCATTTTGACGTCACGCGCCCCGGGATCGGGATGTATGGTGGCCTACCGTTCACCGATGCGTCCCCCGTGGTCAAACTCGACCTGCCTGTTATCCAGATCCGCGACCTGACCGAAGGCGAAGTCGTCGGTTACGGCAATTCTTGGCAAGCCGCCCGTGACAGTAAAATCGCAACCGTGTCAGGTGGTTATGCCGATGGTATCCTTAGGTCTCTGTCGAATAAAAACACAAAGCTATGGGCGGGTTCGATCCCGTGTCCCATCGTCGGGCGCGTGTCGATGGACCTGATCACCGTTGATGTGACTGACCTTGATGAGGCACCAGAGGCGCTGAGCCTTCTGTGCCCGCAACAGACCGTCGATGACCTTGCCGATATTGCGGGCACCATCGGGTATGAAATCTTGACCTCGCTGGGGGGCCGTTACAAACGGACCTATCTGCCGTGAAAAATCCGATTGCCGCCCTCGGTCGTGCTGTTCTAGGGGCCTTGGCCTTTGTCGGTCGGCTGGCTTTGTTCGCGGGGGAAACGATCAGCCACCTCGTACGGCCACCGTTCTATCCGCGTGAATTGGGCACGGCCCTGATGCAGATCGGGTTCTATTCGCTTCCCGTTGTGGGCCTGACCGCCCTGTTCACAGGCGGCGCCCTCGCGCTCCAGATTTACGCGGGTGGTGCACGTTTCAGCGCCGAAGCCGTCGTGCCCCAGATCGTTGCTATCGGGATGGTCCGCGAATTGGGTCCGGTGTTGGTCGGTCTGATGATCGCCGCGCGGGTCACATCGTCCGTTGCCGCTGAAATCGCGACAATGCGGGTGACCGAACAGATCGACGCGCTAGTTACGCTCTCGACGAACCCGATGAAGTATCTGACCCTGCCGCGTGTTTTGGCCGCAACGCTCGTCATGCCTGTTCTCGTGGGGATCGGTGATACCATCGGCATTCTGGGCGGCTATCTGGTCGCCACCGAAACGCTGGGGTTCAACGCCTCGACATATATCAAGAACACCGCCGACTTCCTTGAATTTATGGATATTTTCTCATCCCTGATCAAAGGTGGCGTGTTCGGTTTCATTGCCGCTTTGATGGGCTGCTACTACGGCATGAACTCTGGTCGCGGCGCCCAAGGCGTCGGCAGCGCCACGAAAACCTCTGTTGTTGCGGCGGCGATTTTGATCCTCGCTGCGAACTTCCTTCTCACACAGGCCTTCTTTTCCGCATGATCCGGCTCACTGACGTTCATAAATCCTTTGGCAGCAACGACGTCCTGCGTGGCGTTGATCTGCACGTGCCCAAGGGTCAATCGATGGTCGTCATCGGCGGATCGGGCACGGGGAAGTCTGTCTTGATCAAATCCGTTCTTGGCCTTGTGACACCAGACAGCGGCATGATCGAAGTCGACGGCGTCGACGTCACCCGCCAACCGCGTGATGCATTTCTCGCACGGTTTGGGATGTTGTTTCAGGGCGGCGCGTTGTTCGACAGCCTCCCTGTCTGGCAAAACGTCGCCTTTCGTCTGATGCGCGGCGCGTTGAAACGTCCCAAGTCCGAGGCCCGCGAGATTGCTATCGAAAAACTTCGCCGCGTGGGGCTCGGCCCTGATGTTGCGGATCGCTTGCCTGCGGAACTATCGGGCGGGATGCAAAAACGGGTCAGCCTTGCGCGGGCGATTGCCGCCTCGCCAGAGATCATCTTTTTCGACGAACCGACCACTGGCCTCGATCCGATTATGTCGGGCGTGATCAATGATTTGATCCGCGAAATTGTCGTCGAGATGGGCGCGACAGCGATCACCATCACCCACGACATGACCAGCGTTCGCGCGATCTCGGATCGGGTCGCGATGCTACATCGGGGTAAAATCCGCTGGGAAGGTCCGATTGCCGATCTCGATCACAGCAACGATCCTTATGTCGATCAGTTCATCCACGGGCGCGCGACAGGTCCCATCGAAACCCTGCGCTGATCGAATCGGACGCTAGCTTCGCGGTCTGTTTGGAAACAGCTTCTCGCTTAATTGAGCAGTGTTTCGCGGCGACGCTGCAAACTGTGCGGGAAACGGAAACAATCACGCAACCATAACGTGATTATCCAGCAATCCAATCAATTTTGCCCATTTCTCGACAAAATCCTTCGCCCACATAGGTGAATTAACCTATCCTTTAAGGTATAGAGCAACGAGGTTTTTGGGGAAGCCGAGTTATGAATTTTACGGCTGCGTCGGGCTTATTTGTCCGCACATTTCATGCGTTTTCATTTCTGTTTTTGGTTCTGATGTCCGCTTTCGTGGTCGGCTACACAGTGATGTGCGCTTTCGACCTTGCGCCTTGGCTCACCGCGTCCTTGGCGTTCGGCGATATTCAGGTCGAAAACGCTGGCATGTATATCCAGCTGGCCGTCACGATGTTCTTTTTTTCGATGATGTTCTTTGCCCCCGCAAATGGCCGCATCATGGCTCTGGAAAAGTCTCATCGGAATTTTCGGATCAATATGGACGACGTTGCACGCGCCTATCACCGCTGCCATGCCGCCGACCGTGAGGGCGTATTTACCCTGTCGTCAGAATTTGATGCCGTGCGCGAACGTATCCAATTCATGCGCGACCACCCTGACCTTTCTGATCTGGAGAGCGATATTTTGACGGTCGCCGCACAAATGAGCGAGAGGTCCAGAGGTCTGGCCGATATCTATTCCGACGAAAAAGTCGCCCATGCACGGACCTTCCTGCGCCAGCGTCAGGAAGAAGTTGAACGACAGCAACGCCAGATCATCGAGGCCCTGCACACCTGTCAGGAAATCGAAAAATGGGCACAGCAACTCGATACCGAAGAGAGCGTGATTGCCAACCAGTTGGCCCGTCTCGACGATAAACTTCAGGCCGTGCTGCCGACCCTCGGTTATGGGTTCGAGCAGGAAGAAGTTGACGAACCAGAAACCAATGTCGTCCCAATAACGGCCAAACCTGCAGCAGAATAACTCTTGCCAAATTGGGGCGCTCTGGCCACTTCATCGGATATGACAGTTTTTCGCTCCAGTTATCTCATAAAATTCGCCAACCTGTGCCTGTTGGTTCTCTTCCCACTGGCGTGGTTTGCGCCTTTGATGCGGGCAGGCCTTTTGCCGCTGTTTGGAACGCATGAAATCTCGGTCGTGTCCGGCCTGCAAAGCCTCTGGGAAACAGATGTCTATCTGGCGCTGTTAGTGACCGTCCTCGCCATTTTCGCCCCATATCTAAAAACCATTGGAATGGCGTTGGTGCACTTCGGTTTGCTCGACACCCGCGTCAAACCTGTCCTGATGTGGCTCGGAAAACTGGCCATGGCCGACGTTTTTCTGCTGGCGCTTTACGTGGTGATCGTCAAAGGCGTGGGCGTCGGGCGATTGGAAACCGCTTGGGGGCTCTATCTGTTTTCGGGCTGTGTGATCGCATCGGTTTTGATCGCGCTCGCCCCGCACAAAGACTGACTTTTCCGTTGCTGTGGCGGGTCGAATAAGGGACAAGGCGAGCATGGCAAAAGAACCTAATTTCATCTGTTCCGACTGCGGCGCGAGTTCCACAAAATGGTCTGGCCGTTGTGACGCCTGCGGTGCGTGGAACACGATCAGCGAACAAAAACCACTCGCCACCAGCCACGGGAGCAAGAGCCTCTCTGGTCGTCGTGGTCAAACCATTGCCCTCACCGATCTGGCCGCTCAAGAAGCCGAACCGCCCCGCACTGAGGCAGGCGTGGCAGAGCTAGACCGCGTGCTCGGCGGTGGCTTGGTTAAGGCATCGGCGATTTTGGTTGGCGGTGATCCGGGGATCGGCAAATCCACTCTGCTCCTTCAAGCCGCAGCACGTTTTGCCCGTAATGGCCTAAAGGTCGTCTACATCTCGGGCGAGGAATCTGCCGCTCAGGTCCAGATGCGCGCACGGCGATTGGGGCTAGAGAAAAGCCCCGTCAAACTCGCGTCAGAGACAAACCTGCGCGACATCCTCACCACACTTGAGGTCGAACAGCCCGATCTGGTGATCATCGACTCGATCCAAACCATGTGGGCCGATACCGTCGACAGCGCACCGGGGTCGGTCAGTCAGGTGCGGGCCTCGGCGCATGAAATTGTGACCTTCTCGAAAAAGAGCGGGATCGCGACGATCCTCGTGGGTCACGTCACAAAAGAAGGCGCTCTCGCCGGTCCACGAGTTGTCGAACATATGGTCGATACAGTGCTCTATTTCGAAGGCGAGCGCGGCCATCAGTTCCGTATTTTGCGGGCGGTCAAAAACCGGTTTGGTCCCGCGTCCGAGATTGGCGTGTTTGAAATGACGGGAAAAGGACTGGTTGAGGTGAAGAACCCCAGCGCCTTGTTCCTGTCCGAGCGTGGCAAACCTACCCCTGGGTCGGTTGTCTTCGCAGGCGTTGAGGGGTCGCGCCCAATGCTCTGCGAGATCCAAGCGCTCGTTGCGCCCTCGCCCACACCGCAACCCCGTCGGTCGGTCGTCGGCTGGGATGGGGGACGTTTGGGCATGATCCTCGCGGTTTTGGAATCGCGGTGCGGGATCGCTTTTGCGGGGCTCGATGTCTATCTGAATGTCGCGGGCGGGATGCGGATCACGGAACCAGCCGCCGATCTAGCCGTCGCTGCGGCCCTCATTTCAGCCCGAGAAGATGCCGCACTGCCGTCTGACTGTGTCATCTTTGGCGAGATTAGCCTCTCTGGTAGCATCAGACAGGTGGTTCAGGCCGAAAATCGGTTGAAAGAAGCGCAAAAACTTGGTTTCACGTCGGCAATTCTGCCGCACCTATCCAAAAGAGCAGCGGCACCAGCGATGGACCTGAAACAGATGCAGGACCTCGCTGGCTTCGTGAACGACATTTTCGGCCCGCGAGACGGGACGGTATAGGGGACAAAATGGACGGTTTCACCATTATCGACGGCGTTGTTGCCATCGTCATCGTAGTTTCGGCCCTTTTGGCCTATAGCCGTGGCATCGTCCGCGAAGCGCTGTCGATCCTCGGCTGGATTGCCGCTGCGATTGTCGCCTTCAACTTTGCCTCGCCCGCTGGTGTCTTTGTCGGCAACCTTCCGGTGATCGGTGGCCTGATCGATAGCAGCTGCGAACTGCAACTCATCGTCGGTTTTGCCGCCGTTTTTGCGATCGCTCTGGCGGTTTTCTCGATCTTCACGCCGCTCTTGTCGTCGCTGGTGCGGAACACCGCTTTGGACGCGTTTGATCAGGCGGGCGGGTTCCTCTTTGGCGTGGTCCGCGGGATCATCCTGATTGCTGTCGCGTTCTTTTTGTACAACACGATCCTTGCCTCGCAGGGCATGGCGATTGTGGATGACAGCCGTTCGGCCAAAATCTTTAACAACCTGACGGGTCAGATCGAAGATCAAGACCCCGAAGCAGCCTTGGGTTGGCTGACCAGCCACTACAACGACCTTCTCGGAACCTGCGAATAAATTATCGTCGCATAAAGTGTATGATAGTTTCGTGACACTGGCCCCCTGAACGCTTATCAGGGGGCGAACCCTTCCCATATCGGATTCGGAGCAAACACTCGTGTCCAGAACGATGCCCCTCGCCCACCCCTTTGACGATGACAAGCTAAAGGAGGAGTGCGGGATTTTCGGCGTTGTCGGCGTTGCCGATGCGGCCAACTTTGTCGCCCTTGGCCTCCACGCCCTACAACACCGCGGCCAAGAGGCTGGCGGGATCGTGGTGCACGATGCAGAGCACGGTTTTAACTCTGCACGTCGTATGGGCTATGTCCGCGATAACTTTACCAGCGCAGAACTGCTTCAGACGCTGCCAGGCAACATCGGTATCGGTCACGTCCGCTATTCGACCGCTGGCAACAAAGGTCAGACCGCGATCCGAGACGTTCAGCCGTTCTTTGGCGAATTCTCGATGGGCGGTGCTGCGATTGCGCACAACGGCAACCTGACCAACGCGGCAGCACTTCGCCGTGACCTGATTGATCGCGGTGCGATCTTCCAATCGTCGTCGGACTCAGAATGCATCATCCACCTGATGGCGCGTTCGATGGGCCGCAACATCCCTGACCGCATGGAAGAAGCACTTCGCAAAGCTGAAGGCGCGTTTTCGGTCGTCGCAATGACCCGCACCAAACTGATGGGCGTTCGTGACCCGCTGGGCGTGCGTCCGCTGGTCTTGGGCAAAATCGGCGATGGCTGGGCGCTGTCGTCTGAAACCTGTGCGCTCGACATCATCGGCGCCGAATTCGTCCGTGAAATCGAACCGGGTGAGATGGTTGTGATTTCGGCCAAAGACGGCGTGCAGAGCCACTTTCCCTTCCGTCGTCAAGAACCGCGCTTCTGTATCTTTGAACAGGTGTACTTCTCACGTCCTGACTCGATCCTCTCTGGTCGTTCGGTCTATGAGACCCGCCGCCAGATCGGCGTCGAACTCGCTCGCGAAGCACCTGTTGAGGCCGACCTCGTTTGCCCAGTGCCAGATTCGGGCACCCCTGCCGCGATTGGTTTCAGCCACGAAAGCGGCATTCCCTACGGCATGGGCATCATCCGCAACCAATACATGGGCCGCACCTTTATTGAGCCCACCGATGCGATCCGTAACATGGGTGTGCGTCTCAAACTAAACGTGAACCGCGCGCTGATCGCTGGCAAACGGATCATCCTTGTGGACGACTCTGTTGTTCGAGGCACCACGACCCGCAAGATCAAGGATATGCTCCTCGATGCTGGCGCGGCAGAGGTGCACTTCCGCATCGCTTCCCCGCCCACCGCCTGGCCGTGCTTCTACGGTGTGGACACCCCGCAGCGTGAAAAACTGATCGCGGCGACCATGACCGAAGACGAAATGCGTGACCACCTCGGTGTCGACAGTCTGCGGTTTATTTCGCTCGACGGTCTTTACCGCGCAGCAGGTCATGCAGAGGGTCGCAACAACGCCTGTCCGCAGTTCTGCGATGCATGTTTCTCGGGCGAATATCCGATCAAACCGACCGATATGATCGCCAAGGGATTCGAACTGAAGTCCTAACGCGACATCACCGTTCGGAAATCACCTTGCACGGTCGTGCAAGATTAGGGTCGCCCAATGTGGCGGCCCTTATTTCTTTTGCATATATCGAAATCGGGGAACTGGCAGTTCCCCGCTTATGCCTCCTATCCTTCCGTGCAAGGAGGGGTTTTTTTACTGATTTCCACATGCCACCTCGGTCCTACCACTCACGGGCAATGGACCGAAAATGACGAGCATGACCAACAACGTTGTCGCGCAGGCGGCAACGGTCGTCGATGTGCTGCCACTCGATCAAATGGCACTCATCGGCACAATTGTGAAACCAGACGGCACCCAAGCGATCCTGCGCAACGGGATCGGCTATGTCCGCCTTGTTTCGGTGGGCGACACGACGCTGTCGGGCCGCATTACTGCGATTGATGAAAAGTCCGTTATCCTCACCGGAATGGACGGGCAGCTTGTCTTGCAGATGATGAACTGACTCGACCAAATCGCCGCATCACAGCCCACTTGCACCAAACGCAACAAGGTGCGAAATGGAGCCTATGACGCAAGATACACGCCCCACCGCTCTGATCACCGGCGCTTCGCGCGGACTTGGCTCTGCCTTGGCCGAACAGCTTGCCGAAACGCACCACATTATCGCCGTGGGTAAGACCACGGGCGCACTTGAGGAACTGGATGATCGCATTCAGGCCAAAGGTGGTGAAGCGTCGCTTGCGCCGATGGACATCACGGTTGAGGCCGCGATGCAGCAGCTCTGTCGTTCGGTCTATGATCGCTGGGGCAAACTGGATCTTTGGATCCATTCCGCGATCTTCTCCCCGCCTTTGTCGCCTGCTCCGGACATGCCGGAAAAAGACTACGACAAGGCATTCCTGACAAACGTCAAAGCAACCCAGCGTTTGATCAGCTATGTGGCGCCTCTTTTGGGCACGACGGGCCGCGCAGTGTTCTTTGATGACCCACGCGCTGGCGAGGCATTCTTTGGCGCCTATGGCGCGTCCAAGGCCGCACAGATCGCAATGGCGCGCAGCTGGCAAACTGAAACCGCGAAAATCGGCCCGATGGTCAAGATTTTGACCCCGCGGCCGATGCCGACAGCCGTGCGCGCACGCTTCTTCCCTGGAGAAGACCGCGCGCCCCTGACCAACATCCGCGAAGAGGCCGCACGTCTCCTGCCAGAAATCCTATCGTAAAACAGGTCTGACAATGCTTGCCGCTTTGCCTTCAACTGCTTAGGAAGGTCAGCAAAAGAGGTGAGCATGCGCATTCTTATTACCAACGACGATGGGATCAACGCACCGGGCCTAAAGGTGCTCCACGCAATCGCGCAAGAGGTTGCTGGCCCCGATGGTGAGGTCTGGACCGTCGCGCCCGCCTTTGAACAGTCAGGCGTGGGTCACTGTATTAGCTACACGCACCCGACGATGATTGCCCAACTCGGTGACCGCCGTTTCGCCGCCGAAGGATCGCCTGCGGACTGTGTTCTGGCGGGGCTCTACGACGTTATGGCAGTCAATAAACCTGATCTCGTGCTCTCTGGTGTGAACCGTGGCAACAACGCGGGCGAAAACGTCATGTATTCGGGCACCATCGGCGCCACGATTGAGGCCTCGCTTCAGAGTGTCCCTGCCATCGCAATGTCGCAGTTCTTTGGCCCAGCCAATGCCGACCTCGACCAACCGTTCGAGGCCGCTGCCCAGCACGGTGCTGACGTTGTGCGGCGCTTGCTGAAAAACGGTCTCTGGGGTGATGAGGATTATCGCCTGTTCTACAACGTGAACTTCCCTCCCGTCGCCGCTGCCGACGTTCAAGGGATCAAGGTTGGCGCACAGGGCTTCCGCCGTGGCACCACCTTTACCGTCGAGCCGCATCAATCGCCTTCGGGCCGCAAGTTTCTTTGGGTCAAAGGGGGCGATCAACGGGTTCGCACCCTGCCCAACACGGACGTGACCCTGAACCTTGATGGCTACATCAGCGTGACGCCGATGCGCGCAGACCTCACCGATCACGCGACCCTCGCCCAGCTGCGGGATGCGCTAGAGTGACCTTTGACGCCGAAGCCAAGATGCAGTTCCTCTACGCCCTACGATCAAAGGGCGTGACGGATGCACGTGTGCTCACGGCGATGGAACGGGTCGACCGCGCAATGTTCGTCAAAGGCATCTTTGCTGACCGCGCCTACGAGGACATGCCCCTGCCGATTGCGTCGGGTCAAACGATCAGCCAACCGTCGGTCGTTGGCATCATGACGCAGGCGCTCAATGTCACCAACCGCGATAAGGTTTTAGAGGTCGGCACAGGCTCTGGGTATCAAGCCGCGATCCTCAGCCACCTCGCCCGCCGCGTCTATACCATCGACCGTTATCGTCGGCTTGTGACGGACGCGAAGGCGATTTTTGAACGGCTCGACCTGACGAATGTGATCCCTTTTGTAGGTGACGGTAGCTTTGGTTTGCCCGATCAGGCCCCGTTTGATCGCATTCTCGTGACCGCAGCCGCCGAAGACCCGCCCGGTCCGCTCTTGGCGCAATTGCGTGTTGGCGGTATTATGGTATTGCCAGTGGGGCAATCAGATGCGGTTCAGAGCCTGATCCGTGTCACCCGCACTGAGGACGGATTTGACTACGACGAATTACGCCCTGTCCGCTTTGTCCCTCTGGTAGAGGGGTTGGGCGACTGACCTAAACAGCTCTGATCAACAGAGCGAGAGAGACGAGGATCGAGTGATGATCAAGGCAAATTCCCTGCGCGCTGCGCTGTTCACAGGTGCCGCGCTGACGCTATTGGCAGGCTGTGCAGACACCTTTGAGAATTTCGATTTGGACTTGCGGGACTTGGGCGGCAACACGCTCGATACCACGAATGCCGCACGCAACCTGCCGCCGCGTCCAGAGCCCGATAATCGCGGTGTGATTTCGTACCCGAACTATCAGGTGGTCGTGGCAATTCGCGGCGATACTGTCACAACCGTTGCCCAACGTCTGGACATCAACGCGGCAGAGCTGGCACGCGCCAACGCGCTCAGCGTTGATACCTCGTTGAACCAAGGTGCTGTGCTGCTCTTGCCGAACCGCGTGGCTGAACCGTCGGCTGCCACTGGCGCCGTCATCTCTGGTCCAATCCAGCCGACCGAGGTTGATGTGACAACTCTTGCCGCCGCCGCAATTGACCGTGCTGGTCCGCAAGCCACCTCGACCGCGCCTGTCGCTGCCGCGCCTCAAACCGCAACCGTCATGGACGGCATTGAACCGCTGCGCCACACCGTGCGCCCGAACGAGACCGCCTACTCTATCGCACGTCTCTATAACCTGCCCGTGCGGACCTTGGCGGAATGGAACGGTCTAGGCTCTGATCTCTCGGTTCGTGAAGGTCAGTCGCTCTTGATCCCACAAAGCGGCGTGACCCTCATCACCGAGCCAGAAAGCGCACCAGGCGAAGGCACCCAGACGCCAGTTCCGCCGTCGGCTGCAACGCCGCTCCCGACCGAAACCACAACACCTGCAGCGACGGCCACCGTGGCCCCTGTGGCTGCGCCAGACCTCGGCACACCGGCGCCAGCAGCGAACCCGAATGCTCCGCTGATCTACCCAGTGCGCGGTAACATCGTGCGTGCCTATTCTGCTGGCAGCAATGAAGGCATCGACATCGCAGCGAGCGCGGGCGACGAAGTGGTCGCTGCTGCCGCTGGCACCGTGGCCGCCATCACCCGTGATACTAACGGTGTTGCGATTGTGGTGATCCGTCACGCGACCGATCTGTTGACCGTTTATACCAACCTCGACGGTTTGACTGTGGCTGAGGGCGCAAGCGTCCGTCAGGGCCAGAAAATCGGTGTGGTAAAAGCTACGAACCCTGCGGTCGTCCACTTTGAAGTGCGCCTGTCGGGGATGAAATCGGCCAACCCCGAAGATTACCTGCCCTAATCAGGTAGCAGCATCAGAATACAAAACGGGCGGGGAATTCCCCGCCCGTTTTCGTCAAAGTGTCACGCCCTTGCGCCCTGCGAGGTCCGTAAAATACTGCCACGCCACGCGGCCAGAACGGCTCCCTCGGGTCGCTTGCCATTCGATGGCTTCGGCCCAAAGCGTTTCTTCGTCGATCTCAACGCCATAAGACGCGCAATACCCGCGGATCATATTTAGGTAGTCGTCCTGCGAACACGGATGGAACCCGAGCCACAGACCAAACCGATCCGAGAGCGATACTTTCTCTTCGACCGCTTCCGCAGGGTTGATAGCCGTAGAGCGTTCGTTTTCGATCATATCGCGCGGCATAAGGTGGCGACGGTTCGACGTAGCATAGAGCACCACATTGTCGGGACGCCCCTCAATCCCGCCATCCAACACCGCCTTAAGCGATTTGTAATGCGCGTCATCATTGCTGAACGACAGGTCATCACAGAACAGAACAAAGCGCTCAGGACGACCACGTAGCAAGTTCAGGCACCGCGTGATCGACGGAAGGTCTTCGCGCTGGATCTCGATCAGTTTGAGGTCGGGATAGGTTTCCCCCAGCTTGCCATGTACGGCCTTAACCAGACTGGATTTCCCCATGCCCCGCGCACCCCACAAAAGGGCGTTGTTTGCGGGCATCCCACGGGCAAACTGTTCGGTGTTGGCCATCAACGTGTCACGCGATCTGTTCACCCCGACGAGGAGCGAGACATCAACCCGCGACACCTTGGTCACTGGTTCGAGCCGGTCGGGACTGGTGTGCCAAACGAACCCTTGTGCAGCGGCAAAGTCCGGAGCGGCTAAAGGCGCCGGAGCGATCCGCTCTAGCGCCTCTGCAATACGCGTTAAGGTCGCGTCATTCATGCCTTAGCCTCGTCGTCGGCCTCGTCCTCATCGTCCTCGAAATACAGACCTTCGGCCTTGAGACGTTCGATACGGGCCTTTTCAACGCGGGCAACCAATTGGATCGACACTTCATACAGGCCATAGACGACCGAGAAGAGGATGATCTGGCTTACCACGTCGGGCGGTGTCGCGATCGCAGCGAGGATGAGAATGCCGACCACCGCATATTTGCGAACCGATCGCAGACCGTCAGCCGAGACCAACCCCGCCTTGCCCATAAGGGTCAGCAAAACGGGCAACTGGAAACAGAGGCCAAAGGCGATGATGAACTTCATCGTCAGCGACAGATAGGACTGCGCCGAACCGAGGTAGTTGATACCAGCCGATGTTGCCTCAGTCCCAGCGGTCGCCCCTGCCTGTTGGAAGTTCAAGAAGAACGTGAAGGCCATCGGCGTGATAACGTAGAACGCAAAGGCAGCACCGAGGATGAACATGATCGGCGAGGCCAAAAGGAACGGCAGGAACGCGTTCTTTTCCGATTTATAGAGACCAGGTGCCACGAACCGCCACAGCTGGTAGCTGATCACGGGGAACGACAGGACCAAACCGCCGAGCATAGAGATCGAGACCGCGACAAAGAAGCCCTCTTGGAGGGCGATCATCACCAGACCACAATCCTGCTGACCGTTTTCCGCCAACGCATCACAGAGCGGCTGCGTCAGGAAATCGAAAATCGGGTTCCAAACGGTAAAGCAGATCACCATCGCCACAACGAAAGCGCCGAGCGATTTGATCAGTCGCGACCGCAGTTCTGTCAGGTGTTCGATCAACGGGGCAGAGGTATCTTCGATTTCGTCTGCGTTGCTCATTCTTTTGCCTCGGTCTTGGGGCTTGGGTCACGCAGCGCGGCCAAGTCTGCTTCGGCCTCGTCGAGAGCGGCCTCTGCGGCAGCTGCCTCGCGGGCTTTGCGCTCTTCGGCGGCCTTCGCCATGGCTGCATCCATCTTTTCCTTGGTCTCTGCCCGCTCAGGTGTGAGCGAAGAGGTATCCAAGGTCGATTTGATCGCATCCTTGCCGAACTGCGTCGGGTTCGACGCGGCCTTCAGGGTCTTGTTGATGTCCTTCATGCCCGACTGATCCGCCGCCTGATCCATCGCGCGGCTGAATTCGCGGGCCATCCCTTTGGCCTTACCTACGTATTGCCCGACGCTGCGGAACAATCCCGGTAATTCCTGCGGTCCAACCACAATCAGCGCGACGATGCCGATGAGGACCATCTCGCTCCAGCCCATGCCAAACATAACGGCGTTCCTTCGCGTTGATTAGGCTTTGTCTTTGTCAGACTCGGGGGTGACGTCTTTTGCAGCTTCAGCTTTTGCAGCTTCCAGCTCTTTTTCGCCTTCGCTGATGCCCTTTTTGAACGAGGTGATGCCTTTGCCCACTTCGCCCATGATGCCCGAGATTTTGCCGCGGCCAAACATGACCAGAACAACAACTGCAATCAGGATGAGGCCCATCGGGCCGATATTGTTGAGCATGATAGTCTCCCTATGTGCGGGACGGCCTCTGCCGCCCGAAAATTCTGTGATCCCGACTGTTGCCAGTTTCCCAAGCGGTGAAAAGCGCGAAATCGCTTTTGGCGCGAGGTTTCTCAAAAGTTTATCGAAGTTTGTGACAAAAACTTGTCAGTAGCGAATTCTGCTGCGACAAAGACGTATGAAACGAACGGATCGATTGCGGCAGTTGATACGGATTTTGCGGGACGGTGATGTGCACCGTGCCGTTGATATTGCTGAGAAAACGGGCGTCACAGTGCGCACGGTTTACCGCGACATGGAGACGTTGATGGCCTCTGGCGTGCCGATGGTTGGGTCTCGCGGAACGGGCTATCGGATCACCGCCCCGATCACTCTGCCCGCCATGAACCTCTCAATGGCAGAGCTTGAGGCGCTGCACCTCGGTCTTATGGCAGTCGCCCAATCTGGTGAGCCTGATCTGACCGAGGCTGCGCAGACACTGGCTGACAAACTCGACGCGGCCCTGCCCGAGGACGTGGATCATACGACAACGGATGGGCTTGCCATTTATCCCTTCACAGGGCGCACGCATGGCGTCGTTCACCTGCCCGCCCTTCGGCAAGCGATCCGTGCGCGGCAGAAACTACTAGTAACGCTCAACGGTCAGGATCGCACGGTGCGGCCTCTGCGGCTCGATTACTGGGGGCGGGTTTGGACCTGCACGGTGTGGTGCGAAACGATCCGTGGCTTTGATGATCTGCCGATAGAGGAGATCACCGCGCTACGCAAACTCCCGTCCCTCTTTGTCAACGAAGCTGGCAAAACGCTGGACGATTATAGGGCGGCGCGAACTATTTCTTAACGGGGTAAACGAAACAGCGATCACGCCGCATCATCAGCCAGAGCGCGGTTCCGGGTTTCGGCAGGAACACATTCGGCACCTGCGCCTTCAGCACGGACCCATCGAAATCCATTTTGAACTCAACGAGGCTCTCCGCTCCCATGAACCGTGAACGGGTCACGATACCCCGCGCAGGTGCGCCGTCGCCGACGGTCGGGTTTGGGCCGCGCCCATGCCGATCAAAGTCGATCCGAAGGTGCTGGGGTCGAATAACGATGTCCACATCGGTGCCATCAGGCTGCCCCGGAGCAAAGAATTGACCAAAGGCTGTTTCAACCAGCGCCCCTTGAACTTTGCCGTGGATCACATTGATATCACTGAAAAATGCGGCGGCAGATTTATCAACGGGGGCGTTATAAACGTTATAGGGCGCACCCTGCTGAACGATCTTACCACGGCGCATGAGCGCGATCTCATCCGCCATGCGCATGGCTTCGGCCGGCTCGTGCGTCACTAGCAAAACTGCCGCGCCTTCGTCCTTGAGCACCTCAAGCGTCTGATCGCGGATGCCGTCGCGCAGACGGTTATCGAGGCCCGAAAACGGTTCGTCCATCAACATGATCCGCGGCCGCGGCGCTAAGGCCCGCGCCAGTGCGACACGTTGCTGTTCCCCACCCGAAAGTTCGTGCGGGTAGCTGTCGATATGGCGAAGCATGTCGACCTTATCGAGCAGTTCCTCAACCCGACGGCGTTGGTCCTGTTTGTCCCCAATGAGGCCAAAGGCGACGTTGCCCGCGACGCTGAGGTGAGGGAACAGAGCGAAGTCCTGAAACATCAAACCGATGGAACGGCCTTCGGGTGGGACGCGGTAGACGGTGTCACAAACCAATTGGCCGTCGACATATATTTCACCGCTGTCCTGCATATCTACGCCCGCGATGATCCGCAGCGTCGTCGATTTCCCGCAGCCCGACGGCCCCAAAAGGCACGTCACCTGCCCCGGCATCACCGAGAGCGATACGTCATCCACAACCGGCAGTCCGTCGAACGAACGACGTATGTTGCGGATTTCAAGGCGGGGTGGGTTCGGCACGATGGTTCCTATTTCCGACAGCTTCAATCGGGTATAGGCCCGTCCTATCAACCTCGCCCGCCTTGGGCAAGTCCATGGATCACATGGTCATATTCGCCGCACCGCCGTCGAGCATGATATTCTGCCCCACGATAAAGCCCGCCTTGTCCGAACAAAGGAACGCACACATCGCCCCGAATTCGGTCGTCGTGCCATAGCGCTGCGCTGGTATCGTGGCCTCGCGTTTTGCCCGTGCATCGGCAATGCTGATCCCTTCGGCATTGGACACCCCAGTATCGAGCGAAAGCGCGCGATCCGTGTCATGCAAACCAGGCAGCATATTGTTAATCGTCACCCCATAAGGCGCGACCTGTCGCGATGTCCCAGCCACAAACCCCGTCAGCCCTGCTCGTGCAGAGTTCGACAATCCCAATTGCGGGATCGGCGCCTTAACCGACTGAGAGGTGATGTTCACCACGCGGCCCCAACCCTTTGCGATCATCGCAGGCATCAGTGCGGTCATCAGTGCAACGGGCGTCAGCATGTTCGCATCCAGCGCCTTGATGAAATCGTCGCGGTTCCAATCCGTCCACATCCCCGGAGGCGGGCCACCTGCATTGGTGACAAGGATATCAACACCTTGCGCCGCATCAATCACCTGTTTTTGGCCCTCAGGCGTGGTCACGTCGCAAGCAACTGTGTCTACCGACACGCCATATTTCGCACGAATTTCGGCAGCCGTCTGCTCGAGCGTCTCAGCGTTCCGCGCGTTGATCAGCAGATTCACCCCTGCTTCGGCCAAGGCCTCTGCACAGCCGCGCCCCAAACCTTTGGACGCGCCACAGACCAATGCTCGTTTACCAGATATCCCTAGATCCACGTTTCAATCTCCCTGATACGCATGGTGGGTTGCTTTATGTTTCCCATCCGTTGACGAATATATAGATTATTCACTAGTTACCCGTTTCAATAGCATCACGAGTTTTAAGGTTGGTTTATGTCTCATTTGAAAAACGCGCACACGTCCCAAACCTTGCCCGTTCATCGGAGCCGTGATTTTGTCGTGACCAATGGCGTTGCCGAAGGGGACCCGATCAGTTTTGCCGACGAACTGCTGATGGATGACATCTATCAGATCACTGAAACAGCGCAGCGTTTACCATTGTCGGTGGCGATGGACCCTGACACGGGCGCGCTGACTGTCGCGATGCAATCCGCAATCGGAACGGCGGGCAATGCGATCTACCTCGATTCCTGCCTGACGTTTATGATGTCCGACAGCACCACTTGCGAGGTCATCGTTCTGGTCGAAGTCGAAGATGGCGGCGTCGAAGAGGTCTACATCCTCCCTCTCGCCCCCATGCCCGCTCGCAAAGATTTCCGTCTCGTTGGCATTGATCGAGACGCAGCGCTGAGCCGTTTTGCAGAAATGGCCTGCGTGTCGTTCGCCCGCGGCACCCATATTACGCTGGCCTCTGGCGAGCAGCGCAAGATCGAAGACCTGAGGGTCGGCGACCGCGTCCTAACCCGCGATGATGGTGCGCAATCTGTGCGCTGGATTGGTCAAACGACGCTCCGCGCTGTGGGCGAATTTGCACCTGTCGTCATCCGCAAGGGCACGCTGCACAACGAAAATGATCTGATGTTGTCGCCCGATCACCGCGTCTTCATCTACCAGCGCGAGGATCATCTCGGCGCTGGCCGTGCCGAGGTCTTGGTGCGGGTTCGCCACCTGATCAACGGCGACACCGTGTACCAACAGGACGGTGGTTATGTAGATTACTTCCAAGTTCTCTTTGACGAACACCAAATCATCTATGCCGAAGGGATCGCTGCGGAATCCCTTCTCATCGACCCGCGCACCCGATCCGCCATTCCGGCAACGGTCGACGCGCAGCGTCACACCTATCGCCACCACCATGATTTCGAAGTGACTGAAACCTTGCTGCCATCTCAAAATGCGGCGGAGGTTTTGCGCAAGGCGTCGAGTAGCTGATAAAAATTCAATTTATTTGAATGAAATCCTACATTTTCTCGGACAAACGCCGTTCCCACGGTCAAGTATGTATATTGCACCGAGGACGTCACCGTTGGAAACGAGCTCGCTCGACATCGCCGAAATGCGCAAACGGCTTTTGAACCATGGCTTGAATGACGCTCGTTTGGGCCTCATTCGTCAAAACCGCCACAACATTCAAAAGGCCATTCCGCTTGCCCTGGATAGCCTCTTGAAATTCATTGATGATCTGCAGCCATTCGGCGCGATGCTCAGCGAAAAAAAGCGTCTTGAACGTGTTGGTGCAAACTTCATCAAACACTGGACGTTTATCGCGAACGCGGATTTTGGCGAAGAATACCTCGCATCTGTAAAGCAAATCGCGGCGATTCATACTCGCATCAATCTTGCGCCCTCACTTCAAATTGCGGGCTACACACACATGCGGGTTGGCCTGATTGAACACGCTGGGCACCGTGGATTTTTCCGCAAGCGCAACAACGCCTTGGTCGATGCGATCAGCCGTGCTGTGACGTTTGACATGGATTTGTCACTGAGCAGCTACCTGACGACGTCGGCGGAACGTTCAGCCTCTCTCAAACACGAGATGAGCCGCGATTTCTCGGACTCGTTGGGCAAGATTGTTGAAACACTTGCGGGCGCAGCAGAGCAAACCTCTGCCAATGTGAAACAAGCATCGATGTCGGCAGCAGATCTGTCCAATTCCGCGAGCGACATTCGTGGTGAGATGGAAAAGGCAACGATGTTGTCGACCACGGCTGCGCAATACGCCCAGACAGCGACCGATCAGGTGGAACGTTTATCCCAGAAGGTCGAAAACATCTCCAAGGCGGTTCAGATGATCAATGACATCGCGAACCAGACCAACCTCTTGGCTTTGAACGCCTCTATCGAAGCCGCGCGCGCTGGCGCTGTTGGCCGCGGGTTTAACGTAGTTGCGGGCGAGGTGAAGAACCTTGCGGCTCAGACCACCAAAGTAACCGAAGACATTAATAACCTGATCGAAGCCGTGCGGGTCGAAACGAACTCCGCGGTGAAAAGCGTTGGCGCGATCTCTGAACAGGTCTCGCAGGTGAACACAGCCTCGGTGTCGGTTCAGGATGCTCTGCGCGTTCAGGGTGAAGTTCTGGGCAACGTCATCATGTCGACCGTCGATCAGTCGCGTATCGGGTCCGAACACGTGGCGGAACAGGCGCACACATTGCGCACCACTGCCGACGATTACCTGCGCCGCATGGAAAGTCTCGACACCAACTGACGCAGATTAACTTGTCAGGGCATGCCCGTCACCGTATAGGCACGAGCATGCTCGATACCGCTTCAAATCGCCCCGCCCTGCCCGCTGAAATCGCACGTCGCCGCACGTTCGCGATCATTTCGCACCCTGACGCCGGTAAGACCACTCTTACCGAAAAGTTCCTGTTGTTCGGTGGTGCGATCCAGATGGCTGGTCAGGTCCGCGCTAAGGGCGAAGCGCGGCGCACACGGTCGGACTTTATGCAGATGGAAAAGGATCGCGGGATTTCCGTATCCGCATCGGCAATGTCGTTCGACTTTAAGAACTTTCGGTTCAACCTCGTTGACACCCCCGGCCACTCGGACTTTTCTGAGGATACCTACCGCACGCTGACGGCTGTTGATGCCGCCGTGATGGTGATCGACGGCGCAAAGGGTGTGGAAAGCCAGACCCAAAAGCTGTTCGAAGTCTGCCGTCTGCGTGACCTTCCGATCCTCACCTTCTGTAACAAGATGGACCGCGAAAGCCGTGATGTGTTCGACATCATCGACGAAATTCAGGAAAACCTTGCGATCGACGTGACGCCTGCGTCTTGGCCCATTGGGATGGGTAAAGAATTCATGGGCTGCTACGACCTCTTGAACGACCGTCTTGAACTGATGGATCGTGCGGACCGCAACCGCGTCGCAGAGAGCATCGAGATTAAAGGCCTCACCGATCCCGCGCTGAAGGAACACATCCCCGCGCATCTTCTGGAGAAATTCCTCGAAGAGATCGAAATGGCGCGCGAATTGCTGCCCGAGTTGAACCATCAGGCGGTCCTTGAGGGCCACATGACCCCGATCTGGTTCGGCTCTGCGATCAACTCTTTCGGCGTCAAAGAACTGATGGACGGCATCGGCAAATACGGCCCCGAACCGCAGCCGCAATCCGCTGACCCGCGTCAGGTTATGCCCGAGGAAAACAAGGTCGCTGGCTTTGTGTTCAAGGTTCAGGCGAACATGGACCCGAAACACCGTGACCGCGTGGCCTTTGTCCGTTTGGCCTCGGGCCACTTCCATCGCGGCATGAAGCTGACACACGTTCGTTCTAAAAAGCCTATGGCGATTTCGAACCCTGTTCTGTTCCTCGCCTCGGACCGCGAATTGGCCGAAGAGGCTTGGGCTGGCGATATCATCGGTATTCCGAACCACGGGCAATTGCGCATCGGCGACACCCTGACCGAAGGCGAAAACCTCAAGGTCACGGGCATCCCATCCTTCGCGCCAGAGCTTTTGCAGAACTGCCGCGCGGGCGACCCGATGAAGGCCAAGCACCTCGAGAAAGCTCTCATGCAGTTCGCCGAAGAAGGCGCTGCAAAGGTGTTCAAACCCGCATTCGGCTCTGGCTTTATCGTCGGTGTCGTTGGCCAACTTCAGTTCGAAGTGCTCGCTAGCCGGATCGAACTGGAATACGGCCTGCCCGTGCGCTTTGAACCGTCGCAGTTCACCTCTGCCCGTTGGGTTCAAGGGGATAAAGCCGCGGTCGATAAATTCATCACAGCCAACAAACAGCACATCAGCCACGACAACGACGGCGATGTTGTGTTCCTGACCCGCTTGCAGTGGGACATCGACCGCGTGGAGCGCGATTACCCCGATGTCAAACTGACCGCGACCAAGGAAATGATGGTTTAAGGGGCAAATGCCGCTCCGATTGACCTGAAGACGGTTTTCGGTATAGAAGGCCACAGCCCGCTTGCGGGAACTATTGACGCGGGGCGCGTTGGCATGTTGCGTCCCATAACCTTCGGCCCCCGACGGGCCGCGACTATGGACGTAAATGACAAAATTCTCTGATCTGAACCTTGATGCAAAGGTTCTCAAGGCGATTGCCGAAGCCGGCTACGAAACCCCAACCCCTATTCAGGCTGGCGCTATTCCCGCTGCCCTCGAAGGCCGCGATGTTCTAGGCATTGCGCAGACGGGCACAGGGAAAACCGCATCTTTTACGCTGCCAATGATCACCCTTTTGGGCCGTGGTCGCGCACGTGCACGGATGCCGCGGTCGCTCGTTCTTTGCCCGACCCGCGAATTGGCGGCTCAGGTGGCTGAGAACTTTGACGTTTACGCAAAGCATACAAAACTGACAAAGGCCCTGTTGATCGGCGGCGTGTCGTTCAAAGACCAAGACGCGGCAATCGACCGTGGTGTTGACGTTCTGATCGCCACCCCCGGCCGTCTGCTTGACCATTTTGAGCGTGGTAAACTGCTGCTCACTGGCGTGCAGATCATGGTCGTCGACGAAGCTGACCGTATGCTCGACATGGGCTTTATCCCTGACATTGAACGCATCTTTAACCTGACGCCGTTCACCCGTCAGACGCTGTTCTTCTCGGCCACTATGGCGCCCGAGATTGAGCGCATCACAAACACCTTCCTGCACACCCCCGCCAAGGTCGAGGTGGCCCGTCAGGCGACCGCGTCCGAGCGTATTGAACAGCACGTTGTGCATTTCAAAGGCTCCCGTCGTGACCGCGCAGCGAGCGAGAAGCGTCAGCTTCTTCGCGCGCTGATCGATGCCGAAGGCGATAAGCTGCAGAACGGAGTGATATTTTGTAACCGCAAGTCGGACGTTGATATCTGCCACAAATCGCTGAGCAAATACGGCTATGACTCGGCCCCGATCCATGGCGATCTGGACCAGAGCCAGCGGAACTCTACGCTCGAATCCTTCCGCGAAGGCAAGATCAAGATCTTGGTGGCCTCTGATGTGGCTGCCCGTGGTCTGGACGTGCCTTCTGTGACCCACGTCTTTAACTTTGACGTGCCAGGCCACCCAGAAGACTACGTGCACCGCATTGGCCGCACAGGTCGCGCTGGCCGCGATGGTAAAGCCATCATGATCTGCGAACCGCGCGACGAAAAGAACTTCGACGCCGTTCAAAAGCTGTTGGGCAAGGACATTCCTGTTCTAGAAAACCCGCTCGGCCAGATCGAAGCCACCGAGGACAAACCCGAGGCGTCAGACGACAAGCCAAAGCGCAGCCGTAGCCGCCGTGGTGGATCGCGCAAGAAAGACGAAGCCGCGAAACCGCAGGAACAGGTGGTTGAGGCCCCTACCCCTGAGGTCGTCGAAGAAGTCGCTGCCGTTGAAAAGCCAATGGAGCGCGAACAGCGTCCGCAGCGCGACAACAACCGCGACAACAATCGTGATCGTGGCCAACGTCGTGACCGCCGCCGTGACCGCGACGATCAGGTGATCGGGATGGGCGACGATGCCCCCGCCTTTATCCGGCTCAGTTTTGACGAGCGCCGCAAAGCCTAAACAAAAAAGCCCGCGAAGATCACTCTTCGCGGGATTTTTAATCTCTCGCCGATCAGTTCAATCGGCTGATGATGATCGTCACTTCCGGCTTTTTACCAATCTCATTCTGGCACGAATTCCGAATGATACGGCGCAGCTGAGTTTCCAATTCATCATCATCCAAGAGCGTCTTGTCATCGGCGCGGTTAATGAACTGGCTCAGGTCCTCTTCGAGAACATCAACGAGCGGCGCGTTGTTGCGACCCATTTCAGGAAGCCCCATCAGTTCGCACCACGGATCGCCCAGCGGCTCATCATGTTCATCGATGATCAACGTCGCGGTCACATGACCGTTCAGCGCCATGCGGATACGGTCGCGCACGATGCCATCCAGCGCACCAATCTGCACCGAACCGTCCAAATAGGTGCGGCCCGTTTCGACATAGCCGCAAACCTCAGGGCGATTGCCTGACAAGTTCACCATTGTGCCGTTTACCGCAATCACGCCTGTGATCCCGCTTTCCGCGCCCAGCTTTACATGTTCGCGCAGGTGGCGGTGTTCACCGTGCATTGGGATCAGCATTTGTGGCTGCATGATCTGGTGCAGTTTCTTCAGATCAGGACGGTTCGCGTGACCCGATACGTGGTAGAGGCCACCACGGTCATCAATCACCTCAACCCCCTTTTCCGACAGCGCGTTCATGATGCGGATCACACCACGTTCGTTGCCTGGGATGGTCTTGGACGAAAAGATGAACGTATCGCCCTCTTTGAGCGACAGGCCGAGGTATTTACCTTGAGACAGTTGGGCAGAGGCCGCGCGGCGTTCACCTTGGGAGCCAGTGACCAGCAGCATGACGTTTTCGCGCGGGATGCTCGCCGCATCTTCGGGCGAAATGACCGATGGGAAGTCCGACAGGATACCTGTCTCAATCCCTGCCTCGACCATCCGACGCATTGCACGACCCAAGAGACAGATCGACCGACCCGCGTTTTGCGCGGCAACAGCCAGCGTTTTCAAACGCGCGATGTTCGACGCAAAGGTGGTCGCAACGACCATGCCTTTTTGCTCTTCGATCAGCGCCTGGAGCGGTTTGGCGAGCTCAGCCTCGCTCCGCCCTGCGTGTTCGGAAAACACGTTGGTGGAATCGCACACAAGCGCCTTGATGCCGCCCTTTGCGATTTCAGACAGCATATCCTCGTCAAAGGGTTCACCAACGACAGGCGTTTTGTCGATCTTGAAGTCGCCAGAGTGGAACACACGGTCGTTAGGCGTTTCGATCAACAGACCGCCGCTCTCTGGGATGGAGTGGCTCATCGGCACGACCGAAACGGTAAACGGGCCGCATTTCGTGACCGCAGGATAGGCACCTACGGTGCGCACGATGCCTTCGGGCAGGTGTTTTTCGGACAGCTTGCGGGTCGCGATATTCGCGGTGAAGGTCCGCGCATAGATCGGCGCTCCGAGGCGTTCCCACAAGAGGCCAACGGCCCCCACGTGGTCCTCGTGCGCGTGGGTGATAAAAATCCCTTCGATCTGATCCTTACGCTCTTCGAGCCACGTGATATCAGGGAAAATCAGGTCGACACCGGGGCTCCCATCCATATCGGGGAAGGTCACACCGAGATCGACAACGATCAGACGTTCCTTATCTGGTGCGCCATATCCGTAGACATAGGCGTTCATGCCGATCTCGCCCGCGCCACCGAGCGGCAGGTAAATCAGTCGTTCACTGCTCATGTAGTTTCCTTATTGTAATCATTGATCACGGTCAGACCGTGCATGGTCAGGTCATCCTCGATCACATCGAAGAGGTTATCGACCTGTTCAAAAAGACGAGCGAGCCCGCCTGTCCCGATGATTTTCATCGGCGCATCATATTCATCGCGGATGCGCGCGCAGATTTCTTTGATGAGGCCAACATAGCCCCAGAACACGCCCGATTGCATACAAGCAACGGTATTGGTGCCGATCACCGTTTGAGGACGGCTGATATCGACGTGAGGCAGGGCAGCCGCCGCACGGTGCAGCGCCTCTAGGCTGAGGTTCACACCGGGGGCGATCACGCCACCAACATAGGCACCATCATCTGCCACAACATCAAAGGTGGTCGCGGTGCCGAAATCGACGACGATCAGGTTGCCGCCGTGCCGCGAATAAGCGCCAGCAGAGTTTACCAGACGGTCGGGGCCAACAGTCGTTCCCGCATCCACACGCGGTTGCTGCGGGAGAGCGCACTCAGGTTTGCCAACAACGAGCGGGCGACAGTTGAAATAACGATCCGCCAGAACGCGCAGGTTAAATACCACACGGGGCACCGTGGACGAGATGATCACTTCGTCGATTTCAACGTTGATCTTCTGGTGCGCCATCAGCGTCGAGAGCCAGACGAAATACTGGTCCGCCGTGCGCTGGTGTTCGGTTGAGGTCCGCCACGTCGCGATAAAGTCCTGCCCATCCCAGACAGAAAACACGGTGTTTGTGTTGCCACAGTCGATGCACAAAAGCATGGCCTGCCCCCTTTAGAAATGCACGTCGGCGGCGCTGATCGTAACAGGGCCGCGCCCTGTGATCAGAACCAAATTGCCGTCGCGGTCGATGGTATCAAAGATACCTGTCAAAGTCTCTTGGGCGGTGCGGGCTGTGATCGTTTCCCCCAACCGCGCCGCATTGCGGAGCCAATCCGCACGAATACGTTCGAACCCGAAATAAGTCAGTTTGTTTTCTTGGGTAATGAAATTCGTCGCAAGAAGGCTCAGGAAATCCTTTGGCCTGATCACATGGCCTGCCACGGAAGACACGCTCACAGGTGGGAATGCTGCTCCTTCAACCCCTTGAGGGACCGTAGCGAGGTTCACCCCTACGCCAATCGACAACCAATTCACACTTTCCGCCGTGCCACTGCTTTCCAGCAAAATGCCCGCCACCTTGCCCCCGTCGAGCAAAACATCGTTCGGCCATTTCAAAGAGAGCCGTTCGCGGGGCACCCAGAAGGCCAGCGTTTCAAACAAAGCAACAGCGGCGAGGAACGACCGAAGCGCTGCATCCTGTGGTGTGGCTTTGGGTTTATAAACCAGCGTCGCAGCGAGGTTCCCGCGTGGATCCACCCATTGCTTCCCACGCCGTCCCCGCCCTGCGGTTTGGCGTTTGGCCATAATCCATGTCGGAACACGGATCGAGGCCACCCTTAAGGCAGCCTCGGTCATTGTGCTATCAACCTCGTCCAAGACGACAAGGTCAACGCCCGTGGGCCAACGTGGCCCTGCGTTTAGATCAGTTGACAAGCGCCTGCGCCGCCTCAGCTGCCATCGGCACGATACCAAAGAGGTTCACGATACCAACCAGCATGATCACAGCGGACGCCACCAGCATGCCCCATGCGACAGGCGACATAGTGCCATCGAGAGCATCAGAGTCTTCGCCGAAGTACATGTAGTAAACGACGCGCAAGTAGTAGAACGCACCGATCACTGACGCGATACCAGCGGCCACAGCGAGCCATACGAGGTCAGCCTCAAGCGCTGCACGGAACACAGCCAGCTTACCCATGAAGCCGAGCATCGGCGGAACGCCAGCCAGCGAGAACATCAAGACCAGCAGTGCCACCGCCTTGAGTGGCTCTTTTTTCGAATACATCGACAGAGCTTTGATCTCGGTGACTGGTTTACCGTCTTTTTCCATCGACAGAATGAAGGCGAATGAACCGATGTTCATGGTCACGTAGATCGACATATAGACCAGCATGGCTTCAACACCCATTGCGGTGCCAGCAGCCAGACCCATCAGGGCAAAGCCCATGTGAGCGATCGACGAATACGCCATCAGACGTTTGATGTTGGTCTGACCGATTGCGGCGATTGCGCCAACGAACATCGACAGGATCGAGAGCATCATGACGATCTGCTGCCAGTCGCCAACAACACCACCGAAGGCGTCATAGACAACACGAGCGAAGAGGCCCATCGCAGCGACTTTGGGTGCGGTCGCAAAGAACGCGGTCACTGGGGTCGGCGAACCTTCGTAAACGTCAGGGGTCCACATGTGGAACGGTGCTGCCGAAACCTTGAACGCGAAGCCCGACATCATGAAGACCATGCCGAATAGCAAGCCGATGGAGACGTCGTGACCAACAGCGGTCAGGATGCCCGAGAACAGTGTGGTGCCAGCAAAGCCGTAGGTCAGCGATGCACCGTAGAGCAGCAGACCAGAGGACAGAGCGCCGAGAACGAAGTATTTCAGACCAGCTTCGGTCGATTTCGCGCTGTCACGACGCAGCGAAGCCACGACGTAGAGAGCGAGGGATTGCAGTTCGAGGCCCATATAGAGAGCCATCAGGTCGCCAGCCGAAACCATGACCATCATACCCACAGTCGCGAGAGCAACGAGGATCGGATATTCAAAACGCAGAAGATCGCGTTTCGCCATGTAGTCGATGCTGACGATCAGAACCGCAGCCGCCGAGAACAGGATCACAACCTTGGCAAAGCGCGAGAAGCTATCGTCGATGAACATGCCACCAAACGCTTCTTGTGTGCCCTGCCCGTTCAGGCCGATCCATGCGCCGAGCACAAGGAACACACCAGCGGTGAGCCATGTCAGGAAAGACGCGGTTTTGTCTTTGCCAGTGTAGACTGCACCGAGCAGCGCACCCATCGCAAAGAGCGCGAGGATGATTTCCGGAAGGACGATTTGGATATCGCTCGAGATCATTTGTCCGGCTCCTTAGTGTGCAGCGACTTCGGCCACAGCGGCGACGGTCAGGTCGCTCGCCTCGATGGCGGTGTGGACGTGGTGAACCAGTGCTTCAACGCTCGGCCCGATGAGGTCGGTCACGAGGCTCGGGTAGATACCCAAGAGCAAGGTCATGATGACGAGCGGTGCAAAGATCATCTTTTCACGGCCAGTCATGTCGGTGATGGATTTGAGGCTCTCTTTGATCAACTCGCCCATGACGACGCGGCGGTAGAGCCACAGCGCATAAGCTGCCGAGAAGATCACGCCGAGTGCCGCAACAGCAGCCACCCAAGTGTTCACTTGGAAGACACCCATGAGCGTCAGGAATTCACCGACAAAGCCCGAGGTACCCGGCAGACCAACGTTCGCCATCGTGAAGAACATAAACAACAGCGCGTAAGCCGGCATACGATTTACGAGGCCACCGTATGCGTCGATGTCACGAGTGTGCATGCGGTCGTAGATCACGCCAACACAGAGGAACAGTGCGCCAGAGATAAAGCCGTGGCTGATCATCTGGAAGATCGCACCGTCAATACCCTGCTGGTTCATCGCGAAGATACCCATGGTCACGTAGCCCATGTGTGCAACCGACGAATAAGCGATCAGCTTTTTCATGTCCTCTTGGACCAGTGCGACGAGCGAGGTGTAAACGATCGCAATAGCCGACATCCAAAGTACCAGATCACCCATCACAGCAGAGCCAACTGGGAACATCGGGAGCGAGATGCGCAGGAAGCCGTAGCCACCCATCTTCAACAGGATCGCAGCCAGAACAACCGAACCAGCGGTCGGTGCTTGAACGTGTGCGTCAGGCAACCAAGTGTGAACAGGCCACATTGGCATTTTCACCGCGAAAGATGCAAAGAACGCGAGGAACAGCATGGTCTGAAGACCGCCAACCACCTGAATACCGAGCACCGAGAAGCCAGCGGTCGAGAATTCGTGGGTCATCAGGGTCGGGATATCCATCGTGCCCGCGTCTGCATACATCGCAACCATCGCCACCAGCATCAGCACGGAGCCGAGGAAGGTGTAGAGGAAGAATTTGAACGACGCGTAGATGCGGTTCTTACCACCCCAGATACCGATGATGAGGAACATCGGGATCAGGCCTGCTTCGAAGAAGACGTAGAACAGGACCAGATCCAGCGCCATGAACACGCCGAGCATCAGCGTTTCCAGCATCAGGAACGCAATCATGTATTCTTTGGTGCGGTGCGTCACGTCCCAAGCCGACCAGATCACCAGCGGCATGAGGAAGGTCGAGAGCATCACGAACAGAAGCGAAATGCCGTCTACGCCCATTTTATAGTGAAGACCAAAGAGCCACTCGCGGTCTTCGACGAACTGCATTCCAGTGTTCGACGGATCGAAACCAGCCAGAATGAACAGCGACACGAGGAAGGTCGCAACGGTCGCAATCATTGCCACCCATTTGGCGTTCTTACGGGCGCCTTCATCGTCACCACGCAGGAACAGGGCCAGAATGGCCGCGGCCAAGAGCGGGATGAAGGTTACGATCGAAAGAAGATTTTCCATTAGTGCGATCCCCCGGTGAGCGTCACCCAGGTCAGAATGACCGCGATGCCCAGAACCATCGCGAAGGCGTAAGTAAAGACGTAACCGGACTGGGCGCGGCCTGCGAGTTTGGTCAGGAAGGGCACGATACCCATCGCCAGACCGTTGATCCCGCCGTCGATTGTTTGCTCGTCACCGCGTTTCCAGAAGAAGCGACCGATGGCCTTAGCAGGCTGGACAAAGACGAAGTCATACAGCTCGTCGAAGTACCATTTGTTGAGCAAGAAGTTGTAGAGCGGAGCCTGGTTCGCTGCCAGCTGTGCGGGCAGGTGCGGCTTGCGGATATACATCACCCAAGCGGTGAAGAAACCGATCAGCATCGCGATAAACGGGCTAACCTTGACCCACACTGGCGAGTGGTGCGCAGCGTCGAGAACTTCGTTCGAAGCGTCCGACATGTAGATCGCGCCACGCTCTGCACCGTGATGCTCTGCCGCCATTGCAGCGTGAGACGCATCTGCAGCGACTTCACCGTGGGCCGCGTCAGTCGCGGCATGTTCCTCAGCGGGTGCAGCGTGATCGGTAGCAGCGCCCTCTTCGGTTGCAGCAACGTGGTGCGGCATGCCGAAGAATTCGGTCATTTTGTCATGATCGCCGAAGAACGGCTTCAGCCAGATCATACCCGCAAAGATCGCGCCCATAGCAAGAACACCAAGCGGCACCAGCATAACCAGCGGGCTTTCGTGTGCGTGTTCATGTGCGTGATGATCGCCACGTTCTTTGCCGTAGAAGGTCATGAACATGAGGCGCCACGAGTAGAACGAGGTGAACAGAGCCGCGATAACCAGTGCCCAGAAGGCAAAACCGTTACCCGAAGCGTAAGCACTCTCGATGATCGCATCTTTGGACAGGAAGCCAGCGAAACCGTAGTAGGTCAGCGGGATACCAACACCGGTAATAGCCAGCGTACCAATCATCATCGCCCAGAATGTGAACGGGATTTTCTTACGCAGGTTACCGTAGTTCCGCATGTCCTGTTCGTGGTGCATCGCGTGGATGACCGAACCGGCGCCAAGGAACAACATCGCCTTAAAGAATGCGTGTGTGAACAGGTGGAACATCGCAGCGCCGTAGATACCTGCGCCAGCCGCAACGAACATGTAGCCCAGCTGCGAACAGGTCGAGTATGCGATCACGCGTTTGATGTCGTTCTGAACGAGGCCGACAGTTGCCGCAAAGAATGCAGTCGCAGCGCCCAAGTACATGATGAACGATTTGGTTTCCGGTGCGTATTCGAACAGCGGCGACATGCGGCAGACGAGGAACACACCTGCGGTTACCATGGTTGCTGCGTGGATCAGAGCCGAAACAGGTGTCGGGCCTTCCATCGCGTCAGGCAGCCATGTGTGCAGGATCAGCTGAGCCGATTTACCCATCGCACCAACAAAGAGCAGGAAGGCCAGCAGGTTTGCGGCGTTCCAATCGCTCCACAGGAAGTGAAGTTGGGTTTCAGCCAGATGCGGCGCATTATCAAAGATAACGTCGAACTGGATGCTGTCGGTCAGCATGTAGAGACCGAAGATACCCAGTGCGAAACCAAAGTCACCAACGCGGTTCACAACGAAAGCTTTCATCGCAGCAGCGTTTGCCGACGGTTTTTTGTAGTAGAAACCGATCAGCAAGTAGGATGCGACGCCCACGCCTTCCCAGCCAAAGAACATCTGTATGAGGTTATCAGAGGTAACCAGCATAAGCATGGCGAAGGTAAAGAACGACAGATAGGCAAAGAAACGTGCCTTGTAGTGTTCGTGATGACCCCAGTTTTCGTCATGCGCCATGTAGCCCATGGAATAGAGGTGCACGAGCGACGACACCGTGTTCACAACGATCAGCATGATCACGGTCAGACGGTCGATACGGATCGCCCAATCGGTGCTCAGCGTGCCAGAGTTGATCCAGTCCAGCAGGTGGATCGTGTAAGCTTGGCCGTCAAAATTCAGGAACAGAACCCAGCTCAGCGCAGCACAGAGGAACAGGATGCCAGTGGTCAGCCACTGCGCGCCCTTTTCACCGATATAGCGCCAGCCGAAACCCGCGATAAGCGACCCGACAAATGGGGCAAGAAGGATAAACTTTTCCATGTCGGATCAGCCTTTCATCACGTTGACGTCTTCAACGTCGATGGTCCCGCGGTTGCGGAAGAAACAGACGAGGATCGCGAGGCCAATCGCCGCTTCAGCAGCAGCAACCGTCAGCACGAAGAGGGTGAACACCTGGCCAACCAGATCGTTCAGGAAGGACGAGAAAGCGACGAAGTTGATATTGACCGACAGAAGGATCAATTCGATCGACATCAGCAGGATGATGATGTTCTTGCGGTTCAAGAACAGCCCGAAAATCCCGATGACGAACAGTGCCGCAGCGACTGTGAGATAGTGTTCAATTCCGATCATTTCTTCCGTCCCTCGCTTTTGTTTTTCGCGAATTTTGGCATTACAGCCCCTGCCCCGGTTTGATGTCTTTCAGCTCCATCGCTTTGGCCGGATCACGGTAAAGCTGGGCAAGAACGTCTTGACGTTTGATGTTTTGGCGGTGGCGCAGGGTCAGCACGATGGCCCCGATCATCGCGACCAGCAGGATCAGACCTGCCAGTTGGAAAAGCATGATATATTTGTCGTAAACCAACAGACCCAGCGCGGCAGTGTTTTGCATATCGCCCTGCGGTGCGGCCAGACGGGTTTCGAAACCGTCCGAATACGCCCACGACCCGTAAGCCATCGCAAGCTGCAGGAGGATGATCACACCGATGAGAAGCGCGAGCGGCATGTATTTCGCCATCTCAGCCTTCAACTCGGCAAAGTCGATGTCGAGCATCATGACCACAAAGAGGAACAGAACCGCGACCGCACCGACGTAAACGATCATCAAGAGCATCGCGATGAATTCCGCGCCCAGCAGAACAAAGAGCCCCGCCGAAGAGAGGAACGACAAGATCAGCCAGAGAACCGAATGGACAGGGTTCCGGCTCACGACTGTGAACAGGCCGCCCGCAACGGTGGTCAGCGCAAAACAATAAAAGGCGATAGCGGCTACACTCATTCGTCCCGGTCCTTTTTAGCGTCCTCTTCCATGACCTCATTCGCGAGTGTCATGGCTTTGGTCATTGCGGGAACGCCTCCGAACATTGCGGATTGTGCAATGGTCTCAGCGATCTCCTGTTTGGTGGCCCCTGCCTCGCGCGCGTGGCGGACAGTCAGGCGGATCTGTGCGTCGGCTTGGGCACCCATGATCGTCAATCCGGTCAGGGTCAAAAGCAGACGGGTTTTGGCATCCAGACCTTCAGGATTAAAGGTCTTGCCCATAGTTGCTTCCATCATGTCTGCGGACATGGTGGGCCACATGGTTTCAAACCCTTTGGGCATGAACGATTCCAGCGCGGGATTGAGCGATTTTGCCCAATCCTGCCCAGCCTTCATCATGGCTTCAAAAGGGTTAGATCCAGAGGTCATCGGTACGGCGCATCCATTTCGAGGTTACGCGCAATCTCGGCTTCCCAACGGTCGCCGTTCGACAGGAGTTTTGCCTTGTCGTAGAACAGCTCTTCGCGGGTTTCAGTCGAGAATTCAAAGTTCGGACCTTCGACGATTGCGTCAACTGGGCAGGCCTCTTGGCAGAAGCCGCAGTAGATGCATTTGGTCATGTCGATGTCGTAGCGCGTTGTGCGGCGCGAGCCATCTTCGCGGGGTTCCGCATCAATGGTGATCGCCTGAGCCGGGCAAATCGCTTCGCAGAGTTTACATGCGATGCAACGCTCTTCGCCGTTGGGATAACGACGCAGCGCGTGTTCACCACGGAAACGCGGGGACAGCGGGCCTTTTTCGTGCGGGTAGTTCAACGTCGCCTTGGGCGCGAAGAAGTATTTGAACCCGAGACGGAAGCCTTTGATGAAGTCAGCGAGCAGGAAATATTTGGCCGCGCGGCCGTAATCGATCTGCGTCATGGATTAGCCTCCAATCACCCAGCGGGCCCAGAACCCACCGAGGACTTCGAATTTAGCGAGGAACGACACCAGAACGACCCAAGCCAGAGACATCGGCAGGAATACTTTCCAACCCAAACGCATCAGTTGGTCGTAACGGTAACGAGGGGTGATGGCCTTAACCATCGCGAAGATGAAGAAGCAGAACACCATTTTCGCGACCATCCAGAGGATGCCATCGGGCAGGAATTCTACCGGCGACAACCAGCCGCCAAGGAACAGCAGCGACACCAGCGCACACATCAGCACGACAGCGGTCAATTCGCCGATCATGAACAGAAGGAACGGGGTCGAAGAGTATTCAACCTGATAACCCGCAACCAGTTCCGATTCAGCCTCAGGAAGGTCGAACGGAGGACGGTTGGTTTCAGCCAAGGCCGAGATGAAGAAGAGGAACAGCATCGGGAAGTGCGGGATGAAGTACCACGACAGGATGCCGTAGCCGTCTTGGGCACGAACGATGTCGCCAAAGTTCATCGAACCGGTCGAGATGATCACACCGATGATGATCAGGCCGATCGACACCTCATAAGAGATCATCTGCGCGGCAGAGCGAAGCGAGCCGAGGAACGGATATTTGGAGTTCGATGCCCAACCGCCCATGATCACGCCGTAAACTTCGAGCGACGAGATCGCAAAGACGTAGAGGATCGCGACGTTGATGTCAGCGAGGACCCAACCGTCGTTGAACGGGATAACCGCCCATGCGATCACAGCCATCACGAACGAGATCAGTGGTGCGAGGAAGAAGACGAATTTGTCAGCGCCAGCAGGCACGACAATTTCCTTCACGATATATTTGATAAAGTCCGCAAAGGATTGCAGCAGACCAAACACACCTACGATGTTCGGGCCCTTACGCATCTGCACCGCAGCCCAGACCTTGCGGTCGGCATACATCAGGAAGGCCAAAGCCACCAGAAGCGGTACCAGTACCAAAAGGCACTGACCCACTGTCAGCAGAAGGATCCCAAGGTTGGTCGTGGTGAAAAATTCAACCATATTCGTCCCCTTACACCGTCGGTATGCCCGATGCGCCGCAATCGGCCACCGTAACTTCGGCGTCTATTGTTCTTAACCCGCGCGGTAGCGCCGGCGAGATGGTGTAAACAGCATCCGCGACCCAAGTTCCAGCCTCTTCATCGACTAGAGTGCGAACGTGTCGTGCAAACCCGTATCCACGGATCAGCGTGTATTGTGCGGCGGCGCATCGAGCGTAGCGTTCTACGTCCTCTGGCCCCCTTGCCCCTGTCATTGCAACCTTAAAACCAACAAGGTCGCCATCTAAGAGCCGTGTTTCGACACCTTTGTAAGTTGGGACCGATGGTCCCTGCCCTGCTCCAGTGTCGTGGGATGCGGTGCACCCCATAAGAGCCAACGCCGATATGACGATGGCTCTCATGTTTTTTTACTCCGCCGCGACCTTGGTCGATTCGGCGCGTGCCTTGGCCGCTGCCGAGAGTTCAGCCATCAATGCAGACGACCGAGCAATCGGGTTGGTCAGGTAGAAATCTTTGACCACGTTACGGAAGGTTGCTTTGCCCAGCTTAGCTACAGGCAGCGCAGTCCAATTGTTCTCAGCAACAACGTCGATGTCAGCCAGATGCGGAACCGCAGCGACCAGCGCCTGACGCAGCTGAGCCAGCGAATCCCACGGAAGGGTTGCGCCCAGCTCTGCGGACAGTGCACGTAGGATCGCCCAGTTCTCTTTTGCTTCACCAGGAGCAAACGCTGCGCGCATTGCGAGCTGAGGACGACCTTCGGTGTTCACAAAGAGACCGTTTTCTTCGGTGTAAGCTGCACCCGGCAGGATGATGTCAGCGCGGTGTGCACCACGGTCGCCATGCGAACCTTGGTAGATCACGAATGCGCCGTCACCGATCTCAACTTCGTCGGCGCCAAGGTTGTAAACAACTTCAGCACCATCAAGAGCAGCCTCAAGGCCACCTTCGGTCACAGCGTTTACGTCCAGCGCACCAACACGACCTGCTGCAGTGTGCAGAACGAGAAGTTTAGCACCGCCCTTTTCAGCAAGCGATTGTGCGGCAGCCAGAACGGCCTCACCGTCAGCTTCGTTCAATGCGCCCTGACCAACGATGATGACACCATTGGTGCCTTGTTTGTCAGAGTGATCCATCGCCAACAGCTGCTCAAGCGCAGCGCGATCTGTGCCAACGTGGGTGTAATCGTAGGTCAGATCGACAGCTTCACCGACCAGACCAACAGTTGCACCACGCAGCCACGCTTTGCGGATACGAGAGTTCAGAACTGGCGCTTCAACACGTGGGTTGGTGCCGATCATGAAAATGTTGTCAGCGTGATCGATGTCTTCGATCAGCGCGGTGCCGACATAAGCGGAACGGTTACCAGCAGGCAGACGCGCCTTGTCGGTACGCGCCTCAACCTTGCCACCCAGACCTTCGATCAGAGTTTTGAGGCTGAATGCGGATTCGACGTTCGCCAGATCACCAATCAGACCAGCGACTTTCTTGCCCTTCATCGCTGCAGCAACAGCGGTCAGAGCTTCGTCCCAGCCCGCTTTGCGCAACTTGCCGTTCTCACGGATGTAAGGTGTGTCGAGACGCTGGCGGCTCAGGCCGTCCCACACGTAACGCGACTTGTCCGAAATCCACTCTTCGTTCACGCCGTCATGGTTGCGCGGCAGAATACGCATGACCTTGCGGCCTTTGGTATCAACGCGAATGTTCGAACCAAGCGCATCCATCACGTCGATGGTTTCGGTTTTGGTCAGTTCCCACGGACGAGCGGTAAACGAATAAGGTTTGGAAACCAGAGCACCAACAGGGCAGAGGTCAACGATGTTGCCCTGCATGTTCGAATCGAGTGTCTGGTTCAGGTACGATGTAATCTCTGCATCTTCGCCACGGCCGGTTTGACCCATCTGGGTGATACCAGCGACCTCAGTGGTAAAGCGCACACAGCGGGTGCACGAAATACAACGGGTCATGTGGGTTTCAACGAGCGGGCCGAGGTTCAGGTCGTCCGACGCACGTTTCGGCTCGCGGTAGCGCGAGAAGTCGACGCCGTAAGCCATCGCCTGATCCTGAAGGTCGCATTCGCCACCTTGGTCACAGATCGGGCAATCCAGCGGGTGGTTGATCAGGAGAAACTCCATCACGCCTTCACGCGCCTTTTTAACCATTGGGCTGTTGGTTTTCACAACAGGCGGCTGACCCTCAGGGCCAGGGCGCAAGTCTTTGACCTGCATCGCACAGGAGGCCGCAGGTTTCGGCGGGCCGCCGACCACCTCAACGAGGCACATGCGGCAGTTGCCCGCGATGGACAAACGCTCGTGATAGCAGAAACGCGGAACTTCAACCCCAGCCTCTTCACAGGCTTGAATCAGGGTCATGGCACCGGGCACTTCTACCTCAATCCCGTCGATGATGATTTTCTTAAGATCGGACATGGCCAGCCTTTTGGTTCTTGTCGCTACGACCCAAAGCTCCGCATGGCACGCACGCAGATGCATACAGTCGCGGCGGTTCTAACGCGGCTTGCCGCGCTATGCCAGCGCGAACGTCACCAAAACTGAGGTAAATTTCAGGTTTTGCCGATTTCTTTTAGATCAGCAGCATCGCGGCAAAGATCGGCACGGCGGCAAAAATCGCGATCAAAACAACGAAAACCGCTATGAAAAAGGGGGCTGGGGCCTGTGCGGTGCTTCTTACCGCACAAACGGGGCAATCCACGTCGGTTTTATAGAGGGGTACGCCGCAGTCCCCGCAGCACTCTGATTTGAACATAGAATCAACGCAACAGTCGACCAACGGCGGTCTGCGCTTCCATTTCGGACCGTCCAACGGTGCAGTACGTGTCTCCCTGCCCTGTCACTGCACCCAGATCCGCCAGTTGCGCCCGTGCGATCCCTTCAAGCCGCGCCTTCTCGACCTTATCATCGACATAGGCGTCAATTTCGGCCCGCGAATAACCAAGGTCCTCGGCTCGCGACTTTAGGCTGTTGAGATAGAGCGCCCCGCGCAGCAACCGAACCGAGATGCTGTCGCATTTATCCCCGATCTCAATCGCCATGCCCGCCGCGATAATCCCATCGCGGATTTCAGGCACATCCTTGAGCGGCGGCAAAGCCGAGGCTTGGGTCGCCATTAGCATAAAGGTGAACGGCAAGAGGTAACGCATCTAATATCCAGTCTTCCGGTGCAGATCAGTCGGGATCATGGTCGGATACAAAAGACTTACGCCGCTGCTATTCAATAGCAACGGCGCGTTATCGGGTTTTTCGGTCAGTTTTCGCCGTTAACCACGAGCGTGAAGGAAATTCAGTCGCTGATTAAATCCCACCTTCAACAGGTGGAGGAGCTGCGACCGTCGAAATTGGAGCACGGGTTTCTACACACCCCGCCAAGATCAAAACTGTTAACGATCCTGCCGCAATCAAAACTCTCATAACATTCTCCAACTAAATCTATGGAGGTTTAATCGAATTTTATTTCACCCACAGCAAGTATGAAATCTCTTCTTCGGAACGAAAAAGGCCACCCCGAAGGGTGGCCTCATAAAACTCTGTCAGTCTCGATTATTCTGCAGCGATCGCACGGCCCTTGAGACGCTCTTCGATCTCTGGGCGGAAGTTGCGGATCAGACCTTGGATCGGCCAAGCCGCCGCGTCGCCGAGCGCACAGATGGTGTGACCTTCAACCTGTTTGGTCACGTCCCAAAGCATGTCGATCTCTTCAACCGATGCATTGCCCTGAACCAGACGTTCCATCACGCGCATCATCCAGCCGGTGCCTTCACGGCACGGGGTGCACTGACCGCAGGATTCGTGCTTGTAGAACTTGGACAGACGCCAGATCGCTTTCACGATGTCGACCGACTTATCCATGACGATCACTGCCGCAGTACCGAGGCCAGAGCCCAGTTCACCGCGCAGGTAATCGAAGTCCATGATCGCGTCTTTCATCTTTTCGCCGCGAACGCAGGGAACAGACGAACCACCTGGAATCACGGCAAGCAGGTTATCCCAGCCGCCACGGATGCCACCGCAGTGCTTTTCGATCAGTTCTTCGAACGTGATGCCCATCTCTTCTTCAACAACACATGGGTTGTTTACGTGACCAGAGATCGCGAACAGTTTGGTGCCGACGTTGTTCGGGCGACCCATGCCAGAGAACCACGACGCACCACGACGCAGGATGGTCGGGCAAACAGCAATCGATTCGACGTTGTTCACGGTGGTCGGGCAACCGTAGAGACCCGCACCAGCAGGGAACGGCGGCTTCATACGCGGCATGCCTTTTTTGCCTTCGAGGCTTTCGAGCAGCGCGGTTTCTTCACCGCAGATATAAGCGCCTGCACCGTGGTGCAGGTAAAGATCGAAGTCCCAGCCAGAGCCAGCAGCATTCTTACCCAGAAGGCCAGCGTCATAAGCTTCGTCGATCGCAGCCTGCAGTGCTTCGCGTTCGCGGATATATTCGCCACGGATGTAGATATAGCAGGCATGTGCATTCATTGCGAAAGACGCGATCAGGCAGCCTTCGATCAGCGTGTGCGGATCGTGGCGCATGATTTCGCGGTCTTTACAGGTGCCCGGCTCTGATTCGTCAGCGTTCACCACCAGGTAGCTGGGGCGACCATCTGATTCTTTCGGCATGAAGGACCACTTCAAACCGGTCGGGAAGCCCGCACCACCACGGCCACGCAGACCGGAGGCTTTCATTTCATCAATGATCCAGTCGCGGCCTTTTTTAATAATATCCGCAGTACCATCCCAATGCCCGCGCGCCTTCGCACCAGCGAGGGTGCGGTCGTGCATGCCGTAGAGGTTGGTGAAAATCCGGTCCTGATCCTTGAGCATGGCTCACCTTTCATCACTTCTGGCGTGACCGCCAGATGCCATAAGTCATCCATAAAGCCCAGCCGAATCCGACGAGGGCGATAATATCAAAAAGGGCACGGGTCCGATTGGATAGCCCAAATTGACCTCCGGCCCATGTCGCCACGATCCAAAACACACCAACACCAGCGAGGAACAACGCAGAACGTTGGCCATTTTGAGGTGTCGGTTGTTTCGGATCGTGGGTCATGGTGCGTCAGTTAGTAATCGTTGGTCTTGGCACGTTCAAGGAACGCTTCGATGCCTTCTTCAACAATAATTTTAGCCTGTGCCACCCATTTGTCACGGGTCACACGCCCTTTAAAGCGCGGCATGTTGCCGTCCATCCAAGCAACCTCGTCCGCGCCCCAAGCCGCGATCTGGTCGTAGTGATACACGCCGTAGCTGTTTACCAATTCTTCCAGTTTCGGGCCGATGCCTTCGATAACCTTGAGGTCGTCCGCTTTGCCACCGCGCGGTGCGCTCAGCGCCGCAGGTTTTCCGCCCTCGGCAGCAGGTGCAGGTGCCTTAGTGGCAGCGGCCTTCGCCTTGGTCGTTTTTGCAGCAGGCTTTGCAGCTTTTTCAGCTTTCGGCGCAGCTTTGGCAGCTGGTTTTGCCGCTGCTTTCTTAGCTGGCTTTGCAGGTTCCGCAGCAGGCGCTTCATATTTCCAATCGCCCTTCTGCGAGGCGAGTTCTTCTTCGCCGGCGAGAGCCTTGGACGGTTTGATCACTGCAGCGGGAGCCGCTGGCGCAGCGGATGTCGCAGCCGCAGGTGCCGCAGTCGGTGCGGCTTCAGCAGGTGCCGCAGCAACCGTAGCGGGAGCCTCTGCGGCCGCAGGTGTCGATGATGTAGATGCGCTGCCGGCAGGCGCTGCCGCCTCGCCGCAGAAGAAATATGTCAGAATGAGGCCCGCAATAACGGCCACAACGATCCCCGCCAAAATAGCGAGGAACCATCCCCAGTGTGCAGCAACGCCAAGAATGATGGCTGCAACAACACCAATAATCGCGGCCGCGAGCCAGCTAATCTGCCGGCAGCCCCAACCAGTATTCGAATTAGTCATAGTCTAAACTCCTTCAACGTCCCATGAGCCTCTCATTTGCTGGAGGCTTCTGTGCCCTTCTAAAGGAAGACTACTCAAATTTGTAAAATTTGATAGCAAATCCACCTCAGATCGCGCCTAAAGTGCAATATTTACACAGTCTAGGCGCGACCTAAGGCGATATTCTTACGATTCAGAGGCGAGTTTCGCGGCCTGAGCCATCCAATCGTCACGCTCAATACGACCTTTGAACTTGAGACGGGCATCGACCCAAGCAACCTCTTGGGCAGTCCATTTCGCGATCTGGTCGTAGTGATAGAAACCAAGCTCGTTGAGCAGAGCTTCGAGCTTCGGACCAACGCCAGAGATCTTCTTGAGGTCGTCTTTGCCCGATGCGCGCGGTGCGGTCAGAACTTCCGGCTGCTTTTCGTCAACCGCAGCAACCTCTGCCGCTTTCGCTGGTGCTGCAGCCTTCTCTACCGGAGCTTTCTTTGCGGCAGGCTTCGCAGCGGCTTTCTTGGCAGGGGCTTTTGCAGCGGTTGCACCCGATTTGATCCACGGTGTCAAAAGCGGGACTTCGGTGCCGTCGATGCGCTTTACGGTATCACCGATATCAACAGCCAGCTGAGCCGACGCGTTATACTGGTGTTTGCCGCTTTCGTGATCCGTCAGCGATGTCAGACCCGACAGGGGCTCTGCAGCGTAACGACCGTTCTGAGGGCCCGGTGTCGGAACCTTGCCAGCAGCAAGATCGTCGAGCAGTTTGCGCAGACCATCAGCGGTGAGGTCTTCGTAGTAGTCTTTACCGATCTGAGCCATAGGCGCGTTTGTGCAAGCACCCAGACATTCCACTTCTTCCCAAGTGAATTTGCCATCCGCAGACAGAGTGTACGGTGCTTCGTTGATCTTTTCTTTGCAGACGCCGATCAGGTCTTCGGCACCACAGATCATGCAGGACAAGGTACCGCAAATCTGGATGTGCGCGACCGATCCAGTCGGCTGCAGCTGGAACATAAAGTAGAACGAAGCCACTTCGAGCGCACGAATATAGGCCATGCCGAGCATGTCAGCGACCGTTTCGATTGCTGGACGGGTCAGCCAACCTTCTTGCTCTTGGGCGCGCCAAAGAAGCGGGATGATTGCCGATGCCTGACGGCCTTCGGGATACTTTTGAATTTGACCTTCAGCCCATGCAAGGTTCGCAGGGGTAAAAGCAAAGGACGAGGGCTGTTCGTGGTGCAAACGGCGAAGCATCGGCGTCAGGCTCCGGTCTTTTCGGCGGCGCGATATGCACCAACCTTGGTTTCAATTTCTGCGCGGCGGCTCACTTGCACGCCTCAGTCTGGAGCGACATGCTCCCGTCGGGTTGAAGAACCGCCTGCCCCGACTCATAGAGCGCGGCCACGGCAGCAAATACTTGCTCTTCGGTCAGACCAGAGGCCTGAAAAATCTCGTCGCCATTCTCGGCGGTAACCACACAGCCTGCAGCCTCAATGGCTTTGGACAGCGCGGCTTTATCAGCCGCAACATCGGCAAACACACTACCGGGCATACAGGCTAACACAACCAACCCAAATCGCTTCATCAGCGGTCAATCTCCCCGAACACAACGTCCATGGTGCCGATGATGGCAGCCACGTCAGCGAGCTGGTGACCAGACGCGATGTGGTCCATCGCCTGCAGGTGCAGATAGCCCGGTGCGCGCAGTTTTGCACGGTATGGTTTGTTCGAACCGTCTGCCTTCAGGTAGACGCCGAATTCACCTTTCGGTGCTTCAACCGCTGCGTAAACCTCGCCCTCAGGCACGTGGAAGCCTTCGGTGTAGAGTTTGAAATGGTGGATCAGCGATTCCATGTTGGTTTTCATGTCGCCACGCTTCGGCGGTGTGATCTTACCACGGGCCAGAACGTCGCCACCTTCAACACGCAATTTCGCAATCGCTTGTTTGATGATCGAAGTCGACTGACGCATCTCTTCCATACGGACGAGGTAGCGGTCGAAACAATCGCCGTTTTTGCCAACGGGGATCTGGAACTCGAACTCGTCGTAGCATTCGTAGGGCTGCGCACGACGCAGGTCCCAAGCGAGGCCAGAGCCACGCACCATCACGCCCGAGAAGCCCCATTTCTGGATGTCTTCTTCGGTGACGACGCCGATATCAACGTTACGCTGTTTGAAAATACGGTTTTCGGTCAGCAGACCGTCGATGTCGTCCAGAACGTTCGGGAAGTGGTTCGCCCACTCTTCGATATCGTCAAGAAGCGCATCAGGCAGGTCTTGGTGGACACCACCGGGACGGAAATATGCCGCGTGCAAACGTGCGCCACAGGCACGTTCGTAGAAAATCATCAGCTTTTCACGCTCTTCAAAGCCCCAGAGCGGCGGTGTCAGCGCACCAACGTCCATAGCCTGAGTGGTGACGTTCAGAAGGTGGTTCAGAACGCGGCCGATTTCGGAATAAAGAACGCGGATCAGCGATGCACGACGCGGAACTTCGGTGCCCGTCAGACGTTCGATGGCCAAGCACCAAGCGTGCTCTTGGTTCATCGGCGCCACGTAGTCGAGACGGTCGAAATACGGAAGGTTCTGCAGATAGGTGCGGCTTTCCATCAGCTTTTCGGTGCCACGGTGCAGCAGACCGATATGCGGGTCGCAGCGTTCAACAATCTCGCCGTCCAGTTCCAGAACCAGACGCAACACGCCGTGAGCCGCAGGGTGCTGCGGGCCAAAGTTGATGTTGAAGTTACGGATCTTCTGTTCGCCCGTCTGAGCGTCCTCGAAGCCTTTGCCACCATCCATCATGCGTATGCCCTCGCAAGGTTATTCTGCCAGTTCATTGGCAGCGGGCCGACGTTATCGGCGACCCAGTCGTATTGATCTTTGAGGAACCGAACAGCATCCGCTGCCAGCCCTGCGTCCATGCGGGCTTTGGCGCCTTCATGGACTTTGCGTTCTTTGTCCGCCGCGATGTGGGTCAGGCCCAGAAACGCGCAAACACGCGCCCAGCCCTCCGCCGTCATCAGGCGTTCGGAAAATTCTACCAGTAGCCGCGATGCCGGAACAACGCGGCGCAGTTTTTCGATGGTCGAACGATAGTCACCGCGTTCAGCGACATCCGCGTGCTTTTGCCCCGCGATCACTTTCGCCATCGCATCATTGGCGCGCGCCTCTAGGTCAGCGTCACCATGCTGGCGCGAGACCACCATGCGAATATGGCTCCACAGACGGTCAAGCGGGTCGCGGATCAGATAGACAAACTTTGTCATCGGACGCAGCGCCGACATACGGGTCAGCATCGCCTCATCCAAGAGACCATACGCAGGGGTCATTTCTGCCACCACGCGTTTGCCCTCGCCCCCGTTCGACAACCATGCCCAATACCGAGCATCATCCTCACGCGGGCTTTCCAGCACGTCGACCAAGCCAACCATATCGTCGACTTGACGGGTCAGGTTCGCCTCACGGTGCTTATTACCATTGCGGCGTACCATTTCGCGGGTTTCGAGCATCTTCGAATGATTAGCTGCAAAGGCCGACAATTGGCCCGCACAGCGTTTCGCGTCAAAGGTATCCCAGTAGTGGGCTTCCTTCACGTCGCGCACCAGACACTCCGGATGACCATGCAGCATGCGATAAAGCCAGGACGTGCCTGCCTTCGTCGCACCTACACAGTAAAGGAGGGTCTGATCGGTCATTCGATTACTTCGCCGCTGCTTTGTCGTCACCCGGAAGGATGTATTCAGCACCTTCCCACGGCGACATAAAGTCGAACTGACGGTATTCCTGAACCAGTTTCACGGGCTCGTAGACAACGCGTTTTTGCGCTTCGTCATAGCGAACCTCAGTGTAACCAGTGGTCGGGAAGTCCTTGCGCAGCGGGTAACCACGGAAACCGTAGTCGGTCAGAATGCGGCGCAGGTCTGGGTGACCCGAGAAGAGGATACCAAACATGTCAAAGACTTCACGCTCGAACCAGTTGGCCGAGGGGTGAACTTCGATGATCGACGGAACCATTTCTTCTTCGCGGATCGACACGCGCAGACGAATGCGGTGGTTCTGATACATCGACAGGAAGTGGTAAACGACGTCGAACCGTTTTGCGCGGCCCGGATAGTCAACGGCGGTGATATCGACGAGCGACGAGAACTGGCAGGACTGGTCGGTTTTCAGAAACTCGACAAAAGCCACCAGTTGCGACGGCGCAACATCGACGTTCAGCTCACCATACGTGACATCCCAACCGAGAACGGCATCGGATTTCTTCAGCTCGAGAAGAGCGCCAAGTTCCTTAAGTGCTTCGGACATGACAACCCCCTCTTAGCGAACGATAGTGCCGGTGCGGCGGATTTTGCGCTGAAGCTGCAGGATACCGTAGAGCAGAGCTTCTGCTGTCGGAGGGCAGCCCGGAACGTAAACGTCGACCGGAACAATGCGGTCACAGCCACGAACGACCGAATAGGAATAGTGGTAGTAACCACCGCCGTTCGCACAAGACCCCATCGAGATCACATAGCGCGGCTCTGGCATCTGGTCGTAAACCTTACGAAGCGCAGGCGCCATTTTGTTGGTCAGCGTGCCCGCAACGATCATCAGATCCGACTGGCGCGGAGAAGCGCGCGGTGCGGTACCGAAACGTTCGAGGTCGTAACGCGGCATAGAGGTGTGCATCATTTCAACCGCACAACAGGCCAGACCAAAGGTCATCCAGTGCAGCGAACCCGTACGCGCCCAGTTGATGATGTCAGCAGTGGACGTGACAAGGAAACCCTTGTCCTGAAGCTCGCGGTTGATCTCCTGCGTGACAACTTCTTTGTCTACGCCGGCGGTGTTGACGCCAGTCATCACTCCCATTCCAGAGCTCCCTTTTTCCACTCATAGGCAAAGCCGATCGTCAGAACGGCGAGGAATACCATCATCGACCAGAAGCCAACCATGCTCAGATCCTTGAATGCGACGGCCCATGGGAAGAGGAACGCGACTTCGAGGTCGAAGATGATGAAGAGGATCGACACAAGGTAGAACCGAACATCAAATTTCATCCGCGCATCGTCAAAGGCGTTAAAGCCACATTCGTAGGCCGACACTTTTTCTGGGTCAGGGTTCCGCACGGCAACCACCACAGCGGCCAGAACCAGAATCAGGCCGATAGCGATGGCAAGGCCAAGGAACACGATAATGGGGAGGTATTCGCGAAGCATCTCTTCCACGACAGGTCCTTTCCTGCAGGACGGACCTATCACGGTCCGTTCGTTCGACATGGCTTTACCCCTGCCGCGTCAGAGGGTCAACCAAGCGCCGCTATAGTTGACGCTGTTTTTATCACGCAAAATTCAGGGCCAAATGACAACGAACTCTTAACACTTTCGAACTAGGGTCGCCCAATCGCCCTTTATTATAGGTATATTGTGTTAAGGCTTCTCATTTTCTTTATGTCCCCACGGTCTGTTCGCCGTGCAATTTTCAACTTGGTTGTTTTACTCGTTCCGCTGAATCTGTTGGCGATTGTGGTTCAGTTCTTTGTTCTTGGGTCCGATGCGATTCCGTTGGCGGATATCGTTCTTTTGACGTCAATCGTCGGGACGCCGTTCATGCTTGGCGGGCAGTTCATTGGCGCTCGACAGGTTGCGACCAAGGATCGATTGGTCGAAATGGCGACCACCGATATGCTCACCCGCCTCCCCAATCGTCGCGCCTTTATGGAGCGGGCGCGGTCAGCACTGTCACGCCATAAGGGGGTGATGCTGTTGCTCGACGCGGATCACTTTAAGGACATCAACGACAACTATGGCCATGCAACAGGCGATCATTGCCTGCAGGTTATGGCCGATCATCTACAAGGGCTACTGCGGTCGAATGATGTGATTGGCCGCGTCGGAGGCGAGGAGTTCGCGATCTTCCTCCCCGATGTCACAATGGAAACCGCACGCCTAATCGGGCAGCGGATCAGCATGGGCCTGTCGGTCGAAACAGGCACGGGTGCGTCATTGCAGGTCACCGTTTCAGTCGGGGCGGCGACCGTTGGTCCGCATATGACACTGGACGAGGCACTGCGTGACGCAGACATCGCCCTCTATCGGGCGAAAACGGCTGGCCGTGCGCGAATAGAAATCGCGGCCTAGCTCTGCCACTGCGGTTTACGTTTATCGAAAAAGGCGCCGATGCCTTCGACCGCCTCTGGGCTTTCCCAACGCTGCGCGAGGGCCGCAATGGTGTCGTCGATGACTTGATCATTGATCGGCGGTCCCAAACGACGGGCGAGCGCCTTGGCCTCGGCCACCGCACCAGGGGCGCAGGATAGATAGGGCGCGACCTCGGCCTCAACCGCCGCATCCAGATCATCTGCCGCAACCGACTTTGCAACGATCCCGAGCGTGACAGCCTCATCCGCGCCAAACCGACGCGACGACATGAACACGCGGCGTGCCATAGCCTCCCCCATCCGAGCGAGGACATAAGGCCCGATGGTCGCAGGGATCAGACCGAGCCGCGTTTCCGTCAAACCAAACAATGCTGTATCTGCCGCAATCGCGATATCGCAAACACAGGCCATGCCGACCCCGCCACCAAAGGCATTCCCATGAACGCGCCCAATCACTGGCTTTGACATTTCGTTCAACGCCCTGAGCATATTAGCAAGGCGGCGTGCCTCAACCTCGCGCCCTGCCGCATCGGTATCAAACTGCGCCCGCATCCAACCGAGGTCACCGCCCGCACAGAAACTCGCCCCCTCAGCGGCGAGGATCACAACTCGCACGGCAGGATCCGCGCCCAAGGTCCGCGCGGCCTCGGTCAATTCATCCATCATTTGTGCGGATAGAGCGTTATGTTTTTCAGACCGCGCTAAGGTCAGCGTCGCGACCCCACGGTCATCAATATCAATGCGGATCGTTTCCATCGCCCTAGCCTCTTAATTTTCGCGCCATTAGCCCAGCCCGCGCCAAGGCCGCATGATCCAACCCAGTCGAATAACCGAGCGCCTCAACCCGTTCGACCACCGCTTCGGTCGCGACATTCCCTGGCGCACCGGGCGCATAGGGGCAGCCACCCAAACCACCGACAGCCGCATCAAACACCCGAACGCCGAGTTCGAGCGACGCCTGCACATTGTCCAAAGCCCGTCCGCCCGTGTCATGGAAGTGACCTGCGACATCCGCAATCGGCATCACCTCCGCCACTGCTTTAATCACGCGGGTCACGGTCTCTGGCGTCCCTGCCCCGATCGTATCGCCCAAAGAAACAGGCATCGGCGCAAGACGGCGTAAACCTTCGACCGCGCGAACAACGGCTTCTGGCGGGGTCGGTCCGTCGAACGGACAGTCGGTCATGCAGGACACATAGCCCCGCACGGGAACGCCCGCGTTTTGCGCAGCCTCTACCACGGGGGCGAGGCGCGACAAGCTATCCTCGACCGTGCAGTTGAGGTTGGCCTTAGAGAACCCTTCGGAGGCCGCGATGAAAACAGCAATCTCGCCCGCGTTGCGTGGCAGATTGGCAGAGGCCTGAACGAACCCCTCCCATCCCTTAACATTCGGGACCAAGGTCGCGTAGTTCACATCGTTCGCATAATCGAGAGCGGCCATCACGCGGTCGGTATCTGCCATCTGTGGCACCCATTTGGGCGATACGAACGACCCGACCTCGATGTCCTTTAGGCCCGCATCGACCAAGGCTTTGATCAGCGCGACCTTATCGTCGACCGCGATGACGGCCTTTTCGTTCTGCAAACCATCACGCGGGCCGACCTCATATATGCGGACGTGGCTCATGAACCCTCCGACGGGATCGGTTCAAAGAACGACTGGTTATAGAGACGCGGCTCGCCATCCAACGGGAGCGAAGCGCGGAACGCGGGGCGTTCAGTCATCCGCACCATCCATGCGGCCACACGCGGGAACGGGTCGAGCCCAACAAAGCGCTGCGCCATGTAGATCGCCTGCCCCACGCAGATATCCGCCGCGCTGAAATCAGACAGCAGGAAATCGCCCGCCATCCGCTCTTCGATAAAGCCGATGGTTTTGGCGAGCCGCTTGGGCTCCAACTGCGTCAAGATCGGGGACCGCATGTGATCTTCATAGAGCATCACATGCTGCTGAGTGAGGATCGCGCAGTGCTGGCTGATCGTCTCTGCGAAATGGACAAGCTGAAGGAACATATTGCGTTCAGGATCGCCGATCGGACGCCCCAATCCAGCCTCCGGAAACTTCTCGCAGAGGATTTCCGCAATCGCGCCCGTCTCGATCAGCACCTCGCCATCGATTTCCAACGCAGGGACACGGCTGACGGGGTTGATCGCTTTGAACTCGTCCGAGCGCAGAGCCTTGCCAAACTCATAGCGCTGGATTTCAAACTCACAACCGATTTCGTTGAGCTGCCAGAGCGTCCGCATCGAACGGGTTTCAGCACAGTGGTGTAGACGGATCATGCGACTTCCTCTTCTAGCGCGATAAGAAGCGCGCCTGCTTCGACTTGTGATCCTGCGGTGGCCCCGACCGTTGCAATCACTCCATCGCGCGGGGCACGCAGGATGTGTTCCATTTTCATCGCCTCTAGCACGGCTAGGCGGTCGCCAGCCTTTACCATTTGACCCGCAGTGACCTCCATCGCGCGGAGGAGGCCCGGCATCGGGGACAAAATCGCATCGCTCGCCGCTTCTGCGCCGCCTCGGTCCAGCGGATCAGGGATCGTGATCTCGACAACGGGGTCAGCAAAGATAGTGATGTGGTTGCCGTGTTTTACATAGTTCGGCGCGGCCTGATCGTTCAGGCGCAAGCCACCGCTCGACCGTCGAACCGCCACGGTGGTGCCGCCTACGGCAACCTCGAAACGGTCAGCCGAGAGTGTGGTGACATTTACCACAACCTCTTCGCCCTCGACCAACAGCGTGATGGTCTGCGGAACTGGTACCCAGAGAGTAAACCCTGTTTGCGGCGCGGGGTTCGCATCCAGCCCCATCGCGATCACCGCAGACAATGCAATCGTCTCAGCCGTCGGTGCCGCACGATAGGTCAATGCGTCGAGGTCACGTTCGATCAATCCCGTATCGACCTCACCTGCCGCAAATCCCTCATGCCGAGCCAACGCACCCAAGAACCCGAGGTTGGTGACGGTGCCTGCAACTTCGGTCTCGGCACAGGCGCGGGCCAGTTGGCGCAGCGCGGTGTCACGATCAGGGCCGTGCACGATCAGTTTGGCGATCATCGGATCGTACCAAGGGGTGATCGTATCGCCCGCTCGCACGCCACTGTCAGCGCGAACACCCTTTGCGAACTGCAGATGGGCGATACGACCCGTTGCGGGGAGGAAACCCGCGGGAACGTCTTCGGCGTAGAGGCGGGCTTCAAACGCGTGCCCCGTGATCGTCAGGTCAGATTGCGCCATCGGCAGAGGTTCGCCCGAGGCGACACGCAGTTGCCATTCCACCAGATCGACGCCTGTGATCGCTGCGGTCACTGGGTGTTCAACCTGAAGGCGGGTATTCATCTCCATGAACCAAAAATCCATCGTCGTGCCATCCACGATGAACTCGACCGTGCCCGCACCGGAATAGCTAATCGCCTCTGCCGCCTTAACCGCAGCGGCCCCCATCCGGTCGCGCAAGTCAGGCGTCATGCCCGGTGCGGGCGCCTCTTCGATGACTTTCTGGTGACGACGCTGGAGCGAACAATCCCGCTCGAACAGATGCACAGCAGAGGTGCCATCACCGAAAACCTGCACCTCAATGTGGCGCGGGCTAAGAATGTATTTCTCGATCAGGACATCCGCATTGCCAAACGCTGTCCGCGCCTCGGCCTGTGCAGAGGCTAGCGCTTCGGCAAAATGGGCAGCATCATCGACGCGGCGCATCCCCTTACCGCCGCCGCCAGCGACGGCTTTGATCAGGACGGGATAGCCGATTTCTGCAGCTTGCTGAGCGAGAAAATCTGGCGACTGATCGGCGCCGTGATAGCCGGGCACGACAGGCACGTTCGCTTTTTCCATCAGCGCCTTAGCGGCGTCCTTTAAACCCATCGCACGAATGGAGGTGGCCGAAGGGCCAATAAACGTGAGACCCGCCTGTTCGACGGCCTCGACGAAATCAGGGTTCTCGGACAGGAACCCATATCCAGGATGGATCCCTTGGGCACCCGTTTTCAGGGCGGCCTCAATGATCAGGTCACCACGCAGATAACTATCGGCGACCGGTGCTGGCCCCAGACGCACAGCCTCGTCCGCCATGGCGACATGCATCGCATTGGCGTCGGCATCCGAATAGACCGCAACCGTTTTCACACCCAGCGCCCGCGCCGAGCGGATCACACGGCACGCAATTTCGCCCCGATTGGCAATCAGAATTTTTCCGAACATACCAGCGGGGCCTCCCTACCCCTCGTGTTAGTCCTTAGCGCCGCGGAAACTGCGGAAGCGGTGGCGGTAGATCAAATTGGGGCGGTCGCCCTCAAACAGATAGAACAGCGACAATCCGCAAAAGATCAGATAGGCCAGCACAACTAACCCGCCTGTCTCCCCCAGCTCGGACATATTTTTCAGCATTCCGCCTGTGACGGCCCCAAAGACCGAAAGCAAAAGCTGCGCGCCCGCCAACATCAGCGAAATCGGCGCCCGCATAACCAACATGATCGCGGTGAGCAGTTGCAGAACGGCTTTGAACAAAGCCAGCCAATCACCGAACTGAGCGAACTCGACCAGTTGCAAAAGACCGAAAGCCGCAAAAACACCAGTGATCAGCCAGAGCGGGAGGTTGAGTTTCCCCTGCGGATGCGCCCGCGCCATTTCTGGCGTGACATGCACCCACTGAGCGCCCGTCTGCTTGTCCATCTTGCCGTATTCGAAACGGCCTTCTTCCGGCATTTTTGCCATGATCGCCCTCACATCCTGAACACGCCGAATGTCGTGTCTTCAATAGAGGCGTTCAACGATGCTGAAAGCGAAAGTGCAAGCACATCGCGCGTTTTGCGAGGGTCAATGACGCCATCATCCCAGAGCCGCGCCGAGGCATAGAGCGGGTGCGACTGTTCCTCGAACATGTCCAGCGTGGGCTTTTTAAAGGCCGCTTCTTCGTCTGCCGACCAACTGCCACCAGCCCGTTCGATGGCATCACGTTTCACGGTGGCCAACACGCCAGCGGCCTGTTCGCCCCCCATCACAGCGGTGCGCGAATTGGGCCACGACCACAAGAAGTTCGGACTGTAAGCCCTTCCAGACATGCCATAATTCCCCGCGCCAAACGATCCACCGACCAACACCGTGATCTTTGGAACCTTGGTCGTGGCGACGGCGGTCACCATCTTTGCACCGTGGCGGGCAATGCCTTCGTTTTCGTATTTCCGACCCACCATAAAGCCCGTGATATTCTGCAAGAAGATCAGCGGGATTTTCCGTTGGGAACACAGCTCGACAAAGTGCGCGCCTTTTTGCGCCGCATCAGAGAACAAAACTCCGTTATTGGCGATGATGCCCACGGGCCAACCGTCGATATGGGCAAAGCCCGTGACCAGCGTTTCGCCAAACCGCGCCTTGAATTCATCAAACCGAGAGCCGTCCACGATACGCGCGATCACGGCGCGAATATCGTAGGGCGTCTTTAGATCTGGCGGCACGATGTCCAGCAGTTCCTCAGGATTACAAGCGGGCAGTTCGGGCGTTTCGCGTTTCACCGTCATTGGGGTCTGACGCGAGGTTGAGGCCACCGCCTGACGGACGAGAGACAACGCATGAGCATCATCCTCGGCCAGATAATCCGCAACACCAGAGAGGCGCGTATGAACATCGCCACCGCCTAGGTCTTCGGAGCTGACGACCTCGCCCGTTGCCGCTTTGACCAGTGGCGGACCAGCGAGGAAGATCGTCCCCTGCTCTTTCACGATCACCGACACATCGGACATGGCGGGCACATAAGCCCCACCCGCCGTGCAGGACCCCATGACAGCTGCGATCTGCGGAATACCCGCCGCCGACATATTCGCCTGATTAAAGAAAATCCGGCCAAAGTGGTCACGATCGGGGAACACTTCGTCTTGGTTCGGGAGGTTCGCACCGCCGCTGTCCACGAGGTAAACGCAGGGCAGATTGCACTGGGCCGCGATCTCTTGGGCGCGGAGGTGTTTTTTCACCGTCATCGGATAATAGGTGCCGCCTTTGACGGTGGCATCATTACAGACGATCATACATTCGATGCCGTTAACACGGCCGATCCCAGCGATCACTCCAGCGCAAGGTGCCGCCCCATCATAAAGCCCATGCGCCGCCGTCGCGCCAATTTCCAGAAACGGAGATCCCGCATCCAAAACATTGGCGACACGCTCACGCGGCAGCATCTTTCCGCGTGAGACATGGCGTTCTCGTGCCTTTTCCCCGCCGCCTGCCGCAGCCTTTTCAGCAGCGTCAGCGATCAATGCGATCATCTCTAGATGCCGCGCACGACCTTCGGGGTTGGGAATGAATGTGGTCGAGAGTTTCACATCGACCCCATCAGTTCGCGACCGATCAACATACGACGGATCTCCGAGGTGCCCGCGCCGATTTCCATCAACTTGGCATCACGGAACAGACGGCTCACAGCGCTGTCGTTCATAAAGCCTGCACCACCCATCGCTTGAACGGCCTGATGCGCCTGAACCATCGCCTGCTCGGACGAATAGAGCACGCAGGCAGCGGCGTCCTGACGGGTCACTTGACCACGGTCACAGGCTTTGGCCACTTCGTAAACATAAGCTCGCGCGGTATTCAGCGCGGTATACATGTCCGCGATTTTACCCTGCATCAGCTGGAAGTTCCCGATGGGCTGTCCAAACTGTTTGCGGGTCGCGAGGTAGGGCATAATCTCGTCCATACAGGCCGCCATGATGCCCGTGCCGATCCCAGCGAGAACAACGCGTTCGTAGTCGAGACCAGACATCAGAACGCGAACGCCTTTGCCCTCTTCGCCCAGAACGTTTTCGAACGGGACCTCGACATCGTCGAACACCAGCTCTGCCGTGTTCGATCCGCGCATCCCCATTTTGTCAAAATGCTTGGACGTGCTGAACCCCTTCATCGATTTCTCGACGATAAAGGCGGTGATGCCTTGGGGACCAGCGGCAGGATCGGTCTTGGCATAGACGACCAGCGTATCGGCATCAGGACCGTTGGTGATCCAGTATTTGTTGCCGTTCAGACGGTAATGATCGTTCCGCTTTTCCGCGCGGAGCGACATGGACACCACGTCAGACCCAGCGCCCGCTTCAGACATCGCCAGCGCACCGACATGATCACCCGAAATCAGACCGGGCAGGTATTTCTGCTTCTGTTCGTGCGTGCCGTTTAGTTTGATCTGGTTCACACAGAGGTTCGAATGTGCACCGTAGGACAGCGATACCGATGCCGACGCCCGTGCGATTTCTTCGACAACGATGGTATGGGCCAGATAGGACAGCCCAGCGCCACCGTATTCCTCGGGCACGGTGATACCCAAAAGGCCAAGGTCGCCCATTTCCTTCCACAGCTCTGCGGGAAATTCGTTGGACTGATCCACATGGGCCGCCATCGGCTTGACCCGATCCTGCGCCCACGAATGGACGGTATCGCGAATGGCCTCGACCTCTTCTCCCAGATCGAATCTCATCGACGCGGTGAACATATGCATTCCTCCCTGCGCTTTATTGAACGCTTGTTCATTTCTAGGCGCAGAATTCGAGTCGCGTCAATCCACCGTTTTCAGATGACGGTTAGTTCAGGCCGAATTCAGAGAGGTCGAGCACCCGCGCATCACGGCGTTCATTGGCCGTAAGCGGATATTTTCGCAGGATCATTTCGTAATTGAGCTTCACCCGCGTGCCCCATCCCGACTGGAGCGATTTCATCAAACGAACATGCCCTTCCATCCACGTTTGACGCGAATAGTCATCCAAACCGACCCCAAAATCGCCGCGTGCCTTTAGTCGAGTCCACAGGCTGGCGCGTTTGGTCTGACGGGTCTTTTTTTCAGCTTCGCGGGCAAACCTAGCAGTCAGGATTTCCATGCAGAGGAATACGACCTCGTGTCCATCAACAACGCGGCGGTCCCGTTCGACGCCGCGTTCTGTGACGACCCACGTAAAGGCTGGACCATCCCCCAAAACAGCAGGCCAGCCGTCACCTGTGGGTTCTGTCGCCAAAGAAAATTCAGGCATTGGCCGTTTCAACTGCGCCAAAAATCCGCGAATTTCCTCTTCGACGTCGACCCGTTTCACGGTGTTTTCGCCTCTTGCTGCCAAACGGCATTCACCTCGGCCCGAATGATCCGCGCGATCTGCGCACAATCCTCAAGCGAGAAGGTCAGCGGCAACCGCATGTCCATGATCCCCGCGAGGATACGATCGGTCTGAGGCATCGGTTCGCAATCTGCATAGCGCCAACTGCTGTATTTCGACGTAAACCCAACGGGTTCTTCATTACCGAACCATTTCAGTTCAACCCCACGCGCCGCACATCGTCCGATGACATCGCGAATTTTGTCGGGCGCCCAGTCCAAGAGCAAAAACTGGAACGACGACGCGACAAAGCCCTCTTCTTCGGGGCGATCAATCAGGGTCAGACCCGTAGTGCCACGTAATCCTGCCTCAACCACACGATACCGCGCGTTCCATTTCCCGCATTGTTCGTTCAACCGCCGTAGCTGAGGGCGCAAGATCGCGGCCCGTAGGTTATCCATGCGTCCCGATATGTTCGGGGTCTCATATTTGATCTGCGCGAAAATCTCTGGCTTGGGCGCAGCACGGTGCCGATCAAAAAGCATATAGCTCCCCGACAGCATGATCGCACGTGCCATGGCTTGGGCATCGTCGCTAATCAGCAGACCGCCTTCGCCCGAATTCATGTGCTTATAAGTCTGCGTCGAATAGCAGCCGAAGGTGCCGAACCGCCCCGATGGGATCGTGTGCCATGTGGCCCCCATCGTGTGGGCGCAATCCTCAATCACGGTCACACCTGCCGCGCCACAAATGCGCATCAGTTCGTCCATATCGCAGATATGCCCACGCATGTGGGACAAGAGCAGCACCTTAGCCTTCCCGATCTTTGCACGCAGGTCATTAAGGTCGATCACCAACCCCTCATCCACATCGACATAGATCGGCTTCGCCCCAACGGCTGCAATCGCGCCGGGAACTGGGGCGAGCGTGAAGGCATTGGTCAACACAGGATCACCCTGTTTCACCCCAACCGCCCGCAAGGCCGTTGTCATCGCATACCCGCCCGAGGCAACGGCGAGGCAATATTTCGCCCCCATGGCTTCGGCGAATTCTTCCTCAAGAAGAGCAGTTTCCGCAATTTCGTCACCCACCGTGTTGTAACGGTGCAAGCGCCCCGTTTGCATGACACGAACGGCCGCCTCGATCGCCTCTTCGGGGATCGGTTCCTGCTGGGTGAAAGAGCCTGTGAATACTTCAGTCATACCAATACGGTGGCTGATCGCCCCCAAAGGGTCAATGGGTTAAGACAGGAGTTCTGCTGCGACAGCAGGTAGTTCGCTATAGTGATGGATCAGCGCATCGGGGTTTAGGTCGGCGACCGCCATTCCAGCAGGACCAAAGGTGACCATCACACTCGGGACATTCATCGCGCGGGACGTATCGAGGTCAGTAATACTGTCACCAACCAAAAGCGACCGCATCGGATCACCCCCTGCCCGTTCAACCGCAGCACGCAAAGGTGCAGGGTCTGGCTTTCGAACGGGCAGCGTGTCTGCGCCGATCAGCGATCCAAACGCGCTCCGCACGCCCAGCGCGTCGAGCACCGCAATCGCGAGGCCTTCGGGTTTGTTGGTGCAAACACCCACCGCGAACCCATCGGACTTCAACTGCTCTACCGCCTCCATCGCGCCATCATAAAGCGTCGTATGAGTGGCAACATCCTGCGCGTAGGCCTGCAACAAGACAGGATACTGACGATCTATCTCTGCTGGATCGATGTCTCCAGCGCGCTTGAACCCTTCGGTCAGCATCATTCTGCCACCACGGACGGCAATCGCTGCGTCCTGCGTTGGATCAAGCAAATCACCCAGCCCAAGCCCACGAAAACAGGTGTTTGCGGCATTGATGAGATCGACACTGGTATCCGCCAAGGTCCCGTCCAAGTCGAAAATCACAGTGCGCATAGCCATCCCCATTTCAGTTTTGCCACAGGTGTAACGAAGCGAAAGGTGATGTGAAGCCCCAAATCTTGCGGTAATCCCCAAGGAACGCCATACAGGGGCAAATTTTAAGAGGCGAATATGAGCAATTCTTTGATCGTTTTGGCTGCGGGTATGGGAACACGGATGAACTCCGAACTGCCCAAGGTTCTGCATAAAATCGCAGGCGCCCCGCTCGTCGTTCACGCGATGAAATCGGGTGAGGCTCTGGGGCTTGAACGCACGGTTGTTGTCGTGGGTCATGGTGGCGAGGCGGTTGAGGCTGCGGTCAAAGACTGGAACCCCGATGCGGTCGTTGTGACCCAAGAAGAACAGCTCGGCACGGGGCATGCAGCGCTTCAGGCGCGTGAGGCGCTGGCAGGCATCGAAGGCAACGTTTTCGTGGCCTTTGGCGACACGCCGTTTATTCGCCCTGAAACACTGCAATCCATGCTCGACGCTCGCGCAACCCACGACGTTATCGTCCTCGGGTTCGAAGTTTACGATCCGACTGTCCGTTATGGCCGCCTGATCACCAATGGCGATGACCTAACGGGGATCGTGGAATTCAAAGACGCGACAGAGGCACAACGCGAAATTCCGCTCTGCAATTCGGGCGTGATCTGCGTTGATAAGCAACTCTTGTTCTCTCTCCTTGATGAAGTCGGCAACGACAATGCCTCGGGCGAATATTACCTGCCCGACATTATTGGCATCGCCCGCAACCGTGGTCTGTCCGCTACCGTTGTGCGTTGTGACGAGGCTGAAACGCTCGGCATCAACACGCGCGCCGAACTCGCTCGTGCCGAACAGATGTTCCAAAGCGCGATGCGGGCAGAGGCGATGGAAAACGGCGTGACCTTGCACGCGCCAGAAACCGTGATCTTTGCGCACGACACCGTCATTGGTCGCGATGCAATCATTGAGCCGAACGTTGTCTTTGGCCCCCGCGTAACCGTGGAATCCAACGCAACCATCCGTGCTTTTTCACACCTCGAAGGGTGCCACGTCAGCCGTGGTTCCACCGTTGGCCCATTCGCGCGTCTGCGTCCGGGTGCGGAACTCAACGAAGACGTCCATATCGGAAACTTTGTTGAGATCAAAAACGCGACGATTGATGAGGGCGCAAAAGTTAACCACCTCACTTACATCGGTGATGCCTTCATCGGCAAAAAGACCAACGTCGGCGCGGGCACGATCACCTGCAACTACGACGGTGTTTTCAAACATAAGACCACCATCGGCGCGAACAGCTTTATCGGTTCTGCAACGATGCTGGTTGCCCCTGTCACGGTCGGCAATAACGCCATGACTGCAACGGGTACTGTTGTGACCAAAGATATTCCAGATGGTGCAATGGCCATCGCGCGGACCAAGCAGGAAAATAAGGCTGGGTTCGCTGTTAAATTATTTGAAATGCTCAAAGCCAAAAAGGCAAAGGGGTCCTAATTATGTGTGGGATTGTAGGAGTTCTCGGCAATCACGAAGCCGCGCCAATTTTGGTGGAAGCGTTGAAACGGCTTGAATACCGCGGGTATGACTCTGCGGGTATTGCGACCGTGAATAACGGCGTTCTGGATCGTCGTCGGGCGGTTGGTAAACTGGTCAACCTATCGGACCGTCTGGTGCATGAACCGCTTGCTGGTAAGGCAGGTATTGGTCACACCCGTTGGGCCACACACGGCGCCGCCACCGAAGGCAACGCGCACCCGCACCGTTCGGGCAAAGTCGCCGTTGTTCATAACGGCATCATCGAAAACTTCCGCGAACTGCGCGAATTCCTCGCGGAACATGGCATAGCTCATGAAACCGATACTGACACCGAAACTGTCGCACTCCTCGCGCAGCATTTCGTGGCGCAGGGGCAAAGCCCCCGTGAGGCCGCACAGAACACCATCGCCCGCCTCGAAGGGGCCTATGCGCTCTGTCTTTTGTTTGAAGGCGAAGAAGATCTGTTGATCGCGGCACGCAAGGGCAGTCCCCTCGCCATTGGTCACGGCACTGGTGAGATGTTCGTTGGGTCTGATGCAATTGCGCTCGCGCCGCTCACCGACACCATCACCTACCTCGACGAAGGCGACTGGGCGGTGATCACCCGCACCTCGCTCGAAATTCGGGACGCGGATGGCGAGCAGGTCAACCGCGAAGTGCGCAAGGTCAACATCGACGCGGCCCGCATCGACAAAGGTGGCTACAAACACTTCATGGCCAAAGAGATTGCCGAACAGCCGGTCGTCATGTCCGAAGTGCTGAACCGTTATATCAAAGGCGATACCGTCACTCTGCCTGATGGCGGCCTAGATTTCACTCGGATCAATCGTCTGACGATGGTCGCCTGTGGCACCGCGTTCTACGCCTGTAACGTCGCCAAATATTGGTTCGAACAGATCGCTGGCCTGCCCGTCGAAATCGACGTGGCATCCGAATTCCGCTACCGCGAGCCGCCGATTACCGAAGGCACTGTTGCGCTCTTTGTCAGCCAGTCTGGCGAAACCGCTGATACCCTCGCCGCCCTGCGCTATTGCGCGGGCAAAGCGGACAAGATCGTCGCCGTGGTCAACGTACCCGAAAGCTCTATCGCTCGGGAAAGCGATCTGGTCCTACCGATCCTTGCTGGCGTTGAAGTTGGCGTTGCCTCGACCAAGGCCTTCACCAACCAGCTCATGACCCTCGCTATGCTGGTCCTCAGTGCCGCCCGTCAGCGCGGTCGTTTGACCGATGCCGACCTAGCGGAAAAGATCACCGCCCTGCGTGCCCTACCTGGGATCGTGAACACTGCACTGACCATCGAAGCCCGTTGTGAAACGCTTTCGCACAAACTGGCAGAGGCACGTGACATCCTGTTCTTGGGTCGCGGTCAGATGTATCCGCTCGCGCTTGAGGGTGCGCTGAAACTCAAAGAAATCAGCTACATCCACGCTGAGGCTTACGCATCGGGCGAATTGAAACACGGGCCCATCGCCCTTGTGGATCAGCACGTTCCAGTAATCGTTATGGCGCCGCGTGATGCGCTCTTCGACAAGACCGTGAGCAATATGCAAGAGGTCATGGCCCGTGGTGGTCAGGTCCTCTTGGTCACGGATAAGAAAGGCGCGGATGAGGCAGGCGAAGGCGTCTGGCAGACCTTGATCATGCCAGAAGTCGACGACTACCTTGCCCCGATCCTCTATGCGGTCCCTGCGCAAATGTTGGCCTATTACACAGCCGTTGCCAAAGGCACCGACGTGGACCAGCCGCGCAACCTCGCGAAATCGGTGACGGTCGAATAATGGCAAAACAGTTTCCGTCCTTTGATGACAACACTCGCGGATTTGCCGAAGCGCAGCACATCTACTTTGTTGCGACCGCAGCGGCGGATGGTCGGGTCAATCTGTCACCCAAGGGCGGAGACAGCCTGCGCATTCTGGGGCCTAATCGTCTGATCTGGCGGAACCTGACGGGGTCCGGCAATGAAACGGCGGGGCATCTTCGCGAAAACACTCGAATGACGGTCATGTGGTGCGGGTTCGAAAAACGCCCCCTGATCCTGCGCGCCTATGGCAGCGCGCGCGCGGTTCATGTTGGGGACGCGGATTGGGCAGAGCTGAACAGCCATTTTGACGCTCATGTGGGTGCACGACAAATCTACGACCTGAACGTCGACCTCGTACAGACCTCGTGTGGCTATGCCGTCCCCTATTTCGATCACCAAGGTCATCGTGAGACCTTGGACACGTGGTCGGACGGCAAAGGCGAGGCAGGCATTCACGACTATTGGCACGAGAAGAACCGCGTCACGATTGACGGCAAACCCACTGGAATTGAGGATTATATCTGATGTGGCCCGCACCTATTACGATTTCGGATACCGCCGTCACGCTCGCTCCGCTAAGCCAAGACCACGCAACAGATCTGATTGAGGCCGCCGCTGACGGCGAGTTGTGGAAGCTCTGGTACACGACGATCCCTGCCCCCGATGGGGTTGAGGCAGAAATTGATCGTCGTTTGGGTCTAATGGACGAGGGATCGATGCTGCCCTTCGCGATCCTCACCCCCGAGGGCAAGGCCGTCGGCATGACGACTTATATGAACATCGACGCTGATAATAAGCGTCTGGAAATCGGGTCCACATGGTATCGCAAGTCGGTCCAGCGCGGCCCGATGAACACCCAAGTCAAACGGCTGATGCTCACTCACGCGTTCGAGGCGTTGGGCTGCAACGCTGTCGAATTCCGCACCCATTTCATGAACCATCAAAGCCGCGCTGCGATTGAACGGCTTGGCGCGAAACTCGATGGCGTACTTCGGTCGCATATGGTGATGGCTGATGGATCGCTCCGCGATACCTGCGTCTATTCGATCCTTGCGCATGAATGGCCTACGGTGAAAACGCACCTCACATGGCAACTCGAAAAGCCACGGGACTGATATGACCATCGACGATATCCTCGCCCAACTCGATGCGCTAGCTAATCCCGCTGACGCGGTTGAAATGGCGAAATACCACAAGACCACGCGCCGCGTTTTGGGGATCAAAGTGCCCGTTCTCACGGACCTGTCCAAAGAAATCCGCGAGGCTGTGACGCTGGACGAACGCCTCGCGCTCTGCGCCGACCTCTGGGCCGCTGATAGTCACGAGACACGCATCCTCGCCGCTAAACTTCTGGAACAAGCACGCATCCGCCCTGACGACACAGAGGCGTGGGACTTGATCGCATCATGGGTGCCCGATTTTGACGGCTGGGCCATCGCCGATCACGTTTGCAAATCAGGTGAAAAACGCCTGATTGCTGATCCCTCGCGGATTGATCAGGTCGAAACCTGGACTGTCTCGCCCCATATGTGGACCCGCCGCGCAGCCCTTGTCATCACCTTACCGTGGACGAAAATGACCTTCCCCAAAGAGGCCGACCTCGCGATCCGTGAACGCATTCTCGATTGGGCAGGCAGTTATGTACGCGACCACGATTGGTTCATTCAAAAGGCCATCGGCTGGTGGCTGCGCGATCTGTCGAAACGTGATCCAGATCGGGTGCGCAGCTTTATCGACGCCCACGGCGCCGCGATGAAGCCCTTTGCCCGCAAAGAAGCGCTCCGTTTGATAAAAGACTAGAGCGCGACTTTGGTCGGATAGATAAAAATCACCTATCGCTTGCCCCTTGCAGGAGCCCATGCACCGCCCTACCTTCGCCGTCATGGAAAAGCAGCTCATTGATCCCTTCGCACGCGCGATTAAATACCTTCGGGTGTCCGTCACTGACCGTTGCGATTTCCGCTGCGTCTACTGCATGTCCGAGAATATGGAGTTTCTCCCCAAAAAGGACCTCCTGACGCTCGAAGAACTGGATCGGCTGTGCAGCGCCTTTATCGGTCTTGGCGTCGAAAAGTTGCGGATTACGGGCGGCGAACCGCTCGTTCGGCGCGGGATCATGACATTTTTCAATGCCATGACGCGCCACCTCGACAGTGGTGCGCTCAAGGAACTGACGCTGACCACAAACGGCAGTCAGCTGGCAAAATACGCGGACGACCTCTATGCGGCGGGTGTACGGCGGGTGAACGTGTCGCTCGATACGCTCGACGATCAGAAATTCGCCGACATCACCCGCTGGGGTCGCTTGCCCCAAGTGATCAAAGGGATTGATGCCGCACAAAAGGCGGGACTGCGCGTTAAAATCAACGCGGTTGCGCTGAAGGGCTTCAACGAGGACGAACTCTTTACCCTGCAGAGCTGGTGCGCCGAACGTGACATGGACCTCACCTTTATCGAGGTGATGCCGATGGGCGATATTGGGAACGAGGATCGTCTGGGCCAATATTGGTCGCTGAACGATCTACGCAAACAACTGGCCGAACGGTTTACCCTCACCGATCTGGCGGAACGATCAGGCGGGCCTGCGCGGTATATCCGGATCGAAGAAACAGGCCAAAAGATCGGCCTCATCACGCCGATGTCGCATAACTTCTGCGAAAGCTGTAACCGCGTGCGGATCACTTGCACGGGCGAGATTTACACCTGTCTGGGGCAAGAAGGTCATTCCGACTTGCGCGAACCGCTCCGCGCGTCAAATGACGACGCTGTGCTAGAGGCCGCCATTCACCGCGCGATTGGTCTGAAACCCAAAGGCCACGATTTTGATTATTCGCGTCAGACGGTCGATGGCCGCGTCAGCCGCCACATGAGCCACACAGGCGGTTAACGCGCCGCAAATTCGCGGTTCAACGCATCCTGATCGTAAACGGTCGTTACCCATTCGCGCAGGCCGATGCCCGTCGCGTCATGAGCTTTGCGATAGTTTTCGAAAAACAGGTCCAGCACGCCCGTTTTCGACCATTTGAAATGCAAATACTTGCTGCTGAGGTGTGCGCTGGCGTCCTCGACCGCCACGCCCAGCATCTCGGTCAGGTAAATCACAGCGGCGAGCCCCGTGCGGTCAGCACCCGATTTACAGTGGATCAGAACCGGCTTTTCGGCCGTTTCCATGACATCCATGAATTTAACGATCTGATCGGGGTTCGGGGCGCTACGGGCGGACATACCGATCGTGATGACTTTCATCCCATATTTTTCAGCCGCCTCAGCCGATAGAAGCGATGTTGGGATATTCGCGCCGCCCCGAAGATTGATTACCGTCTTAATCCCCATCTCCGCCATTTCGGCCATACGTTCAGGGCTAGGATGGTTAGACCGATAAACCCCTTCGGCGATCTGGTCGAAATTTGTCCAACGCACGCGTAGGAACCCGTGGTCAATCCACTTCGCGTAATAGTGTGCGCGCTCGCGGTCTTCTGCGGTCACGATGGGCTTTTCATAGGATTTATTGCGGGCTTTTTCCCAAGCCTTCGCCTTATTCCAGAGGTTCTTTAGCATACCCTGCCCTTTATCGTTCGCTGGCATCATTTGGGCTATGGGGCCTCAGAATGCAACCTTTCATGCCCAGATTGACGATTGCAGGACGCCCCGTTCCCGCTTAGGTCTAGGACAAATTCGTTTTGGAGTTACCCATGGAAATCGCTGGCCGCAAAATCGGACCTGACTACCCCCCTCTCGTCATCGCTGAAATCGGTATCAACCACGGCGGCGACCTGAACGTGGCCAAGGAAATGGTGCGCCTCGCTGCTTTGTCTGGCTGTGAGATGATCAAGCACCAGACCCATATCATCGAAGATGAGATGACCGATGAGGCAAAGTCGATCTTCCCGCCGAACGCGGACGTGTCGATCTGGCACGTGATGGAACGTTGCGCCCTGTCCAAAGACGAAGAAGCAGAGCTGAAACGCTATTCCGAAGAACTGGGCATGATCTGGATTTCGACCCCGTTCAGCCGCGCCGCTGCCGACTTCCTCGAGGAACTGGACGTTGCTGCCTATAAGATTGGCTCTGGTGAGGCGGATAACCTCCCCCTCATTCGCCATATCGCGAAGAAGGGCAAACCAGTGATTATGTCAACAGGGATGCAGACAATCGACACGATCCGCGCCTCGGTTCAAATCCTCGAAGATGCGGGCGTTGAGTACGCTCTCCTCGAATGTACGAACCTCTACCCGTCGCCTGCCGAAATCGTTTCGCTGCGTGGTGTCACCGACCTGAAAAACGCGTTCCCGAATGCGGTGGTCGGTTTCTCTGACCACTCGATCGGGCCGGAAATGGCGCTGGCGTCGGTGGCTTTGGGTGCTTGCATCCTTGAACGCCACTATACCGATACCCGCTACCGCAAGGGGCCAGACATCATCAACTCGATGGACCCGTCCGAACTGCGCCACATCATCGACCGCTCCAAAGAGATTTGGATCGCAGCGAACAACCCCAAACAACGCACCGAAGCCGAAGAGCCTGTTTACGCCTTCGCCCGCGCCTCGGTCGTCGCGGATAAGGACCTCCCCGAAGGCCACGTCATCACCGAAGCCGACATCTGGGCCCGTCGCCCTGGTTCCGGTGAAATCGCTGGCTACGAGTTTGATAAGGTCGTTGGCAAAACGCTAACCCGTGCTGTGACGCGGAACACCCAGCTAAAGTGGAGCGATTTGCGTTAGCATTTCGCTAACCCTTTGCGCTAAAAGAGCAGTCATGACCCGTTCCATTCTCTTCGTCACTGGCACTCGTGCCGATTTTGGCAAGCTAGAGCCACTTGCGATTGCGTGCCGCGACGCGGGCTTTGATGTGTCGTTTTTTGTGACGGGCATGCATATGCTCGAACAATACGGCATGACGAAGATTGAGGTTCATCGCGTCCCCGGCGTTCAGGTGCATGAGTTCCTGAACCAACGGGCGGGTGATCCGCAGGATATGATCCTTGCGAAAACTGTGATCGGGTTTTCCGACTTCTGCATGGAGCACAAACCCGACCTTGTCGTGATCCACGGCGATCGGATCGAAGCACTCGCTTGTGCGCTGGTCTGCGCCACCAACTACATCCGTTCGGCGCATATCGAGGGTGGCGAAGTGTCGGGAACGATTGACGAGGTGTTCCGTCACTGTAACTCCAAACTCGCGAGCCACCATTTCGTGTCCTCGCAGGATGCAGGCCGCCGCGTTATGGCGCTGGGTGAACCCGAAGGGGCGATCCATGTGATCGGCTCACCTGAGTTGGATTTCCATTCCCAACCGTCGGGCGTGACGATTGACGACGTGAAAGCGCGCTATGCCATCCCGTTTGACGACTTTGGCATCGTGGTTTTCCATCCCGTCACCTCTGAGGCCGACACCATGGGCGATCAGGCCGCGTCGCTGTATGCGGAACTGGTAGCCTCTGGTAAATCCTACGTCGTGATCGCACCGAACAACGATCCCGGAACGGATGGTATTCTGGCTGCAATGGACACCCTGCCCAAGGATCGGTTCCGCATCCTTCCCTCCATGCGCTTTGCCCATTTCTCGGAACTGATGCGCAATGCCTCGGCGATGATCGGGAACAGCAGCGCGGGCGTGCGCGAGGCTCCGTTTATCGGCATCCCGTCTTTGGACGTGGGCACCCGCCAGACGAACCGCGCACAGGCCGAAAGCATCCGTCATGTGTCGGCCTATGACCGTGCCGCGATTGCAGAGTTCCTCGCCTCGAACTGGGGCAATCGCTATGACCGCCATGCGGCCTTTGGCGAAGGCAGCGCCGCAGAGCGTTTCATGACGATCCTCGGGACAGAGAGTTTCTGGTCAGGCTCCTTGCAAAAAGCGTTTACGGACAGTGAGTAAGCCACCGTTTTCCCTGCGTCTTTTGATGATTGCGACGGGTGTGATCGAACCCATTGCGCCGATCATCCTCAAACGCAGGCTCAAACGCGGCAAAGAACACCCGACGCGCTGGCGTGAAAAGCTCGGCTACCCGAGCGCCCACCGCCCCAACGGGCCACTCATTTGGATGCACGGCGTTGGCGTGGGCGAGGTTATGGCCCTGCGCGGGTTGATCCTCATGATGCGCGAGATGCGGCCAGACCTGCAGTTTTTGGTGACCTCGACCGCGCTCAATTCGGCCAAAGCATGGGATCGCAACCCGATTGAGGGCGCGGTCCATCAGTTTCTCCCCATTGATCTACCTAATGCAATGGATCGGTTCCTCGACCACTGGAAACCTGACCTTGCGATCTGGGCCGAACAAGACCTCTGGCCAGCAATGGTCTGGCGGGTGGCGGAACGTGGGATTGGGCAAGCCATCGTCAACGCTCGTCTTAACAACGATGCGTTTGAGAAACGGGCCAAGGCCGCTGAGGTTTACGGCGCCGCACTCTCTCGGATCGCGATCATCGATGCCCAAGATGATGAAACTGCCACGAACTTGACCAAACTTGGCGGTCGCGATGTGACGGTTTCGGGATCGCTCAAACCGATTGCCCCGCCTTTGTCTGATTGGCCTGTAGAACGCGCTGCGATTGAACGAGGCCTGAACGGGCGGTCACTATGGCTCTGCGCGTCGAGCCACCCTGCGGACGAAGCGATTGCGCTCGATGCCCAAACCCAACGAACGGGTAGCCTCTTGGTGATTGCGCCACGTCGTCCAAAGCGCACCGACGACATCGTCGCGGCGGCGACAGAACGCGGGTTAAAGGTGGCCATTGGCGCAGATAGCGCATCGCTGCGGGATGCAGATGTCATCATCGACAACAGCTTTGGACAAATGGGGCTCTGGTATCGGATGGCAGAGTTCGCGCTGATCGGTGGCACCTTCTGCGACATTGAGGGCCATAACCCGTGGGAAGCCGTCAACCTGAATTGCCCCGTCCTCCACGGTCCGCGCACCGCGAATTTCGCATTTGACTACAGAATGCTCGACGGTGTCGGTGGCGCTCTAGCCATCAACGGGTCGACAGATATCGTCGCCTTGGACCCCGCCACGCTCTCTGCGCAAACACGTGCCGCGACGACATTGATCGCCGCAGAGCGGGATCGAAAACTTGATCTAGCGGCCCGTCTCGTTTCGTTGATAAACTAACGCAATGATTGCACAGTTCCCCACTCCGCGATTACGCCGCTGGCTTTCGCTCTACAAGGCGGCTTGGATTATCGGATCTCCGCTGATCCTGATTTACCTGTGGCGTCGCGGACAGAAGGATGTACTTTATTTCCAGCACCTTAAGGAACGCTTTGGAACTCACAAACCGATGCCGAAATCGGTTTGGATCCATGCGGTTTCACTGGGCGAAATGCGCAGCGCGGTTCCTCTGGTTCGGGCGCTTCTCGACCGTGGCGAAACGGTTGTCACCACCCACTTCACCCCCACAGGGCGCCGTGAGGCCGAGCGTGTCTTTGCCGATGAGATCGCCACTGGACGACTTCGCGCGGTTTGGGTGCCGTTCGAATTCCGCTGGACCTATGCCAAATTCTTTCGCGCTTTCACCCCGAAATACGGGCTGGTGATGGAGGTCGAGATTTGGCCCGCGATGATCACCGAATGTCGTCGCAAAGGCGTGCCACTCTTTATGTGCAACGCGCAATACCCGTCCAAGAGCTATGAACGCGATCAAACCAAAACCCCTGCCCGCGCCGACCTGATGCGCGGCTTTGCGGGTGCTCTGGTGAAATCCGCACTTCAACGTGACCGTTTTGCGAGCGTTGGCGTCACCAATATCGCCATCACAGGGGAAACACGGTTCGAACAACCAATCCCTGCTGAGCTGCCCGTCGCTGGTGTCGCGGCGCGCGCGTGGATGGCCCCTAATCGACCCGTGATCACCATCGCTAGCGCCGTCGAGGGCGAAGACGAGGTTTATATCGACGCGATTAAGGCGACACGCGGCGACAACCCCCCGCTCTTTGTCTACGTGCCGCGCAAGCCTGAACGCTTTGCTGAAGTCGCAACGATGCTCCGTGATGCGGGACTTTACGTGGTGAACCGCACGGCCTGTTTCGATGCGTTTCTGCAATGCCGGGGTAACGCGCCACAGGTCGATGTCCTCTTGGGCGACAGCATTGGCGAGATGTATTTCTACCTCGCCATGGCGGATAAGGTCATTGTTGGCGGTGGCTTTACCCCTTACGGCGCACATAACGTCATCGAACCGCTGGCGATGAAGAAACCAGTGATTGTCGGGCCAGATATCCACACCATCGAATACCCCGCTGTTGAGGCAATTACCGCAGGCGTTTGCACCCACGTTCAGTCAACAGACGAATTGATAAACGCAATCGGGGCCGACCCGCAGGCCGACCCCGATCAGATTGACGCGTTCTTTACCGAACACACGGGCGCCGTTCAAAAAACGCTCGCCGCGATTGACGCGCTTACCACGCGCTAAAGCCACCATCGACGTTGACCAACTGGCCTGTCATGTAGCCCGACTGCGGGCTGGCGAGGAACAACATCACGTCCGCGATTTCGTCGGGCTCGCACATGCGGCCCGCCATGATCAATTCGCCCACGCGGCGTTGGAATTCTTCGGAGTGATTGTTGAACACAGCCCCCGGCGCAATGGTGTTCACCGTCGCCTTGCGGGGTGCCCAGTAGCCAGCCAGCCAAACGGTCAGGCCATGAATACCCGCTTTGGTCACGCCATAGGCCGAGAAGTTCTTGAACGGCATGCCGTCATAAATCGGGTGGTGTGCGCCGTTCAGCGCATACATCGACGCGACGTTGATCAGCGTGCAGGGCCATTTGCCGACGATGTCACGGTCCATCTGACGCGCGATCATAAACGCGCCTGTCAGGTTCGTGCGCAGGGTGCGTTCGAAATCTTCGACACTGGTGTCCGCAAAATCAGGGAACGGTTTGCCCGCGCCCATCAGCAACTCGCCCGTGATCGCCGCATTGTTCAGAACGACGTTCGGCTCCCAACCATCGGCCAGAATGCGTTTGAAAATCTCGGAACAGCCGTCCTCGTCGCCAACGTCTAGGTCATAGAAACGGAAGTTCTCGTTCGAGCCGTGCTTTTCAACCAGCGCATCCGCGCGGTGGCCCTTAAGGTCAGAGGCGATGACGCGCGCGCCTTCATCCAGCATCCGACGCACATAGGTCGAGCCCAGAACACCGCCAGAGCCAGTGATGAAAACCGTGCGGCCGTTGAGTTGATCAGCCATTGGATGCCTCTTTCAGTCGGTCATTAAGTAGGAATTCTACGAGTTTGAAATCAAACGGGCTATCGATATCAACGCAACGATCTGCATCCATCAGATAGGGAATGACGCGCCCCTCATAGAGCGATTTCGCGGTCTTTAGGTAGTCGGGTTTAACCACATATGTGCTTGCCGCGTGTTCATAGACGGTCGGTGCGGCCTGACGCGCCACCACCCCACCGGGGAGAGGTTTCGACACATGCAACGCGCCCGTCTCATCGGGTTCCACGAGGTTGAAATACGGGTTCTTGCGCGCCTCACAGCAAGACATGACCATATCGGGGTGCTCTGCATGATAGAGCGCCAGCGCGTCTGTGATGTCCGACGGCAACCGCAATGGTGATGTCGCGTCGAGGTCCAGAAACGCATCGACCTTGCCGATCAGTGCCTCGGACGCCTCAAGCGCATGCTGCCATACGCCCCATTTCCCCGCCGCATCCGTGGCGAGGTGATCAGGCCGCAACCCAATCGCCAGCGTGCCCTTGGCAACGGCGTGTTCGTAAATCTCTTCATCATCGGTCGAGACAACGACCGCATCCACCTGCGGATGTTCGAGCAATTGTTCCAGCGACCAGTCGATCAGGGGCTTACCGCAGATCGGTTTGAAGTTCTTACGCGGAACGCCCTTAGAGCCCTTGCGGACGCCGATATGACCCAAAATCATGGGATCTCCTTTGTGATGTGCCCGATGAACTGCCGTGCTTCCCAAGCGGCAGCGGTGAGCGCTGTACTGGCGGTCACGCGGTCAATGCGTGGCAGCAGTCGGTTTGTGGTTTCGCGCCCCTCAAGGAGCGCAATCCAATCGCGTGTGATCCCCACGAACATCTCGTTCCGTTCGAGCGGCAGATCAATTAGGCGGGCGCCTGCCGCGTCTTTGACTTCGTAGCGTTGAGCCGCAAAGTCGAAATCGTAGATCGCATCGATGCCATAGACGATGGTGCGACGGTGCAGTTGCGGGGTCAGATAATCCATCCCAATCGACCCTTCGGCCCCTGCCCGCGTCTGCAAGGTCAGACGCGATGAAAAATCAACGGCATCGTAGTTCGGATGACCAACGGATGTGACCGTTTTGAGCGTGAGGTCGGGGAACAGAACCGACGCCATGTCGATCTCGTGGCAGAGGTCCAGCAGCACGCCGCCGCCGTCAGCCTTCGCCGCATAGCTTTCCGAGAATTTCCAGTTTTGCCGCCATTGCGTGACGTCATGCCCGATATCTAGGCTAAAACGCACCGCGCTCGACATATCCAGATCAGCCAAGGCGCGGAACGCAGGGTGATAACGCATCATGAGGCCGAGCATGGTGCGATCTGCAACTTTTGCCGTCAGGCGATCAATCTCTGCCAAGTCAGCCGCCCGAAATGCGAGCGGTTTTTCGATATACATCGGAAGGTCGCGATCCGCCGCATCCGCAATCGGACCCGTGCGAACGTCCGTCGCGGTCGCAATCACAGCAGCGTCGCAGCCATCCAGAACGTCAGGGCGATAGCTGCGATATGGCACCTGAACAGCGTCGATGCCGAGAGAAACAAGGTTATCAAAATGGCGCCTACCGATTGAGCCAGCACCGATCACCGCAATCCGCATGTGACCTCCCAATACTTTATTCTGGAATGGCACATGCGGCGCGTTTCTGCAACGGGATCAGGCGGCTGGCATCCGCCGTTCAACGATTTCCGCCCACCAGCTACAGCCCGCAGGGATGGCTTCGTCGTTAAAGTTATATTCGGGGTGGTGCACCATCGCGGTGTCCCCGTTCCCAACGAGGATATAGGCCCCTGGCCGTTCCTCTAGCATATAGGCAAAGTCCTCACCGCCCATAACAAGAGGCGCCTCAGCACAGCCCCCCGACACGGATGTCGCCACCTCAGCCGCAAAGGCGGTCTGTTCTTCGTGGTTCACCATCACAGGATAGCCGCGATAATAATTCACCTCGGCCTTCGCCCCCATTGCGGCCGCGGTGAGGTCTGCGATTTTGCTCAGTCGATCCTCGGCCAGATCGCGGTTGTGACGGGACATGGTGCGCACGGTGCCCTTGAGCGTCACGCGCTGCGGGATCACGTTGAACGCGGTCGAGCTGCTTTCAATGGATGTGACCGACACAACGATCTGTTCGACGGGATCAGCATTACGGCTCGCGATGGATTGAAGCGCGGTGATGATCTGCGCCGATGTAACAACGGGATCAATCGTCTCGTGTGGTTTCGCCGCATGACCGCCCCGCCCTTCAACGACGATCTTGAACTGGTCGGTCGCAGCAAAGAACGGACCCGGACGAATGGCGAATGTTCCAGCAGGAACACCGGGCCAGTTGTGCATGCCGTAGACCTCTTGGATATTCCAACGATCCATCATGCCATCCGCGCACATTTCGCGACCACCGCCGCCGCCTTCTTCGGCGGGCTGGAAGATCACGACGACCGTGCCGTCAAAATTCCGCGTCTCCGCAAGGTACTTCGCAGCGCCCAAGAGCATCGCGGTATGACCATCGTGGCCACAAGCATGCATCGCGCCCTCGGTCTTCGACGCATAAGGCAGACCAGTTGCCTCTAGGATCGGCAGCGCATCCATGTCCGCGCGTAGGCCGACCACCATGCCTTTGGTGTCGGTCTTGCCTTTGATCACGCCAACAACGCCCGTGCGCCCGATGCCCGTGACAATCTCATCGCAACCAAAGCTCTCTAGCTTTTCAGCAACAACAGCAGCGGTGCGATGGGTTTCAAACAGAATTTCGGGGTGTTCGTGCAGATCCCGTCGCCATTCGGTGATCTCATGGTGCAGTTCAGCTAGGCGGTTTTTGACGGGCATCTGCCCCTCCATTCTTTTGATCATTAATTCAAAACTGGTGCAAAGCACGCAGCGGTTCAAGGGGTCAGACACTTGGTCCGAGATCGATGGGGCTCCCATCGGTGAAACGTCCAAAGCGGAAACGGCTTAGATCATGCGACGGGGTTTGCCGGTTCACCAATTGTGCCGTCACCCGCCCGATCCCTGGCCCGATGCCGAACCCATGGCCCGACATGCCTGTCGCGAGGGTCAGCCCTTGCAGGGTCGGCACATGGTCCACAATCGGCACCACATCAGGCATCGTATCAATCATCCCCGCCCAAGCGGTCGCGATTTTCACTTCACCCAATTGCGGGAAGGCTTCGGCAAATTTTTGGCGGATATCTTCGATGATAGGCAGGTTGGGCGCGGGGTTCAGGATGCGCATCGCCTCGAACGGGGACGGTTCATCGTCAGCCCAGTTTCGCGGGGTCGTCCACGCATCGGGATAGCCCTTGGGCGCGCAGAGTTTGTAGCGCGTCCCAAACGGGTCCTCGGCCAATTGTTTCAGAAATTTCGGCAGCGCCCGAAACGCGTCTGGCCCGATGAACAGCTCATGGAACCCACCCGATGCTAGGGAATACCCCCCGTCGGCGCGATGGCGGAATGCGATCTGATCGTCTACACCACCGCCCGCAAAGACCTCTGGCAACGGCGTCGTCGCGGCAACGGTCGCCCGCACGGACAGTTGTGGGATCGAAATACCGTGACGGCGCAGAAACAACGACGACCACGCGCCCCCCGATAGGACAACCCGATCCGCCGCAACACGGCCCGCCTCAGTCACAACACCAGCGACACGCCTTGCCGCGATGTCCAACCCGCGCACCGCGCAATTTTCGCGGATCACCACGCCCGCCCGCGCAGCGGCACGCGCCATCGCAGGAACAGCCAACCACGGCTCTGCCTTCATGTCAGAGGCCGTATACATCGCCCCCGCCCATTTATCTGAGGGCATCAGTTCAGCCGTCTCAGCCCGCGTCAGCATGCGAGTATCGAGCCCCGCATCGCGGGCATAGGGCATCCAAGCCTCAAAATCGGCCAAGTCCTTTTCACGTCGCGCGAGGTAGGCAACGCCGCTTGTCCGCAGACCAATATCTTCGCCAGCTTCTGCCGCCATATCACGCCAGATCTGCCGCGCTTCCATAACGATGGGCAGCTCCGCAGGATCACGACCCTGCGCCCGTATCCAGCCCCAATTCCGTGACGACTGCTCACAGGCCACGCGCCCCTTTTCCAAGAGCACGACTTTTTGCCCCTGACGCGCCAGTTCCCACGCGGTCATCACACCGACGACACCTGCACCAATAACCACTACGTCAGCCGCATCAGGAAGAGGCGCATCGTGTTCAACTGGAGATGAGTCAAGAATCGGGAATTTGATCATTTTTACCTCTCACCCCAAAGCTGACCCGCCAACTTCACCTTCGCAAGCCTTTAGCGTGGGGCAACGTAAATTTTTGACCAAACGCTTAAATCTTTAGCAACAAAGGGTTTCAGCGATCACACCTCATGGTTTCGTAAGGTCAGTCTGCAACTGTCACAAATTCGTCTTGCGAGTCAGCTTTTTCATGCTACCGTTTGGTCAAATTCTACGTTTCACAGATCAAAGTGCGGACGTTTTCTACTTTGATTTGAACCACTTGCGGAGGGTCGCCTCATGCCAGACACTGTTAAGCCCATCCTCAGCGTGGAGGGGCTTCAGACCGTTTTCAATACCCGCAAGGGTGAAATCCATGCGGTCAATCACGTCGATTTCGACCTCCGCGCGGGGGAGCTATTGGGTGTGGTCGGTGAGAGCGGATCAGGCAAATCGGTGACGATGATGTCGCTGCTAAAGCTGCTGCCGATGCCGCCTGCAGAGGTCCGAAATGGCCGCGCGATGTTTGACGGGCGGGACCTTTTACAACTATCGGATGATGAACTGCGCACTGTCCGTGGCGGTGAAATTGGGTTTGTGTTTCAGGACCCGATGACGTCCTTGAACCCCGTATTCACCGTTGGCTTCCAGATCATGGAGCCGCTTCGGACCCATATGGGCCTGTCCAAACGGGATGCAAAGAAGCGTGCGCAAGAGTTGTTAGAACTGGTTGGCATTCCAGATGCCGCGAGACGGTTAGACGACTACCCTCACCAATTCTCGGGCGGGATGCGTCAGCGCGTGATGATTGCCATCGCGTTGGCCTGTGATCCTAAGGTTCTGATCGCGGACGAACCGACAACAGCGCTCGACGTGACCATTCAGGCGCAGATCCTTGAACTGATGAAGGACTTGCGGGACCGTTTGGGAATGGCCGTGATCTGGATCACCCATGACCTTGGCGTGATTGCGGGCATCGCGGATCGGGTGATGGTCATGTATGGCGGGCAAATCGTTGAACATGCGCCTGTTAAGGAATTGTTCCGCAATCCGCAGCATCCCTACACAAAGGCCCTGCTGAAAACGGTGCCGTCCCTGTCGGGCGAACGTGCGAAACGGTTGACAGTAATCGAAGGGCAACCGCCGATCCTATCCTCAGCGCCGAGCGCCTGTTCCTTCCGCGATCGTTGTCCGCAAGCGATGCCGCGCTGTGGCACGGAAAACCCTGCAAGATACGGGATTGGCAACGGCCATGATGCGGCCTGTTTCCTCGTAGAACCAGAGGTCGCCCATGTTTGACGCCCCCACCCCGCTGGTTCGCGTTCGCGACCTAAAAATGCATTTCCCGATCTATTCTGGCCTGTTCCGCAAACGCACGGGCGAAGTTAAAGCCGTCGATGGCGTGTCGTTTGATGTGTTCGAGGGCGAAACGCTCGGCCTCGTCGGTGAATCTGGCTGCGGGAAATCGACCTGCGGACGTGCTGTTCTGCGGCTCTATGACATCACTGAGGGCGAGATTACGATTGATGGTGCAGAGATTGGCACCAAGGATCAATCCGACCTGCGATCAATGCGCCCGGTCATGCAGATGGTGTTTCAAGACCCGCAAGCCTCGCTCAACCCGCGTATGACGGTTGAGGCGATCCTTCGTGAACCTATCGACGAACACACAACACTGTCTGCGGCGGAGAAACGCGAAAAGGTTCTGGAATTGATGGACGCGGTGGGTTTGAACCGCGCCTTTGCAGGCCGTTATCCCCATGCGTTTTCAGGCGGACAACGGCAGCGGATTGGGATTGCGCGTGCGCTGGCTCTGAACCCAAAGTTCATCGTTTGTGACGAACCGATCGCCGCGCTGGACGTGTCCATTCAGGCGCAAGTCGTGAACCTGCTTGAGGACCTGCAAGAGCAGTTCGGCCTGACCTATCTGTTTATCAGCCACGACCTATCGATGGTCCGCCACATCGCGGACCGCGTGGCCGTCATGTATCTGGGCAAAATCGTAGAGATCGCACCGTCTGACGTTCTCTACACCGCGCCCAAACACCCCTACACGCAGGCGCTGTTGTCTGCGGTTCCAGAACCCGACCCTTCGGCTGATTCACGTGGGGAACGGATTGTGTTGCAGGGCGATGTTCCGTCCCCGTCCAACCCACCCAAGGGCTGCAACTTCTGTACGCGCTGCCCAAAGGTCATGGACATCTGCAAAGAGGTCGAACCAGCGTCGGTGGAGCTAGCCCCCGGACACGTTACGGCCTGCCACCTTTATCAAAACTGAAGAGCGGGATCACACCCGTCCCTAACGGCCTATCGGCCATCACAATAGGAGAGGAAAATGAAACTTAAGACGATCCTAATGGGCGCTGTTGTTGGCCTTGCCGCCGCACCCGCCTTTGCCGAGCGCGGAAGCGACGGCCATGTGAACATCATCTATTGGCAAGCGCCGTCCACCATGAACCCGTATCTTTCGGGCGGCACAAAGGACATCGAGGCAGCATCCCTGACCCTCGAACCGCTTGCACGCTATGACCAAGACGGCGCGATGGTCCCCTACCTCGCCGAAAGCGTGCCGACCGTTGAAAACGGTGGCGTAACCGAAGACCTCACCCAGATCACTTGGGTCATCAAAGAGGGTCTGCTGTGGTCCGATGGCAGCCCAGTGACCGCGAACGACGTGGTCTTTACCTATGAATATTGCACCGCCGAAGGTGGTGGCTGTGCGCAGGGCGCTAAATTCGTCGGTATCGAAAGCGTAACGGCTGCGGATGACCGCACCGTGGTCGTCAAATTCGAATACCCGATGCCGAACCCTTACCAGCCCTTCGTTGGTCACGAGAGCCCGATCATTCAGGCGGCTCAGTTTGCTGACTGTCTCGGCGCGAATGCTCCGACCTGCACCGACGCGAACTTTATGCCAGTTGGCACAGGTCCGTTCGTTGTCACCGACTTCCGCGTGAACGACGTGATCCAGTTCGTTGCCAACGCGAACTATCGTGATCCCGCAAAGCCTGCCTTTGCGACTGCAACTCTCAAGGGTGGCGGTGATGCGATGGCAGCGGGTCGCGCTGTTATGGAAACTGGCGAATTTGACTACGCGTGGAACCTCCAGCTTGCACCTGACGTGATCGAAGAACTGGCCGCTGGCGGCAAAGGTGAACCGATCTCTGGCTTCGGCACGCTGGTTGAACGCATCGAGATCAACCTCACCAACCCATCGCCGGACCTTCCCGAGGGCGAACGTTCGACCGTTGCGCATCCGCACCCCTACCTCTCTGACCCAGCCGTGCGCGAAGCGATGTCCATCGCAATCGACCGCGATCTGCTGGTCGAGGTTGGCTACGGTCAGGCAGGTCGCGCGACTTGTAACCTCGTGCCTGCGCCTGCTCTTTATGCATCAGACAACACCGCATGTCTGACCCAAGATCTGGACCGCGCGAAAGCGCTTCTCGACGAGGGTGGCTATGTGGACACCAACGGCGACGGCGTGCGTGAGACACCCGATGGTCAGCCGATGACAATCCTCTACCAGACCTCGACCAACGCTGTGCGTCAGGACTTCCAAGCCCTGATCAAAGAGTGGTGGGAAGAAATCGGTCTGTCGGTTGAACTGCGCAACATCGACGCGTCGGTCTACTTTGGTGGTGACCCAGGTTCGCCAGACACCTTCCAGCGTTTCTATGCTGACGTAGAGATGTATGCGAACAACTTCCCAGGCACTGACCCGCAGGCCTATCTGTCCGCTTACAAATGCGACCAGATCCCGAGCCCAGACACTCAGTGGCAAGGTGAGAACATCAACCGCGTTTGTGATCCAGCCTATGACGCGATGATCACTGAACTGGGTCAAACAGGTGAATTGGAAGCTCGCGGTGCGCTGGCACGTGCGATGAACGACTACCTGACCAAAGACAGCAACATCATCATCCCGCTTGTGGACCGTGGCCGTGTGTCCGCGAAATCCAACACGCTGGGCGGTGTTGTCCTGAACACTTGGGACTCTGAACTGTGGAACGCTGCTGACTGGTTCCGTAGCGAATAATCCTAACGGGCGCGGCGGGTTACCTGCCGCGCCTAAACTATCCTGACCGCAGCGGATTACCCCACTCATGCTGACTTACACGATCCGACGGCTTCTGCTGGCCATCCCGACGCTTCTCTTTATTGCGTTGGTGATTTTCTTGCTTCTTGAGCTTTCCCCCGGTGATCCGATGGCCCAAATGCCAATGTCGATCCCGCCCGAAGTCAAAGAACGTATGCGCGAAGCTTTGGGCCTCGATCAGCCTTGGTGGGTGCGGTTTTATCTCTGGCTCTATCAGTTCTTTGTGGTCGAGCCGCAGTATTGGATTGATGGCCTCTTTGGCACCGACTTTGCCGAAGGAGCGCAGCGTATCATTTCATTCCAATCGAAAAGCCCCGTCTTTGACATTATCGCCGAACGTATCCCCCAGACCCTCTGGGTGGTGGGTATGTCCTATGTGGTTGGCGTCTTGATCGCGCTGCCCATTGGTATCGCGTCGGCCTATTATCAGTATTCATGGTTCGACCAGATCGGCACGTTTATCTCGATGGTTGGGTTCTCTGTCCCGACCTTCTTTACAGGCGTCCTTCTGATCGTGATCTTTTCCGTGAACCTCGGCTGGTTCCCGTCGATCTATGACACGACCTTGGTCGTCGATAGCTGGGCCACGCTCGGCCAGCAAATCAAACAGATGGCGATGCCCGTGTTTGTACTTGCCCTCTATAACGCAGCCCAAATTAGCCGCTTCATGCGGGCTTCCATGCTCGACAACTTGGGCCAAGATTACGTCCGCACCGCCCGCGCCAAAGGAATGCACGAAAAGGTCGTCGTTCTGCGGCACGTGCTGCGCAATTCGATGATCCCCGTGGTGACCGTGATCGCACTGGGTGTCCCCCAAGTCTTTGGCGGTGCGATTATCACCGAACAAGTGTTCAAGGTGAACGGGCTGGGGCAACTGTTGATCCTCGCCGTTCAAGGCAACGACATTCCGATGGTCATGACCCTGACCTTTATCTTTGCCGTGTTGATCGTTCTCTTTAACTTAATTGCAGATGTCCTCTACGGCCTGCTCGACCCGAGGATCCGCTATGACTGATGCAACCCTCGTAAAAACACCGTCGCAGGCACGGGAAATCTGGGATCAGTTCCGCCAACACCGCGGGGCGATGATCGGCCTTGGATTTCTGATTTTCATCACGCTCTTTGTTATTGTCGGCCCCTACCTTTGGGATCTCGACCCGACCAAGTCTGACATTCGAAACAAGAACATGCGTCCGTTCTACGTCGGCATGTTGTTCGGCGAAAAATGGGGATGGAACCACCCGCTGGGGTCCGACAACCTTGGCCGCGATGTGCTGGCAAACCTGATGTATGGTGGGCGGATCTCGCTTGCGGTGGGTTGGACGGCGATGTTGCTGTCGCTGATCATCGGCACCTTGGTTGGCGTTCTTGCTGGCTATTTCAAACGACTGGACGGGCCATTGATGCGCTTTACCGATCTGGTTCTGTCGTTGCCGCTCCTGCCGCTCCTCCTCGTCATGATGCTCTTGTTCCGCGACGCCTTGCGGGCAGCCTTTGGGCCTGAGTTGGGTATCTTCCTGTTGATCGTAACGGGGATCGGGATCACATCATGGATGAACACCGCGCGGATCGTGCGTGGCGATGTGCTGACGATCAAGGAACGGGAATATGTGCTCGCGGCGCGGTCCATCGGTGCACCGTCGCGCAGGATCATCACGCGCCACCTGCTGCCTAACGTACTGTCACCGATCATGGTCTCGGCTACGCTCGGCCTCGCCACCGCGATCATCACCGAAAGCGCGCTGTCGTTCCTCGGCCTCGGCTTCCCGTCGGATTTCCCGACATGGGGAAAATTGCTCTTTGACAGCGTCGACCGAATGGAGAGCTTCCCCGAACGCGTCATCTGGCCGGGCCTTGCGATTTCGCTGACCGTCCTGGCGGTAAACTACATCGGGGACGGCCTGCGCGACGCGCTCGACCCACGGATCAGGGGACGCTAAGCCCCCTGCCCTTAGTGGTGCATGGATTTCTGTATGCGGCGAAGGATCAGCCAAACCGCAATCACAACGGTCGGCGTCACTGTCGCGTAGAGCCAGTATTTCTCAATGTGGAACAGTTTTTCGACTGGCGCCAAAACATAGAGAACAAGGTTCAGCGCGTAGTAACTGATCGCTACGACCGACAGCCCTTCGACCGTGCGCTGGAGCCTGAGCTGCAGGTCAGAACGCTGGTCCATGCTGGTTAGCAGGGCTTGGTTCTGGGCGGACCGTTCCACATCGACCCGCGTCCGCAATAGATCGCCCGCGCGGATCGCCCGTTCGGACAGATCATTCAGGCGCTTCTCTGTCGATTTCACCGTGCGCATCGCGGGATCAAAGCGGCGCATCATGAACTCACCAAAGGTCTGACGCCCACCAAAGCGTTCCTCGCGCATGATGCTAATCCGCTGGTTCACGATGGTCTCATAGGCCCCCGTCGCACCAAATCGGAACGAGGTTTGCGCGATCAACTGCTCTAGCCCTGCCGATACATCTAAGAGCGATTGTAGCGTGTCCGCGGCATCAACCTCTGGATTGCTCATCCCTGTGACAAGCGCGGTGAGCTTTTGTTCTAGTTTACCCAATTCAGGTCCGATGGACCGCGCCCGTGCAAGCCCCAACATGGACATGGTTTTATAGGTCTCAACTTCGCAGAGGCGTTGAACGACGCGGCCAATCCGACGCTCCCCGCTCGCCTCGGCCGCGAATATGGCAAAGCGCATGTGACCCGCGGAATCGATCCTGAAATCACCCGCAACGATCAGCTCACCATCCAACATACGACTGACAGCGAGGCTCTCTGGCACGAACCAATCGTCGATGCGCTTGATGATATCCTCATCCGACGGCATCGGCTCAATACGGATCAGGGCAGAGGTCATACGCGTCCCCGGTGCGGATTCGAGCCAATCCGTTGGGAACAGCCCAAAGGTCGCCGCATCATACGGACGGTCGGCGACACCTTCACCGAGGATGGTATAGGTCACAAATTCCGTATGACTTTCCCATTTCAGCCAATGCCGCCCGATCTGCCCGAAATAATGGGTCGCATCGGGTTGCGGATGAGAGGCCCCAAATCGGTCGAGCAGAGCGATAAGGTGGGCACGATCCGCCTCGCGGTCACGGCCAACCGCATTCTGTGCAGGCTTGAGCGCCAGATACGCAGCCCGCCCCGGCGCCTTAATCACAGGGAAAGGACGCGCATGCAGTTCGTTTGCCAATGCGTAGCGGAGGGGGTGATCTTCGAATGTCGCGGTCATAGTCTGCATAGCCTTAGAGTATAAGCGCGCAGCCTAGCCAGCAATCATCACATATCAAGTAAAAAATTACTTAAATACAAATACTTAGCGGCACACATTGGTATACTGTGTGCCGCTAAGTCAATTTTATGGTTAGATGCAAACCACTTCGAGCGGAGGGAAGCCGTTAAAGCAGACCGACGAATAGGTCGAAGTGTAGGCGCCTGTGTTGCGGATCAGAACGCGATCACCAGCCCGCAGGGTCATCGGCAGCGGCATCGGACGCTTTTCATAGAGCACGTCAGCAGAGTCGCAGGACGGACCCGCCATGATGCACGGCCCCATCGGATCGTCGTCACGCGCGGTTTCAAAGCGGTAGCGGATCGCTTCGCCTTCGGTTTCAGCAAGACCCGAGAAACGGCCAATCGACAGGTAGACCCAGCGGTGCACGTCACGGTCGGATTTGCGGCTCACCAGCAGGGCTTCAGCGACAATCACGCCAGCCTCAGCCACCATACCACGACCAGGCTCTGCCATGATGGTTTCAACGTGACCGAATTTCTCTTCGACCATAGCCATAACAGCCGCAGCATAGTCGGTCGGGGCTTGGATCGGTTCGTTGTAAAACGCAGGGAAGCCACCACCGATGTTGAGAAGGGTCAGGTCATGGCCTGCGTCTTTTGCAGCGTGCCAGATCTGCGCAAGCGCATCGAGGGAAGGCCCCCACATCGCTGCTTCGCGGGTTTGGGAGCCCACGTGGAACGAGAAGCCAACAGGGTTCAGACCCAGCGATTTCGCATAGTCCAAAAGGCGCACAGCCGTATCGCCGTCGCAGCCGAATTTACGGGTCAGCGGCCAGTCGGCCTGAGACACTTCAACGATCAGGCGGATATAGACGTTCGAGTTCGGAGCAAACTCTGCGATCTTTTCCAGCTCTTCCTCTGCGTCTGCCGCAAAAAGGGTGATGCCCGATTCAAATGCCCATGCGATGTCCGACGGACGTTTGATGGTGTTGCCAAACGAAATCGTTTCGGGGCGTGCACCTTGGGACAGGCAGATTTCGATCTCTGCACGCGATGCCGCGTCAAAGTGCGAGCCCTTTTGGACCAGACGGTGGATCACATCCAGCGCAGGGTTTGCTTTGACGGCATAGTGAATGTCAGCGCGGCCAAGGCCAGCTTTGAGAGCGTTATACTGCTCTTCAACGCGATCAACGTCGATCACGAGCGTCGGGCGATCAAAATCGTTCGCAGCGACATAAGCATCAAGGCGGGAAGGATCAAAAACACGGGTGGCGTCAGCCGCCCCGGCAAATTGTGCAGTCATCGGTCATCTCTCCAAAAGACCCGGTCCCAGAATGGTCCCGACCAGTTTTCCAGTGAGACGTTACCGTCGCTGCATAACACTCGGGTATGTGCCCGAGGCCAGAGGCGCGTGCGTTGGCGTCTGTGTGAGCGGGCATGTGATGCAAACGCAGAGTCGTTTCAAGAGAAAATTTGCATGAGGGCAAAATAATTTTCGCATCAGCGGTCTTTTGATCAAATCCCTTATTTTCAAGGGCTTCATCGGGGTAGATTTGATCAAATCAATGAATGGCGCTGATAGGGATTCAAGGGTAAGACAACAGCATGGCTAGACTGATCCTCTTTAACAAACCCTTTGACGTTCTGACCCAGTTCACGGACGCAAAGAACCCCACCCCGCGCCGCACCTTGTCAGAGTTCGGCCTGCCGTCTGGCGTCTACCCTGCAGGGCGTCTGGATCGGGATAGCGAGGGGCTGCTGTTGTTGACCGACAACGGACCACTGCAAGCCGCAATCAGCAATCCAATGTATAAAGAGCCGAAAACCTACCTCGCGCTCGTCGAGGGGGCAGCGACCGACGCGGACCTTCAGCCGCTTCGTGAGGGTGTGACGCTCAACGATGGCCCCTGTCGCCCAGCCAAGGCGCGGGTGATCGATGCCCCTGCCCTCTGGGAACGCGACCCGCCCGTACGGTTCCGCAAGACGGTGCCTGATACTTGGATAGAGATCACCATCACCGAAGGCCGTAACCGTCAGGTGCGCCGCATGACGGCAGCGGTGGGTTTCCCCACCCTAAGGCTCGTGCGGTGGCAGATTGCAGACTGGACCGTCGAAGGGCTGGGGCTAGGCGAATGGCGCGAGATTGATGTCCCTGCGCCCGCGCCCAAAGTCATCCGCCGTCCGTTCAAACGCCGTTTCTAATCACCAAACGTCAGGATCGATCCCCTGCTCTGCAAGGGCTGCGAATTTGTCCTGAAGGTATCGCTGGAACGGCTGGACCTCATACTGTCCTTCGGCAACGTATTCGAGGGCAGAGAGATGGTGGAACGGTTTGAAATAGCCCGGAAGCCGGAACGCTTCGGCACTGCGTAGATCCGTTGCCCCGACACGCACGGCAGGGAAAAACACCTGAGTGGGCGTGAAGTTCACACCCCATTTTTGCGCAAGCTCGCGCTCTTCGATTTCTTCGCCGTCAAAGTCCAGAACGGCACGCGACCCCCACATATCCAACTGAACCACATCAAAGTTCTGGCTCATGTAGTCGGTGATTTCAGGTCGTTGAAAATTCACCGCATGCAATTCGCGGCAATAGGGGCAACCCCTTTGTTCAAAGATGATCAACAGCCCACGCCCGTTCGCAGCGGCCTCCTCATGATCATAGGCAAGCTCTAAAAAACTATCGAGAAAGAACGGCTGATCGTGCAGCCCATCATCCCTCAGCACCAATTCAGCCAACGCAGGGGCCGCAGCAAAAGATGCCGCTACGCTGGCCACAAAAGTTCTGCGGTCCATTGGTTTCCTCCCTGTTCGCATAAGGAGCATACCACAAGGCGCAACGAAAAAAGCCCCGCATTTCTGCGAGGCTTTCTGTGCGTAACTGTGAAAGTTACTGGATTTTGGTGAGCAGTTCGTCGAGCGACTTTTTCGCGTCGCCGTAGAACATGCGAGTGTTCTCTTTGTAGAACAGCGGGTTTTCGATGCCCGAGTAGCCAGTGCCTTGACCACGCTTGGATACGAATACCTGTTTCGCTTTCCAGCACTCCAGAACCGGCATACCCGCGATTGGGCTGTTCGGGTCTTCTTGGGCGGCTGGGTTCACGATGTCGTTCGAACCGATAACGATCGCAACGTCGGTCTCAGGGAAGTCCTCGTTAATCTCGTCCATTTCAAGAACGATGTCATAAGGAACTTTCGCTTCAGCCAAGAGAACGTTCATGTGACCCGGCAGACGACCTGCAACAGGGTGGATCGCAAAGCGAACGTTCTTACCACGTGCGCGCAGACGCTTGGTCAGTTCAGAGACCGACTGCTGTGCCTGTGCAACGGCCATACCGTAGCCCGGGATGATGATGATGTTGTCAGCTTCTTCCAGAGCGGAAGCCACACCATCAACATCAATCGCAACCTGTTCGCCTTCGATTTCCATCGCTGGGCCAGCAGTGCCGCCGAAACCACCAAGGATAACGCTAACGAACGAACGGTTCATCGCTTTACACATGATGTAGGACAGGATCGCGCCCGAGGAACCAACCAGCGCACCCACAACGATCAGAAGGTCGTTGCCGAGCGAGAAACCGATCGCAGCCGCAGCCCAACCAGAGTAGGAGTTCAGCATCGACACAACGACGGGCATGTCAGCGCCACCGATACCCATGATCAGGTGATAGCCGATGAACAGCGCCGCGAGGGTCATGATTGCCAGCGGCAGCATACCACCCGTATTGAAGTACCAAACAAGGCAGAGCGCCGAGAGGATCGCCGCACCCGCATTCAGCATGTGACCACCCGGAAGCTTGGTCGCAGCCGAGGACACTTTGCCAGCCAGCTTGCCATAGGCAATCACCGAACCCGTAAAGGTCACAGCACCGATGAAGATACCAAGGAACAGTTCAACACGCAGGATGCTCTGTTCAACAGGCGTTTTGTGCGCCAGCAGTTCAGCGAATGCACCGAGGTGCATGTCATGCATCATCGACTGTTTGCCAGCCTCAGACAGCGTGTGCGACATGCTGCCCATAACATGCATCACGTTCGAAAGTTCGAAGTGTGCGATAAAGCCAACGAACACAGCCGCCAGACCAACAAGAGAGTGCATTGCAGCAACCAGCTGCGGCATCTCTGTCATCTGAACTTTCATCGCGACGTAGTAGCCGATCAGACCACCGCCGATGATGAGCAGGACAGACAGCAACCACAGACCAGCGCCAGGGCCAACGAGGGTTGCTGCAACCGCCAGCGCCATACCGACGATGCCATACCATACTGCGCGTTTAGCGCTTTCCTGACCCGACAGACCGCCAAGCGACAGGATGAAGAGGACAGCCGCGACCACATAGGCCGCTGTAGTAAATCCGAATTCCATGATCCCCTACTCCTTACGATTTCTGGAACATGGCGAGCATGCGCCGTGTCACGAGGAAGCCGCCGAAGATGTTGATGCCGGCCATAAAGACCGAGAGCGCGGCGAGGATAATCACCAACCACGATCCGGACCCGATTTGCATCAGAGCGCCCAGAATGATGATCGACGAAATTGCGTTGGTCACAGCCATCAGCGGAGTGTGGAGCGAGTGGCTCACGTTCCAAATCACTTGGAAACCGATGAAGACCGAGAGAACGAACACGATGAAGTGCTGCATGAACGACGCTGGAGCAACCAGACCGATCGCCAGAAGGATCGCACCACCGATAGCCAGCAGAGTAACCTGCTGTTTGGTCTGTGCTTTGAACGCGGCGACTTCTGCAGCGCGTTTTTCTTCGGGTGTCAGCTCTTTCGGTTTTTCCTGCGATTTCGCAGCAATCGCCTGAATCTTGAGCGGCGGCGGCGGGAATGTGATCTCGCCTTCGTGGGTGACGGTCGACGAACGGATCACGTCGTCTTCCATGTTGTGAACCACGACACCGTCTTTGTTCGGGGTCAGGTCGGTCATCATGTGGCGAATGTTCGTCGCATAGAGGGTCGATGCCTGAGCCGCCATGCGCGACGGGAAGTCAGTGTAGCCGATGATGGTCACACCGTTCGGGGTCACGATCTTTTCGTCTTTGACGGTCAGTTTGCAGTTGCCGCCTTTTTCAGCAGCAAGGTCAACAATGACCGAACCCGGTTTCATGGCCTGAACCATGTCCTCGGTCCAAAGCTCTGGCGCTTCGCGGTTCGGGATCAGCGCGGTGGTGATCACGATGTCGACTTCCGGTGCCAGCTCGCGGAACTTTTTCAGCTGAGCTTCACGGAATTCAGGCGAAGAAACCGATGCGTAACCGCCTGTTGCGGCGCCGTCTTGCTGTTCTTCTTCGAAATCGAGGTACACAAACTCTGCGCCCATCGATTCAACCTGCTCGGCCACTTCGGGACGAACATCGAATGCGTAGGTGATTGCACCCAGAGAAGTCGAGGTACCGATTGCAGCCAGACCAGCCACACCAGCGCCAACAACCAGAACTTTCGCAGGGGGAACTTTACCAGCAGCGGTGATCTGACCCGTAAAGAAACGACCAAAGTTGTTACCCGCTTCGATAACCGCACGGTAGCCCGCGATGTTCGCCATCGACGACAGCGCATCCATCTTCTGAGCGCGCGAGATACGCGGAACCATTTCCATCGCAATAACGCTGGCGCCTTTCGAAGCAGCCAGTTTCAGGCCCTCTTCGTTTGCACCAGGGTTAAAGAAGGTGATCATGGTCTGGCCTTTGGACAGACGCTTGATCTCTGCGTCGGTCGGAATGCGGACCTTTGCAACGATGTCGACAGCTTTGAACAGCGCCGCAGCGGTTTTCACCACTTCAACACCAGCCTCTTTGTACATCTCGTCGGAAAAGCCAGCATTTGCGCCAGCACCGGATTCGATTACGCACTCGTAACCTAGCTTCTGTAGATCCTTAGCCGAAGCAGGTGTCATAGCGACCCTGTTTTCGCCCTCGAGTATCTCTTTAGGTGCGCCGATTTTCACGGACAATCCCCCTTAAAATTTCCTCATCCAGAACCGCATACCCAAAGCAATTTTATTTCACAAGCGATGGTTACAAAGTATACAAATGCATACTGAACAAGGTGTTAGAGTGTTAACGCTCACAACCAGCGTCGGGTTTTTAGGCAGTACCGCGCAAAATCCGCGCGAAACGTTTTTCGCATCCGATTTTCCTCTGGGATGATGAAATGCTTTTCGATCCACCAGACAAAAATTGGCAATAATGGCAATGCGATAGGCGCATCGAGCCAGAGGATCGCCCCAGCCAGCACCAAAGCATCGCCCAGATAAATAGGATTGCGGGTCCGCTTAAAGATGCCCGACTGCACCAAATGGGTCGGAACGCGATGTGGTACGAAGGTCGTGCGCCATTTCCGCATCTCAACGACTGCAAGAAGCATCAAAATCACACCGCCACCGATCAAAACGCCTGACAGCAACTGCGTCAAAGGATGTTCCAACGACAGATCAAAGGGATCATTCATACCCAACCACCACGCGAGCGCGATGCACAGGGCCAACCAGACGGGGGGAATATCAATCAGTTTCATGCGCCAACCCTGACTCTACGCAGATGAACTGTCACGCCCGATTTCGCGTCACGTCATGCGACAGGTGGGCGCGGTAGGGCTTGCCAAATCGCACGGCACTATATTTCCATCGTGCCATGACTGATATCTCAAAAACCCGCGATATGTTCGATCTGCCCGAGGGCGTGATCTATTTGGATGGAAACTCCCTCGGCCCGCTGCCGCGCTCGGCTTCGGCTCGTGTTGCCGCACGAATGGCCGATGAATGGGGTGCCATGCTGATCACCGCTTGGAATAAGGCGGGCTGGATGGATGACCCGCGTCGGATCGGGGATCGCGTTGGACGCCTCGTCGGTGCGGCGGCAGGAACAATTGTGATGGGCGATACCCTGTCGATCAAAGTGCATCAGGCTCTGGCCTCTGCGTTAGACCTTCGTCCCGACCGTCGGGTGATCCTCTCGGACACGGGGAATTTCCCGTCTGATCTCTACATGGCGCAGGCGTTGATTGGGACCATCGGCAAAGGTCACTGCCTGAAAACCGTGGCACCTGAAGCGGTCATTGATTCCATCACGGATGAGGTCGCCGTCGTGATGGTGACAGAGGTCGATTACCGCACGGGCCGCAAACACGACATGGCCGCGATCATCGCCAAGGCCCACGCGGTCGGCGCATTGGTCATCTGGGATCTCGCGCATTCCGCGGGCGCTTTGCCCGTCGCCCTGACCGAGAGCGGCGTCGATTTCGCGGTGGGCTGCACCTATAAATTCCTCAACGGCGGACCGGGTGCGCCTGCGTTCATCTATGTCAACCCCGACCTTGCCCCAAACTGCCGCCCTGCCCTCTCTGGTTGGCTCGGCCACGAGGCACCCTTTGCCTTTGATCCCGACTATCGCGCTGGCGGTGGCATTGATCGGATGCGCTGCGGCACGCCACCCGTTTTGGCGCTGGCCGCTTTGGACGCGGCGCTAGATGTGTGGGACGAGGTGGACATGGACGATCTTAGGGCACGCTCCATCGAGCTATCAGAACGGTTCATCAAAGGGGTCGAGGCCGCCAGCCCGATGCTCACCCTTGTCAGTCCGCGTGACCCTGCCCAGCGCGGATCGCAGGTTTCTTTCGCCTTTGACGACGGCTATGCCGCAATGCAGGCCGTGATTGCCTGTGGCGTCATTGGTGATTTCCGTGCGCCAAACATCATGCGCTTTGGCATTACACCGCTTTATCTCTCTGAGGACGACATCGACCGCGCGGTGGAGATCATCGCGGAAGTCATGACCAACCGCCTTTGGGACGATCCTCAATACAAAAAACACGCCGCCGTCACGTAAGCTGACCTTTTAGCGGATAAAGTCGGCCCTATATCCTTCGTATTAATCAGGAGGCGATGATGGCACGGACACTGACGATCAATGGGACCGCTCATGCGGTGGACTTGCCCGATAATGTGCCCTTGCTTTGGGTGCTGAGGGACGCATTCAACCTGACGGGCACGAAATATGGCTGCGGCGTTGCGGCCTGCGGTGCCTGTACTGTCCACATTGATGGGGAGGCCGTTCGGTCCTGTCAGGTCGCGCTCGGCGATGTGTGGGGCGCCGTCACCACCATCGAAGGGATCGGCACGCCAGATGCCGTTGCCGTGGTCCAACAGGCGTGGATCGATCATCAGGTCGCGCAATGTGGCTACTGTCAGTCAGGCCAGATCATGCAAGCCGCCGCCCTCCTCGCGCAGAACACAGCCCCCACCGACGACGACATTGACGAGGCGATGAACGGCAACCTCTGCCGTTGTGGCACCTACCCCCGTATCCGCGCCGCGATCCACGACGCCGCCAAAAAACTGCAGGAGGCGTGATCATGTCCCGCATCGGTAAAATCGCTCGCCGCACGTTTCTCTTTGGCGCTGTTGCTGTCACAGGCGGCGCAGCTTTCGGCTATTATAAGATGGTCGAAACGCCACCAAACCCGCTGACTCCTGACACAGGTGCCGCGCTAAATGCCTATGTGATCATCGACGCCTCGGGCATCACGATTGTCGCCCCCCGCGCGGAAATGGGCCAAGGCGTTCAGACCACGCTGGCAGCCCTTGTCGCAGAAGAACTGGATGTCACGCTCGATCAGATCACAGTGATCCATGGTCCCCCCGCGAAGGCGTATTTCAACCAAGCGCTGTTGGGCAACGCGATCCCTGTGATCGACTACCAACGCAAACCTTGGGTGCACGATGCAGCCGAATTTGTTGGGAATGCTGCGAAATTCCTGAACCTTCAGGTGACGGGCGGTTCAACCTCAACCCGCGACGCCTATGTAAAAATGCGCGAAGCGGGTGCGCAGGCACGGCAAATGTTGATCGAGGCGGCGGCCAAACGGCTGAACGTCGCGGCGACAGACCTGCGGACCGAAACGGGCATGGTCATCGCGCCCGATGGCACAACGATACCCTATACCGACCTCGCGACCGACGCCGCTACCTTGCCTGCGCGAAACGTATCGCTCCGTGATCCGAGCGACTGGAAAATCCTAGGCACCTCGCAGCCCCGCACCGACATGGTCGCGAAATCGACGGGCACCGCGATGTATGGCGTCGATGTGCGTTTGCCCGACATGAGGTTCGCAACGGTCAAGATGAACCCCAAACGCTCTGGCATGCGTGAGTTTGATGCCTCTGAGGCGCTGCTGATGGATGGGGTTGAAAGGATCATCGACCTTGGTGATGGTGTCGCCGTTGTGGCGACGAATACGTGGCTCGCCATGCAGGCGGCTGATGCAATCGTCTTTGACTGGGAGGACGCGACCTACCCTGCCAACACTGAGGCCCAATTTGCCGTCATCGAACAGGCGTTTGACGGCGCCCCGAACAGCACCGCCCGCGATGAGGGCGATGTTGAGAGCGTTCCAGCCGAGATCACCGCCGAATACCGCGTCCCCTTCCTCGCCCATGCGACGATGGAGCCGATGACGACCACCGCGCTCTACTCCGGCACCGCACTAGAGCTTTGGTCCCCGAACCAAGGGCCGATCCTCGTGCGCGATTGGTGCGCAAAGGCCGTTGGTTTAGAGCCAGAGCAAGTCACAGTGCACACGACCCTTATGGGCGGCGGTTTTGGACGACGTGGGGAATATGACTTTGCCGTCCTCGCCGCGCGAGTAGCACGTGAAATGCCCGACACGCCCGTTCAGGTCACATGGTCCCGCGAAGAGGACATGCGGCACGATTTTTACCGCCCTGCCGCAATCGCAAGACTGTCAGGCACCGTGCAGGACGGCAAAGCGGTGATGCTCTCCGCCGATGTCGCAGCGCCATCGTGTTCGCATCAAGCGATGGAACGCTGGCTCGGTCGTGCGATGGGTGGGCCTGACACTGAGCTGGTCGCGGGCGTATACGACCAGCCCTATGCCATTCCGAACTATCGGGTCCGTGGATACAAAGCCGACCTCGATGTACCCGTTGGGTTCTGGCGGTCCGTTGGCGCGAGCTACGGCGGCTTCTTCTTTGACAGCTTTATCGACGAAATGGCCCATGCTGCGGGACGCGATCCGATTGAGTTTCGTCTGGAACTCATTACCCCAGAACACGCGCCCAGCGCCAAAGTCCTCGAAACAGTTCGCGACATGTCGAACTGGACTAGTCCGCTCCCCGCGGGCGTCGGGCGCGGCGTGGCGTTTACCTATTCGTTCGGCACGCCCGTGGCCCAAGTCATCGAAGTGCGTGACACAGGCCGAGGCATCAAAATCGAAAACGTCTGGATTGCATGTGATCCGGGCGTCGCCCTCGACCCGAACAATATCAAGGCCCAGATGATGGGCGGATGCATCTACGGGTTATCCGCCGCCATCCACGGAGAGATCACCCACACAAACAGCGAAGTCGATCAGTTCAACTTCCCCGACTACGACGGCCTCCGCATGGCGAGTTGCCCAAAAATTGAAGTAAATGTTCTGGAAAATGCACCTCACATCGGTGGCGTAGGAGAACCAGGAACACCCCCAGCGGCGCCTGCATTGGCCAATGCATTGTTCAGCCTGACGAAACAAAGGCCTCGGAGCCTTCCTCTGTGGCGCGATTATAGCTTCGTCTAGAAAGGAACTGTTTCCAAATGGAGTAAATTTTCTAACCTTTTGGACATAATTATGCCCCAATTCGCCACGGACTCACCACGATAGGCCCCAATTAACGCCCCAGTAGCTACCCATACCTATTCTCAAGGAAATGCCCGCAGTCCGATTCGATTGCGCTGAATAGTGTGGAAGTACGATGCCTACTGGTTATCTCGTTAGTTTGAACGGAACGTCCCTGGACACCAATGATACGGTGTCCACGACCGCGACTTCGTTCACGGCCGCCCAGACAATCGGCACGGGCTCTCTCGAGTATAACTACAACACGTTCCTCATTATCGTGAACACCACGACGGTGAACGGCACCTACTACCTCGCCACCAACGGATCGGTCTATTTCGTACCGAGCGGGTCGTTTCAGTCGGGCGCTTACAATTTCAACGTCGCTTCCCACCCCAATTTCAGCATCATCATGGGCACGACCAATAGTGATGCGAATATCGTCGGCACCAACAGTTCAGACCTGATCTACGACACGAACACCACCACAGCGACAACGGGCACGGGCAACGACACGATCTACGCCAACGGCGGCGACGACACAGTTATCGCGAACGACGGCAACGACGTCATCTATGGCGGCACGGGCAATGACTCTATCCAAGCTGGTGCTGGAACGGACATCGTCTATGGCGAAGATGGGAATGACACCATCAATGCGGGCACTGGTGCTGATACGGTCTATGGTGGCGCGGGCGCTGACAGCATCCTTGGCGGCGACGGCAACGACCAAATCTTTGGTGGCACTGGCAACGACAGGATTGATGGCGGCGCGAATGACGACACGATCGAAGGCGGCGTTGGCGATGACTCTATCCTTGGTGGGTTGGGCAACGACACCATCTACGGCGAAGGCGCCAGCGCGACGCTAACATCGAACACAGAGCACCTGAGCTGGACCAACAACGGCGCTTGGGGCAACAACACCAACTTGTCTGGCGGCTTCACCCAATCCACTGGGTCGATGAATGTCACGTTCAGCCAAAACAACGATGGCGCGCTTCAGTCGACAACGACCAGCACTGATGAGGCCATGTATGTCGGCAGCGGCGAACCGTTTGACGGCGTCTCCAGCCTTGAAATCAACGGTAACGGTGGCGCCAACGTCAGCACCAGCACCCTGACGTTTAACGCCCAAGCGGGCTCTGGCTACTCTAACGCCGTCGAAAACGTCACCTTCCGCATCAACGACATCGACACCAACGGGTGGCAAGACCGCGTTATCCTGCGCGCCTATGACATCAACAACAATCCTGTCACTGTATCCATCACGGCCAGCGGCAACGATACCGTAAGCGGTCAAACCGTCACGGCAAACCCTGTTGCGGTCAACGAAACCCCTGGCCAAGACCTCGGTTCGATCCTCGTGAACATTGCGGGCCCTGTGTCCCGCATCGAGATCGAATTCGACAACATCGGCACGAACGTCTCGAACCGTATCAACGTCACTGACGTTTACTTTGACACCATCCCTGATACGACGGGCGGTAACGACAACATCGACGCGGGCGATGGTAACGACATCGTCTACGGCGGCATCGGTGTGGACACCATCGTCGGCGGCGCTGGCAACGACCAAGTTTACGGCGATGAAGGAAATGACTACCTCTACGGTGGTGACGGCGACGACACCATGTTTGGTGGCGACGGCAACGACACGATTTTCTACGGCGAAGGCGCGGACACCGTTTACGGCGGCGCTGGCGACGACGTCATCGACGATATCGGCGGCACGGCTTACCTCACTGGCTCGACCATTTACGGCGGTGACGGCAATGACCTTGCATACGGCTCCGCTGGCGATGATCTCTTGGTCGGCGACGCAGGCAACGACCTTTTGTATGGCGAAGTTGGGAATGACACGCTACGCGGTGGTGCGGGCGATGACACCCTCTCGGGCGCGGAAGACCAAGATACGTTCCTCTTGGACGACAACAACGGTCTGGACGCGATCTACGGTGGCGAAACGGGCACCGATTATGACACTATCGACGCCTCGAACATCGCGACATCTGGGGTCTCTGTTAACGTAACAGGCTTTGAATCTGGCCAAGTTTCGGCAGGCGCAAGCGGCACCATCGCCAACTTTGTCGAGATCGAGAACTTTGTGCTGACGGGCCAAGACGACCAGTTCACCAGCGGCGAAGGCACCCTTTCGGCTGAGACAGTGGATGCAGGCGCGGGCGCGGATAGCATCTCGACTGGCGCGGGCGATGATGTTGTCTTTGCAGGGACAGGCGCGGATACCGTCGACGGCGGCACAGGCAACGACACCATTCACCTTGGTGCGGACACAGATGCTGACCTCATCATCCTCAATGATGGCGATGGGAATGACTACGTCTACGATTTCGCGCAGCCGACCCCGAATGGCGATGGCACATTCACAGGCCTCGACCAACTCGACGTCAGCGGCCTTACCGATGGCCAAGGCAATCCGGTAAACGTTCATGACATCACCGTCACCAACAACGGCGGCTCTGCACAACTGAACTTCCCCGACGGGACCTCGATCACGCTGAACGGCGTTGATCCGACCGTCATGACCAACCCGCTCGCCCTCGCTGCGATTGGTGTTCCGCTTTCTGACGGTACCATCTCTGGCACCGCGGGCGATGACGTTATCGACACGAACTATAGCGGCGACCCTGATGGCGACCGCGTTGACGATGCCGACAACGTTTTGGCTAACAAAGGCGCGAACGACGACATCATCGAAGCTGGCGCGGGCAATGACTCGATCCTCGCAGGTATCGGCGACGACACCATCTATGGCGAAGCTGGCCTCGACCGGATCGACGCGGGCGCAGGCAATGACGTTATCTACGGCGGCGACGCAAGCGATACGCTGGTTCTGACCGACGGCTTTGGCAACGATACCTTTGACGCTGGCAGCACTGGGGAAACAGGCTATGGCGACGTTGTCGATGCAACAGCGCTTACCGGCAATGCGACCGTCAACCTATCGACCCCAGAATCTGGCACCCTGACGGACGGCACCAACACCCTATCGTTCACCGAGGTCGAAGGCATATCGCTAGGCCAAGGCGACGACACCGTTTTCGGCTCTGCTGGCAATGACCTGTTCTCGACGGGTGCGGGCGCGGATGTGATTGATGCAGGTGCAGGTGATGACACCTACACTATTGGCCAGCCTGCCTCGACCACACCTGACGCCGAAGTTGACACGGTCATCTTCTCGGATGGCGACGGCAGCGACACGGTCTACGGTTTCCAAGGCCCGACCGACAACGGCGACGGCACCTTCTCTGGCAACGACCAGATCGACGTGTCCGACCTGCATGACGCCAATGGCGACCCCGTCAACATCTGGGACGTCGTTGTCCAAGACAACGGTGGCAGCGCGCAACTGCTGTTCCCGAACGGCGAAACCATCACGCTTTATGGTGTGTCCCCGACCCTCCTGTCGAACCCGCTCGCACTGGGTGCGATTGGTGTGCCGCTGTCTGATGGCACAGTTTCGGGCACCGCTGGCAATGACATCATTGATGCCTCCTACAACGGCGATCCTGACGGTGATCACGTTGATGCGAATGACAATATTCTACCGACCTTCTCTGGCGACGGTGACGTTATCGAAGCTGGCGCTGGCAACGACACGATCTATGCTGGCGCAGGAAACGACCTAGCCTCGGGTGGTGACGGCAATGACACGCTCTATGGCGGCGCAGGCAATGACGCACTCCGTGGTGAAGCGGGTGATGACACCTTCGTCTTTGAAGTTGGCGGCGGCTCTGACTCTGCCGTGGGTGGCGAGACGGGCGAAACCAACGGCGACGTGATCGATGCCTCTAGCCTGACCACAGATGCGACCGTTGTCTTCAACGCGGCTGAGAATGGCTCTGTCACCTCTGGCACCGATCAAATCAATTTCTTTGAGATCGAACAGGTTATCACGGGCAGCGGTAACGACACCGTCACTGGTGCAGGTGGGTCTCAGTCCGTTGATACGGGCGCAGGCGACGACACCATTTCGATGGGTGACGGCGACGATACGGTTGTGGCTGGCGACGGTAACGACACCATTATCGGCGGCGCAGGTGCTGACGTTCTTTATGGCGGCGCTGGCAATGATACGATCACCTTTGCCGAAGGCGATAACGTCTCGGGTGGCGACGGCGATGACCTCTTTATCCTCGAAGACTACCTCGAAACGGGTAACGGCACGATTACCATCGACGGTGGCAACACGGGCGAAGGCGCTGGCGACACGCTGCAACTGGGCATGTTGGCCGACCGTTCGACGCTCGTCGCGACCGATGATGGCACGGGCAGTTTCTCTGGTTCGGTCACACTCGATGACGGCACGCTGCTGAACTTCACCGATATCGAGAACATCATTTGCTTCACACCAGGCACACGCATTGCGACCCCGCGTGGCGCTCGCCCGATTGAAACTCTGCGTCCAGGCGACCTCGTTGTAACCCGCGACCACGGCCTTCAGCCGATCCGCTGGATCCAGTCGCGCACGGTTCCTGCAATTGATCGCTTTGCACCAATTCGTATTCGCCCGAACGTTTTGACGGGTCTCGAATCCGATCTACTGGTGTCCCCACAGCACCGCATGCTGTTCCAAGGCTACAGCGCTGAACTGCTCTTTGGCGAAACCGAGGTTCTCGTTTCCGCGCGTCACCTCATCGACAATAAGGCAGTCACCCGCGAAGAAGGCGGCATGGTCACCTACATCCACATGATGTTCGACCAGCACGAGATCGTCTTTGCCGAAGGTGCAGCGACCGAGAGCTTCCACCCCGGTGATGTTGGTCTATCCGCGATTAAAGACGAAGCTCGCGAAGAACTCTTTGCGATTTTCCCAGAACTTCGTGCGATGCCAAACAGCTATGGCAACACGGCCCGCCGCTGCCTGAAAAAGCACGAGGCGCAACTCATCCGTCTGTGATTAAGCGCTAACCCGTAGGGCGGTCTGACCGCCCGCGGCCCAAGCCCGCGCGGCATCACCAAAGGCGGTGAACAGAGGGCGCGACACAGGATCATTCGCGGCATTCCATTCGGGGTGCCACTGAACGGACAAGGTAAACCCTGGCGCATCTTTGATATAGATCGCTTCGGGCGTGCCATCGGGCGCGTAGCCTTCGATCACCACACGGGAACCCGCGTCCTTGATCCCCTGCCCGTGCAGCGTGTTGGTCATGACTTGTGTCGTGCCGAAAAGCTGATGGAACACACCGCCCTCTTTTAGCGTCACCACATGGCGCAGCGCGAATTTCTCTTCGAGCGAACCATCAGGTGGCATGCGGTGATTGGTGCGCCCTGGAAGGTCACGGATCTCTGGATAGAGCGTGCCGCCCATCGCGACGTTCACCTCTTGGAACCCGCGACAAATCCCTAGAACGGGCTGACCCCGTTCCACACAAGCCCGCACCAGCGGCAAGGTGATCGCATCGCGACGACGGTCGAAATCACCATGGGCTGCGGTTTCTTCTTCACCGTATTCGCTGGGGTGCACATTGGGCCGCCCACCCGTGAGCAGAAACCCGTCACAGACCTCTAAGAGTTCATTCACGGTCACATAATCGGGATCGGCGGGGATGATCATGGGAATACATCCCGCCACGTTCGACACCGCACAAGAGTTCATCGTGCCACCAGCGTGCGTCGGATAGCTGTCGTTCAAAAGTGCGGAGTTGCCAATAATTCCAATGACGGGACGCGTCATGATTGCCTGCCCTTACTGCGTTGCCCTCCACGTTAGCCGCTGATGAAAGTCATGAAAAGGCTCAGCGTAGGAGACTGTCGTCTGCAAATTTGCAGGGCTGAAACAACGCGCAGTTTGCTCATTTTATAGTTGATTGGAATTCTCGGCGGGCGAATAGTCGGCGCGACACCTCGCCAAAGGACCTTCTGACATGACCGAACTCACCGAAACTGATTTGTCCTTTAGCCGCGTTCTGCCCGCCCCGCGATCAGCGGTCTGGGCCTGCTGGACGACGCCGGAACATCTGGTGCATTGGTTCGTGCCCGCGCCCCACCGCGTTGCCAAATGCGACATTGATCTTCGGGTTGGCGGTCACTGCAATATGACCTTTGACGTCGAAGGCAACATGATGGACAACAATGGCGTCTATCTGGAACTGATTGAGGGTGAAAAGCTCGTCTTTACAGACACCTACACCGCAGGTTGGAAGCCAAACCCAGAGCCGTTCATGACCGCAATCATCACGCTTGAGGACACAGAGGACGGTCAGACGCTCTATACCGCGACAGCGCGCCATCGCAGTGTTGAAGCAGCCCAGCAGCACAAAGAGATGGGGTTCTTTGACGGCTGGGGCATCGTCGCTGACCAGCTGGGGGCCTATGCCGCGAAACTAGCGGTCTAAGAGGCCGAAGCCTTGCGCTTGTCCGACCGGCAACGGTCGGAACAATAGCGCACCTCATCCCAAACTTTTTCCCACTTTTTCCGCCAAACAAAGGGCCGCCCGCAGGTGGCGCAAACCTTTGACGGGAAATCAGATTTTTTACGTATTTTTGACATTGTATCGTTTTGCCCAAGGCCTAATCTGCACCGCGAAACGGCGACCGTTGAAGCCTCGCGGGTTCCGCAATAGGTAAGTAGAACGTTGCCCGCAAAACGCCAGTGTTTTGCAGCCCACACGCAGGAGACGCAGATGACGAACGCCGCCCCTCAGACCATTTACCTCAAGGATTACACGCCGTTCGGGTATCTGGTCGACACCGTGCATCTGACGTTTCGTCTGGCTGATACGACGACGCGAGTTCTATCGCGGATCGAATTTTCGCCGAACCCTGACAGCCCTAATCGTCGTTTCTTCCTGCATGGCGAGAACTTGAAATTGATCTCTGCTACCATCGACGGCGCCCCTGTCGTTGTGCGCGATGTTGACGGCGGGATTGAAGTCGACGCGCCCGATGCGGCCTTTGTTTGGGAAGCCGAGGTTGAGATCAGCCCGATCACCAATACCGCTCTCGAAGGGCTCTATATGTCGAACGGCATGTATTGCACTCAATGCGAGGCCGAAGGGTTCCGCAAAATCACCTACTACCCCGACCGTCCCGACGTAATGGCCCCGTTCACCGTTCGGATCGAAAGCGATCTGCCCGTGCTGCTATCGAACGGCAACCCTATGGGCGCGGGCGATGGATGGGCGGAATGGTCGGACCCTTGGCCAAAGCCGGCCTACCTCTTTGCCTTGGTCGCGGGCGATTTGTTAAACCACCGCGGGGATTTCACCACCAAATCGGGTCGCCATGTCGACCTGAACATCTGGGTGCGCCCATCTGATATCGGCAAATGCGCCTTTGGCATGGGCGCGCTGCAACGGTCGATGAAATGGGACGAAGAGGTTTATGGCCGTGAATACGACCTCGACGTGTTCAACATCGTCGCCGTGGATGATTTCAATATGGGCGCGATGGAGAACAAAGGGTTGAACATCTTCAACTCGTCCTGCGTCCTCGCCTCGCCCGAGACCTCAACCGACGCGAATTTTGAACGGATTGAGGCGATCATCGCCCACGAATATTTCCACAACTGGACGGGCAACCGCATCACCTGCCGCGATTGGTTCCAGCTTTGCCTCAAGGAAGGACTGACCGTTTTCCGCGACCAGCAGTTCACGGGCGATATGCGGTCCCATGCGGTCAAACGGATCGACGATGTGATCACTCTGCGCGCCCGCCAGTTCCGCGAGGACGCAGGCCCCCTCGCCCATCCCGTCCGTCCAGAAAGCTTTGTTGAGATCAACAACTTCTACACCGTCACCGTCTATGAAAAAGGCGCCGAGGTGATCGGGATGCTGAAACGGTTGGTCGGTGACGAGGCGTATAAATCCGCGCTCGACCTCTATTTTGATCGTCACGACGGTCAGGCCGCCACGATTGAGGATTGGATTAAAGTGTTCGAGGACACGACGGGACGCGACCTGAGCCAGTTCAAACTGTGGTATTCGCAGGCTGGCACACCGCATGTCTATGTCAGCGATGATTTCACCGATGGCACCTATAGCCTTCGCCTCCGTCAAGATATCGCCGCCACCCCCGGTCAGTCTATCAAACAGCCGATGGTACTACCGATTGCCGTTGGTCTTCTGAGCCAAAACGGCGATGAAGTTGTCACGACCACCGTTCTGGAAATGACTCAAAGCGAACAGGTGTTCACTTTTGAAGGGCTCGCCGCTCGGCCTGTTCCGTCGATCCTGCGCGGATTCTCTGCGCCCGTAATTCTGCATCATAATCAGAGCGTTGAGGACCGTCAGTTCCTACTCACCCACGACACGGACCCGTTCAACAAATGGGAAGCCGCGCGTAGCCTTGCCCGCGACCTATTGGTCCTGATGGTGATCGAAAATGCTGAGGTTGATGGCGCATTCCTGACCGCGCTGAACGCTGCGATCTCGGATGAGGCGCTGGACCCTGCGTTCCGCGCCCTCCTCCTCGCACTACCGAGCGTGGATGACATCGCGCAGGCGCTCTCTGCGGGGGGCTATACGCCTGATCCGTGGGAGATTTACGCCGAACGCGAACGCCTCAAACGGGCTATTGCGGACCATGCTGGGGCGACCTTGGCGAACCTTTACCTGCTCCATCAGGTTACGGGCGATTTCAGCCCCAAAGCCGAGGATGCGGGCAAACGTGCGCTCACCAATGCGGCCTTGTCCTACATCACCCTGACAGACGCGGGCGCAACCGCCCAGCGCCAGTTCGCGGCGGCCAACAACATGACCCAAGAGCTCGCAGCACTTTCGGCGCTCGTGTCAATTGGGGCGGGCGACGATGAACTGAACGACTTCCAGCGTCGCTGGCATGGGGATCGTCTGGTCATGGACAAATGGTTCAGCCTGCAGGCTGGGCTTGCCGAACCAGAGGACGCCGCCGCGACCGCGAAACGGCTGGCGGCGCATGATGCGTTTGACTGGCGCAACCCGAACCGGTTCCGCGCTCTGTTCTCATCGCTCGCAGGGAACACGGCTGGGTTCCATAACCCAGACGGAAGCGCCTATCGTCTGCTCGCAGATTGGCTGATCAAACTAGATGCGGCGAACCCGCAAACGGCGGCGCGGGTCTCAACGGCGTTCGATACGTGGAAACGATATGACGAGGACCGTCAGGCCATGATCCGCGCGGAACTAGAACGGATGCTCGCCACGGATGGCCTGAGCCGCGATATGACGGAAATGGTCACGCGGATGTTGGGGGCTTAACCCTCCATCATTGCGATCCGCGCCTCTAGGTCTGCGGGTCGCGCCACGGGTCGGTGAGAGCTGAGCGGAACGCAATAGCTCTGCCTGCGGGTCCAAGCCGACATTTCTGCGATTTTCGCTGGGTCTGTCATTGGTCCCCAATCGGCGGCCACACCGCGCCAGCGGCCATCGCGGATGGCAATCGCGTTATCGCGACGAACCGTCATCGCCATGATCCGTGCAGCACATCCCAGATTGGCAACGGGGTCTTTGAGCGCCTCACCATCCCGCGCAAGGCACCCGTAATGCCGCGCTGTAGGTGGCGAAATCTGCAGAAGGCCAAACCACTGTCCGCCCCCGCCAACGGCTTCGGGGCGGTATGTGCTTTCGTGTTTGGCTAACGCCGACATCATGCCGACCCAAAAGGCACGACGCAGGTGCGGCGGGTTTTCCGCATAGGCAGGACACCAATCGTCAATGTCACGCGGCGTTGTATTGGCGAGCCCCGACGCCGACCCCGCAAGCGCCCCCATCAGTGCCAAAGACCATCGCTGCGTGCCTGCCCGATGATCCCACCGCGCCCGAGGGATATAGAACGACCGTCGGGTTGGTCGCGGGGCGTCGGTGATCGGGCCGCTGATGTAAATCGGCGCGGGAGGTGGCACGTATAGTGTCGCAGGCCGCACGACGGGCGGCGGCGCATCGGCGAGCGATTGCGCAACAACGGGCAGTGCCCCAAGAAACGTCAGAACTATGGCAGCGGTTCGGATCATCCGGCGCAGTATGGCTGCGAACGGGTCCAGTTGACCATATCTGATCGCTTGCGTTCGCTATGGAACGGCCCCCAGTCGGCCGCCAACCCTTCGGACCCTGTGCCGACATATCCATCGCGCGGAACCGTATGGGCTGCAATCCGAACGGCGCAGGACAGGTTCGCGGCACCGTCTTTTAGCTCTTCGGCGGATTGCGCGTTGCATCCATAGCCCTTGGCTGTGCGTGGATCGATCTGGACCAAACCGATCCAAGCCCCTCCTCCGCCAGCGGCACGCGGGTTCCATGTGCTTTCATGTTTGGCGAGGACCGAGAACATGCCCGTCCAAAACGCGGCGCGATCTTCGGTATCGGCCTCAATGTAACCGGGGCACCATTCGTCAATATCTTTAGGCACCAGAGACAACAAAACCTCGCCATGCGCGTTGATCGCGTCGAGCGTTGCTTCCGTCCACTCAGGGCCTTCGGGATGGATATCCCAGCCCATCAACGGCAAAGCCTGCGGTTCGGGCTCTGGCGTGGACGGGAGAAAAGGAACCTGCAAACAGCCCGACAGGGCAACGGCGGCAATCATTAAAAAGGGACGCATGTTCAGGCAGCAATTGTTTCAATCGCCGCATAGTTGCGCGATCAATCGCCCTTAGGTCGAGTCATTTTGTAAATTGGGGTGCTTTTTAGGCCGAAGTCCGCCGCCCCGCCCCTTGCCGCGCCCGCCCCAAAACCCTAAGAGAGAACCGTTGCGGAAAAGGGACAAAACGATGCTCGACCTCACTTATGAAGCTCCGAAACCCAAAGTGATCGCAGGGGCGACCGGCGATTGGGAACTCGTGATCGGCCTTGAGGTGCACGCGCAGGTCGCGACCAAGGCAAAACTGTTCTCTGGGGCTTCGACTGAATTCGGCGCAGAGCCGAACTCTAACGTGGCATTCGTGGACGCGGGCATGCCTGGTATGCTGCCCGTCATCAACGAAGGTTGCGTGGCACAAGCCGTTCGTACAGGTCTGGGCCTGAAGGCAGAGATCAACCTTTGGTCGGCGTTTGACCGCAAAAACTATTTCTACCCTGACCTTCCGCAGGGCTACCAGATTTCCCAGCTTTACCATCCCATCGTGGGCGAAGGTGAAGTGTTGGTCGAAATGGGCAACGGCACCGCACGTAAGGTCCGCATCGAACGTATCCACCTCGAACAGGATGCGGGTAAATCGATCCACGACATGGACCCGAACATGTCCTTCGTCGACCTCAACCGCACAGGCGTTGCACTGATGGAAATCGTGTCCCGCCCCGACATTCGCGGCCCCGAAGAAGCTGCGGCCTATGTCGGCAAACTACGCCAAATTATGCGCTACCTCGGCACGTGTGACGGTAATATGCAAAACGGCAACCTGCGCGCAGACGTGAACGTTTCCGTCTGCCGTCCCGGTGCCTACGAGAAATTCATGGAAACGGGCGACTTCGGTCACCTCGGCACGCGCTGCGAATTGAAGAACATGAACTCCATGCGCTTCATTCAGATGGCAATCGACTTTGAGGCCCGTCGTCAAATCGCGATCCTCGAAGATGGTGGCGAAATCGTTCAGGAAACCCGTCTCTACGACGCGGACAAGAACGAAACCCGTTCGATGCGTTCCAAAGAAGAAGCGCACGATTACCGTTACTTCCCTGATCCCGACCTCCTCCCGCTGGAGATTGAACAGGCTTGGGTTGACGACATCGCAGCAACCCTGCCCGAACTGCCCGACGAAAAGAAAGCACGTTTTATCAACGACTTTGGTCTGTCGGACTATGACGCATCGGTGCTGACCGCCGAAGTGCCGAACGCGATCTATTTTGAAGAGGTTGCAGAAGGCCGCGACGGCAAACTCGCCGCGAACTGGGTGATCAACGAACTCTTTGGTCGTTTGAAGAAAGACGAAAAAGACATCACCGAAAGCCCGATTTCGGCGGCGCGTCTGGGTCAGATCATTGGCCTGATCAAGTCTGAGAAAATCAGCGGCAAGATCGCGAAAGACGTGTTCGAGATCGCCTATACCCAAGACCGCGATCCAGAAGAGATCGTTGCGACCGAAGGTATGGAACAGGTAACCGACACGGGTGCCATTGAGGCTGCCGTTGACGAGATCATCGCTGCAAACCCCGCTCAGGTCGAAAAGGCGCAAGCCAACCCGAAACTGGCTGGCTGGTTCGTGGGCCAAGTCATGAAGGCGACAGGCGGCAAGGCAAACCCTGCTGCAGTGAACGCTTTGGTCATGAAAAAACTGGGTCTTTGATACAACCCGATTTATGATGAGCGGCGGTCCCATGGGCCGCCGTTTTCATTTGGACGCCCCATGCGCACGACAGCCGACCGTATCCGCCACGCCCTTAGCTTCGAAGTGATCGCGCTCTGTGTTGCGACACCTGTCGGCGCGTGGGTTTTTCACCAGCCGATGCACAGCATGGGCGTCGTGACTGTGGTCAGTGCCACAATCGCGATGGTGTTTAACTACCTTTACAACTGGGGCTTTGATCACGCGATGCTGCGATTTCGCGGAACGGTGCATAAGACAGTGGTGATCCGTATCCTTCACGCCATCCTGCTCGAACTGGGTCTGCTCGCCCTGCTCACACCCTTTATCGCAATCTATCTGGGTGTCAGCTTTTGGACCGCGCTGATGATGGATATCTCGCTCGGCCTGTTTTACCTGAGCTACGCGTTTGTCTTTAACTGGCTTTACGACACGATCTTTCCGATCCCAGAGAGCCAGTAATCACCCAAATATCGCGTCACGGTGATCGGCGAGGTAGATCCGCAGCCACGGGGTAAAGGCCTCTGGCGTGGCGGCAAGGGCCGCGTCGAGCGCCTCGAGCGTCATCCATTTGGTTTCCCAAACCTCATCAGGGTTGATCGTCACCTCAGGGGTGCCGTGGCCGACGTAGACCTCAACCACCTCATGTTCGATCAAACCGTTGCCGACATCGGCGCGGTATTCCACCTGCTCCCGCCACGTGAGATCGACACCTGTGATCCCGAGCTCTTCGTCGATACGGCGGAGCGCACAATCGGCGGGGGCTTCGTTCCAGTGGGGGTGGGTGCAGCAGGTGTTCGCCCATAGACCCGGCGTATGATATTTCGCCGCCGCGCGACGTTGCAGCAGAATGCCCTCTGGCCCCGTGATAAAGACGCTGATCGCAGGATGACGCAGCCCGCGCTGATGCACCTCGAGTTTATCGAGAGGCTGCAATGCACCATCAATCCAAGCTGCAATACGCGTGTCCATGACGCGCCATGTGCCAAAAACCTGCACAAAATGCCAGCCCTGTCTCTCCCACCAAAGTAGGCGCGACCGATTGGCGCAAGGGGCTTTGCCTCAGGTTGAAAAGAGACTACCTTCGCGCCAGATCAAAGAAGCATAATGTTTGCTTCGAAACCTATGGGAGTTACTCCATGAAGACCCTTAAGCTCGCTACTGCCTTTGCTGTTCTCGCCGCTCCGGTTCTCGCCGAAGGCGACGCAGCCGCTGGTGAACAGGCTTTCAATCGTCAGTGCGTATCCTGCCACGTTGTTCAGAACGCAGCAGGCGAAGTTCTCGCTGGCCGTAACGCGAAAACTGGTCCGAACCTCTTTGGCCTCATCGGTCGCGCACCGGGTTCCGTAGATGGCTTTAGCTATGGTGACGATATCGTTGCAGCCCAAGAGTTCGTCGCTGCTTGGGACGAAGCACAGTTGGCTGCTTATATGCAGGACCCGACCGCTTGGCTGCGCAGCACCACCGGTTCGAACTCCGCTCGTTCGAAAATGTCCTTCAAAGTGCGCCAAGAGGCTGACGCTGAAAACATCGCGGCGTTCCTTGCGACCTTCGCTGAATAATCTTTCCCATCTGGGACGGATCAAAGGGCGCCTTCGGGGCGCCCTTTTTTGTGATGTGGACCCGTCTTTCCCGCCTTGGACCTGTTACGCAAAGCCGCTATAGTCCTGCGGTCGAATTAGGGGGCCTATGAAATGATCTACGAATACAAGGTGGTGCCAGCACCCAAACGCGCCGAAAAGGTCAAAGGGCTAAAGACAACCGAAGACCGCTATGCCCACGCGCTCCAAGAGTTGATGAACCAACAGGGTCGTGACGGCTGGGAATACCAGCGCGCAGAAACGCTGCCCGTTGAGGAACGCAGCGGGTTTCGGTCCAAAGGCATGGTCGAACAACACATGCTGGTGTTTCGCCGCGAAAAGAAAGCGGTCGATGCAACTGTCACGCCGAGCCAGACCGCCGTTCCAGCGCAACCCGTATTGACCACCGCGCCCAAAACGCCTGCCCCGACTGAACCTACTGTCGCTGCGCAGTAATCAGTCGATCTCGAGGGCGAGCGCGTGAATACGACCCATAATATCGGCGCCAATGGCGTCATGGACCGCACGATGGCGGGCCAAACGAGTCATCGCGCCGAATGCTGGGGCTTTGATCCGTACGCGCCAGTGGCTTTCGCCGCCCTCTTGATATCCGCTATGGCCACGATGGCCTTCGCTTTCGTCAATAACTTCAACCACTTCTGGGGAAAAAGCCGCTACCAGACGGGATTCGATCTCTTTTGCAAGGGACATATTTTTCTCCTTCCCCCTTCAATCTCACGTCCTACGGCTTAAACTCACCCGTCCGAGTCGGAAAGATAAGGCTGCACATGTCCAAGACTGATCCGTTTGGGTTCGACATTTCGGTGTCTGCCTCTAAAAAGAAAAACCCCCGTGGCCGTCGTGGCATGTCGGGTGCGATCGAAACATCAACGCGGGTCTGCGACCACGAAGGTTGCGAAGAATCCGGCAAATACCGCGCGCCCAAATCGCCCGATATCCTCGATGAATTCCTGTGGTTCTGTAAGGATCACGTTCGGGAATATAACCTGAAGTGGAACTTCTTCGAGACGGCGACTGAGGCCGAATTGAACGCCCAGATGACCAAAGATAAGGTTTGGGAGCGCGAAACGAAGCCGTTCAAGAAAACGGTGGAAGAACGCGCTTGGGCACGTCTCGGCATTGAAGACGCGCATCAGGTTCTGGGCGAAAACGCGACCCGCAACCCAGGTAAGACCAGCGGTGCGACCCGTCGCCTACCGCCGACCGAACGCCGCGCGACTGAGATCCTCGATGTGAAGGACACCATGACCAAGGCGGAAATCCGCAAGGTCTATAAATCGCTGATTAAGGTTCTTCACCCTGACATGAACGGCGGCGACCGTTCCCAAGAGGAGCAGCTGACCGAAGTCGTTTGGGCTTGGGATCAGATTAAAGCGAGCCGTAGCTTTAAAGACAAATAATCACGCAAGGCGGGCGAACAGGCGATCCTGTTCCGTCCGCCAATTGCGAATCAAGAGATGGGAGGCCAGCAAATTGGCAAACCACATCAGTGCCAGCATCGGCGAACTCACCAACATAATTGCCAAAGTGAACGGCCCGAACATCGTGCCGTAAAACGGCAGCGCGAGCGTTCCCGCAATCACAGCGCCCACCACGCTGACCCAAATCACGCCGAGCATCCCACGCGCAAACCCGTTCGGCCCAGATTGCCCCATGCGGTCCCCCGCGAGCCTCAGCGCAAGGCCACAGCCCAACGCACCACAGAGCACGATCCAACGATGATAGAGCGTCAATCCGCCTTCTAGGATGGAGCCGTGGGACATATGCGTCACCGTCATCAGCCCCAAGCCGGCGCCAAAGGCACAGGTCATCACATAGGCCGTGACAAGCTGCTGCTCGCCTTCGGTCAATGACCAAAAGCCTCGCACAGTGTGCCGCAGGTCCTGCAGGTGGTGATAAACAGCGCGCATCATGCGCATCTTATGGCAGAAAACGCCGATTGGGACGACTGTTATGGTCGAAACGGACTGTTTCGAAACGCGGCCCACCGGCACCTTCGGAGGAAATACGTCACGACCCCCTTTTCCTCGCCGTCTGGACGGTTATGTTGCGGTCGGTAAACGATAGACGCAAGGAAGGTTCGACATGCTCGACCAGAACGCAAAGCCCACCGAAGAAATCGACGTTCGCGAAGTTTTCGGTATCGATAGCAATATGAAGACTAAAGGCTTTGCCGAACGCACGTCTCGTGTGCCAGAGATCGACTCGACCTACAAATTCGACCCAGACACCACTTTGGCTGTTCTGGCTGGTTTTGGGTATAACCGCCGCGTGATGGTTCAAGGCTACCACGGCACGGGTAAATCGACCCACATCGAACAGATCGCGGCCCGCCTGAACTGGCCGACCGTTCGTGTGAACCTCGACAGCCACATTTCCCGTATCGACCTGATCGGTAAAGACGCGATCAAACTGAAAGACGGCAAACAGGTTACTGAATTTCACGAAGGCATTCTGCCGTGGGCACTTCGCAACCCGACTGCGATTGTATTCGACGAATACGATGCGGGCCGTGCGGACGTGATGTTCGTGATCCAGCGCGTTCTCGAACATGATGGTAAACTGACCCTCTTGGATCAGAACGAAATCATTACGCCGAACCCGTATTTCCGCCTCTTCGCGACTGCGAACACTGTGGGCCTTGGTGATACCACTGGCCTCTACCACGGCACCCAGCAGATCAACCAAGCCCAGATGGACCGTTGGTCGCTCGTCGCGACGCTGAACTACCTCAGCCACGATGCCGAAGCGGCGATCATTCTGTCGAAGGCACCGCACTACAACAACGAAAAGGGCCGCAAGATCATCAGCCAGATGGTGACCGTTGCTGACCTGACCCGCACGGCGTTCATGAACGGCGACCTGTCGACCGTTATGTCGCCGCGGACCGTGATTGCTTGGGCTGCGAACGCAGAGATCTTCCGTGATGTTGGTTATGCGTTCCGCCTGACCTTCCTCAACAAATGTGACGAGTTGGAACGCCAGACCGTGGCAGAGTTCTATCAGCGCTGCTTTGACGAGGAACTGCCGGAATCGGCTGCGTCCATCGCACTCTGATCTATCTGAAAAGATTGAACAAATTGACAGGGGCTTGCACGAAAGTGCGGGCCCCTGCACCTTTTCGCGTCCTAGGTGCATTGGGATAGTTTCCAAACTGCACAGTTGATTGACATAAATTTGTCATAAAAGATCAAATCATGAGCGGTTTGAAAACTTTCCTTGCGGTGTTTTTCATGCTGGTCGGGGCCCTGCCCGCGCCAGCGCTCAACAATGCGGCCAACGAAGACCTTCGGATATTCGCGATCTGCGCCGGCCGTTTTTCAGCACAAATGGAACATTCGTGGCTCTTTGGAAAAAGCGATGCGGGCGACTTTGAACAGGACCGCGAAATGATGCTCATGCTCATTGATGCGATAATGCCTGACACGGATCGTATTCGCGTGATGGACTGGCGGATTAACGCGAAACAAGCCCATGCGATGCTTTTGACACGCGCCGCATATACCATCGACGGGGCCGACGCGGTCTGGGCTGAAACCCGCGCCGAGGCAGCCATCGCAGAATGCCGCGATTTGCTGTTATTCAACTGATCCCGACCACTGGTCATTGCCCAATCGTCGGTCTAGGTTAGTCGCAACGATGACCCGAAGGCTGCCCGCATGAAACCCTCCGATAACCCCGCCGATCCGTTTAAAAAGGCATTGGCCGAAGCGACCAAGGTTATGGCCGATGACGCCGATCTGTCGGTGACCTATTCGGTGGACCCTCCGGGTCTGACCAAGGATTCTGTGCGCCTTCCTCAGGTCAGCCGTCGCATGACCCGCGACGAGGTTTTGCTCGCACGCGGAACGGCGGATGCGCTGGCGCTGCGTCACAAATTCCACGACTCCGCCGTTGCAGCCCGCTACGCTCCCCAAGGGCAGTTGGCGAAAGAGATCTACGATGCGATGGAATCCGCTCGGGTCGAGGCCGTCGGTGCCCGCTACATGCCCGGCACAGCGTCGAACATCGACGCAAAGATCGCGACCGAGGCAACCCGTAAGGGCTATGACCAGATCAGTTCTTCCACCGATGCGCCATTGTCCGTGGCCGCTGGCTACCTGATCCGCCACCTCGCCACGGGTCGTCCCCTGCCTAAGGGTGCGAACAACGTGATGGAACTGTGGCGCGGATTTATTGAGGATCAGGCAGGCGAGACGCTTGAATCGCTAGAGGATACGCTCAGCGATCAACGCGCCTTTGCGAAATTTGCACGTAAGATCATTGAGGATCTCGGCTACGGAGATCAGCTCGGCGACGATCCAGATGTTGAGGATGATCAGAACGACGAAACCGCAGAACAGGACGAGGTTGAGGATAACCCTGAATCCGATGGCCAAGACGATGGTCAAGAGGACGAAACCGAAGCCAGCCCCGAACAGTCCCAAGACCAGCAGCAGGACCAGCAACAGGCGCAAGTCAGCGCCGACGACATGGCTGATTCCGAATTCGACGAAGAGACCGAGATGCCAGAGGGCGAGGCCCCGCTCGATCCTCCGCCGCCTGCGCCAATCTCGGACGCTGATCCGAACTACACCGTCTACAAAACCGAATTCGACGAAGAAATCGGTGCCGAGGAATTGGCTGAACCCGCTGAGCTTGAACGCCTCCGCGCTTACCTCGACCAGCAGCTAGAGCCGCTCAAGGGCGCTGTGTCTCGCCTTGCGAACAAACTGCAACGCCGCCTTCAGGCACAGCAGAACCGGTCATGGGAGTTCGACAAAGAGGAAGGCATCCTCGACGCAGGCCGCCTTGCTCGTGTGGTCGCAAACCCGACCACGCCGCTGTCGTTCAAATGGGAAAAAGACACCGATTTCCGCGATACTGTCGTGACGCTCTTGCTCGACAACTCTGGCTCGATGCGCGGGCGCCCGATCTCTATCGCGGCGATCTGTGCGGACGTTTTGGCCCGCACGCTGGAACGCTGCGCGGTCAAGGTCGAGGTTCTGGGCTTTACCACCAAAGCGTGGAAAGGCGGGCAGAGCCGCGAAAAATGGCTAGCCGAGGGTCGCCCATTGCAGCCTGGTCGTCTGAACGATCTGCGCCACATCGTCTATAAATCCGCGGACGCCCCGATGCGTCGAACCCGTGCGAACCTTGGTCTGATGATGAAAGAGGGTCTCTTGAAAGAGAACATCGACGGGGAGGCGCTGGAATGGGCGCACCGCCGTATGATGGCTCGTCGCGAACAGCGCAAAATCCTCATGGTGATTTCCGATGGTGCGCCCGTTGATGACAGCACATTGTCGGTGAACCCTGCCAACTACCTCGAAAAACACCTGCGTGACGTGATCGCCATGATCGAAAAGCGCAAGGCGGTCGAACTGATGGCAATCGGCATTGGCCACGACGTGACGCGGTATTACGACCGCGCTGTGACCATCACCGATGCGGATCAGTTGGCGGGTGCGATGACCGAACAGTTGGCGAGCCTGTTTGACTCTGACCCTCGGGCACGCGCACGGTTCGCAGGCATCCGCAAGGCGGGCTAACCACCTGTATTAAAATGAAAAGGGGCGGCAATGTTCCAGACCTTTGAGACTGCGTTTTCAGGGAAAGCGGGGCCCGAGAGGCTATCGAAACTGCGTGTCCAAATGGCGGCCGCAGGGGTGGACGGGTTCCTCGTCCCCCGCGCCGATGCGCATCAGGGTGAATACGTTGCGGCTTGTGACGAACGTCTAGCGTGGCTGACTGGCTTTACGGGGTCGGCGGGTTTTTGTGCTGTCCTAGCGGATCGAGCCGGCCTCTTTGTCGATGGCCGTTACCGCCTGCAGGTGCGCGAACAGGCTGCGGATGTGTTCACGCCCGTTGATTGGCCCGAGGTTAAACTCGGTGACTGGCTGGAAGACCACGCAGAGGATCGGACCATCGGCTTTGATCCGTGGCTACATACGATCAGCGAGGTTAAAGGGCTGCGCGAACAGGCGAACATGGTCGCCTGCGCCAATCTGGTCGATCAGATTTGGACCGACCGCCCTGCCCCGCCTGCCGCACCGTTCTTTGTGCAGCCCGATGACCTCGCAGGGGAAAGCCACGGCGACAAACGGGCCCGCCTTGCCAAAGGCCTTCGGGAGAATGGACAAGCTGCGGCAGTCCTGACCCTGCCCGACTCTATCGCGTGGCTCTTGAATATTCGTGGCGCCGATATCCCGCGCAATCCCGTGCCGCAGTGCTTTGCCATTCTCTATGCGGACGGTCGCGTAGACCTCTTTGCCCGCGCGGGCAAAACTGATGCGATCTTGGACCACCTAGGGGCCGAGGTGACGGTTCACGGCGAGGACGCCTTTGTCCCTACCCTACGGTCGCTCAATGGCATGGTGCTAATTGACCCAACGACGTGCCCGCAGATCATCGGCGAAACCCTCGCCAACCCTGTTGAGGGGCGCGATCCCTGCGTTCTGCCCAAGGCCTGCAAAAACCCGACCGAGATCGCGGGGGCCCGAACAGCGCACCTCCGTGATGCGGTCGCTATGTGCCGCTTCCTGCATTGGCTGGACGAGGCGGGGCACGTCACCGAAATCGACGTTGTCACTCAGCTGGAACAGTTCAGGGCGGAGACTGGCGCACTGCGGGATATCTCTTTTGATACCATCGCAGGCAGCGGTCCGAACGGCGCCGTCATCCACTACCGCGTGACCCATGACACCAACCGCCAGCTTCAGGACGGCGATCTTCTCGTCCTCGATTCGGGTGGGCAGTATCAGGACGGCACGACCGACATCACCCGTACCATCGCGATTGGAACTGTCGGCGCAGAGGAACGCGCCTGCTATACCCGCGTCCTCCAAGGCATGATCGCGATCAGCCGCGCGCGGTTCCCGGATGGGGTCACGGGTGCGCATCTCGATTCCCTCGCGCGGTTCCCGCTGTGGACAGCGGGGCTCGATTTCGACCACGGGACGGGTCACGGCGTCGGATCATACCTCTGCGTTCACGAAGGGCCGCAACGTCTTAGCCGTGTTTCGGACATTCCTTTGCGACCCGGGATGGTATTGTCGAATGAACCCGGCTACTACCGTGCCAAGGCCTTTGGCATTCGGATTGAAAACCTGATCGTTGTTCAACCCGCACCGCCAATTGCCGGAGGAGACTCGCACCGCAATCATCTCTCGTTTGAGACGCTGACATGGGTGCCCCTTGATCGTCGGCTTATAGACCTCACCTTGCTGTCCCGCGACGAAGTGTCGTGGATCGACAGTTACCATGCGACCGTGCTGGACAAGGTGGGGGCAAATCTGGATGCTGCGGCCAAACACTGGCTCGAGCAGGCGTGTGCGCCGCTCTGACGCCAAATCGTAACATGCGGCCTGTATCAACAGGCAACTGAAAGACACACAAGGGAGGGGCCACAATGGCCGACCACATCACTATTCGTCCCGCTGGGGGCACTTGGGTCGTTCGCGCTGGCGGTGCTGTTCTGGGCGAAAGCTCTGACGCACTGGAGCTGATCGAAGGCGATATGGCGCCCGTGATCTATTTCCCGCGTTCGGACATCGCGATGGCGTTTTTGGATGAATCCGACACGACCTCGCATTGCCCGCACAAAGGCGACGCACGTTATTTCACCATCGTCGCCAAAAGCGGCCCAATCAAAGACGCAGTTTGGTCTTATGAAAACCCGTCTGACGCGGTGTCGCAGATCAAAGATTACCTTGCCTTCTACACCAGCAAAGTCGCGGTAGAGCAGGTTTAACCTAGGCGTGCTCTTCGGCTGAGACAGCGGCAAGGGCACGGTTAAACGCACGCAAGGCATCGACATGGAACAAGGCGCCCCGCACCTCTGCTGGGGCGTCTTTCTTTTGTCGAACCACTGGAACAAAGGATTCCCCGCTGTTTTCAAACAGGGGCATCGCACGGTCGAGCGTGGCATCATGCGCCACATAGATCCCGCGTTGAATGAGCGCCTCGCAGTCCTCAAGCGACGCGCCGCGCGGGTGATCCATCGACCGCATCACTGTCGCCACATCAAAGGTGGACAACAGATATGCCTGTGGGCCAGCCGCAATCCGAACGCCCCGACGCTCCAACTGGGTGAGAAAGAACGACCCCGCGATAAACCGCGACGAAACGGCCGTCGACATGGAGACAGCGACCATCACCGCCAGCCCCGTTTGCCAGTCGCCCGTTAGTTCAAACACGATCAACGTGGTTGAGATCGGCGCGCCCAAAACCGCCGCCGCAACAGCCCCCATCCCTGCAAGCGCATAAAGCGCCGCCGTTCCCGAATAGTCAGGCAAAAGCCCCGTTGCCACCATGCCAAACGCCAACCCAGCGAGCGATCCAACAACCAACGCGGGTGAAAAGACACCGCCGCCCATCCGTCCGCCCATCGTGATGGCGACAGCTATGACTTTGACCGCGGCAAAGACGACGGCTTGCCAAAACAGCAACCGCCCAGAGAGCGCGTCTGACGTGATCCCATAGCCGACACCGATAATATGTGGGAACCAAAGCGCAATGACCCCGAGCAGCCCACCCGCGATCGCAGGGCGAAGGGCACGTGGGATACGCAGCTTTGTTTGAACCGCTGTTCCGATGGTATCCGCCCAAAAGATCGACCGCATCAGAACAATGGCAAGAACGCCGCTGAGAAGGCCCAAGAGGATAAACGCAGGCAATTCGACGTAGAACCGAAGGGCCGTTGTGGTCGGCAGGAAATACTCCGTCACATCGCCGTGGATCATCCGACTAACCACCGTGCCCGCGACAGAGGCAATCACAATCGGTGCAAAGGCCCGCATCGCAAAATGGCGCAGGACCACTTCGAGCGCAAAGAGTGCCCCTGCAATCGGCGCGTTAAAGCTCGCAGAGACGCCCGCAGCCACGGCACAGCCCAATAGGTCACGACCCGTCACGCCGTCCGCCTTGATCAACCCGCTCACATATGTCGCCAAAACACCAACGAGGTGGACAACAGGTCCTTCGCGCCCAGACGAACCACCCGTCGCCAAGGTTACAAAACTCGCCGCGGCAGAGGCCAGACCTTCGCGTTTTTCAACCCGTCCGTCCCGCAGTGCAGCCCCTTCGATCACATCTGCCACAGCCCGCACGCGCCCATCGGGGGTAAACCGATCAAGGATCAGGCCAACAATCAGGCCACCACACACGGGGATCAAAACGATCCAATACCAGTCGAGCATTGCCGCAGACCGATGCAGTCGCGCCACCTGATTGGTTTGATACACAAAGGACTGAAGGCTCTCGATCCCCAGCCGGAACCCCATCGCGATAAGGCCACCGCCAATCCCGATCATCAAAGCGATGAACCAGAACTGAATCTCGCTCGGCCCTTTGGTGCGAATGGTGCGCAAGGTGTCGGCCAAGGCTTTGGCAACTGCGCCGCTGGCGGATTTCACGTGCTGAGTCGTCTTCGTCGACATCGCTAGCCCACTGGTTCGTTTGATTTCTGTGTAGGACAGTTCGTCAAATGGACCAAGCATCGTCGCGTCATTTCAGGGATTTAGCCCCGTAATTCCCAAAGTTTCCGCAACGTCATCGTTAAATTAGCACGTTCGTTCCAGAAAAGGGTTAACAAAGCGTCACAATTCAACTATACGTTAGGCATAGTTTTTATACCTAAGCATATGCCTTCTGGCGCTAAGTTTTTGAACCGGATGTCTGTGAGTGGCTGACGGGTTTTCTATAGAACGGTCGCGGGTCACCTTCGGGTGGCCCGTTTTTCTTAGGCGGTGAGCAACGCGCGTGCCGCGGCACGGGCTTCCTCGGTGATGCGATCACCAGAGATCATCCGCGCGATTTCATCCACGCGTTCGTCTGCATCCAGCGGCACCACCGTCGACAGCGTCTGCGTATCGGTTTGACGTTTCTCAACCCGCCAATGGTGCCCGCCCAGTGCTGCCACTTGCGGCGAGTGGGTCACGACCAGCACCTGCCCCGCCGATGCGAGCCCTGCCAATCGACGACCAACCGCATCGGCGGTCGCGCCGCCAACACCACGGTCAATTTCGTCAAAGATCATCGTGATGCCCGTCGTCGCTGCCGACAAACAGACCTTCAGCGCCAAGAGGAAGCGGCTCAATTCGCCGCCAGACGCGATTTTGTTGAGCGGTCCAGAGGGCGCACCAGGGTTCGTCGCCACGGTAAAGGCCACGTCATCGCGCCCTTCGGGGCCTTCTTCGCCAGCCACAACATCGGTTTTGAAAACCGCCCGTTCCATTTTCAACGGGGCCAGTTCTGCCGCCATCGCCGCGTCGAGGCGAGAAGCCGCCTCAACCCGCGCTGCGGTCAATGCGCTGGCTGCCGCATCATAGGTTTGCTCTGCCGCCTTCACTGCGACCTGCAACGCCGCGAGGTCGCGTTCCCCTCCGTCCAGCAAGTCCAGCTTTGCCCGCAGACCATCCGCATGAGCAGACAGATCATCTGGCAGGACCGCATATTTCCGCGCCAAACCACGGATCGCGAACAAACGCTCTTCGGTCAGTTCGAGATCGGCAGGGTTAAAGTCGAGCGAGTCGAGGCATTCTTCGATCCCGCGCTGCGCTTCACCCAATTCATCCATCGCCCGCGATAAGGCCGACAACGGGGCATCCAGACGACCTTCGGCCTTATCCGCCGCATCGCCGAGCCACCGTGCCGCATTCGACATCAGCCCCTCAGCGCCTTCATAGGACAGCGCGTTAAAGGCCTGAGAGATATCGTTGCGGATCTTTTCTGCTGCCTGCATCAAACGGCGTTTGCCGTCCAAGGTCGCCTCTTCACCGGGTTGCGGGTCGAGTTTATCCAACTCCCCCACCGCATGGCGCAAAAATTCTTCTTCGGCGCGGGTCTCTGCGATCTTGGCCTCTGCCACGACCAGCGCCTTGCGTGATTGCGCCAATCCACGCCATGCCGCGCGGGTCGCGTCGATCAGATCGGACACCTGCGCAAAATCGTCCAAGAGCAACCGATGCCCACGCGGATTAAGTAGTCCACGGTCATCGTGCTGGCCATGCAGTTCGATCAGCGTGTCAGAGAGTTGGCGCAGGACCTCGCCGCTCACCCGACGATCATTGACCCACGCGGTCTTGCGCCCGTCAGCGGTGTTGATGCGACGCAGTATAAGTTCCCCATCCGCCTCGATCCCAGCTTCTTTCAGAACCGCCTCAGCCGCATGGCCCGACGGAAGGTCGAACACGGCAACAACCTCGCCCTGCTCTGCCCCCTGCCGCACGAGGTCGGCACGACCGCGCCAGCCCAGCACAAAACCAAGGGAATCCAGTAGGATCGATTTACCCGCGCCCGTTTCACCCGTGAGCACGTTGAGACCCGGTTGGAACTCTAGCTCCAACCGATCAATGATCAGCATATCTCGGATGTCTAAACCGCGCAGCATTGTGTCAGCGTCCAGCAGGGTTTCCCCCGCCTCCCCTTAGAGCCATTCGCCACGGATCATCTGGCGATAGACCGCCGCCAGCCAGCTATCCCCAATCAAGGACGGCTCAAGCCCGCCTTCGGTCAACAGTTTGTAGCTATCCGCATACCATTCGGTCGATTGGAAATTATGACCAAGGATGGCCCCTGCGGTCTGCGCCTCTTCAACAAGGCCGAGCGACAGGTAACATTCCACCAAACGGTGCAGCGCTTCTGGTGTGTGGCTGGTGGTCTGGAACGACTCGACCACGACGCGGAAACGGTTCGCAGCGGCCTGATAATGGCCCCGCTTCAGATAGAAGCGCCCGATTTCCATTTCTTTGGCCGCGAGGTGATCAAAGGCCAAATCAAACTTCAAAATCGCCGAACGCGCATATTCGCTGTCAGGATAGTTTTCGATCACCGCCCGCAGTGCTTGAAGTGCTTGGAACGTGAGACCCTGATCGCGACCCACTTCGTCGATCTGATCGTAGTAGGACAAGGCCAGCAGATACTGCGCATAGGCCGCGTCACCGTCCGCCGGGTAGAAGTTCAAGAACCGCTGTGCCGCAGCACGGCTGTTTTCGTAATCTTTGTCACGGTGATAGGCGAAGGCCTGCATGATCAGCGCACGTTTGGCCCATTCGGAATAGGGATAAAGGCGTTCGATCTCACCGAAATAGAACGCGGCATCAGACTCGCGACCGCGTTCGAGTTCGTATTCGCCGCGCTGATAAATCTCTTCGGCAGAAAATTGCTCAAGCGCCCCTTCGACTTTGGGGTCAAAGGAATTACAGGCCGTCAACGTGGCGACAGACAGGAACGCGACAGACAGGATGGTTCGTGCTTTTGTGGCCCGACTACGGCTTAACATGAACGCCCCCAATTTTCATTGCTCGATCAGTCGATCGACGGGCTGCGTCGATCGTGTTTCGTCTTGGTCTAGCATAGAAAAATGCAGGGCAAAATGCCTTTTGCCACTTGTCGCAGTCACACTCAGGCGACCCGGCTCAGATCAGCGATATTTACACCCACGCCTGGCAGACGAGCGGCGATAGAGGCATCGCAGGTGACCCAACGCCAAGCATCAGGACGTTCAAACATGGCACGCAACAGTTTGTTGGTCAGGGCATGGCCCGCACGGTGGCCCGAATACCGACCAAGGATCGGTGCCCCTGCCGTATACAAATCACCCAAGGCGTCCAGCATCTTGTGACGCACAGCTTCGTCTTTGTGACGCAGACCACCGGGGCTGAGGATATCGCTTCCTTCAACCACTACAGCGTTTTCCAGCGTGCCACCCAGCGCAAGACCAGCCGCGTGCATCGCATCGACATCACGCATACGGCAGAAGGTGCGGCTGTCGCACAACTCACGCACAAAGGCACCATTGGCCATATTCAGCGTCTTTTGCTGTTGGCCAATTGCCGCATCGGGGAATTCAATTTCGAAATCCATCTGGAGCGATGTCGCAGGCGACAGACGCGCAATCGCGTCGCCGTTCTGCACTTCGATCACGTCCAGCACTTCAATAGCGCGGAGCGGAGCACCCAAACGGTGCAGGCCAGCCGTGACAATCGCACGCACAAACTGTGCCGCGCTACCATCGAGGATCGGAACCTCAGGGCCGTCGATTTCACACAGAACGTTGTGAACGCCCGTGCCCGACAGGGCCGCCATAAGATGTTCAATGGTCGAAACGCTGGTCCCTGCGTCATTGGTCAGACGGGTGTTCAGCGGCTCTTGAATCACGTGATCCCACAGGGCGGGCATATCGCGATCAGACGCAAGGTCCACACGGCGAAACACGATACCATGGCCCGCAGGAGCAGGACGCAAGACAAGCCTCGCTGGTTTGCCAGAATGCAATCCAACGCCATCAAATGTCAGATCAGTGTTCAGTGTGGTCTGCACGTAAATGCGCCCTTTTGTTACTGACACTCATTTAAGACGGGTACTGAGAACCCTCAACTCACTCTTTGCAACGGACTGAAACATATGAAACAGTTTTGTTAAGTTATTGTTAAACAAAGAAAAAGGCCGCCCAATGGACGGCCTTTTCACTGAATTATGTCAGTTTGTTAGTTCGCTTGACGGCGCAGGAACGCAGGAATCTCGATCCGTTCTTGCTCTGGATCGGCTGCTTTTGCCTCTTCGCGGACCGCGTGAACCTGCGGCTGTGCGCGGGACGGAGCGGGCTGTGCAGGCTCTGCGTCCGAGTGGCCGGTCATGCGGTTGATCAGGTTGTTGATCCCGAACCCACGACGCGGAGCCTCTGCTTCGGCAGCAGGTGCCGGAGCGGCAGGCGCTGCAGGGGCGGACGGCTTACGAACGGCTGCTTCGAGACGTGCAAGTGCCTCTGGCGACGGTGTGCCTGGCGCAGGTGCGCGCGGCGCAACGAATGCCTCAGCCGGAGCGAACTGGGTTTCCGGACGCGGCTGGTAAGCCGGCGGCGGAAGGTCGTCTTCGACTTGCGGTTCAAAACCGTCAAAACCGTCGTCTTGTGCGGTATCTGCTTCGAACGCATCGTCAAACAAAGTGCGGTCGTCAGCAGCGGTCTCTGCAACAGGTGCAGGAGCTGGTTCAGCCGCAGGCATTTCAGCCGATACGGTCTGTGTCAGCGGAGCCGACATGCTACGGCGCGGAAGCGGTGCTTCAACTTGGCCGACAGATGCGTCGATGCCTGTCGCAACCACGGACACGCGCATTGCGCCGTCCATGTTCGGATCGAGGGTCGAACCAACGATGATGTTTGCGTCGGGATCGACTTTCTCGCGGATTTTGTTCGCAGCTTCGTCGAGTTCGAAGAGGGTCAGGTCGTAGCCGCCAGTGATGTTGATCAGAACACCACGTGCGCCTTCGAGGCTGATTTCGTCGAGAAGCGGGTTCGCAATCGCCTGCTCTGCCGCGTCGATTGCGCGGTTTTCGCCAGTTGCTTCACCAGTGCCCATCATTGCCTTGCCCATTTCGTCCATCACAGAACGAACGTCAGCAAAGTCGAGGTTGATCAGGCCCGGACGAACCATCAGGTCAGTCACACCTTTAACGCCCTGATACAGCACGTCGTCAGCCATTGCGAAGGCTTCGGTAAAGGTGGTTTTTTCGGTCGCCAGACGGAACAGGTTCTGGTTCGGAATGATGATCAGCGTATCAACAACCTTCTGCAGAGCTTCGACGCCTGCTTCCGCTTGTTTCATGCGCTTGCCGCCTTCGAACTGGAACGGCTTGGTCACGACGCCAACGGTCAGAACGCCCAGCTCACGAGCTGCCTGCGCGATGATCGGTGCCGCGCCCGTGCCAGTGCCACCGCCCATACCAGCGGTGATAAAGCACATGTGTGCGCCAGCCAGATGGTCAACGATCTGCTCGATGCTTTCTTCAGCCGCAGCAGAGCCAACCGACGGACGAGCACCAGCGCCCAGACCTTCGGTGACTTTCAGACCCATCTGGATCTTCGATGCCGATTTCGACTGTTGCAGAGCTTGCGCGTCGGTGTTCGCAACAACGAACTCCACACCCTCAAGTTCTTTTTCGATCATGTTATTGACCGCATTGCCGCCTGCACCGCCAACGCCAAATACGGTAATCCGGGGCTTGAGCTCTTCTTGCCCGGGCATGGAAAGGTTCAATGCCATACTCTGTCCGCCTGTATGTTTTGGGGCCCGTCCCAAACCGGGCACTCTTCAACTGATTAATCCACAGTCTAGCGTGTCAGAATCGCAACGTCACGGGAAAAACGCAGAAAACCCGCAAAATATTGCGGGTTTAGTGGGCAAAATCGCTTGATTTGGATGAATCGGCGAAATCTTGCGTATTACCAGTTGTCCTTGAACCATTTCACCGCGCGTTTGAGCGAACGGGACGGGTAGCTCTCGGTCGGAACTTCGAAATCCCACCATTCATCTTGCGGGTGAGCCGCGAACAACGTCAGGCCAACTGCCGCTGCAAATGCAGGGCCCGTCGCGGCCTGAGGAAGGCCTTGAACACGGAGCGGACGACCAAGGCGCACTTGCTGACCAAGGATACGGCTCGCCAGCCCGTCCAGACCTGGAATTTGGCTTGCGCCCCCAGTCAGAACGATCTGCTGGCTCGGCAGATATTCGAACCCAGCCGCATCGAGGCGCGCACGGGCTTCTTCGAGGATTTCCTCAACACGCGGGCGCATAATGCCGATCAGTTCGGCTCGGCTAACGGTGCGACGATCACGTTCCCAATCGCCCGTATCACCGCCGATTTCGATCTGCTCGCGGTCGTCCATGCCAGTCGCCACAACGCCGCCGTAGAATGTCTTAATCCGTTCAGCGATGGCGTGAGGAACCTGCAGGCCCATAGAGATATCTTGGGTCACGTGATCCCCGCCCATGCGGACGCTGTCAGCATAGATCATGTGTTTCTTCATAAAGATCGACACGCCAGTCGATCCGCCGCCCATATCAATACAGGCGGCACCGAGTTCTTGTTCGTCCTCAACCAGCGACGAAATCCCCGACACATAGGCCGACGACGCAATACCAGCGAGTTCGAGGTCACAGCGGCGGATGCACTGGAACAGGTTCTGCATCGCTGCGGCATCGACCGACAGGAGGTGCATATCGGTAGACAGCACGTTGCCCGCATGACCACGCGGATCAGACATCCCAGTGCGATGATCGAGGTTAAAGTTGATCGGCTGCGCGTGAAGCACCTCGCGCCCCTCGCCCAGATCGGGCATATCGCAAGCGGCTAGAACGCGACCGATATCTTCGCCCGAAACGACCTCACCGTTCACATTCACGTCGCCCGCAAGGCCATAGGACCGTGGACGCGCACCCGACAGACAAGCGATCACGTGGTCCACACGGACGCCAGCCATCTTTTGCGCGGCCTGAACAGCCGTGCGAATGGCGCGTTCGGTTTCCTGCATCGCGTCCACTTCACCAAAGCGAACGCCGCGCGAACGGGTGGTCGCGGCGCCGATCACACGGAACGACGACTGACCAGCGAGAGAACCCACACCGTCTTCACCACGGCTACGTTCTGGACCATCGAACCGCAGAACGAGACACGCCACTTTGGAGGTGCCGACGTCAAGAATAGCGATCAATCCCCGTTGGAGAGCGGCCTTACGCATGTTGCGCATTGCACGTTGGGTTTCATAAAGCTGCTTCATTAGTTACCGGCCCCTGATACGTCTGCATTTATTCGGCGCATTTCAGCAGCGCCGCTTTCTCCCAACCGCAAGGTCGGTCGGTCTTTGTTCCGCATGTCGACAACAGCGACATCGCGTTCGAGTAGATCTTGGGTCTGGCTCATCACAACGACCCGCTCAAAGGATGTAACTGCATCGGTTTCGGGCAGCAAAATGCGCTGATCCCGATCCAAAACCACATCCCAGCGGCGTTCGCCCATCCGCACCAAACCACGCACCCGCGGGGCCACAGGGCCAGCGGCTGCAAATATCGACATCGCCTCGGTCAGGGCATCCTTGGCCCCATCGCCAGCGATCAACGGCAATTCAGCGCGATCACCGCGCGATTGCACATCAGCAATCACGCGCCCGCTCGCATCCACGAGGTGCAGCGCCTCACCTTGACGCCACATCGCGACAGGCACGCGCGGCGTGACGAGCACTTGAAGAATTCCGCCTGGTTTAATCCGCAGGGTCGCACGCTCCACCACGGCCACCTCTTCAACGCGACGACGCCCCTCTTCGAGGTCGAGGTCAAACGAGGACACAGGGAAATTGTAGTTCAGCACGCTGCGGATCGCAGTCGCGGTCTCAGTATCCACGCCATCAACCGCCATGGCCGAGAGCATAAACTCAGGCCGCTGCTGAAAACTGCGCACCATGTCGTTGTAACCGTCAGAGATCGCCTGACGACGATCCCCGTCCATCACGTAAATCCCGACCAGAGCTGAAACCATTAGCACAGGCAGGCCCGTGCGGATCAGACGGCGATAGATCGGCGTGAGCATCCAGCGCTCATAGCGATACTGCCACTTGGAGGGTGACGGATCGTGGCGCATGCCGTGGGGTTCGCGTTGGCCGATTAGCGGTCGCATGTTGCGTCCTCCACCAGCCATTTGCAGAGCGACGGGAAATCAACGCCAGCATGCGCAGCCTGTTCAGGCGCAAGCGACGTAGGCGTCATCCCCGGTTGGGTATTCGTCTCAAGTAGGATCAGACCGTCCAGACCACGTGCCTCATCCCAACGAAAATCCGTACGCGACAACCCACGACAGCCAAGCGCCTGATGCGCCCGAACAGCGTAATCGAGGCAGGCCTCATAAATCTCTGCAGGGATATCGGCGGGGATCACATGGCGCGATCCGCCCGTCGTATATTTCGCGGTGTAATCATACCAGCCGTCAGTGATAATGTCGGTCACGCCAAGCGCCCGATCCCCCATCACTGCCGTGGTCAATTCACGACCGGGAACAAAGGCTTCGACCATCAGAACGTCAGGCATATCGTCGGACAGGTCAGGCGGTGTGTTCGCACCTTCTTGGACGATATAAACCCCGACAGAGGAGCCTTCGTTATAGGGTTTCACGACATAAGGCGCAGGCATCACGTGGCGCGACGCCACCTCAGCCTTGGTCGCGAGGATGCTTTCCACAACAGGCAAACCAGCCGCACGATAAGCCGCCTTGGTCTTCTCTTTGTCCATCGCGAGGGCAGAGGCCAACACGCCAGAATGGGTGTAAGGGATGCGCAGCCACTCGAGCAGACCTTGGACGCAACCGTCCTCGCCCCAACGACCATGCAGAGCATTGAACACGACGTCAGGACGTTCCGCATCAAGGCGTGCCGCCAAATCGGCGCCCGCATCAATCGCGATTGTCTGGAACCCAGCAGCCTGTAGCGCGGCGACACACTCTTTGCCGGACGAGAGGGACACCTCACGTTCAGCCGACGGTCCACCCATCAACACAGCCACTTTTGGGTTTGTCCTGCCCGACATTCCCTCTGCCTCACCTGCGTGTCTTTGCGACACGTCTGTTTTCAAAATGTCCGCCCCGTTTTCGGGTGTCGAACTGCCTGTAATTTAGTCTTGGAAATCAGAGGCCGGCTCTCCGACCCTCATGATTTCCCATTCTAGCGTTATTCCACTGGAATCGTAAACCTTTTTCCGCACGTCCTCGCCCAATCCTTCGAGATCGGCAGCCGTCGCCCCGCCCGCGTTGGTCAAGAAATTGGAATGTTTGACGTTCATGATCGCGCCACCACGGGTCGCACCACGCATTCCCGCATCGTCAATCACCTTCCACGCTTTCAGGTCGTGGCTGTCATCCGCCTGCCCTGTTGATGAATAACCGACAGGATTTCGAAAGGTCGACCCAGCGGTTCTGTCCTTTGTGGGTTGGGTTTCGTCGCGTTTCTGTAGCTGTGCGTCCATCTTTGCCGATAGCGCATCTGGATCACCCGCAACGCCGTCGAACACCGCACCAACGATCACCGCACCCTCGGCCAGATCGGACTGACGGTAGCGCAGGTTCAGCGCCTCGGCAGGCAGCGTTTCGCGGCGACCGTCCCGATGGATCACATCCACGCTGCGCAAATAATCGCTCACGTATTCGCCGTAACAGCCCGCATTCATCCGAACAGCGCCACCAATGGACCCCGGAATGGTGCGCAAGAAGGTCAGGTTAACCCCGTTTTCCGCCGCACGACGTGCGACATGGGCATCAAGAGCCGCAGCACCCGCGCGGACCTCTGTCCCGTCAAACTCAATCCCGTTGAACCCACGACCCAAACGGATCACAATGCCCCGAATACCGCCGTCGCGCACGATCAGGTTCGACCCGACACCCATCGCAAAGACAGGCACCATTGGGTCAAGAGCCGCCAGAAACTCGGCCAGATCATCGGCATCGGCAGGCTGGAACAACACATCCGCAGGACCGCCCACGCGCATCCACGTCAGCTCTGCCAGCGAACGGTTTTCGGTGAGTGTGCCGCGCACAGGGGGGAGATCAAAATCAAGCGTCATACGCGCGGTTTACCTATTCAACACACGACTGCCAAGCCGCAGGACCCAGCGCCAAGCATAATACAATGGCCAACGAAGCACCGATCCAGAGGCCGCCAGCGCGACCAAACCAATCAGCACCCCGTTTTCGAAAAAGACCCAAACCAAAATGGGGGCACCAGTCGCGATCAGGAAATAGGCCCGCGACCAGTGGTTATCTTTGCTCGGCAACAGCGCCGCGAGATTGGCCGCAAAGAGCCAAATGCAAATCGCTATGACCGACGCGTTGAGCGTCACGCCTTCATCCGCTCGGGCAGGTTATTCGCCCAAGTGCTGATCGTCCCTGCCCCGAGGCAGACAACCATATCACCGGGACGCGCCTGTTCACGAACCAGACGTTCCAGATCTTCTTCAGAGATCAGGGCGCGCGCATGACGGTGACCGTGACGGATCAAACCAGCGACGAGGTCATCACGGCTCGCGCCTTCGATCGGCTGTTCGCCTGCGGCGTAAACCTCAGCGATGGCGACGACATCGGCCTCATTGAAACAAGAGCAGAAATCCTCGAACAGCGACGACAGACGGCTGTAGCGGTGTGGCTGGTGAACAGCGATCACGCGGCCATCACAAGCCTGACGCGCGGCCTTGAGCACGGCGGCAATTTCGACAGGGTGGTGGCCGTAGTCGTCAATGATGGTCACGCCACCGAGGACTTCACCCACCTTGGTAAAGCGACGGTTCACGCCGCCAAACTTGGCCAGTGCCTCGCGGATTTCGTCCTTTTTCATGCCGAGGTGACGTGCAACTGCGACCGCAGACAGCGCGTTCGATACGTTGTGATCCCCCGGCATCGGCAAGGTGCAGCCTTCGATCACGTCGTCCTCGACCTGAAGCGCCACATCAAAATGCGCAACGCCTGCTTTGTAATGCAGGTTGATCGCACGGACATCGGCCTGCGTGTTAAAGCCATAGGTGATCACGCGGCGGTCAGTGATTTTACCGACGAGAGACTGAACCTCGGGGTGATCGGTGCAGCACACAGCCACACCATAAAACGGGATGTTCGAGACGAAATCGTAAAACCCTTTGCGTAGGTTTTCGATGCTGCCCCAGTGCTCCATATGCTCTGGGTCGATGTTGGTCACAATCGCGATCGTTGCAGGCAGGCGGTTAAAAGTGCCGTCGGATTCATCCGCCTCGACCACCATCCATTCGCCTTCGCCCACACGCGCGTTCGACCCGTATGCGTGAATGATCCCGCCATTCACAACAGTCGGGTCAAAATTACCGTGATCCAACAGCGCCGACACCATCGTGGTGGTGGTCGTTTTACCGTGCGTACCCGCAACAGCGACGTTCGATTTCAGACGCATCAATTCGGCCAGCATTTCCGCGCGGCGCACAATCGGCAGGCCACGACGGCGGGCTTCGTCCAATTCAGGGTTACCCGGTTTGATCGCCGAGGAAATCACAACGACCTGCGCGTCTTTGAGGTTTTCGGCGGCCTGACCTTCGAAAATGGTCGCACCCATGCCTGCCAGACGATCTGTGATCTTTGACGTTTTTGCGTCCGACCCCTGCACCGTGTAGCCAAAGTTCACCAAAACTTCGGCGATGCCAGACATACCGATGCCGCCAATCCCGACAAAATGGATGGCACCAACATCGATGGGCAGTTTGGTTGCAGAGTTCATATCGTTCGTCTTTCTTATTATTTAACCGCCAGTTCTTCGACCAGCGTCACCAAGCGCTCTGTCGCATCCGGCAAGCCGCATGACAAGGCCGCCGCCGCCATTTGCGCGGCACCTTGCGCATTCGACAGAATGAGTTCGATCTGAGCCGAGAGGCTCTCTGCCGAGACCTGAGATTCAGGCATCAAGATCGCCGCCCCCGCATCAGACAGACCTCGCGCATTGGCGGTCTGGTGGTCAGCTGTCGCCGCCGCAAAGGGGATCAGGATCGCGGGGCGTCCGATGACGGAAATATCCGCAACAGAGGACGCTCCAGAACGGCTGATGACCAGCTGCGCTTCGGCCATGCGTTCGGGAATATCGGTAAAGAACGGTTGCACGTCGGCCTTGATTCCAGATTGGGCATAAGCCGACTGAACACGCTCCATATCTTCGGGACGGGCCTGATGGGACACACGTACGAAACGGCGGATGGCATCGGGGAGCGCTGCAATCGCTGCAGGAACCGCATCAGACAGAATGCGCGCGCCCTGACTGCCACCGATCACAAGAATGGACATCGGGTAATCGCCTGGCGCGATGTATCCCGCCCCTGCCCGCGCAAGGACCGCACCGCGCACGGGGTTGCCCGTGTGTTCGCCATGCACGCCCTCAGGCAAAGTGGTCGGCCATGTGCCGCACGCGATCTTGGTCACGCGCTTCGCAAAGACCGTGTTCACACGCCCCAAGACACCGTTTTGTTCGTGGATCATGCGCGGACGGCGCAAGACCATCGCAGCCGCCATCGCAGGGATCGACGGATAGCCGCCAAAGCCAACAACCATCGCAGGTTTATCCCGCAACATACGGAATAGGGCCGACAGAACACCGCCCGCGATTTTGAACGGCACGAGCGCTTTAGCCGCAGCACCGCCACGCGCAAAGGTCGCACTGCCCAGTTCGATCACCTCGACCGCATCAGGGAAACCGCCCGCATAACGCGCGCCCCGCGCATCGGTCGTTAGTTGAACTCGCCAGCCTTTGGCCAGCATCGCTTCGGCGAGGGCTTGGGCTGGGAACATATGCCCCCCAGTCCCCCCCGCAGCGATTACGAGTAAAGGTTTAGCCATTATCGCCCCCGACGGCTAAAGATATCACCAATTTGGCCCTGCGGTCGCGACCGCGTGAATGCCAAAAGCATCCCCATCACAATGCCCGATGCAATCACCGACGACCCGCCATAGGACACGAACGGAAGCGTCATCCCCTTGGCTGGGAGCAGACGCACCGCAACACCCATGTTGATCATCGCCTGAACCGAGAACATGCAGGCAAGACCCGTGCCCGCCAAACGAATGAACGGATCACGCTCTTTGGACAGACGGTGCAGCGAACGGATCACCACAGCCGCATAAAGTGCTACCACCAGCAGAACCAGCACCAGACCGTATTCTTCGGCGGCAACCGCGATGATAAAGTCGGTATGCGCGTCAGGCAGGCTCATCTTGACCTGACCTTCGCCGACACCGACGCCGAACAGGCCACCCTCACGGATCGCGTTGGTCGCGTAACCCAGCTGCGTGCGCGGATCGACCTCGGGGTTCAGGAACCCGTCGATACGACGCGCAAAGTGTTCGGAGTTCATATAGGCAAAGGACCCCGCAAGGGTCGTCATCCCAGCCACGCCCACCAACAGCAGCATCGGCGCACCAGCTACGAAATAAATCACGCACCAGCCAAAGAGCACCAACGACGCCTGACCAAAGTCAGGCTGCAGCGCGAGGATCAAAACGATCGCTGCGGTGAGAATAAAGGAATAGAGTTTACCCGGAGGGCCACCGATATCTTGGCTCGCAGACATCAGCCAAGCCGCAACCACAATAAACCCAGGTTTCAGGAACTCGGACGGCTGCACCGACAGGCCGCCCAGCGACAACCAGCGCACCGCGCCCTTGCCAAAGTCGGTCCCGATAAACGGCAGAGCCAGCACAGCAACGAACGCCGCGATAAAACCCAAAGTCGCCAGACGGCGCACCAATTTCGGCGTCATCATTGAGGTCACGAACATCACGATCATCGCAAGGCCGCCGAATTGCGCCTGTTTGATCACGTAATAAAACGGCTCTTTATCGTTGCGTTCAGCAAGCGGCGGAGAGGCCGCAAGCCCCAGCAACAGCCCAATGGCAAACAAGGCCAGAACGCAGGACAGCGTCCATTTATCAATCGTACGCCACCACCGTGGGAGGATGGGATCGCCGGTTTGCACCGGAATCGATCCATAGACCATCTCTGTCATGGAACTCTTACCGCTATCTGCCTCTACATCGTCCGTTTGCCGGATCTGACGTTGATATTAATCAGAGCCCTCTAAAAAGGCCAGCAAAATAAGCTGAATCGGCGGATTCCTTCTGACCACTTGCACGATCAGTCAAAAGCCGTCAGGGAAGGCACATGAAGGTTCGTACACTCATCCTTGGCGCCGGTGCCGCCGGCCTGTTCTGCGCTGCCCATGCGGGTCGCGATGTATTGGTTGTCGACCACGCGAAACGTGCGGGTGAAAAGATCCGCATTTCTGGCGGTGGGCGCTGCAATTTCACGAATATGGATGTGTCGGCTAAGAACTTCCTCAGCCAGAACCCCCATTTCTGCAAATCCGCCCTCGCCCGCTATACGCCGTGGGACTTTATCGGGTTGGTCAGCGCTTATGGCATCGGCTGGCATGAAAAGACGCTCGGCCAATTGTTCTGCGACAACTCCGCCAAGGACATCGTGAATATGCTGGTCACTGAGGCAGAAAAGGCAGGCGCGAAACTCTGGCTTGAAACCGAAATCGTCGAGGTGCGCAGCACCGACCCCTTTATCGTGTCACTGCGTCGCCATGGCAAAGACATCACGGTAGAGGCCGATCATCTCGTTGTAGCTACGGGCGGTAAATCGATCCCCAAAATGGGCGCGACGGGCCTCGCTTATCAAATTGCAGAGCAGTTTGGCCTCGCGGTCACAGACACACGCGCTGGCCTCGTGCCCTTTACCTTTTCCGACAGCCGCTTTGCCGAGGTGTCAGGCATCGCCCTTCCCGTTCTGGCCCGCGCCGCCACTGGCCCCGCCTTTGCAGAGGCACTCCTATGCACGCACCGTGGCCTCTCTGGGCCTGCGATGCTGCAAGTCTCGAGCTACTGGACCAGCGGCGAAGCGGTCGACATCGACCTGATCCCCGCGACTGACCTGACCGAAACACTCCGAAAGGCGCGCAGCACCGATCCCCGCAAATCGGTCACAACCATCCTCGCCCGCATTCTTCCCTCGCGCCTTGTCGATCACCTGACTGCTGAATTCGACCTCTCGGGCAATTGCGCGGAATGGTCGGACGGACGGATTGAAAACCTCCGCCTCGCTCTATCCCATTGGCAAGTCAAACCCACAGGGACCGAAGGCTACCGCACCGCCGAAGTCACACTTGGCGGCGTCGATACCGACGGCCTATCCTCCACAACGATGGAAGCAAAAACCGTCGAGGGCCTCTATTTCATCGGGGAATCCGTGGATGTCACAGGGTGGCTCGGCGGATATAACTTCCAATGGGCGTGGGCCTCCGCCCATGCCGCAGGCACGGCCATCGCAAACCGCGCCTGACCTGCCTTTGTGCCCGAAATATCCCGGGGTGAATTGGCCGTCAGGCCAAGAGGGGCAGCGCCCCTCCCTTTACCCGATGATCGCCCGCACTTGCGCCGCGAAATCATCGCCGCGCTTTTCGAAGTTGTCATATTGATCGAAACTCGCACAGGCAGGCGCCAGCAGGACCGTATCGCCCGCCTCTGCCTCGGCACTCGCGCGAGTCACTGCCCCTTCCATTGTTGTGCAGACCTCAGCTTCAATCCCGCCGAGCTGCATCGCGAATTGTGCCGCTTCACGGCCAATCACATAGGCTTTCGCCACAGCGCCCAGATGCGGCAACAAACCGTCCAAGCCGCCCTCTTTTTGAAGACCGCCACAAATCCAGCGAATACGCGGAAACGCTTGCAGCGCCTTCGCCGCGCTATCGACGTTCGTGGCCTTGCTGTCATTCACATAGCGCACGCCGTCTTTTTCGCCGATCAACTGGCTGCGGTGCGGCAGACCGGGGTAGGACTTCATCGCTTCTTCGATCGTTTTCGGGCCGATCCCCAAGGTTCGACAGGCCGCATAGGCGGCACAAGCGTTCTGGTGGTTATGCGCCCCCGGAAGGCCAAGGATACCGCGCATATCAATCGACGCCACCTGACGCCCCTTGCGCCATTCGGCGAGGAACCCTTTGCGCGCAAAAACGGTCCAGCCTTCGCCATCCAGTTTCCGAGCCGAGGAAACACGGATCACACGATCATCCGCCTGCCCTTCGGACAGTTGATTGGCGAGGTAACGCCCCTCAACCTCGTCCACACCAATGACGCAGCGATCAGGGCCACCTTCGGCAAACAGACGGCGCTTGGCCGCGAAATAGCCGCCCAATCCCGCGTGCCGATCCAGATGATCAGGCGACAGGTTGGTGAACACACCCACATCGGGTGTCATCGCACGGGCAAGATCGGTTTGGTAGGACGACAGTTCCAGCACCACAACCTCGCCATCGCGGGCAGGATCAATGTCCAAAACGCCACGACCGATGTTACCCGCCAATTGGGTTGGGCGGCCTGCCTCTTTCAGGATGTGGTGAATCAAGGCAGAGGTCGTCGATTTCCCGTTGGACCCAGTGACCGCGATCACCTTGGGCTGTTGGTCGAAATCGTCCCATGCGTAGGTCGCAAAGGATCGGAAAAAGAGACCGATGTCATTATCGACTGCTACGCCCGCATCCCAAGCCGCAGCGATCACAGGGTTCGGCGCAGGATAGAGATGCGGAATACCGGGCGACACGACCAGACAAGACACGCCATCAAAGGCCCCCTGCCGCGTCATGTCACGCAATTCGATCCCTTCGGCCTCTGCCGCATCGCGGGCCGCAGGGTTATCGTCCCATGCCACCGCACGAGCCCCGCCCGCATTGAGCGCAGCCGCCGTAGCTCGCCCAGACCGACCAAGGCCAAGGACAGCAACGGTCTGATCTTCGAAACCGAGAACGGGGATCATGAGAACCTCAGTATGATATAGGAATTAGCGGACTTTGAGCGTCGCCAGACCGATCATCGCAAGGATGAGCGAGATAATCCAGAAGCGGATCACGATCTGCGGCTCTGACCAGCCCTTCTTTTCGTAGTGGTGGTGGATCGGCGCCATCAGGAACACACGTTTGCCCGTGCGTTTGAAGTACGCGACCTGAATGATGACCGACAGGGTCTCCATCACAAAAAGGCCGCCGACGATCGACAGAACGATCTCGTGCTTTGTCGCAACTGCAATCGCGCCCAAGGCACCACCCAGCGCGAGCGAACCCGTGTCGCCCATGAACACAGCGGCGGGCGGTGCGTTATACCACAGGAACCCTAGGCCGCCGCCGATGAGGGCCGCACAGAAAATGGTGATCTCACCTGCTTCGGGGACGTAATGCACCTCAAGGTATTCGGTAAAATCGACGCGACCGACCGCATAAGCGATGATCCCAAAGGTCGCCGCCGCGATCATCACGGGCATCACAGCCAGACCGTCCAAGCCATCGGTAAAGTTCACAGCATTCGCAGCACCCACGATGACGAGCATCGCAAAGGGCACAAAGAGGAAGCCCAAATCGACCAGTAGGTTTTTGAAGATCGGGAAGGCCAGTTCGTTGGACAACGCCTCGGGGTGGAAATAGGACGCCCAGAACCCGGCCAGCGCAGCAACGACGAACCCGAGGACAAGTCGCACCTTGCCCGACACGCCATCGGTGCTTTGCTTACTGACCTTTGCGTAGTCGTCGGCGAAACCGATCATCGCGTAGGACAGAGTGACAAACAGCACCATCAGCACGAACGGGTTGTCCATCCGCGCCCAGAGGATTGTCGAAAACGCCAAGGCTCCAACGATCAACAGCCCGCCCATCGTCGGCGTACCTGCTTTGACAAAGTGGCCCTCAGGTCCGTCAGAACGGATTGGCTGCCCCTTACCCTGCTTACGACGCAGAACGTTGATCAGCGGTTTCCCGAACATGAAACCAAAGATCAGCGCCGTGAGGAACGCCCCACCCGCGCGGAAAGAGATGTAGCGGAAAAGGTTAAAGAAATCGCCGCCATCAGACAGGTTTGTTAACAAATACAGCATAAAAATCAGGCCTCTTGTTCGGACTTGGCTCTGCGTTGCCCCAATTTACGGAGCGCGTCAACGACTAGGCTGACTTTGCTGCCTTTGGACCCTTTAACCAAAACAACGTCACCGCTGTCTACCAAACGGTTAATATCGGGGATGAGATCTTGGGCGGTTTCTTCCCAGTGGCCGCGTTTCCCTTCCGGGAGCGCTTCCCACATGTGGCGCATACGGTTGCCAACGCAGTGGACCACCTGAATATCAGCAATCGACCGATCATTCACCATCCCAGCGTGCAGTGCAATTTCATCTGGACCCAGTTCGAGCATATCCCCGAGGATCGCAACACGGCGACCTTTGGCATAGCGGCCAAAGCCATTGCGGGGCTTTCGTGCAGCCAGCACTTCGAGGCTCGCAGAAAGCGATGTGGGGTTCGCGTTGAACGCATCGTCAATCAGATCAAAGTAATGACCATCGCGGGCAGGATCGGTGACGATTTGTTCAGAGAGGCCGCGCCCAGCAGGCGGCGACCATTGCCCGAGGTCGAGCATCGCCTTAGTCCGATCCGCGCCGAGCGCCTGCACCACAGCCACCACACCCAAGGCGTTCATGGCAAAATGACGGCCTTCGGTCGCGACCTTGAGCAAGACAGGCGTCCGCCATGCACGGGCCTGCGCCACGGTTGCACCTTCGCAAATCCGAAGGTCGAGCATCCGGTGGTGACATCCTTTGGACTGACCAAAGGTGATGACCTTCGCGCCTTTGGCATGGGCTGCATCAATTAGGATTGGCGAATTCGACAGATCACCGTTCAGAACGGCGGTGCCTTTGGGCTCTAGCCCCTCGCAAATCGCGGCCTTCTCGCGGGCGATCCCGTCGATATTCTCAAACGCCTCAAGGTGGGCTGCTGCCACGGTTGTGATCATGACCACATGTGGTCGCGCCATTTTGGCGAGCGGCGCGATTTCACCAGGGTGGTTCATCCCTATTTCGATCACCGCGTATTTCGTGTCCGCAGGCATCCGCGCCAAGGTCAGCGGAACGCCCCAGTGATTGTTGTAAGACGCCTCAGCCGCGTGAGTTTTACCTTGGGTGCCCAAGACATCGCGTAGCATTTCCTTGGTCGAGGTCTTGCCAACCGACCCCGTCACAGCAACAACGCGGGCCTTTGTCCGTGCACGTGCGGCGCGGCCCAAACCCTCTAACGCCGTCAGAACATCATCGACAATCAGCAGCGGCGCATCTTCTGCGACACCTTCGGGACGGTGCGTGACCAGTGCGGCCCCTGCCCCAGACGCCAGCGCCTGCGCGACAAAATCGTGTCCATCCCGCGCCGCCTTGAGCGCGACAAAAAGGTCGCCCTCTTGCAGGGTTCGGGTATCAATCGACACGCCGGTGACCGACCAGTCACAAGTCGCCGTGCCGCCCGTTGCGGCCACAGCATCACGCGAAGTCCAAAGCGGCGTTGTCATCAAATTTTCCCATCAAGCGCGAGGACCGCTTGGGACGCGACCTCTACATCATCGAAATGCAGCAGGTCGGTGCCAACAATTTGGCCCGTCTCATGCCCCTTACCCGCGACAAGCAGAGCATCGCCTGGTTGAAGCATGTCAGCGGCGCGTAGGATCGCTTCGGCACGATCACCGACCTCGTAGACATCGTTGGTCCGAACACGATGCGCACCTTCAATCACGGCGGCGCGGATCAAAGCGGGATCCTCGGACCGAGGGTTATCGTCGGTCACAATCACCACATCGGCATTCTCAGCAGCCGCGGCGCCCATCAAAGTGCGTTTTGTGGTGTCACGGTCGCCACCCGCGCCAACAATCGCAATAATGCGCCCCATAACATGCGGGCGAATGGCTTGCAGCGCGGTTTTGATAGCATCAGGCGTATGCGCGTAATCTACATAAACCGCTGCACCATTGTCGCGTGTGGCGGCCAATTGCATGCGACCTCGCACCGTCGTCAGTTGCGGCAGCGTGTCAAAGACGTCTTGCGGGGCCGCGCCCGCGCCAATCACCAGCCCAGCCGCAAGGAGAACGTTTTCCGCCTGAAATCCGCCGATGAGGTTCAGACGGGTCAGGTGAATTTCACCCTGCCAGTCAAACCGCAAATCCTGCCCCGTCGCATCGAACCGCTGCGACAAGAGCCGCAACCGTGCGAGATCAGAGCGCCCAACGCCAAGCACTTCATGGCCACGTTGTTCGGCAATGCGCAGAACGTCGATCCCTTTGGGATCATCGAGGTTGATCACCGCAGTGCCTTCGGGCGGCAACACACGGTCAAAGAGGCCCATCTTTGCGTCGAAATAAGCCTCAAACGTCTTATGATAGTCGAGGTGATCTTGGGTAAAGTTCGTGAACCCAGCCGCCGCCAACATCACGCCATCCAAACGCCGCTGATCGAGCCCATGCGAGGACGCCTCCATCGCGGCATGGGTCACGCCTTCGGTCGCGGCCGAGGCCAAAACCCGCTGCAATGTGATCGGATCAGGGGTCGTGTGGCGAAGAGGATAGGTCCACGCCCCTTCAACACCCGTGGTGCCGAGGTTTACTGCCTCAAGGCCAAGTTCCGTCCAAATCTGACGGCAGAAGGTCGAGACAGAGGTTTTCCCATTGGTCCCCGTCACCGCAACGGCGACCTCTGGCTGCGCACCAAAGAACAGCGCCGCTGTTTGCGCCAAGGTCTGACGCGGGTCCTCGGAAATAATCAAACAGGCGCTGCTATCGGCCAAAACGTCAGCGGCCATTTCAGCCCCTGCACGGTCCGTCAAAATCGCAACCGCACCGTTTTCCAGCGCTGTGCCGATATAGGCCGCGCCATGGACGTTGCTTCCTGGCATGGCACCAAAAAGGGCACCCGGCATGACTTCGCGACTATCGATGGTGATCGCGTTTACCCGCGCATCGCAGGCCCCCTGTGCGGTCAGTCCTAGGTCTGACAATGTGACCGTCTTTTGCGCAGCGCCTGCCATATGAAATGCCCCTCCTATTCTGAAGCGAGCGATACACCCGTCATGAGGGGAGTTTCAATATTCGGTCGCAACCCAAGCAAAGGTGCAACGCGGCGGATCATCTCTGCCGCGACAGGCACAGCAGTCCAGCCTGCCGTGCGGCGCGGCTCTGATCCCGTCGTGTCATTCGGTTCATCCAAGGTCACAACGAGGACGTATTTCGGGTCCGACGCAGGAAAGACCGACGCGAAGGTCGCGATGACTTTGTCGTCGTAGTAGCCGCCCGTCGGGCGCACCTTGTCGGCGGTACCTGTTTTACCAGCAACCTCATAGCCTGCGACTTCACCAAAGGACGCGGTGCCGCGGGTCACTACCTGACGCAACATGTCTACCGACTGACGTGCGGCAGTTTCGCTGATCACCCGTTCGCCCACCGTGTTAGAGGCATCATGGATCAACGTTGGCGTCACTAAACGGCCACCATTCGCAAGCGTAGCATAGGCCGATGCGAGGTGGAGCGGCGATGCCGCCACGCCGTGACCATAGGAAATGGTCATCGTATTAATTGGCGTCCAATCGCGGGGATATTGCGGACGGCCTGCGCGGGCCTCGCTCAATTCAACGGGAGATACGTCGAGAATGCCCAAAGACCGCAGGAATTCCTGCTGGCGTTCGCCGCCGATCATTTCCGCGATATGCGCGGTGCCAATGTTCGACGATTTCGCAATCACGTCCGTGACGCTGTTTTCGCGGCCATAGCTGTGGAAGTCGTTGATCGCAAAGCCGCCGATGCGGATCGCAGGCGCCGTTTGGATCATGGTGTCAGGGTTGACCAAGCCAAGCTCTAGCGCCTGCGCAACAGCCAAAATCTTGAACGTCGAGCCCAATTCGTAAACGCCCTGCACCGCACGGTTAAACAGCGGGCTATCGGACTGGTCGCCTTGGGTCAGAACGGTGGGACGATTGTTCGGGTCAAAGTCAGGCAGCGACGCCATCGAGATGATCTCGCCCGTGTGCACGTCCATCAAAACAGCGGCCGCCCCCTTGGCGTTCATCAGCATCATACCGCCCGCAAGAACGCGTTCGGTCGCGGCCTGAACAGTCAGGTCAATCGACAACTGAAGCGGAGCACCGCCATTCGCAGGATCACGCAGGTAGTCGTCAAATTGGCGCTCAACCCCTGCAATACCCACGATTTCAGCTGAATCAACACCTTCGCGGCCAAAGTTCGATCCACCTAGAATGTGGCTTGCAACTGGCCCGTTAGGATAAAGGCGCATTTCGCGCGGCCCGAACAGCAGACCCGGTTCACCGATGTCAAAGACTTCTTGCATCTGTTCGGGGCTGATCTGGCGGCGGATCCAGACAAAGCTTCGGTTGCCCGTGAAATCCTTGAGCAGGCGCTCCTCGTCCAATTCTGGGAAAATCCGCGCGAGTTCAGAGGCAGCCACCTCTGGGTCGATCATGTCGCGCGGGTGCGCGTAAACAGCGTAAGTGTCAAAGTTCGTCGCCAGAACGCGGCCTTCGCGGTCGACGATATCAGACCGCATCGACAGGATCGGATCACCGCCCCGCGATACTTGAGGTTCTTCGGGTAAAGTCGTTGCAATCACACCCATTTTCAGGATGATCGCTGTGAAAGCGAAAAAGAAGCAACCGCCCAAAATGTACAGGCGGCTTTCGGCCCGCACACGATCTGTGTCGCGCATCGCTTCATGACGGATGCGCTTGTTCTCGGCCTCAATCGCGTCGGGGTTTTCCCCTGCTTGACGGGCGTTCAGAATACGGGCCAGCGGGCGCAGCGGGGTGCGGATCATAGGGAGCCCTCCGCATCACCATCGCTCGACACCTCTACGATACGGCCCGACACGGGCAACAAAGGCAGCGAGGGATAGATCACCTGATCCACACGACCAAAGCCATCGGGCATCAGCGGCAACAGCCCCAGACGGTCAAAGTTCAGATCAACGAGGTCGCGCAGACGGTCAGGACGGTTCAGATAAGCCCACTCTGCCCGCAGCATCCGCAGGCTAGAGTTTGCCGCTGCAATTTCACGGCTTAACTGACGGACATGTTTGATGGAATCTTGAGTGCGGTAGTTTTCCTGATAGGCCCAAAACGCCAATGCAATGACCCCAAGCGCGGACAAAACATACAACAGGCTACGCATCACCGCTCCCCTTTACGCATAGGCATACCAAGCGCCTTGCGATCCATGTCTCCCGATGGCGCATCAGTGCGGCGTGCAACGCGCAGCTTTGCCGACCGCGACCTCGGGTTTTCAGTCAATTCTTGCTGATCTGGTCCGATGGCCTTTTTCTCGACCATTTCGAACGCGGGTTTGTCTTGCGCCAGTTCAGGCGCGTAACGGTTCGCGTTTGCGGTCCTGCCCGACCGCGATTGGAAGAACCGTTTTGTCATCCGATCTTCGACCGAATGGAACGTCACAACAGCCAAGAGACCACCCGGCTTCAATGACCGTTCAGCAGCCATAAGGCCCTCAGCCAACTGGCCGTATTCATCATTCACCGCAATGCGCAGCGCTTGGAACGTGCGGGTGGCGGGATGGCTCTGCCCCGGTTTGGGCCGCGGCAGGCAGCTTTCAACGATCTTCGCGAGTTGCAGAGTGGTCGTCAGAGGACGCGCCTTCACGATAGCCTTTGCGATGCGACGGCTCGCGCGTTCTTCACCGTAAAGGTAGATGATATCGGCGAGTTCTTCTTCGTCCAAATCATTGCAAAGGTCCGCTGCAGAGGTGCCCGACTGGCTCATCCGCATGTCGAGAGGACCTTCTTTCATGAAAGAAAAGCCGCGCTCCGCAAGGTCCAACTGCATCGACGACACGCCAAGATCGAGCACAACCCCATCAAGGTTCTGCGCATATTGATCCATGTCCGAAAAGGTGCCTTGCACGAATTCAATCCGGTCGCCGAAGTCCCCGATCCACGGCTCTGCCATCTCAAACGCCAGCGGATCCCTGTCCACTCCGATAACCTTATCAGCACCCGCCTCCAACAGCGCACGGGTATAGCCGCCCGCGCCGAATGTGCCATCAAGCCAAACACCTGAAACAGGCGAGACCGCCCGAATGAGCGGCCTGATGAGAACGGGAATATGCGGGTCGGTCGGAGAGGACATCAGCTGCCCCCCAACAATGACAACGGATCAAAGTCGTCATCCATGCCATCCAGCCAATCATCAATATCTGCATTAACCGTGGACTGGAAGATATCGTTGTTCCACATCTCGAACGTACCGACGAGACCGCGGAAATAAACGTCCCCCTCTTCGATCGACAGTTTATCGCGGATCGACTTTGGCAGGATCACACGACCATCCTTATCGACATCAAGCGTGATCGACTGCGTCACATAGAGGTGCGCCAGACGTTTTTGATCAGCAGAGCGTTCGCGCGGCATCGCGTAGATATCATCAATGACGCGCTGATATTCATTGATCGTATAGGCTTGCACGCAATTCTTCAGGTGCTGACCGTAGACGATTTTTAAACGGGGGTTACCGCGGGCTTCGGCTTCGGGATCACCAGAGAGCAGGACACGACGAAAATCGGCGGGGATCGACATGCGTCCCTTTTTATCCACCCGCTGGGTGTATTCGCCTTCAAACGCCTGAACCACTTGTGCGGTCCCTCTTACCTGCCCCCGATTTCACCAACCCCGAAAAGGGAACGGCGGATCGAACTGCTGCCACTGTTCGATCCGCCGCCACCGTCCCTTTCGGGAAGTCCAGCAACGCGCGCCACCTGGGGGGATGTCTGCTCGCTCGCGCGCCGGATCTATTATTCGGAAGAAGCGTGTGCCTGTATGAAACCTGCTATTTTCGCCTCTGGGCTCTTTTTAAGTTCGGCCCTTGGTATTTGTTATCACTCTGCTTCCGATGAATTGAATATGCCGATTGGGACGGAGTCTGGCAACAACTTTCTGGAACCTTATGGAACTTAATGGGGATAGCCGGGCAATACCAATGATAACCAAGGGGTCACGTGAGCGTGAGGTGACGCAGGTTATGCCACGATCCGCAAGCAGTGACACAACATATAGATTTCACAAACCATGACCCACAAGTTCCATGGGATTCACAAAAAATTCCATCCACTCCCAGTCAGGGTTATCTGGTGTGAAAATGTTCCGCATACGTTCCTAGAATTCACTCAAAATCACGCCGCAGTGATTCGGATCGAGTGCAACCGCAAGCCAGATTCAAATTGGGACGCCAGATCAGTTCCATAGGATTCCATATCTGCAACACAAAGGGCCGTCCGGTGAACAACCAAACGGCCCTGAGAACCAAAAGGTTCGAAAAGTGTAATTAAACCAGACCGCCCTCGATCAACTTCGAGGCGAGACTTGTATAAGCATCGGCCATCGCACCCCCACCAGCGGCCACAGGTGTCCCCGCGTCGCCAGCCAGTCGGGTATCAAGGTCAATCGGAAGCGACCCTAAGAACGGAACCGACAGCTCTTGGGACGCAGCAGCTACCCCACCATGACCAAAGATATGCGCCTCATGACCGCAATTCGGGCAATGGAAGGTCGACATGTTCTCAATCAGACCCAAGATCGGCGTCTTGAGCGTGTTAAACATGTCAATCGCCTTACGCGCATCGATCAGCGCCACGTCCTGCGGGGTCGATACAACAATAGCGCCCGTCATGTGGGTCTTTTGGCAGAGCGACAGTTGAATATCGCCTGTCCCCGGTGGCAGGTCGATCAGCAGCACGTCCAGGTCGCCCCAGTTCACCTGACCGAGCATCTGCTGCAACGCACCCATCAGCATCGGACCCCGCCAGATCACCGCTTTATCAGGATCAACGAGCAGGCCAATAGACATGACCGTGACGCCATGCGCATGGAGCGGTTCTATATGTTCACCATCAGGCGACGATGGTCGCCCCGTGATACCCATCATCCGTGGCTGACTGGGACCATATATATCGGCATCTAATAGACCGACCTTTTTACCGGCCTTCGCCAAAGCTACGGCGAGGTTGCTCGACACGGTGGATTTCCCAACGCCGCCCTTCCCCGATCCGATGGCTATGATCCGTTTGACACCAGGCACACCTTGCGGCCCAGCTTGCGGCGTCGGATGACGACCGACCTTAAGGCTCGGCGCGGGCTGTGCGGGCTTCGACGGTCCGTGCGCCGTAATCACCGCTTGCACGTCCGTGACACCCTCAACTGCGCGCAAGGCCTCGACCGCCGCTAGACGGACAGGTTCCAGCGCGCGTGCTTCATCAGGTGTGGGCGCCTCAAGCACAAAGCGAATCTGCCCGCCATCAACCGTCAAGGCCCGAACAAGATCTTTAGACACAAGCGTCCCACCTGCGGGCAGCGCAATGCCGTTCAATATCTCAAGAACCGTATCTTTCCCTAAGGTCACCAGACCCTCCTGTTCAAACTCTGCCCAATTCAGCGGCAAAACATGTCACGGAATAGGCAAATCACAAGCCAAATCCCCTGCAATGTAACGCCTATGTGAAATAGGTCAGCACTTCGTATGCATTTGCTGCATGGCGGCATTGACGAAAGTCCCAATTGTGCATCCGCAGCATTAGCGCCAAATTAGGTCCAACGGCAGCAAGATGCCACGGCGAACTACGAAACGCCAAAAGATGAAACAGACCCGCCCGATGCGGGACACGATGAAAAGAGAATGACATGGCTTACGCAAACGACGTCCGCACTGGTTACACCCCCGCTTTTGGCGGCTTCTTCGCAAACCTCGCTGATCGCTTCGCCAAGTACAAAGTATACCGCGCGACAATCAATGAACTGTCGCAGCTCTCTGGCCGCGAACTTGCTGATCTGGGCATCTCCCGCTCGATGATCAAAAGCATCGCAATCGAAGCTGCCTACGGCGCCTAAGACATAGAATACGATGGTCCCTCTCCTCCTCCCTGGGACCTTCGACAACGATCTGCTCTCTCCTCCTCCCTGAGCGGATCGTGACTAAAGCGGCGGCCCCCTTCTCCTCCTCCCTAGGGGGCTGCCGCAAAAGAATAGAGTTTACGGACCCTCCTCCTCCTCCCTGAAGGTCCGTGAAATAGCGGCGGGATCTCTCCTCCTCCCTGATCCCGCCGCACCAAATTCAGATACGGGACCTTCTCTCCTCCTCCCTGAAGGTTCCGCATAGAAGCAGATGGTCTCTCCTCCTCCCTGACCGGACGCTTCGCCAAGCGAATGCTCTCTCCTCCTCCCTGAGCGTTCGCCGAATAGCACGGCGGCACCCCTCCTCCTCCCGGGTGCCGCCGTTTGCTTTTCCAGCCCTCACGATTTCGATTGCAGCGACCTGAGACATTTGTCACAGCACGAGGCATGACCTACGAATTGATCGTCGCCCTTATCGGCTTTGCCTTTGTCAGCTCCATCACTCCGGGGCCGAACAACATGATGTTGATGGCCTCAGGGGCCAACTTTGGCATTCGCCGCTCGATCCCACATATTCTGGGCGTAGGCCTCGGCCATTCGTTCATGATCCTTGTTCTGGGCGCAGGTCTGGTGCAGGTGTTCGACACCTTCCCAATCATGCTTGTCGTGATGAAATGGGGCTCGGTCGCCTATCTGCTGTATCTGTCATGGAAGATCGCGAATGCCGCACCCAAATCGCCAGACGCACCCGAGGCCGAAGGCAAGCCACTGACCTTCTTGCAGGCCGCAGCGTTTCAATGGGTCAACCCCAAGGGCTGGTTCATGGCCCTGACCGCGATCAGCGCTTACACGGCAGACCATTCCTTTGCGCAGGTTCTGCTTGTGGCTCTGACGTTCATGTGCACCAACCTACCGTCGATCTTTTTCTGGAACGCATTGGGCCAACAGGCACGCCGTTTCCTGAACAATCATGGCCGACTTCGGGCGTTTAACATCACCATGGCCGTCCTATTGGTGCTAACCCTGATCCCGATTATCCGCGGACACTAAAACGCGGTTGCCGTACGACCTGCGGCAAAAACGGGCTTGAGCATGGCCAAGGGCATGCCCTGCCCCGCGAGCGCCGTGACCAAGGTCATAACCCCAACTGCCTGCCACGCCGCACCCGCTGGGTCCTTATGGTGCCCCTTCAACGACATCATGATCCCACGCTGAATGGTGGATAGGTGTTCCGTATACATCTGCCGCGCCTTTTCATCGTGGCGCAACTCCCCCGCCGCCGAGCGAAGCAGGAAACACCCCTGCCAATCGGGAACAACCGCAGCCTCTAGCGCATCCCAAAACCGTGTCACCGCTGCTGGACCAGGTGTTTTGAAAATCTCGCATTGATCAATGAGAACGGATTTGCGGTAGCGATCCAAGGCGTCATGCACCAACCGCGTTTTGTCGGGCCACTGCTGATAGAGCGCCTTGCGGCTCAGCCCTGTGACCTTGACCAACTCTGGATAAGGGGTCGCTTCAATACCGACGGCCCAAAACTGTTCCATCGCCTTTTGTAATGCATAGTCTGCCCGTTCGGCTGCCAAAGCCATACTCATACCCCATAACTCACTCGGGTTTCCGAGCAAGCTACGCGATGCACGTTAAAGGCGAAACCCTAAAATGGAACGTCGTTTGCCTGCGCCGCAGAGACGATGAACTTTGCCACGACCTTCTTTGAACCCGCCTTATCGAATTCGATATCGAGCTTATCGCCCTCAATCTCCATCACTTCGCCGTAGCCGAATTTCTGGTGGAACACGCGATCGCCGATGGTGAAGGACGACACAGCGGTCGCATCGATGGTCAAACCACGCACCTCTGACGGCTGGGCCATGCCACGGCTCTGGCTCCGTGCTTGCATCCGTTTCCAACCGGGGGAGTTGTAAACATCTGCCTTGCCAACGCGCTCTTCGATGGTGGATGCGGATTTCATCGCATAGGCGGGTGACGCGCTCGACGACATGCCAGCGGCGCCATAGCCCCCACCATATAGCCCCGGAGGTGTCAGAATTTCCACGTGATCGACGGGCAATTCGTCGATGAATCGGCTGGGCAGCTGGCTCTGCCACTGGCCATAGACCCGACGGTTCGCGGCAAAGGAAATAGTGCAAACCTCTTCGGCGCGGGTGATCCCGACGTAAGCCAGACGGCGTTCCTCTTCCAACCCCTTCAGCCCGCTTTCATCCATGCTGCGTTGGGACGGGAACAAACCGTCCTCCCACCCTGGCAGGAACACGGCAGGGAATTCCAAACCCTTTGCCGCATGCAGGGTCATGATGCTGACCTTTTCCTCAGCATCCTCGGAATCATTGTCCATAATCAGCGCGATGTGTTCGAGGAACCCTTGCAGGTTATCGAAATTCTCGAGCGCTTTGACCAATTCCTTGAGGTTCTCCAGCCGCCCCGGAGCCTCTGGCGTTTTGTCGTTCATCCACATCGTGGTGTAGCCAGATTCGTCGAGGATCATTTCGGCCACTTCGATATGCGTATCCGCCTCATCCCGCAGCTGCTGATACCAACGGTCGAGCCCCTGAACCAATTCGCCCAGCGCCGCGCCACCCTTGCCTTTGATCGCGCCGGTGTCGACACAAAGCCGCGCCCCTTCGACGAGGTTCACGCCATTATCACGCGCCATACGCTGAATCGTCTGGATCGCCTTATCACCCAGCCCCCGTTTCGGCGTGTTCACAATCCGCTCGAACGCGAGGTCGTCGTCTTGTGACACAGCGAGACGGAAATAGGCCATCGCATCGCGGATTTCCAAACGCTCGTAGAAACGCGGGCCGCCGATGACGCGATATGGTAGGCCGATGGTCAAGAAACGGTCCTCAAACGCGCGCATCTGATGGGATGCCCGCACGAGGATCGCCATATCGTCGAGCGACCGAGGATCCATCCCACGGGTGCCGCGCTGCATCGCCTCGATCTCTTCACCGATCCAGCGGGCCTCTTCTTCGCCGTCCCAATGACCGATCAGGCGAACGCGTTCACCTTCTTCGCGGTCCGTCCACAGCGTCTTACCCAAACGCCCCTTATTCCCCGCAATCACCCCCGAAGCAGCGGCAAGGATATGCGGTGTGGAGCGGTAGTTTTGTTCGAGCCGAACGACCTTGGCCCCGGGGAAATCCTTTTCGAACTTGAGGATGTTGCCGACCTCAGCCCCGCGCCAGCCATAGATCGACTGGTCGTCATCGCCTACGCAGCAGATGTTTTTGTGACCGCCCGCAAGGAGGCGCAACCAGAGATACTGCGCGACGTTGGTATCCTGATATTCGTCCACCATCACATAGCGGAACCAGCGCTGGTATTGATCCAGCACGTCCTGATGGGTCTGGAATATCGTGACCATGTGCAGCAAGAGGTCACCGAAATCGACGGCATTCAGTTCCAACAAACGCCGCTGATACTGGTCGTAGAGGTCAATCGCTTTGCCATCAAAGGCAGCGGCCTCGCGGGTCGGAACCTTATCAGGCGTCCATGCGCGGTTTTTCCAGCTATCAATGATCCCCGCCAGCATCCGTGGCGGCCAGCGTTTGGCATCGATGTTATTCGCCTCGATCAACTGCTTGAGCAGGCGGATCTGATCATCGGTATCGAGGATCGTGAAATTCGATTTCAGGTGCAGCGACGGGCGCCCTTCGATCAGGGCATTGCGGTCATCCATCCCGATTAGTTCGGCGTGACGGCGCAGAAGTTTGACGCAGACAGAGTGGAAGGTGCCCATCCACGGCATACCCTCAACCGCCTCGCCCAGCAGACGGCCAACACGCTCTTTCATCTCGCGCGCAGCTTTGTTGGTGAACGTCACCGAAAGGATTTCATTCGGACGCGCCTTACCCGTGGCAAGCAGGTGAACGATCCGCGTGGTCAGCGCCTTGGTCTTGCCCGTTCCCGCACCCGCCAGCATCAAAACGGGACCGTCTAACGCCTCAACCGCCTCTCGCTGTGCCGGATTGAGGTCATCCAGATATGGCGTAGGCCGCGACGCCATCATAGCGCGCTGGGACAAGGACATTTCGGCCGCCTCAAAGGCGTCATCATCGGAATAGCTGCTCATGGCAGGATAAATAGCGCAACTCTGGACGCGAGGAAAGCGCCTGTTCGCATTATGTTCTAGTTAGTCTTGCCCATGCAAAACGCGGCGCATATCACCGACATATCGCCCAAGGAGACGGGAAAAGGCCGCGATATCCTCAGCGTTCCAATCCCGATAAACCTCGATCACCTTGGCCCATTTCAGTTCTTTATAGGCCCGAAACAGCGCGATGGCTTCATCCGTCAGGACCAAGATCGACTTTCGCCCATCATCTTGGGCCGCCTCACGGCGCACCAGACCTTTGGCAATCAGGTCACTGGCCACGCGGCTCGCACGCGAGGGATCGATATTCATTTCCTCGGCGAGGAGACCAATCGTTGCAGGCTCTGCAATGTCGCGCCCTACCCCTTCTTGGATACGGAAAATCGCGGTCATGGCGTAGAACTGACCGACCTCAACGCTAGAGCCCAACTCCGCCAGAATTTTCGCGGGCACTTCACCTTTGGACGACGCCCGATGCCAAAGGAACATCGTCCCGTCGAGATCCAGCAGGGCATCAATCATGTCAGGCCCGAAACCAGCGGTAGCCAGCAGTTCGGGCACGTTGTCGTGAAATTTCTTTGGCATCTTCGTCATGGCGTTCGTGTCTACTCACATATTCGCACAAGTCAATTACCTGCCGATGACAATTATGTGCTATTGACACATAAATTTCATTCCCGATAGATAAAGAGGAAATCACGGGCAACGCACCCGTAGAAAACTGGAGCCCCAATGACCGCTGCACCTACTCCGACCCATACGGGGTCGACACGACTTATTATTGCATCCATCGGGGTGCTCTTGTTGCTTGCCGCACTTGACCAAACCATCGTTTCCACCGCCCTCCCGACCATCGTTGCCGACCTTGGCGGGCTAGAGCACCTCAGCTGGGTCGTAACGGCCTATATGCTGGCCTCGACCGTTGTTGCGCCGCTCTATGGCAAAATTGGTGACCTTTATGGACGCCGAAATACGGTGTTCGTCTCGGTCGGCCTGTTCCTCTTCGGCTCCGCGCTCTGTGGCCTCGCCAATTCGATGACCTTCCTGATCCTTGCCCGTGCGCTGCAAGGTCTCGGCGGTGGCGGCCTTTTCGTCCTCGCCCTCTCTGTCATCGGCGACGTGATCCCACCGCGTGACCGCGCAAAGGTGCAGGGCATTTTCGCTGCCGTCTTTTCCATGTCGTCGGTCATCGGGCCGCTGATTGGTGGCTGGTTCGTCGAAGCCTTCACCTGGCACTGGATTTTCTACATCAACATCCCGTTCGGCGCTGCTGCGGTCGCTGGCTTTGCAATGGCGTTCAAACCGACCGGCCGTCGGGTCAAGCACTCTATCGACTGGTGGGGGGCTACAACCCTCTCGGTCGCGCTGGCATCGCTGACGCTGGCAACATCGCTGGGCGGCAACACAATCGCATGGAACAGCCCGACCTTTATCGGCCTGATTGCCCTCTCGCTCATCAGCACCATCGCGTTTGTCTACATTGAATCCCGCGCAGCAGAGCCGATCCTGCCCTTGAAACTGTTCAAACTGAACGTGTTTTCGACGACCTCTGCGATCAGCTTTATCATCGGTGCGGCGATGTTCGGCTCTGTCACCTTCCTGCCGATCTACCTGCAAATCGCAAAAGGCGTGTCCCCGACCGTATCGGGCCTTATGCTGATCCCAATGACCTTTGGCATCCTGCTCGGCTCGACCACATCAGGCCGCTGGATGGGCAAAACAGGGAAATACCGCATCCTGCCAATCATTGGCGCGGTCTTTATCGTGCTCGGCATGATCGCCCTCTCGACCATCGACCAATACACCTCGACGCTTCGGTTCAGCCTGTCGCTCGCCACGTTTGGTCTCGGCATGGGGACAACGTTCCCCGTTCTGACCACCGCTGTGCAAAACGCTGTACCGCGTGAAACCTTGGGCACCGCAACTGCGGCTGGCCTGATGTTCCGTCAGGTTGGCGGGTCGCTCGCGGTTGCTGCATTCGGCGCCCTCTTTGCAGCACGTATGGCGGCAGGCCTTGGCACGACGGTCGAATTCAACGGCGAAATTGGCCCGCAAATGCTCCATGGCTTGCCCGAGGAAGCACGCGGTTTAGTCGCGGATAGCGTTGTGAACGCCATCCACCCGATCTTTTGGATTGCGGCCTCATTGGGTGTGATTGCCTTCGCGCTCTCCCTCCTGATGAAGGAAATACCCCTCCACAACCGTCAGGCCCCAGCGTCAGAATAATCGATTATTTTACGCAAAAGATATGTTATCGCTAACATATCGTCAAAAAAGCTGTTTACGCAGCCGCAGAATCTTTCTACACCTTTGCTGCATCTGCAAAGGAGTGCCCGACTATGGCCGAGTTCAAAAAGATTCTGATCGCCAACCGTGGTGAAATCGCGATCCGCATTATGCGGGCCGCGAACGAGATGGGGAAAAAGACCGTTGCGGTCTACGCCGAAGAAGACAAACTCGGCCTTCACCGTTTTAAGGCTGACGAAGCCTACCGCATTGGCGAGGGACTAGGCCCAGTTGCCGCCTACCTTTCCATCGATGAGATGATCCGCGTTGCCAAAATGTCCGGCGCGGACGCCATCCACCCCGGCTACGGCCTTTTGTCGGAAAACCCTGATTTCGTTGATGCGTGTGATCGCAACGGCATCACCTTTATCGGCCCCAAAGCGAAAACCATGCGCGAACTGGGCGATAAGGCCAGCGCGCGCAAGGTCGCGATGGAAGCAGGCGTTCCTGTCATTCCAGCAACCGAAGTTCTGGGCGAAAACATGGACATTATCCGTGTGCAGGCCGCCGAAGTTGGCTACCCGCTGATGCTCAAGGCATCGTGGGGTGGCGGCGGTCGCGGCATGCGCCCGATCATGAACGAAGCAGAGCTCGAGGAAAAAGTCCGCGAAGGTCGCCGTGAAGCCGAAGCCGCCTTTGGCAATGGCGAAGGCTATCTGGAAAAGATGATTCTGCGTGCCCGCCACGTCGAGGTGCAGATCCTCGGTGATAAAAAGGGCAACATTTATCACCTCTGGGAACGCGACTGTTCGGTTCAGCGCCGCAACCAAAAGGTCGTCGAACGCGCCCCTGCCCCGTATCTGTCCGCCACGCAGCGTGAACGCCTGTGTAACTTGGGCAAGAAAATCTGCGAACACGTGAACTATGAATGCGCAGGCACCGTTGAATTCCTGATGGATATGGATTCGGGCGAGTTCTACTTTATCGAGGTGAACCCCCGCGTTCAGGTGGAACACACCGTCACCGAAGAAGTCACAGGCATCGACATTGTTCGCGCGCAAATCCTAATCGCCGAAGGGAAATCCATCGTCGACGCAACGGGCTGCGCCTCACAATATGACGTGCAACTCGACGGCCACGCGCTCCAGTGTCGCGTCACGACCGAAGACCCGTCGAACAACTTTATCCCTGACTACGGTCGTATCCAGACTTACCGCTCGGCAACTGGTCCGGGCATCCGTCTGGACGGCGGCACCGCCTATTCTGGCGCGGTGATCACCCGTTATTACGACTCGCTTCTGACGAAAATCACAGCACGTGCACCGACCCCTGAGATGGCGATTGCGCGGATGGACCGTGCGCTCCGCGAATTCCGTATCCGCGGCGTGTCCACGAACATCGAGTTTGTGATCAACCTGCTAAAGCACCCGACGTTCTTGAACTACGAATACACGACAAAGTTCATCGACACGACGCCAGAGCTGTTCCAGTTCAACAAACGCCGCGACCGTGCGACCAAAATCCTGACCTATATCGCGGACATCACCGTGAACGGTCACCCTGAAACCGCTGGTCGCGCGAAACCGCATGCTGAGCTGAAGGCACCAAAGCCCCCTGTCCTGCCCGGCAAAGGCGAAGTTCAAAGCGGCACGCGCCAAATCCTCGACCAATTCGGTCCAGAGGCGATTGCCGACTGGATGCACCAGCAAAAGCAACTTCTGATCACCGACACGACCATGCGTGACGGCCACCAGTCCTTGCTGGCGACCCGAATGCGGTCGATCGACATGATCAAGGCAGCGCCTGCCTATGCACAGAACATGTCCGGCCTCTTCTCGGTCGAATGTTGGGGTGGTGCGACGTTCGACGTGGCCTATCGCTTCTTGCAGGAATGCCCATGGCAGCGCCTGCGCGATATCCGCGCCGCGATGCCGAACATCATGACCCAGATGCTGCTGCGCGCATCAAACGGCGTCGGCTACACGAACTACCCTGACAACGTTGTGCAGGAATTCGTGCGTCAGGCTGCGACCTCTGGCGTCGATGTGTTCCGCGTGTTCGACAGCCTCAACTGGGTTGAAAACATGCGCGTTGCGATGGACGCGGTTATTGATGCGAAAAAGGTCTGCGAAGGCACGATTTGCTACACAGGTGACCTGCTCGATCCGAACCGTTCGAAGTATGACCTGAAATACTACGTCGGTATGGCCAAAGAACTCGAAGCCGCTGGTGCACATGTTCTCGGCCTCAAGGACATGGCGGGCTTGCTGAAACCATCCGCTGCAACCGCTCTGGTCACTGCACTGAAACAAGAGGTCGGTCTGCCGATCCACTTCCACACCCACGACACGTCGGGCGCATCGATCGCGACCGTTCTGGCGGCTTCGGCTGCGGGTGTCGACGTTGTGGACGCGGCAATGGACGCCTTCTCTGGCGGCACATCGCAGCCGACCTTGGGCTCTATCGTTGAGGCGCTCAAAGGTTCTGACCGTGATACAGGCCTCGACATCGCGTCGATCCGCGAGTTGTCGAACTACTGGGAACAGGTGCGCGCGCAATACACCGCTTTCGAATCTGGCCTCCAATCGCCAGCCTCCGAAGTCTACCTGCACGAAATGCCGGGCGGACAGTTCACCAACCTCAAGGCGCAGGCACGCAGCCTCGGCCTAGAGGACCGTTGGCACGAGGTCGCGCAGGCCTATGCCGACGTGAACATGATGTTCGGTGACATCGTCAAAGTGACCCCCTCGTCCAAAGTTGTCGGCGACATGGCCCTGATGATGGTGTCCCAAGGCCTGACCAAAGATCAGGTTCAGGACCCGACCACCGACGTGGTCTTCCCCGACTCGGTCGTCGACATGATGAAAGGCAGCCTCGGCCAACCTCCGGGTGGCTGGCCTGCCGCGATCCAGACCAAAGTGCTCAAGGGCGACACGCCGATCACCGACCGTCCGGGCAAACACCTTGCTCCGATTGACCTCGATGAAAAGCGGGCAGAGCTGACGGCCCTCTTGGATGGTAAAAAGATCGATGATGAGGATCTCAACGGCTACCTGATGTATCCCAAGGTCTTCCTTGATTACATGGGTCGCCACCGCACCTACGGCCCTGTTCGAACTCTGCCGACACGCACGTTCTTCTACGGCATGGACGCAGGCGAAGAGATCAGCGCCGAGATCGATCCGGGCAAAACGCTGGAAATCCGCCTGCAAGCCGTAGGCGACATGGATGAGAACGCCGAAGTGAAGGTGTTCTTTGAAATCAACGGCCAGCCGCGCACCATCCGCGTACCAAACCGTGCTGTCACCGCGACCAAAGCGAGCCGCCCGAAAGCCGAAGCTGGCAACCCGAACCACATCGGCGCACCGATGCCGGGTGTGGTCGCGACCATCGCGGCCCAAGCTGGCAAAGAGGTCAAAGCGGGCGACCTCCTGCTCACCATCGAAGCGATGAAGATGGAGACTGGGATTCACGCCGACCGCGATGCCGTGGTCAAAGCGGTTCACGTCACAGCGGGCGGACAGATCGACGCCAAGGATCTGTTGATCGAGTTCGAATAAGAAAACCACGGGCGCCTTCGGGCGCCCGTTCTGTTTTCGGAGAAAGTTGGAAAAATTTCGCGGTGACCTTCATTTTCCTCTTGCAGCCCCCCGCGCCTTTTCATATCTCACGCCCACTGACACGGAAGCGGGCGTAGCTCAGGGGTAGAGCATAACCTTGCCAAGGTTAGGGTCGGGCGTTCGAATCGCCTCGCCCGCTCCAAGTCGGTCCATAACGGAAGCGGGCGTAGCTCAGGGGTAGAGCATAACCTTGCCAAGGTTAGGGTCGGGCGTTCGAATCGCCTCGCCCGCTCCAAAATGGACCACCAAACAGGACGCCCTCGGGCGTCCTTTTGTTTTTCAGTGCTTGGCCTACCCCCTGCCCCGCCGTATAAGGCCCTCGTAAGCGAACGGAGGCCCCATGCGCACCGCAAAGATCTCGAGAAAAACTGCCGAAACGTCGATTGAAGTCGAACTGAACCTCGACGGCACAGGCACCTATGACAACCAAACTGGCGTTGGGTTCTTTGACCACATGCTCGACCAGTTGTCGCGTCACTCGCTGATCGACATGACCATCCGTGCCAAAGGCGACTACCACATCGACGATCACCACACCGTCGAGGACACAGGCATCGCCATCGGTCAGGCACTGGTCCAGGCACTGGGTGACAAAAAAGGTATCAACCGTTACGGCCACTTTGCACTGGCGATGGACGACACGCAGGTGCGTGCCGCGCTCGATCTGTCGGGTCGGTCGTTCCTTGTCTGGAATTGCGATTTCCCGTCCCAGAAAATCGGCACCTTTGACACCGAACTCGTCCGCGAATTCTTTCAGGCGCTGGCGCTGCACGGTGGCATCACCCTGCACATCGACCTTGTGCACGGCGTAAACAGCCACCACATCGCAGAATCCGCGTTCAAGGCGGTCGCAAAATCACTGCGTATGGCTGTTGAGTCCGATCCGCGCATGGCGGGTGGCCTTCCGTCGACCAAAGGCGCCCTATGAGCCTGATCGCGCTTGTAGATTACGACAGCGGCAACCTTCACTCGGCTCACAAGGCCTTTGAACGGATGGCGCATGAAGCGGGGCGTGGCACGGTTGTTGTCACCTCCGAACCTGACGTCGTGGCCAAAGCGGATCGCATCGTCCTTCCGGGTGATGGTGCGTTCCCCGCTTGCCGCAAGGCGCTCAGCGATATGGGTGGCTTGGCCGAGGCGATTGTCGAAGCGGTGGAAAAGGACGGCAAACCGTTCCTTGGCATCTGCGTCGGCATGCAGATGCTCGCCACGATCGGTCACGAATACGAAGAGACTGCAGGGTTCGATTGGATCGGCGGCGAGATTGTTAAGATCACCCCAGCGGACGCCACGTTCAAGGTGCCGCATATGGGCTGGAACGATCTGGTGATCGACAACCCGCACCCCGTGCTCGACGGTATCAAAACGGGGGACCACGCTTATTTCGTGCACTCCTACCACATGAAAGTCAGCGACCCCGCCCAGCGGATCGCCCATGTCGATTACGCAGGCGACATTACCGCGATTGTGGGCCGTGACAACGTGGTCGGAACCCAGTTCCACCCAGAAAAGTCCCAAGCGACAGGGCTACGGCTCATCGCGAACTTCCTGAACTGGAAGCCATAAAAAAGGGCGCCTCGCGGCGCCCTTTCGTTTTTACTGACGCATCCACGTGCCGCCATTGCGGCAGATCATGAGAACGCACCCGTTCACCTCAAGTGTATCACCGCTCAGCACGAGTTTGGAGTTGTAGACCTTATCGCGGTCTGGGGACCAAACCTTGCCAGAATAGGTGCCGTCGCCGTTCGCAACGGTTTCATAGATGATCTGACGGCCGATGTTTTCGGATGCCATTTCTGCGCCCGCGCTATCAAATGACTTTATCAGGGTTCCGCAGAGGTGGTCACCGCAAGGTGCAACCGAAATCAGGCCAGAGTTGCCGTTATCATCCGCAACCGTACGCCACGTTCCCTCAAGCGGATCGGCCAGCGCCGCGCCCGTAAATCCTAGTGCAGCGATCGCCGCCAGAGCTAGTGTCTTCATGTCTTCCTCCCATGTTCTCGTTGCGATTAGCCTGCTCATCATGACCGATTCCAATCAAGTCTGACGTTGGGTTCGTTGCAATTCTGGCCTCTCCGTGGTTAAGGACAGGCAAACAGACAAACGGGTGCCCGCTATGATCCTCTATCCTGCTATCGACCTCAAAGACGGCAATGCCGTGCGCCTCTACAAAGGTGAAATGGATCAAGCCACGGTGTTCAACGAAAACCCCGCTGCACAAGCGCTGGAGTTCGTGAACGCTGGCTGCGAATGGCTGCACCTCGTGGACCTGAACGGCGCTTTCGCGGGCGAACCCGTCAACGCTGCCCCCGTCGAAGAAATCCTCAAACAGTGCAAGGTCCCTGCCCAGCTCGGTGGTGGTATCCGCGATATGGCAACGATCGAACGCTGGTTGGACAAGGGCCTGACCCGCGTGATCCTCGGCACCGTTGCCGTCGAAAACCCTGATCTAGTGCGCGAAGCCTGCAAGGCCTTCCCCGGTCACGTGGCCGTCGGCATCGACGCACGCAACGGCAAGGTCGCGACCAAAGGCTGGGCCGAAGAAACCAACGTCAATGTCATCGACCTCGCTCGTTCGTTCGAGGACGCAGGCGTGTCGGCGATCATCTACACCGACATCAACCGTGACGGCGCGATGCAAGGCCCGAACGTCGAAGCCACAGCCGAGCTTGCCAACGCCATGTCGATCCCTGTGATCGCCTCAGGCGGCGTGTCCTCGCTCGACGATTTGCGGAACCTAAAGAACTGCGGCGCAGCACTGAACGGCGCAATCTCTGGCCGCGCGCTCTACGACGGCGCGATTGATCTGGGCGAAGCGCTGAAAGTTCTCAAGGGGTGATTGGGTCAGCCAACAAAGGCCGCGCCTAAATGCGATGGCTCTACGGCATAGGGATCACTTTGATCGCCCTGTGCCTGAGCCCTATCGCCGTGCTGACTTGGGTTGGCTGGTTCGCTGACAAACACGGCTGCATCGTCACTGAAAACGCGACATTCCCGTGTATCGTGGACGGCTACGATTGGGGACCGACGCTGGCGGGGTGGAGCCTGTCGGGCTGGATGCTGATCGCAACACTCCCGCTGGCCGCCCTACTCGCGGGTGGCTTGGTCCTGACGGCGATCATCCACTTTATCCTGCGTAGACGGCGCGACGCAAAGCGCTGAGCGAGCCCACTACCCAAAGGTTGGATATGGGGGCATTGCCCCCACGATCCCTTAGTTCTTTTTGACGAATTGGGTCAGGATCACGATCCGCTGACCTTCAACGCGGCCTTCGATATGGCCCGCGTTATCAGGCACCAACGAAATGTTCCGCACAGCCGTGCCACGTTTCGCGGTAAAGCCCGCACCCTTTACAGGAAGGTCCTTGATCAAGGTCACCGTGTCGCCGTTCGCCAGAACAGTGCCGTTGCTGTCTTTGTGCACAACGTCGCTAACGTCAGAGATGCCAGCCTCGGCCCATGCTTGAACCTCAGGATCGAGGTAAACACCGTCGAGCACGTCATTCGCCCATGCCGCATCCAGTGCCTTCAGCACGCGGAAAGCGGCAACCTGCACCGCTGGGGTTTCAGACCAAATCGCACCATTCAGGCACTGCCAATGCGGGGCATCGGTCGGGGCGCCAGATAGACCTTCCGCGCAGGTCGCACAGAGCGCAATGGTATCCTCACGCGGAGAAATTGTGATTTCGGTGGTGTCAGCGGCACCGCAAAACTCGCAAGTCATAATGACATCCTTTTTCTAAAACTTGCGCCGCTTATCTGCCCCTTAATGACCCAAGTCTACAGTTTCAGCCTGCAAAAACGAAAATGGCAGCGTCGAAGGACCGACGCTGCCATTCTGTTCAATCAACACGTGTCGATATTTACGCGGCCCAAGCCCACGGACGAGTATGTGCACCAAGGCAGGTCGCGACCGCCTCGTCATCAACCTCGCCCGTGCGGGCAAGTTTAGCGACCAAGCCCAGCTTTTTATCCTCGACCACCTCGACCACTTCTGCGGCTAGACCCGCTTCAGCCAAGGCTTCGTTGTAAACACGCGTAATCGCACGTTTGCGCAGGTCGGGCTTAAAGATCTTACCGACCGCCGTTTTCGGCAATTCGTCCAATATCTCTATGTGCTTCGGATGCGCCGCGCGTTCGTGGATTTTCTCTTTGGCAAAGGCCATGAGTTCCTCGACCGTCGCCTCTGCCCCGTCGATCAGTTCGACGTAGGCGCAAGGCAGTTCGCCCGCGTAGCTGTCAGGCTGACCAATCGCGCCCGCAAAGGCGATTTTCGGGTGACCAGCCAGTGCCTCTTCGATCTCGGCGGGATCGATGTTGTGACCCGAACGGATGATGAGGTCCTTGGCACGGCCCGTGATCCATAAATAGCCGTCCGCATCGATACGACCCAAATCGCCCGTCCGCAGATATTGGGTCGGCCCCAGATCACCTGGATAGTAGAGGTCAGCGTTCTTTGCGGCCTCAGTATAGGTCGCGCCCATGTTCACACCTGGGCTAGAGAGGCAAATCTCACCAATCTGGTCAGTTCCGCATTCCTCATGCGTAACGTGGTCGAAAATCTTTACGTCCGTGTAGGGGAACGGGAACCCGATCGACCCGATCTTCTTTTCGCCATCTGGTGGGTTAATCGACACGAGACAGGTTGCCTCGGTCAGACCGTAGCCTTCGCAGATGGTGACCTTAGCCGATTGTTCGAACCGTTTATACAGCTCCACTGGCAGCGGCGCAGAGCCACAGAAAGCGAGCTGTAGCGACGAGATGTCTGCGTTCACAGGACGCTGCATCAGGGCCGCAATCGCTGTTGGCACGGTGATCATAAACGTGACCTTATGGCGCTCGATCAACTTCCAGAAGTTATCGAACACACCGTCGCCACGATAACCCGCTGGGGTCGGCAGCACATAGTGCGCACCAGAGCCGAGCGACGCACCGAGCGACACAATCGTCGCGAACACGTGGAACAGCGGGAGCGGACAGATTTGCACGTCTTCGGGTTTGAACAGCAGTCGATCACCCAGCCACGCGTTGTAGATGATGCCCGAATATTTGTGCTGCACGATCTTTGGCAGACCCGTGGTGCCGCCCGTATGGAAATAGGCCGCGACACGGTCAGCAGTGCTGTCAGCGAAGGTCAGCTTGGTCGGTTGCTTGGCAATCGATTTGTTGAAATCGATGACTTTCGCGCTGTGCGACACGGGCACCTTCGGGCGGATCAGCGGGATGATCAGCTTTTTCAGACCGGTCATATAGCGCAACAAATCCACTTCAACGACGGTCTGCACGTTCGGCGCCAGCTTGACCGCTTCAGCCGCCTTTTGCGCGATGTCGGTCTTTGGGAAGGCCTTCAGCGTTACGAGAACCTTTGCACCCGTTTCGCGCAGGATACCGCCAATATGTTCGGGATCGAGAAGCGGGTTGATCGGGTTCACGATGCCGGCAATCTGACCGCCCAAATAGGTCAGAACGGTTTCGGTGCTGTTGGGCATCAGATAGGCCACAACATCATTTTCACCGACACCAAGGCTGCGGAACAGGTTCGCCGTGCGGCAGGTTTGGTCATGCAATTCCGACCACGACAGCGTTTCCGCTGGCGCATCAGGATCAGAGAACATTTGGAACGTCACAGCAGGACGGCCACCATGTGCAGTGGTAGTCCGGTGCAACAATTCATACATTGTCTTTGGCTGATTGCGATCTTCCCACGGCTTTTCAGCCATGATCGCGGCACGGTCCGCTAGTGTGGCATAAGTCATGCCGTCTCCTCCCCTTGTGCGCATTGACGCGCGATTAACAGGAAAGATGGGGTATGCCCCCCCCTGAACGCAAGTATGACGCTGCGAAAATGCGATTATTCCGCAGCGATACCGTCGGTAAATTGAAGTCGTGCAAGACGCGCGTAGAGCCCACCTTCGGCGACCAGTGCGTCATGCGTGCCCACGGCGACGATCTGACCGTCCTCAAACACCACAATGCGGTCAGCCTTTTTCACGGTCGCCAAACGGTGCGCGATAATCAGCGTGGTGCGGGTGCTGGCCAGTTCATCGACTGCAGCCTGCACCAGACGTTCACTTTCGGCATCAAGCGCCGAGGTCGCCTCGTCCAACAGAAGGATCGGCGCGTCACGCAGGATCGCGCGTGCAATTGCGATACGCTGCTTTTGACCGCCAGACAGCATCACGCCACGTTCACCGACATAGGTGTCGTAGCCTTCTGGCAATGCGGTCAAGAAATCATGTGCCGCGGCAGCTTTGGCGGCGGCCTCAACTTCGGCATCTGTTGCCGACGGACGACCAAAGCGGATGTTTTCACGCGCCGTATCGGCAAAGATTACCGCGTCTTGCGGCACCAGAGCGATCTGCTGACGGAACTCCGCGCGGGTCATGTTCCGCAGGTCAACGCCATCCAATTTAATCGCGCCACTGTTCGGATCATAGAACCGCAGGAGCAGTTGAATAATCGTCGACTTACCCGCCCCCGACGGACCAACCAATGCCACGGTTTCACCCGGCGCCACATCAAGGCTGATGGCATTGAGCGCAGGCGCATTTGGGCGGGACGGATAGAAGAACGTCACATCCTCGAACGAAATCTGGCCCTTCTCCATCTTCGGCGTGGCCACAGCCTGCGCTGGATCGGTCACGCTGTCGTTCGCATTCAGAAGCTCGATCAAACGTTCGGTCGCACCAGCGGCACGCTGAAGTTCGCCCCAAATCTCGGTCAAGGCACCAACGGCACCTGCGACCATCACGGCGTAGATCACGAACTGAACCAGTTCGCCGACCGACATTTGGTCTGCCCCAACGTCACGGGCCCCGATCCACAAGACGCCAACAACGCCCGAAAAAATCAGGAAAATAACGATCGCCGTCATCATCGCACGGGTCAGAATACGGCGCTTTGCACTGGCAAAGCTCTGCTCTGTCACCTTGCGGAATTTCTCGCGGGTGCGGTCCTCTTGGGTGAAGGCCTGAACGGTCTGCACCGACAACAGCGCCTCGGATGCGGAACCCGACGAATTGGCGATCCAATCTTGGTTTTCACGACCCAACTGGCGCAAACGGCGGCCCAGAACAACGATCGGCACGATCACGGCGGGCACGATCAGCAATACCAAACCTGTCAGTTTTGCCGATGTCATCATCAACAAAACCATGCCGCCAACGAACACGAACACGTTGCGCAGCGCGACAGATACGGACGACCCAATGACAGACAGGATCAAGGTGGTATCCGTTGTGATGCGGCTCAGCACCTCACCCGTCATGATGTTTTCGTAGAACGACGGGCTCATGCCGACCATTCGGTCGAACACGGCTTCGCGGATGTCAGCCACCACACGTTCGCCCAAACGGGTCACGAGGTAATAGCGCACGGCGGTGCCCATCGCCAAAAGCGCAACGATGATTAGGGCCGCGCCGAAATATTGGTTCAACAGGGGCGATGTGCCCCCTTCAAAGTTGTCGACCACACGGCGCACAGCCAAAGGGAGGATCAGCGAAATCATCGCCGTCACCGACAGCGCCACAAAGGCCGCAAGGACCATCAGACGGTATGGCCGAATAAAAGGCCACAGCCCACCAAGAGCCGAAACACGTTTGGATCGGGCGCGGTCTTGTCCCGCCACGTCAATTGGTGCCTTTGCCATGAATCCTCGCCTTCAAAGTCGTTGTCGGGTTGATACTGACCACGACGCGCAATCACAAGCGCAGGGTTGCCGCATACGACGATAAGGACCGAAACTGAGGGGATTTTGGAGCGGGTGACGGGAATCGAACCCGTGTCATCAGCTTGGAAGGCTGAGGTCTTACCATTACACAACACCCGCGTGCAGAACCATATAGTCCAGCCTTTAGGGGAAGTTCAAGACGCAGTTTTCAGCCTTTTTCGCGCCTTATTTCTGCCGAATTACCTACCTAATCGTATACATGATGCTCCGAATGGGAGCGTATTTCATTTATGGAGGCGATGATGCTTCGCATTGCTATGCTCGCGTCTGTGGCGGTTCTCTCGACGGCTACGATGCTCAATGCTGATAGTGAACAAACCTATCAAACCGTGGTGATCACCGATTTCGGGTTCTTCCCGCTCACCACTTACGTTGATCCAGGCGAAATTGTTCAATTCAATAACCAAGCCGACAACGCCCGCGTGATCAGCGCGATCCCGTTTGAGGACAGCCAGATTGTTCAATGGACCAGCCCTTCGCTGGAAAAAGGTGAAACCTTCCTCATTCAAGTGAACGCAGACACCGTGCTCGAATTCACATCGTCGCTTGCCGAAGAAGAACAGCACGGCGCGTTCAGCTTTGATGAACCCCCGATCGAAGAAGCACCGGACACCACCACGTCCAGCGGCAACAACTGATCACTCGTCTTCGATCAGTGGCTCGATCAGGTCTGGTCCTGTCGCACGATTCGAATTGACCGCTTTGGACACCCGCCGAAGGGAAAGGACCCCTTCTTTGGCGGGTGTCATCAATTTTGCCGCGCCATGTCCTGCTTCACCTAGCCACAGTGCCCAGTCATCAGGCGGCAGGATCAATGGTAATCGGTGATGGATCGGCGCCATATCCGCATTGGCGTCGGTGGTGACAATCGCGCAGGTCGCCTGATCGCCCCACGTTTGCCAAATCCCCCCAAACACCATCGGCGCGCCATCCGTACGCGTCACCCAGTAAGGCAACGGCGTGTCACCATCGCGGTGCCATTCGTAAAACCCATCCGCCGCGATCAGACAGCGCCTTTGACGGCAAGCCTCGCGAAACGCAGGCTTTTCCGCGATGGTTTCGGCACGGGCATTGATCAACAGCGGGCCACCGTTCGGTTTGTCATACCACGACGGAATGAACCCCCAGCGCATCGGCCGCAAATGCCGCACGTTATCGTGGCTGGTCACTGCGGCGATAGTGGTTGTCGGACAAACGTTCCAATTCGGTTCGTCCGCTGGCAATGTGTTGGACTTTGCCGCAGAAAACATCTGCGCCATCGCATCATGGGGCAGCGTGATGGCCATGCGCCCACACATCAGCGGGCGAAGGCCTTGCGCGACAAATCAATCCGCGCTTCTAGCATCGACATATCTTTGAGCAGTTGATGCCGCCGCGTGCGGTCAGATTCCTCGGCCAATTCTTCGCGCAGTTTGCGCAGCTCACGGCCCAAGGTGACGAACTCTGGCACAGCACCGTTTTCGCGGATCACCCGATTGATCAGCGCATTTTCAGGATCATCACAGGGCGGCAATGGTTTCCCCGCGCCTTCGAGGTTGTCAAAGGCACCGTCTTTTTCCGCTTCGGCGATGCGGGCGTTGATCAGGTCGAGCAAGGGATGATCCATAGCCACAGTGTGCCACCCTCCCTCGCAAACGAAAAGCCCCCGCCGCATCCGGCAGGGGCCAAGTGTTTAGACGGTGAAGCGAGGATTATTCGCCAACAACCGTGATACGACCGTCAGTGTATGGGGTGAACGGCGATTGCGCGGCCAAGTATTCCGCCAGAACATCCGCAAGGTCAGGACCAAAGTCATAGACGTTTGCCGCATTAACAAACATGCCATAGCCGTCGCCACCGTTGCGCACGTAGTTGTTCGACACAACGCCATAGGTCGCCGACACGTCAATCGGTGCGCCGCCAACCATGACGTCCGACACACGGTCGCCCGCAGGTTTCGACGGATCAACGGTAAAGCTCATGCCTGCAACCTGCGGGAAACGACCAGCGCCTTCTTCCCACTGGCTCACCCCATTTTCCAGCGCTGCAATCACAAAGTCGCCTGTGACTTGGAATGTCGAAAGCGTGTTCTGGAACGGCAAAACGGTCAGCACTTCGCCCATGGTGACAGGACCAGCATCGATCGACGCACGAATACCGCCGCCGTTCTGGATCGCGATCTGGATGCCCTGATCCGCAACACGTGCCAGCATCGCGTCAGCAATCAACGACCCCATCGCACATTCACGAGCGCGGCAGTCTTCACGCACGCCAACGATTTCGGCCGCGGTTTCAGCCACAACGCGGTTACGCACTTCTTCGAGCGGAGCCGCCAGTTCGCCGATACGCGCAACAACCGCTGCATCTTCTGCAACTTCGCCGTTGATCAGGATCGGTTGACCCGAAGCCTCGGTCAGGTTGCCATCATCGTCAAAGGTGACGTTCAATTCGCCAAGGAACTTGCCGTATGCATAGGCCGACACAATCGCGGTGTTGTTCACCATGGTCGGATACGGACCTTCGGCTTTGTCCATGTCACCCAACAAGGTGTTCGAGTGGCCACCAACGATCACATCAACGCCTGTAGTTTCAGCCGCAACCCGTTGGTCCACCGAATAGCCAGAGTGGGACAGAACGATGATCTTGTTCACGCCCTCAGCGGTCAGTTTATCAACCTCGCCCTGAACCGCATCCACAGGATCGGTAAAGATCACGTTCGGACCGGGGCTTGCGAGTTCGTCTGTGTCATGCGGTGTCAGACCGATCAGGCCGATCTTTTCACCGCCACGTTCGATCACGGTGGACTTTAGCAGTTTGTCCGACAGCAGCGCCTCGCCCGAGAAGTCAGCGTTCGACATCAGCACAGGGAATTCAACGCTATCCATAAAGCCGCGCAGAACTTCGGGGCCGTCGTCGAATTCGTGGTTACCAACGGTCATACCGTCGTAGCCCAAGAGGTTCATGAACTCCGCCGCCATCGCACCCTTATAGAAGGTGTAGAACAACGTGCCTTGGAACTGGTCGCCGCCATCAACGAGGATAGAGTTGTTCGACCGTGCGCGAGCCTCGGCCACCGCTGTGACCAGACGCGCGGTGCCGCCGAAACAATCACCTGCGGTGTTGTCCTCTGCAGAACAGGTCGAATCGTATTTGCTGATCGGTTCAAAGCGAGCGTGGAAATCGTTCGTGTGCAAAATGGTCAGCGAATAATCCGCCATTGCAGCGCCGGCAGACAGCGCAAGAGCACAAGACGATGCTAGAATACGTGTAATCATTGGGATCCCCCTGGTTGATATTCGATCAGCTTGGGCAGAACTGACTATTGAGTCAAATATTGCCTGCATCCTTTCGACCTATTCCCGCGACGTAACAGGCTGGTGTCAGAGGCCTGCCCGAAATTGATGCACTCTTGACCAAATCGGGGGACAAAGGCATCACCGCGCCATGCTGATCTACAAAATCTTCCGCGCCCCAGAGTGGGCAGAGCTGCAGGCCAAGGGCGAAACCCTCGGTGCGCCGATCGACGTGATCGACGGCTATGTGCATTTTTCGACCGCTGAACAGGCCCAAGAAACCGCCGCGAAGCACTTCGCTGGTGAGGACGGCCTCGTCCTCCTCGCGCTCGAGGCTGACAGCCTCGATCCGCTGGTCTGGGAACCCTCGCGCGGTGGTCAGTTGTTCCCGCATCTCTACCGCCCCCTGCGGATGACCGATATTTTGTGGGACAAACCACTGCCGCTCGTTGACGGCGCACATCAGTTTCCGGAGCTCGCATGACCCTGCTTGAACAAATCGGGATGCGCGTCCTGCGCTCCACCGACCCCGAAGTGGCGCATGGCCTCGCTCTGAAATCGCTGAACCTCGGCCTCGGCCCCAAGGCTGGCCCGTTCACCACGCCGCGACTTGCCACCACAGTTGCAGGCATGTCCCTGCCGAACCCTGTCGGTCTGGCCGCTGGGTTCGATAAAAACGCGACCGCGCTGCACGCTCTGGCAAAATGCGGGTTCGGCTTTGTTGAGGTCGGCGCGATCACGCCGCGCCCACAGCCAGGCAACCCGAAACCGCGCCTCTTCCGCCTCACCGAAGATCAAGCCGCGATCAACCGCTTCGGCTTTAACAACGAAGGCATGGAGGCCGCAGCGACCCGCCTCGCCGCTCGTCCGCGTGGGGGCATCATTGGCCTCAACCTCGGCGCCAACAAAGACAGCGAAGACCGCGCGGCAGATTTCGCCCGCGTTCTGGCCCGCTGTGGTGCACATCTCGATTTCGCAACGGTCAACGTCTCCAGCCCGAACACCGAAAAGCTGCGTGACTTGCAAGGCAAGGACGCGCTCGCAGCACTCTTGGCTGGTGTGATTGAGACGAACGCTGGTCTGGCAAAACCGTTGCCGATCTTCCTCAAGATCGCACCGGATCTGACCCACGAAGAACTCGACGACGTAGCCGAAGTTGCCAATGCCTCTGGCATCGCGGGGATCATCGCGGCCAACACGACCCTATCGCGGGATGGTCTGCGCAGCGTTCACAAGGACGAAAAAGGTGGTCTTTCGGGGCAACCTGTCTTTGAAAAATCGACCCGCCTGCTGGCGCGTCTATCTTGCCTGACCACCCTTCCGATCATCGGTGTCGGCGGCGTTGGCAGCGCCGAACAAGCCTATCAGAAAATCCGCGCTGGCGCGTCTGCTGTGCAGCTTTACACCGCGCTCGTCTACGGCGGCATCAGCCTCGCGGATGACATCGCGCGTGGTCTGGACGCACTGCTGGCCCGCGACGGCTTTGCCAATGTTGCGGATGCTGTCGGCACAGGACGGGGCGACTGGACATGATCAGCATCTGGCATAATCCCCGCTGTAGCAAGAGCCGCGAGACGCTCGCTCTTTTGATCGACAAAGGGATCATGCCAGAGGTTCGTCTCTACCTCGACGATGTGCCGACGGCGGATGAATTGCGGTCCGCTCTCGCCACCTTGGGCCTGACGGCGGGTGAATTGGTGCGGCGCAAAGAGGCGCTATTCAAGGACCTCGACCTCGCAGGCGCCAACGACGATCAACTGATTGACGCAATGGTTGCCAATCCCAAACTGATCGAACGCCCTATCGTGTTCGCCAATGGTCGTGCAGCACTTGGCCGTCCGCCTGAAAACGTGCTCGCAATCCTTTAGCGCGCTGCTCGTTCCAGCGCGGGGTAGCGGAGCGCAAGCGTCAGCCCGCGTGCGCAATAGCTCACCATCATCGCCATCCAGAGCCCGTGATTGCCAAAGGCAGGCATTAGCGCCAGTGCGGCGACCAGATAGAACCCGAGCGACAGAATACTCATATTGCGCATGTCGCGGCTGCGAGTTGCGCCGATAAAAATGCCGTCGAACATGAACGCAGGCAGGCCAAGGATCGGCGCAACCGCCATATACGGCAGGTAAATCCGCGCTTCCTCGCGCACATCAGGTGCGTTGGTCAAAATGTCGATGATCGTGCCACCGCCCAACCAGAACCCTGCCGCCATCAGGACCGACGCCCCCAGCCCCCACAATGAACTGCGCAACGCGGCCTGACGTAGCTCTGTTGGATCGCGCTGCCCAAAGGCCTTGCCCACCAGCGTTTCCGCGGCAAAAGCGAACCCGTCCAAGGCAAAGGCCGTGACGGAGGTGAACTGCAACAGCACTTGATTAGCCGCCAATGGCACGTCGCCGAACCCTGCGCCCCAAAAAATGAACAGCACGAAAACCGCGAGCAATCCCAGCGAACGGATCAGAATATCGGTGTTCACCGCCGCCATATTCTTTAGCCGCACGGGATCGAGGATCGCAGGCCAACCGACCTTTGTCCGCAGTGCATCACGGCAGAGCCACAGGCCCAGCGCCAACCCCAGCCATTCCGCGATAAAGGTCGCGCCCGCAACGCCAGCCACACCCCAACCGAGGCCCAAAACAAACAGGACATCGAGCAGGATATTCGCCCCGTTCATTACGATCTGCAGGAGGAGAACCGCCCGCGTCCGCTCTGCTGCGATCAGCCAACCGTTCACCGCATAGAGCGCAATCGCCGCAGGGGCCGACCACACACGCACCGACATGTAATCATGAGCCAGCGCCTCTACCCCAACACTCCCGGGTGAGAGATAGAGCGAGAGCGCGAATATGGGCATTTGCAGCAGAATAATGACCGCCCCAAATCCACCGCCCAGCAGTAGACCGCGAAAAAGTAGCGCCGAAACCTCGCCGGTGTGCCCAGCCCCGATGGCTTGGCTCGTGAGGCCCGTGGTGCCCATCCGCAGAAACCCGAACACCCAGTAGATAGAGGTGAGGATCATCGCACCGATGGCCACGGCACCGATAGGCTCTGCCGCGCCCAATTGACCGACCACGCCCGTATCCACCAGCCCCAGCAGAGGAACGGTCACATTGGCGAGGACGATAGGAACGGCGATCTTGAGGATACGCCGATGGCTCAGGTCAGCCATTTCTGGACGGCATAAGGAAATGTCCTGTGGCCTGCGCAAAGAGACGCGACCGATTGTCCTGCCAGCCTTCGACATGAACGCTCGCATAGCGGCGGCCCGACCTGTTGATCGTCGCCCGTGCATAGGCATCGCGCGGCAGACCAGAGCGCAGGTAATCCACGGTGAAATCAATGGTCTTGGGCAAACGGATCGGCGCATCACCCAGTTGGAAATCGGGGGCAGAGCCGCTCTCGATCTCTTGCCACATCATCCCCCACGCCAATTCAATCAGCGCCGTGGTTTCGAGGAATGCAGCCGTCACACCGCCATGGATCGCGGGCAACATCGGGTTGCCGATCAGTTTGTCGTCAAACGGCAGAATTGCGGTCAATTCATCGCCACGGCGGTCAAACTGAATGCCAAGGAACTGAATATAAGGCACGCCACTGACCAGCTTTTCCAAGGCCGCATCGCGGCGCTGTTTGATCACCTGAACGGGTTCTGGTTTGCGCATCATTTGCCCCCCTTACTGCCGTCGACCGTAAAGGCCCCTGTCGCCGTTGCCACAGGCCGCGCTGTGTCCTCGTCCGTCGCGGTCGCGCGAACAAAGGCCACGCTGCGGGTCACGTGATAGCATTCCGCCGTAGCTGTGATCTTTTGACCGGGGGTGGCAGGCCGCATGTAATCAATCCGCAAATCCAAGGTCGCCGTCCCACCCGCACAGGACGGATGGCTCATCACCGCCGCCCCACCGCAGGTGTCCATCAGTGCGGACACCGCACCACCGTGAATCACGCCCGTCTCAGGATCGCCAATGAACCGCGTGTCATAATCCATCTCAATCGTCGCCATCCCATCCCCGATAGCTGTCATCCGCATCCCCAGTGCCTTTGCGTGTGGCAGGGTCGCGATGAACTGGTCGGCAAGCCGAGCCTTGCGTTCTTGATGGTCTTGCGGTGCGTCAGTCATGAGCATTCCTTTCGGTTGCTCCATTGGTTCACGATCCAGAGCAAACGCGCAAGACTTGGTCTTAGATTTACCGTCGCGTCAGGAGCGGTTGCCCATCGTTTTTTTTCGCCCTAGTGTAGCCACGAGGGAGAGATAGATGCCGGATACACGTCTGACATTCAAAGAAATGTGCGCGAAGTTCGATGTGACGCCGCGGACCTTACGGTATTACGAATATATCGAACTCATCTCTCCTGTTCGCGAAGGTCGGTCACGGTTCTACGGGGCCCGCGAAATCGCCCGAATGACGCTGATCCTTCGTGGTCGCCGCTTTGGTTTTGCGCTCGAAGACATCCGTCAGTGGCTGTTGATCTACGAAAAAGAAGGCACCGACGCGCAGATGCGCCGCTGGGTCGAAATGGCGAATGGTCAGCTCGCTGAATTGGCAGAGCAAAAGATCCAGCTTGAACAGACCATCGCAGAGCTGGAATCACTCCGCGACGACACGCTGGCCTCGCTCGGCTAAACTGCCCCAAATTGAAAATTCGCGTTTCGCGTGTGGAAATTGATTTTCCGCACGCTCACATTATTTCGCCTTACGTAACGACAGCTTTAATGACCTTTCGTCATACTAAAAAATGACGCAGCGTTTCGTTTACGTTCTGGTAAACTTGGCTTGTATGGTGAAACTGTCTTTGCAGATTGCGCTACCATCACGTCAACGCATGAGTGAGACGAAAATGAACGAAACGAACAACCAGACCATGACCATCCGCGAGATGTGCGACGCCTACGACGTAACACCTCGCACTTTGCGGTTCTACGAGGCCAAAGAGCTGTTGTTTCCGATCCGTGACGGGCAAAAGCGCCTGTTTACCAAACGTGATCGGGCTCGCTTGAAACTGATCCTGCGCGGTAAGCGCTTCGGTTTCTCGCTGGAAGAAATCCGGCAGCTCCTCGACCTCTACGAACTGGACGACCAGCAAGAAACCCAGCTGGTAAAGACCTACGAAGTGGCCAAACAACATCTGGCCGAGATGGAGCAACAAAAGGCCGAGTTGGAAACCGCCATCGACGATCTCCGACAGCAGATCGAATGGGGTCGCCAACATCTGGCGAAATTACGCGCGGAACGGGCGGCTTAAGGCGCCCTTCCCACACCACCGGAGGAGAAGACCGCACAATGCCCAGCTACACCGCCCCCATCAAAGATATCCAATTCGTGCTGCACGACCTGTTGAAGGTTTCGGAACAAGATATCGCCGGATACGACGAGCTGGACCGCGATTTCACTTCTGCCGTGCTCGAAGAAGCTGGCAAAATCGCGTCGGAAGTTTTGGCCCCGCTGAATGCGGTTGGCGATACAGAAGGCTGCACCTATGAAAACGGTGTCGTCCGCACGCCGACTGGGTTCAAAGCGGCCTTTGACCAAATGAAAGAAGGCGGTTGGACCGCGCTCGACTGTGACCCCGAATACGGCGGTCAGGGTCTGCCTTACGTGTTCAACACCGCCGTGATGGAACCCTTCGTTTCGGCCAACATGGCCTTTAACATGTATCAGGGCCTCACCCACGGCGCATACTCCGCCATCCACGCCCACGCCTCGGACGACCTAAAGGCGAAATTCCTGCCCAAGATGGTCACCTGTGACTGGACTGGCACGATGAACCTGACCGAACCACACTGTGGCACCGATTTGGGCCTCATGCGGACCAAGGCAGAGCCGCAGGACGACGGCAGCTACAAAATCACTGGTCAAAAGATCTTTATCTCGGCAGGCGACCACGATCTGTCCGAGAACGTCATCCACCTCGTTTTGGCAAAAATCGTTGGCGGTCCCGAAGGCATCAAAGGCGTCTCGCTCTTTATCGTGCCGAAAATCATGGTGAATGATGATGGCTCGCTCGGCGACCGCAACGCGGTCTCGGTCGGTAAGATCGAAGAAAAGATGGGCATCCACGGCAACGCGACCTGCGTGATGAACTACGACGGCGCGACGGGCTATCTGGTGGGCGAGGCCCACAAAGGCATGCGCGCCATGTTCACCATGATGAACGAGGCACGTTTGGGTGTTGGCCTTCAGGGTTACGCCCAGTCCGAGGCGGCCTACCAAAACGCCGTCGCCTACGCCAAAGACCGCCTGCAGGGCCGAGCCGTCACGGGCGCCGAGAATCCCAACGGTCCAGCCGACCCGCTGATCGTGCACCCCGATATCCGCCGCAATCTGATGGACCAAAAGTCCTTTACCGAAGGCGCGCGGGCATTGACCTACTGGGGCGCAAACCTGATCGACCGTGCGCACCGCTCTGGTGATGCAGCAGCAGACGGCCTCGTGTCCCTGCTGACCCCTGTGATTAAGGGCTTCCAGACCGACAAAGGCTTTGAAATGGCCGTGCAGGCCCAGCAGGTCTACGGCGGTCATGGCTATATCGAAGAATGGGGCATGTCCCAGTTCGCCCGCGACGCGCGGATTGCCATGATCTATGAGGGTGCAAACGGCATCCAAGCGCTCGACCTCGTTGGCCGCAAACTGGCCCAAGACGGCGGCAAACACGTCATGGCCTTCTTTGAGATGGTCAAGGCAGAGTGCAAGTCCCACACCGATGAGCGGATGCAACCCTTTGTCGAGGCCCTGAAAAACGCATCAAAACAGATGCAAGCGGCGGGCATGTATTTCATGCAAAACGGCATGAAAAACCCGAACAACGCGCTCTCTGGCTCCTATGACTTCATGCACCTGATGGGTCATGTCTGCCTTGGCCTGATGTGGACCAGAATGGCGGCAGCGTCTTACACCGCACTCGACAACGGTGCCTCTGACACCGCGTTTTACGAAGGCAAAATCGCAACGGGCAAATACTACATGGCACGTCAACTGCCCGCCTGTGCGATGCACTTGGCCCGCATTGAAACGGGTGCAGAGACTGTCATGGATTTGTCAGCAGAGCAGTTCTAGAGTTTGGCATGTTACCGCCCTGCCCCGCTGTCGGAGCCTCCGGCGGGAGTTGTTATGGCAAGGTGAAACGAGAAGTTCCACCCTGCCCGCGACATTCTCTCGGAGGACGCGGGACAGGGCTTCACCTTGCAGGGCCCTGGGTTCTCCAACCTGTACCTTGGGGTCTGAATAAAAGGGTGGCGTTAAAAAAGAATAAAGGTGGCCAGTTCACCTTGCTGCAACAACTCTCCGGGGGTCCGGGGGTGGAAAACCCCCGGCGCTCACGGTGAACTGAGGAGGATGAGACAGTGACAAAACAACTTTATTGTTTTGGGGAGAGCGGCCATTCGTACAAAGTGGCGCTGGCCCTGACCTTGGCCGAGGTCAATTGGGACCCCATTTTTGTTGATTTCTTCGCAGGTGGGTCGCGCAGCCCAGAGTTCCGCGCCGTGAACGAAATGGGCGAATGCCCCGTTTATGTGGATGGCGATCTGGTGCTGACCCAATCGGGCGTGATCTTGGATCACCTCTCTAAAGAGACAGGCAAATTCGGTGGCGCGAACGACCGCGAGGCCTCTGAAATTCTGCGCTGGGTTTTGTGGGACAACCACAAATTCTCGTCCCAAGCGGGGATGCTGCGGTTCCTGATGAATTTCCTACCCGAGGACAAACGCCCGCAAGAGGTCATCGCTTTTGTCAGCGGTCGACTAAAGGCGGCTTTCGCAACGCTAGAGGCGCACCTTGAGGGACGTGATTGGATCGTGGGCGACACGATCACCAATGCTGATCTGTCCTGCTGTGCTTACCTTTATTACCCCGAACCCTTTGGGTTCGAGCGCAAGGATTATCCCAATATCGACCGTTGGCTCGACCGCATTGCGGCTCTGCCCGGTTGGAAACACCCATACGATTTGATGCGCCGCGCATTTCCTGCGGCCTGAGGAGGACTGAATGACCGAAGCCTATATTTACGACGCGATCCGAACGCCGCGGGGCAAAGGCCGCAAAGACGGCAGCCTGCACGAAGTGACCTCGGCCCGTTTGTCGGCAAATGTGTTGAACGCACTGAAATACCGCAATGGCCTTGATGGTCACGCGGTTGAAGACGTGATCTGGGGCAACGTGACCCAAGTTGGCGAACAGGGCGGCTGTTTGGCACGCACTGCAGTTTTGGCCTCGGACCTCGATCAATCGATCCCCGGCCTTGCCATCAACCGGTTCTGCGCCTCGGGCATGGAAGCCGTGAACCTCGCCGCAAACCAGATCAAGGGCGGCGCGGGCATGGCTTATATCGCGGGCGGCGTTGAAATGATGGGCCGCGTTGCGATGGGCAGCGATGGTGCTGCGATTGCTGTTGATCCTTCGATCGCGATGGACACCTATTTCGTCCCCCAAGGCATTTCGGCAGACATCATTGCCACCGAATACGGGTTTAGCCGTGAGGACGCAGACGCACTCGCCGTTGAATCCCAACGCCGTGCAAAAGCCGCATGGGACGATAACCGTTTTGCCAAATCCGTGGTGCCTGTGATCGACCAAAACGGTCTGACCATTCTCAACCACGACGAATACATGCGCCCAGGCACGACCGCAGAGATGCTCGGTGCGCTGAAGGCGTCGTTCAAGGATATGGGCGAGGTGATGCCGGGCTTTGATAAAGTGGCCCTGATGAAATACCCGCATCTGGAGCGGATCAACCACATCCACCACGCAGGGAACTCATCAGGCATCGTGGACGGCTCGGCTGGTGTTCTGATCGGCAACAAAGAGTTCGGCGAAAAATACGACCTCAAGCCGCGTGCCCGCATCCGCGCCACCGCGAAAATCGGCACCGATCCGACGATCATGCTGACCGGTCCTGTTCCTGTGACCGAAAAGATCCTCGCTGACAGCGGCATGTCGATCTCTGACATTGATCTGTTTGAAGTGAACGAAGCCTTCGCTTCGGTCGTTCTGCGCTTCATTCAAGCGTTCAACGTTGATCCGTCGATCGTGAACGTCAACGGCGGTTCGATTGCGATGGGTCACCCATTGGGCGCGACAGGCGCGATCATCATCGGCACCTTGCTTGATGAACTTGAACGCACGGGCAAGGGCACTGGCCTCGCCACTTTGTGCATCGCATCCGGTATGGGTGCAGCAACCATCATCGAACGGATTTAACGCTGATGATCGTCGTTCCGAGCACCTTTGCTGAATGGAAATCCGCCACGGAAACACTAAGTGTTGACGTAGCGGCATGCCGGACATTCGAAAAGTTTAAGTGCTCAAACCGCTTTGAGGATAATATATCACTCATGTTGGCGCTAACATCTGCCCTGCCAACGCCGAGTATTTATCTAACGAGTGGGACGCCTGATGACCGACGCAACAGAGATCAAGGCATTTTTCCAATCCTTCGCCGACGCGCTTATGGTCGGCGATCGCCAGAAATATGCAGAGTTCTTCAAACTCCCGATCGGATTGCTCTACCCATCCAAGGTGGTGACAGTAGACGATCTAGACATTCTGGGAATAGAGCTGTGCCGAGTGACCGAAGAGGTCCAGTCGCGGCTTGTAGGGTCGTTAGTGGCCAACCCAATCGCCAGCAAAATTCGCGATGGGGCCTTTCCTGTCAAAGTGCGCTACACCATGCGGTCGCTCAGCGGGCAGGATATGGGCGTGTTCACGTCGGACTATTATTGCGAAGTGCAACCAGACGGCACATTCCTGATTTCCTTCGCATCCTGCGAACTGCTGAAACAACTCGAAGAACACTAAATCCATTTGGCCCGACCGGCATTGACCGGTCCGCCGACTTCCATTCGGCAGTCACGTCTGACCACCACGGACAGGCGACCCATTCGACTGCCTTTTCCAAACATCAGAACTGCATCAGTCATGCGGGAGGACACCAATGACCGATTTCACCATGACCACAGACGCCGACGGCGTTGCCGTAATCACGTGGGACGTTCCCAACAAATCAATGAACGTGCTGAGCCTCGAAGGGCTGGCGCATCTCTCTGATCTCATCGATCAGGCCCATGCCGACGAAGCCGTCAAAGGCATCGTAATCACCTCTGGCAAAGACACCTTTGCGGGCGGCATGGACCTCAACGTCATCGCTAAGATGAAAGAGAGCGCGGGCGACGATCCGGCCAAGGGCCTCTTTGAAGGCACGATGCAGATGCACGCGATCCTGCGTAAAATCGAACTCGCAGGGATGGACCCGAAAACCCAGAAGGGTGGCAAACCGACAGCAGCGGCCCTCCCTGGCACCGCTCTTGGCATCGGCCTCGAACTGCCACTGTCCACCCACCGCATTTTCGCGGCGGACAATCCAAAGGCCAAAATCGGCCTGCCTGAAATCCTCGTCGGTATTTTCCCAGGCGCTGGCGGCACCACACGCCTGTCGCGCAAGCTCGGCGCGATGGCAGCATCGCCGTTGTTGCTTGAAGGTAAACTGAACGACCCCAAGAAAGCCAAAGCCGCGGGCGTCATCGACGAAGTGGTGCCAGCCGATGACCTCTTGTCCGCAGCCAAGGCATGGGTGCTAGAAGCCAAAGACGCTGATCTGGTGAAACCGTGGGATCAAAAGGGATTCAAGATTCCGGGCGGCACGCCCTACCACCCCGCAGGCTTCATGACCTACGTCGGCGCCTCTGCGATGGTGAATGGCAAGACCCAAGGCGTCTACCCTGCCGCCAAAGCCATGCTCTCTGCCGTCTATGAAGGCGCAATGGTGCCGTTTGATACGGCCCTCAAAATCGAAGCCCGTTGGTTTACCAACGTTCTGATGAACCCGTCGTCTGGCGCGATGATCCGCAGCCTCTTTATCAACAAAGAAGCACTGGAAAAGGGCGCGAACCGTCCGAAGGTCGAGGACCAGAAGGTCAAAAAACTCGGCGTGATCGGCGCGGGCATGATGGGCGCGGGTATCACGCTCGTCTCGGCTCAGGCAGGCATGGAGGTCGTACTCATCGACGCGACCCAAGAGGCCGCAGACCGTGGCAAAGCCTACACCGAAAAATACATGGACGCGGGCATCGCCAAACGCAAAGCCACGCCAGAGAAGAAAGAACAGGTTCTGTCGCTGATCACCGCGACCACCGACTATGCGGCGCTTGCTGGCTGTGACCTGATTATTGAGGCCGTGTTCGAAGACCCAACTGTGAAGGCTGACGTGACGGCCAAGGTTGAGGCCGCCGTGGGCGAGGATTGCATCTTTGCCTCCAACACCTCGACCCTGCCGATCTCGATGTTGGCAAAAGCGTCCAAACGTCCAGAGCAGTTCATCGGCATCCACTTCTTCTCGCCTGTCGAGAAAATGATGCTCGTTGAGATCATCAAGGGCAAAGCAACAGGCGAACGCGCCGTGGCTAAGGCTCTCGATTACGTGCGCCAGATCCGCAAGACCCCGATCGTGGTCAATGACGCGCGGTTCTTCTACGCAAACCGCTGCATCATCCCTTACATCAACGAAGGCATCCGCATGGTTGCCGAAGGGGTTGAACCTGCACTGATCGAAAACGCCGCAAAACTGGTCGGTATGCCGCTCGGCCCGCTGCAGTTGGTGGATGAAACTTCCATCGACCTCGGCGTCAAAATCGCCAAAGCGACCAAAGCCGCGATGGGCGACGCCTACCCCGATGGCGCTGTGGACGAGGTTCTGTTCTGGATGGCCGACGAAGGCCGTCTGGGTCGCAAATCAGCGGCTGGTTTCTATGCCTACGACGAAAAAGGCAAACGTCAGGGCCTCTGGACGGGCCTCGCCGCGCAATACCCTGTGGCCGACGAACAGCCTGATCTGCACACGGTTCAGCACCGCCTGCTCTTTGCTCAGGTCCTAGAAGCGGTCCGCGCGTTGGAGGAAGGCGTTCTCGAAGACATCCGCGAAGGTGACGTGGGCGCGATCCTCGGCTGGGGCTTTGCTCCGTGGTCTGGCGGTCCGTTCAGCTGGCTCGACATCATCGGCACGCCTTATGCGGCAGAGGTCTGTGATCAACTGACCGAAACCTACGGCGACCGCTTTGCCTGCCCCGCGTTGCTGCGTGAAATGGCGGATAAGGGCCAAGAGTTCTACAACCGCTTCGCCGCAGAGCAAGCAGCCTAAAACAACAAAGGGCGGGGAAATTCCCCGCCCTTTCTCTATCTGAAAACTTGCTGCTTACGCGTAAGCGAAGGTCAGCGCGGGAACGTCCGCCATGGTCAGACCTTTGAGGTAGACCATCGAATAAATCTCGCCGCTCCAATCGTCGGTCACAGTGACCATCAGACCGTCGTCGTCCTCTTTGAAGCCAAGGAAGTCGTCGATGTTGTCTTCGGTGATGTGGGTCAGACCCAGATCAAAGACGAGAACGTCTTCTTCGGGATCAAAGTCCTCAATCGTGGCCTCAGTCGCGATGTCGCCCATCACGACCTCATCCGCGCCCGCGCCCAAGGTCAGGCTCTCAACGATCGAACCGTAGCCTAGTGTGACGCTATCGTCGCCCGCGCCGAGGTCGAGCTCATCCACATGCGACCCGAAATCGCCCTTCAGCACTACGGTGTCGTCGTCAGCGCCCGCATCAACGGTGTTGGTGCTGTCCAAACCGTCCTGCTCTGCCGCGCCATCTAGGGTGATGTCGTCGTTGCCGTTGCCACCGCTGATGTCAAAGCTGTAGACCACGTCTTCGTTGGTGTAGCCGTCTTCGTCGCCGTTGGTTTCAGCAACGATGGTATCGTCACCTTCACCGCCATCAGCACTGCCCTCATTGGTCAGCGTGATCAGGTCGTCAAAGAAGCTGGAAAGATCAGTTGTCGCCGCGAGGTCGTCGGTTTGCTCGTCAGCCGGCGCACTATCACCGTCTGTCTGCCCCATTAGCTCAGGGAGCACGAGACCACTTGCGGCCGCAGCACCCAACAGTAGAAACAGGAAACCCATTCGAAACTCCAGCGAAACAACATAGCACTATCTGCTGACCGCGTGGATATATCAAAATTACCGAAGGTTTAAGATACCCTATCCTTTTGAACGCCAATCTCGATCAATTTGTCGATATTTTGACGTAATACACTCTATAGGTGCAAGAAATTTCATATTAACGCACGTTATAGGTGAGAGTTGGCTGTGTCGGCGCCTTTTGGTTTCGACTCAGGCCGCCAGATGGGCGCAAGTTGGAGCGACCGAACCATAGGTTTCGCTCTCGAGTTCGAGGAAGCTGACCAACAGATCGGCTTGCTCTTGCGACAGCACCGAATAGGACGGCTCACCCTTGTCAAAGAGATCAGACAGGATGTCAGTCGCTTTGGGGCAGTAGAACAATGCACCTGTGTTCGCGAATACGATCTCGTCGCCAGCAAAGTGCAGGGTAACGATTTCGATACGGTCCGCAGGGCGGGACGGTGTGATGCCACGGAAGCCTTCGAGAGACGCTACAGGGATCAGCGCAAAGGGATCACCGAACACGTCTTCGGCGGTATCGCTTTCGATCAGAACAGCCTGACGGGCGGGGATACGCATCTCTTCGCGGTTGCCCAGCGCGCCAGCGGGAACCAACATCGGCCAGTCCTCAATAGCCGCTGCGGTTTCACCAGCAAAGATCACCTGACGGCGCACAGCCACAACGGTCTGCAAACCACCGTCAAAGGTCAGCACTTGATCGCCTTCGCAGATCGCCTCAACCCGACGCCAGCCCATCGCGGTCGCGACGCGGGTGCCAGCCAGCATCCCGTGATCTACATCGGAAAGGGTCGCATCATGGCCGAGAGCGGCATGGGCGTTTGTCCAGCTTTTGTCGTTCCAAGCATACATTTGCGTCTTCCTTCGCGGTCGGAGCACCTTCTGCACTCCCGTTAAAGAAGAATTCACTTATTCCCGCGTCAGAGTTTGGGACGGATCGTGGTTTAATTGGGGCATTGTTCGGAGATATGCGAAAATACTGGGGGCGCACCCTAGGATTTCACAACAATCTCTCAACAATCGAACCGATATCCAAAGCGTTCGATGTCCGCAGCGCAGAGTGATTCCACGACCGCTTTGGTTGATTCTTCGTAATATCCGCGCCAGTCTTTTTCGCGCTTTGACGTGTTCACCACGGGAATTTCTGGCACAAATTCAAGGTGATCAGACAAACCCGCCAAATCCTCACCCAAATGTTCGATCCGGATGTAGGCGTTGCAATGCTCAACCCCAGCGGTATCCCTCATGTAGCTGTCATAGGGCGATGATTTCAGGCTCGCGTGAGTATGCGGATGGGCCATGAACCCCGTGAAATCCGTGGTCTTTGCCAGTGTCACAGCGGGATGGTCGAACGTTTGAGCCTGCAACCAATGGTAATAACTCACCATCCGATCCCAAGGGTTCCGCACCAACGTAAAGGTGAAATACTCCGCCATCTGCTCGCGAGTGACCAAGCCCTCAATATCGGCCAGCCGCGAGTGTTTCCACAGCCGCCCCGAGCTCTCTACCCCGCGCAACCGACGCCGCCGTTTGATCGCCTTGGGTGTATCGCCAATCAACACATCATCCGCCATCGCCCGCGCCTCGAGAGCGAGCGCCAGCGAAGTGCCCCCAGTTTTCGGGATATGGACAAAGATATAACGACGACCGTGGGAAATTATCATTCCACGATGTTATCGGTTCTTGCCATCGGGGGCGAGTCTGTACGGATCGCGATGATCACCCCAGAGGTCGCAATCATGATCAGCCCCACAATCATCAGCGGTGTCGGAAATTCGCCCCAGAGGATCGAGGCCCAAATCGTCGCAAAGACAAGAAGCGTGTTTTCAAACACCGATACGAATGTGGCGTCTGCGGCTTGATACGCCCGAATGGTCAACCCCACACCTAAGAGCGACCCAAAGCCGTGCAAAACGATCAGGCCAAGGAACAAACCAACGGGCGCAACCCATCCACGGGTCACATAGCCCGCAGGGCCACCCACATCGGGCACCGCCATCCACGTCACAATCATTAGCCCAACCGCGCCCCAGATCGTGATCATCACCGTGTAGCCCGTCAAAAGCGAAAGCGTCGTTTCGCCCTCGCACCAACGGCGCGTTGCCATATTCCCCATAGCATAGGCCGCCCCCGCAAGGATCGGCAGCAGGCTGACCAATGACAGCTCCCCTGCCCCGCCGCCCAAGGCCAAAACAGCACCGGTAAAGCCGATCACCACCGCAAAAATGCGCCGTGGCCCGACCTTTTCGCCAAAGAACACCACCGAAATCAGGATCACCCAGATCGGAGAGGTAAAGAGACCCGCAACGGCTTGGGCGATGGGCATGATGCCGAGGCAAGCAAAGTAGAGAACCAGCGCCCCCGATGACACCACAGAGCGCGCATAGACATTCCGCCGCCGCTTGGGTTTGAGGCTATAGCCCGTCACCAACGAAATCGCGCCCAGTCCTGCCAATGCGACCACACCGCGCAACAATTGGAACTGCCACAACCCTGCCTCTTCGGCGACCAAGCGCACGAAGTTATCGATCAACCCGAACCACGCCATAGCGGACATGATCAGGAACGCGGCCAATCCAGCGCGGTTGTGCGACGAGGCAGAGAGTGCAGTCATAAATTTCCCTCAAACTGTTGCTAGGGTTATGCAAAACCTAAAACGACCTGACTTGTCCCTTAGCGACATATTTGATCAAATTTTGTCCGATTGTCCGCCCTATCCAATATCGCTGGGACAGGTTAAAGTGACGCAAAATAGAATAAGAGCAGATGACAGCACTTAAACAGTATACTCGGTTAGAAAGTTTGGGCCTGTGGCGGGCCGACGGACAGGCACAGCGCCGCGAGGTGGCTGTGTGCTTTGGCGATGCCACATTGATCATCCGCGACACGGCCAATCGGCCTCTGACCCACTGGTCCCTCCCCGCGATTGAACGCCTGAACCCTAACGAAGTGCCTGCTCTCTTTGCACCCGACGACAGCGGTGATGAAACGCTGGAAATCGACGACGAACTGATGATCGAAGCGATTGAAAAGGTGCGCAAAGCGCTCTCCAAACGCCGTCCGAAACCGGGGCGTCTGCGCGGTGCGGGCCTGTCGTTCTCTATCGCTGCCGTGCTGGCCGTGGGCGTTCTTTGGCTGCCCTCCGCGCTGCGCACACATACGCTCTCGGCGGTGTCGCAAGCCAGTCGCGCGTCGATTGGCGCGACGCTCTTGGGGCATGTGCAGCGACTGACGGGCTCCGTCTGCCGCAGCCCTCGTGGCATCCAAGCCCTAGAACGGCTCAAAGATCGCGCCTTGGGCGCTGACAGTGATGTGCGTGTGCTCATCGTCCCCGAAGGCATCGCAACCACCCTCGCCCTGCCTGGTGGGATCATCCTGATGAACCGCGCCCTCGTCGAAGATTACGAGGACCCGGGCGTCCCCACAGGGTTCCTAATCGCCGCCGAATTGGCACGTCAGTCCGACGACCCATTGGGGCACCTGATGAAAACCTCGGGAATTCGCGCGACATTCCAACTGCTGACCACGGGCGACATGAGCAGCGCGACCCTGCGCGATTATGCCGAAATCGCCGTGACCGACAAAGCGCCACCCATCTCGACCGATAGCCTGATCAAGGCCTTCGCCGAGGCCGAGGTTTCCACGAAACCCTTCGCTTTTGCCTTGGACATCACAGGGGAACGCACGCTCGACCTGATTGAGGCCGATCCGGTGGACCCATCTCAAGCGCCGCTGATTTTGTCAGATGGTGATTGGGTCGCGTTGCAAGGGATCTGCGGAAACTAAGCCCAGCGGCTTAGTAGCCAGTCAAACCGCGCTGCGGGTTCAAACGACCGTCCGTCCACGCGCCGATATATCCTTCGGGTGGCGAGTAAGGTCCAACGCTGCTCACGCCCACTGGGTTCGATGCGGGCACAACAGGCCCGAACAACCCGCTCCCCGTCACCATCGAAGTCGCACGTGTCGCGTCCACACCCACAGCGCCCGTCACATAACGGCTGGCCGATGGGGACTGTTGTTGCGGGGTGCAGCGGACGCCAGCGCCCCCTGCATATTGCGCACTCACGCTGTCAAAATTGCAGCCGCTCGACCGCGCAGCGGGGGCAGGCACGGTCACGGTCGGGACCGAGACAACAGGCGCAGCCATGGCAGGCTGACGCGGCACATAGGTCGTCGTCGATACGCCGCTTGCCGCGGTGGTGTTGACCGCTATCGGATTGCTCGCTGGAACGCGGTTGCTGTAGCGCGAAATGGTTTGGGTCTGCGGACCACAGCGGACAGCCATGCCCGCGCCGCCCGTCAAATACGCCTGACCAATCGACGGACAGGCCGAGCCCCCCACCGACGGCACCATTGTCGGCGCAACAGTGGCAACCGCGACAGGACGCGCTGGACCGCAGTTGATCGGTTGACCATTTGCGGCATTCACATAGCCCGCCAAAATCCCACTCTGCCCCTGACAAATCTCAGCCAAGGTCACACGACGCGGCTCTGGCCGTGTCACTTGCGGCGTTGCAACAACGGGCGCAGGTACAGGCGCGACGACACGCGGGGACACGCCAATCGACGCAACGGTCTGGATCGGATCACGGGTCGCAGCAGGCGCCACAACAGCAGGCGCCGCAGCCGCAACAGTGGTCGTCGGTTCGCTCACACCAATGATCGGCACATCCGAAGGCAGAGGTGACGCAACACGGCTCCCAATCGACGGTTCAAACCCGCACAATTGCTTGCGATCACGGTTTACACGCGGCACCCAATTCACCGACCCCGCAAGGCCCGCACGAATGAACACGCAGCCCTTGCTGTCAACGTATTGGTTACCCGTAAAGGACGCGGGTGGGATTTCCGCAGGAAGTGTATCGGCCAGTACGCCTTGCGATTGAACGGCAAGACCAACAACGACAGCTGCAATAAAACGAAAATCCGACATGATGTCCCCATTAATTAACGGTGACAATGCCGCAGATCGGTGAATCTGTAAAGAGTCTGCACCCGCTAAACGCTAGTTTGCGCCCATTATTTTGTGCCAAACATGCGGTCACCCGCATCCCCTAGACCTGGAACAATATATCCATGGTCATTCAGACGCTCGTCTACCGATGCTGTCACGATCGGAACGTCAGGATGCGCTTCCTTCATCCGCTCAACCCCTTCGGGTGCCGCGAGCAAGCAGAGGAACCGAATGTCCTTAGCCCCCGCCTGTTTGATCAGGTCAATCGCCGCCGCCGAAGAGTTCCCCGTCGCCAACATCGGATCAACGACAATCACCGTGCGATCCTCTAGCTGGGTTGGCACTTTGAAGTAATATTGCACTGGCTGTAGCGTTTCTTCGTCACGATAAAGCCCGACAAAGCCCACTCGCGCGGCAGGGATCAGCTCTAGGATACCGTCTAGCAACCCGTTGCCCGCCCGCAGGATCGATACCAGCGCGAGCTTCTTACCCTCGATCTGTGGGGCCTCCATGCTGCACATCGGTGTTTCAATCGTCCGCGTGGTCATCGGCAACCCGCGCGTCACCTCATAGGCCAGCAGAAGGGAAATCTCGCGCAGCAACTGACGGAACTGCGCCGTGGACGTGCGGGACTCGCGCATCAGAGTCAGTTTGTGTTGAACCAGCGGGTGATCCACGACAGTCAGATGGTCGGTCATTGGGCAGTCTCCAATCGTTTGATGATGATGTCGCGGGTGGCTGCATCGCAGAACGCAGCCTCAATCGCGGTCTTGTTCAATTCGGCAAAGTCGTCGTCACCCCAGCCAAAGGTCTGGGCCAACATGTCGTATTCTTTGGTCATAGTGGTGTGGAAAAACGGCGGGTCATCGGTGGACACTGTGACCTTAACGCCCGCATCGCGAAGCGGTTTGATCGGGTGATCCGCCCACTCGCCCGACGCGCCGAGGAACACGTTCGACCCCGGACAGACCTCCAGGACGATCCCTGCTTCAGCGATATCATCGACCAATTTGCGGTCCTTGATCGCGTTGATGCCGTGGCCAATGCGTTCGACCTTTAGATCGCGGATGGTGTCGGCCACCATATCTGGCCCGCCCCATTCGCCCGCATGACAAGTCAGCCGCAGCCCAGCCTCGCGCCCCATATCGAACGAATAGGCGAAATCACCGGGGCGGTGCATCATCTCTGCCCCACCCATGCCAAGCCCAACGATAAAGTCACCCTTCGTCTCAGCCGCACAAAGCGCCGCCTTTTTCGCCTGTTCAGGTCCGAAATGGCGGATCGGCGTCACGATCCCACGCAGCGTGATGCCCATGTCGCGATCAGCCTTCGCCGCCGCTTCTTCAATCGCGTGCAAATATTCGCGCCACGCGTTCACATCCGCGCCACCGCAGAAATCGGGCGACAAGAACGTTTCGCAATAAACCACACCGTTTTCCGCGCTGCGTTCTAGCACCGCAAAGCAGAGCCGCGCAAAATGCTCTGGTGTTTTCAGGACTGAGGTCGCCGCCTCATAGACCTCAAGGAAATGGTCAAAGTCGCGGTATTTATAGCTGCCGTCCTCGTTGAAAATCTTGGACAAATCGACCTTCTGTTCAAACGCCAATTGGCGAATGAAATCAGGCGGTGCAGCCCCTTCGAAATGGAGGTGAAGCTCGACCTTTGGGGTGGATTGATAGCTCATAACACTGATTTTCCTGTGCCTTGGGCGGGAACACCCAGATGGGCGGCAATCGTCGCGGCCACGTCGGAGAACCCGATATGCCCCAGCGCACGCGGCCCAAGTCCGTGGATCAAAACGGGCACTCGTTCACGGGTGTGATCCGTGCCTGTCCATGTCGGATCATTGCCGTGATCGGCGGTAACAACCAGCAGGTCGCCGTCCCGCAGCCGCGGCAAAATCTCATTTAGTTTAACGCTAAACCATTCAAGGTGCGCCGCATATCCTGCCACATCCCGACGGTGCCCATATTCGCTGTCGAACTCGACGAAATTGGCAAAGGTCAGCGATCCATCAACCGCCTCATCGACCAGATCGGACAGATGCCCCATCAGCACATCATCGCGGCCCTTTCGAACCTCATTGATGCCCTGCATAGAGAAAATATCTCCAATTTTACCAACGGCATAGACATGCCGCCCAGCGCCTTGCACCCAATCGCAGAGTGTCGGCGCAGGCGGTTCAATCGCGAAATCCTTGCGGTTTGCGGTGCGGGCAAAGGCGCCGACCTCACCCACAAAAGGCCGCGCAATCACGCGCCCGATTTTCATCTCGTGCAGAATCGGCGCGATGCCTTTGCAGAGGTCCAACAACCGCTCTAGACCGAAGGCCTCTTCATGCGCTGCGATCTGAAACACGCTGTCAGCAGAGGTATAACAGATCGGATAGCCCGTCCGCAGATGCTCTTCCCCTAGGCGGGCGATGATTTCGGTGCCAGAGGCGTGGCAATTGCCCAAAATCCCATCGACGCCCGCAACCTTGCAGACCTCGGCGATCACGGCCTCGGGGAACGAATTCTCGTGATCGGTGAAATAGCCCCAGTCCCACGGCACAGGCACGCCCGCCAATTCCCAGTGACCTGACGGCGTATCTTTGCCCTTTGACACCTCGGTCGCTGCGGCCCAGGCGCCCACGGGGTCAGCGCCTAAACCTTCGACCTCTAGCCCTGACGCCAACCGCAACGCCGCGCCCAATCCCAGCGCATCCAAGGTCCCGACCTGCAAGGGTTTCCCCGCCGCCGCCATCGCCTGCGCAATATGACCCACGGTATTCGCGCCCGTATCGGGACGGTCGTCGTTGAAATAGCTGTCCGCATCGGGCGCGCCACCAATCCCGACAGAGTCGATCACGACCAGAAACGCACGGCTCATGGGTCGATCCTTTCATGCACCAAGGGGTGATCAGGGTCCGTCCCGCCAATCGTGATCGCCGCTTGAACCTCAGACACAGCACGGGCCGCATCGTCGTCTCGCCGCGCGTGGACAAAGGCAATCGGATCGCCCTTTTGCACCTCACGGCCCAACGGGATCGTAGCCGACAGACCGACCGCAGGATCAACCTTATCCGTCTCAACCTGACGTCCGCCGCCCAATCCTACAACGGTGAGGCCGAGTGCCTGACCGTTCCAGCCAGAGACCATTCCAGCCTCGGGCGCGGGCACAGGCACCACAATCGGCGCGTCAGGCAAATGGGTGCGCCAGTCTTTGTCCATGTCAGGCGGCCCGCCCATCTCGAACACCATCTGGGCAAAGCGATCCATCGCGGCACCGCTTTCGATCGCAGCGCGGATTTTCTCTTCGCCCTCACCTTCGGCCCCGCCAGCCAGCGCCAAAAGCCGCCCGCCCAGCGCGACCGTCAGATCAAAGAGCCGAGGTGCCGCGAGCCGATCCCCGCCCATCACCTTCAAACACGTCGCAACCTCGAGCGCATTGCCCAATGTCGGCGCGAGCGGTTCGTTCATATCGGTGATCATCGCAGCCGTCGGGCACCCTGCGCCGTTCGCCGTATCCACCAACGACCGCGCCAAGGCCCGCGCCTCGTCTGGCGTTTTCATGAACGCACCCGTGCCGACTTTCACGTCGAGGATCAGCCCCTCTAGCCCCGCCGCCAATTTCTTGGACAGGATCGACGCGGTGATCAGATCAACACTTTCCACCGCCGCGCATACGTCCCGCACCGCATAGAGCCGCTTGTCCGCTGGCGCGATTGACCCTGTGGCGCCTACGACCGCACAGCCGACCTTGGCCACGATACGGCGCAACTCTGCCTCGGAAATCTGGGCCGTGACACCGGGGATAGCTTCCATTTTATCCAACGTGCCGCCCGTATGCCCCAGCCCCCGACCGGAGATCATCGGAACGAACACACCACAGGCTGCCAGCGCAGGCGCAAGGATCAACGACACGCAATCTCCGACGCCGCCCGTCGAATGTTTGTCCATCACTGGACCATCCATCCGCCATTTCAGCACATCACCAGAATCGCGCATACCGAGCGTCAGAGCGATCCGCCCCTCTTCGCCCAACCCGTTCAACAGCGCCGCCATCGCAAAGGCCCCCGCCTGCGCGTCTGATACCGCGCCAGAGGCAAGCCCATTGGCAAACCACCGCAACTCTTCGGTCGTGGGCGATTGCTGGTCGCGGACTTTGGCAATGATTGCGCGGGCGTCCATTTTAGGTATTGGCCATATGATCTGCGGTGAACACACCGGGCAGCAGCTGCGCCACGGTCATATCCAGCTGCGCCCCACCCGTCGTATACATCCGCACGATCGTGTCAGGCTGCGCAAATTCTGCGATTTTCTGACGGCATCCGCCACAAGGCGTCACAGGCGTTGGGCTATCGGCGATCACCGCGACCTCAACAATCTTGCGGTCACCCGCCGCACACATGGCCGCAATCGCGCCCGCTTCGGCGCAGGTGCCTTCGGGATAAGCGACGTTTTCAACGTTGACGCCTGTATAGATCGTCCCGCTTGCGGTCTGGACCGCCGCGCCTACCTTAAAATTGGAATAGGGCGCATAGGCATTTTCGCGAACGGCTTTGGCATGATCGAGCAACGACATAGGACCCTCTTTGATCGTTTGGTAAAATGTGCAGCGCGAAGCGAACGGTTGCAAGCGCTATGACTTAAATACCGACTATATCAGCCGATAAGGTTTGCAACGAGAGGTCAATCCCCTGTATGGAGGCCTTGGACCAACAGAAAATTTAGTTTAACGCTAAACTAAAAAGGAATGACCACATGACCGACAAGAGCAAGGACAACCTGCGTCAGGCAGCGCTGGACTACCACCAGTTCCCGAAACCGGGGAAACTGGAAATCCGCGCAACCAAACCTCTGGCAAACGGACGTGACCTTGCCCGCGCTTACAGCCCCGGCGTGGCCGAAGCCTGTCTGGAGATCAAGGCCGACGCAGACACCGCGCGCGCCTATACCTCGCGCGGCAACCTTGTTGGTGTTGTGACAAACGGCACGGCGGTTCTAGGCCTCGGCAATATCGGTGCCTTGGCGTCAAAGCCCGTTATGGAAGGCAAGGCGGTTCTCTTTAAGAAGTTCGCGAACATCGACTGTTTCGACATCGAACTGAACGAACCCGACCCTTACAAACTGGCCGAGATTGTCTGTTCGCTCGAACCTACCTTTGGCGCGATCAACCTCGAAGACATCAAAGCGCCCGATTGCTTTATCGTTGAAAAGATCTGCCGCGAACGCATGAACATTCCTGTGTTCCACGACGACCAGCACGGCACCGCGATTGTTGTGGGCGCTGCCGCCACCAACGCGCTGCACGTCGCAGGCAAAAAATTCGAAGATATTAAGGTCGTCTCTACCGGCGGCGGCGCGGCAGGCATTGCCTGCCTCAACATGCTCCTGAAGCTCGGTGTAAAGCGTGAAAACGTATGGCTCTGCGACATCGCGGGTCTGGTCTATGAAGGCCGTACCGAAGAAATGACCCCGCAGAAAGAAGCCTACGCACAGGCCTCTGACCTGCGTACACTGGACGAGGTGATCGAAGGCGCGGACCTGTTCCTTGGCCTGTCTGGTCCGGGTGTCCTGAAACCCGAGATGGTCAAGAAAATGGCGACCCGCCCAATCGTCTTTGCACTGGCAAACCCGACACCAGAAATTCTGCCTGACCTCGCCCGCGAAGCCTCGCCCGATGCGATCATCGCGACAGGCCGTTCGGACTACCCGAACCAAGTCAACAACGTGCTCTGCTTCCCGTTCATCTTCCGCGGTGCCCTCGACGTGGGCGCGACAGAGATCAACGACGAAATGCAGATCGCTTGCGTTGAAGGTATCGCCGCCCTCGCCCGCGCAACCACCAGCGCCGAAGCGGCTGCCGCGTACCAAGGCGAGAAATTGACATTTGGCGCCGACTACCTGATCCCCAAACCCTTCGACCCGCGTCTCATGGGCGTTGTGGCCTCTGCCGTGGCAAAGGCGGCGATGGAAACTGGCGTTGCGAAAACCCCGCTCGACGATATGGCGGAGTATAAGAAACGCCTCGACGGGTCGGTCTTTAAGTCCGCGCTCCTCATGCGCCCCGTCTTCGAAGCCGCCCGCACCGCGTCGCGCCGCATCGTATTCTCTGAGGGCGAAGACGAACGCGTTCTGCGCGCCGCTCAGGCCGTTCTCGAAGAAACCACAGAGACCCCGATCCTCATCGGTCGTCCCGAGGTCATAGAACGCCGCTGCGAACGCGCGGGCCTGAAAATCCGTCCGCAGGTCGATTTTGAGATCGTGAACCCCGAAAACGATCCGCGCTACTACGACTACTGGACCACCTACCACAGCCTGATGGAACGTCAGGGCGTCACGCCCGATCTGGCAAAGGCCATCATGCGCACCAACACCACCGCGATTGCGGCGATCATGGTGCAGCGTGGCGAGGCAGACAGCATGATCTGTGGCACCTTTGGTCAATACCTCTGGCACCTCAACTACGTGACCCAAGTGCTGGGCCGCGACGGACATGAACCGACTGCCGCTTTGTCGATGATGATCCTTGAGGACGGCCCGCTGTTTATCGCAGACACCCACCTGCACCCTGAACCGACCCCCGCACAGATCGCGAAAACCGTGATCGGTGCTGCACGTCACGCAAAACGCTTTGGCATCACGCCGAACATCGCGCTCTGTTCTCATTCGCAGTTCGGTAGCCTCGACATTGACTCGGGCCGTCGGATGCGGGCCGCGATGGCGCTCTTGGACGCAGAGACACGTGATTTCTGCTATGAGGGCGAAATGCACATCGACGCCGCGCTCGATCCCGAACTGCGCGAACGCATCTTCCCGCAGAGCCGCATGAAGGGCTCGGCCAACGTGCTGATCTTTGCAAACTCTGACGCGGCCTCTGGTGTGCGCAACATTCTCAAAATGAAAGGCGGCGGCCTTGAGGTCGGTCCGATCCTCATGGGCATGGGCAACCGCGCCCACATCGTCACCCCGTCGATCACCGCACGCGGCCTGCTGAACATGTCGGCAATCGCGGGCACGCCAGTGTCGCACTACGGCTAACATCGAGTTGTGGCGCTCTTGGCAACAGGGGCGCCACAGCTAGAATCTCTGCAAAGACAGATTTACAAAATCTGACACCAAACTTTGCAAACCTCGCCTATTTTTACCGAAATCCGTATATTTCTGTAAAGTTTGCAAAAGTTTGCAACCCACAACACCCCTTTTCTGCAAATTTTTTGCGCCAAAGCGTCGCTCTGGACGCTAACATTGTTGCTTGCCTGATCCCCTCTCGCTTAGACCATTACCCAAGCAAGAGGAGGAGCTCTTATGACCTACAAAGACGTATACGACAGCTGGAAATCTGATCCCGAAGGGTTCTGGATGGAACAGGCCAAGGCAATCGACTGGGTCGAGGCTCCGACCAAGGCACTGTTTGACGACAACGCTCCGATTTACGAATGGTTCTCGGATGCAAAGGTCAACACCTGCTACAACGCCGTTGACCGCCACGTAGAGGCAGGCCGTGGTGAACAGGCTGCGATCATTTACGATAGCCCGATCACTCACACCAAACGGTCGATCTCTTACGTCGAACTGCGCAATCGTGTGGCATCGCTTGCTGGTGCGCTCCGTGCCAAAGGCATCGAAAAAGGCGACCGCGTCATCATCTACATGCCGATGATCCCCGAAGCGCTTGAGGCGATGCTGGCCTGCGCCCGTATTGGCGCGATCCACTCGGTCGTGTTCGGTGGATTTGCGGCGCACGAACTGGCTGTTCGGATCGACGACGCGAAACCCAAAGCGATCATCGCAGCATCCTGCGGTCTGGAACCAAACCGCGTGGTGCACTACAAACCGCTCCTCGACGGTGCCATCGAACAAGCCACTCACAAGCCCGACTTCTGCGTTATTTTCCAGCGCGAACAAGAAGTCGCAGAACTGATCCCAGGTCGAGACTTTAACTGGCACGGCTTCCAATTCGGTGTTGAGCCTGCGGAATGTGTCCCTGTTGAGGGCAACCACCCCGCCTACATCCTCTACACCTCGGGCACCACGGGTGAGCCAAAAGGCGTCGTTCGTCCGACCGCAGGCCATCTGGTCGCGCTGAACTGGACGATGAAGAACATCTATAACGTCGATCCGGGTGATGTGTTCTGGGCTGCATCGGACGTGGGTTGGGTCGTGGGTCACTCTTACATCACCTACGGTCCGCTGGTGCACGGCAACACCACCATCGTCTTTGAAGGCAAACCCGTTGGCACCCCCGACGCTGGCACCTTCTGGCGCGTGATCCAAGAACACAACGTCCGTTCGTTCTTTACCGCACCGACCGCGTTCCGCGCGATCAAACGCGAAGACCCGAAAGGCGAGTTCATTAAGAAATACGACACCTCATGCCTGCGTGCGCTGTACCTCGCTGGGGAACGCGCTGACCCTGACACCATCGTCTGGGCGCAAAACGTGCTGGGCGTGCCTGTCTATGACCACTGGTGGCAGACCGAAACGGGCTGGACCATCGCGGGCAACCCCGCAGGGATCGAAGCGCTCCCTGTTAAGATCGGCTCCCCGACCGTTCCGATGCCGGGTTACGACGTGCAGATCCTCGACGATGCTGGCCACCCTGTCCCAGACGGAGAGCTCGGCGCGATTGCGGTGAAACTCCCGCTGCCTCCGGGTACGCTGCCGACCCTGTGGAACGCCGAAGAACGTTTCCGCAAGTCCTACCTGAACACCTTCCCCGGTTACTATGAAACCGGTGACGCAGGCATGAAGGACGAGGACGGCTACCTCTACATCATGGCTCGCACCGATGACGTGATCAACGTGGCAGGCCACCGCCTATCGACTGGCGCGATGGAACAAGTGCTCGCCTCGCACCCTGACGTGGCCGAATGCGCCGTGATCGGTGTTGGTGACGACCTCAAGGGTCAGCTTCCGATGGGCTTCCTCTGCCTCAACTCGGGCTGCAACCGCCCGCACGATGAGATCATCAAAGAAGTCGTCAAACTGGTCCGTGACCAGATCGGCCCAGTGGCTGCGTTCAAACTCGCAACCGTGGTGGATCGCCTGCCGAAAACCCGCTCGGGCAAAATCCTGCGCGCTACCATGGTGAAAATCGCGGACGGCGAAGAGTTCAAGATGCCTGCGACCATCGACGATCCTGCGATCTTGGATGAAATCCGCGCGGCTCTGATCCCGATGGGCTATGCCAAGTCGTAATCGACCGACACACCAACAGACAAAGGCGGTAGGATCATCCTGCCGCCTTTTCTTATTCTATACGAACTGTTCTTGGATCAGACGTTCCTCTAACCCGTGGCCCGGGTCGAACATGATGCGGTGCACCACATCCGTCGCCGTCTTAATCCGAACGCGTGCAACATCCCGCACCGACCGCCCATCCGCGTCCGCCATCACGGGACGCTTTTTAGGGTCGATCACATCGAACTGAACCTCTGCCGATTTCGGCAACAACGCCCCGCGCCACCGCCGTGGACGGAACGCAGCCACAGCGGTCAATGCCAGCACATCCGCACCAATCGGCAAAATCGGACCGTGGGCGGAATAGTTATAGGCCGTGGATCCCGCAGGCGTGGCAAGCAGCGCACCATCACAGACCAGTTCAGCCATCCGCAGCTTTCCATCGACAGTGATCCGCAAACGCGCCGCCTGAGGCCCCTCGCGCAAGAGCGACACCTCGTTAATCGCTAGCGCATGATGCACTTTGCCATCATTGGTCTCTGCCGTCATGGAAAGCGGGTTGAACTGCTCTTCCTCTGCCGCGGCGAGACGGAACAACAGATCGTCCTCGTGATATTCGTTCATCAAAAAGCCGACCGTGCCACGGTTCATCCCGTAAACAGGCAGGTCCAGATGTTCGGTCCCGTGCAAGGTCTGCAACATGAACCCATCCCCGCCCAAGGCGACGATGACCTCAGCCTCTTCGACGGGCACCGATTTATAACGCGCCAAAAGACGCTCCAGAGCATTCTGGGCGGTGGGTGCATCACTGGCAACAAAGGCAATTTTCGTCATTGTCCCCTCCGGTCAATGATCAATGGGTAGCAAAGGAACCGTCGCCCTGCACCGCCAAAGTTGCCTATGCGCGAAAATATCCCCGATCATGGCCCCCTTTCCCGCCTTTGCTTCGCTTTCATGATGATTATGACGTTTTCGCGACTTTCCCCGCGCCGCTAGAACCCCTAAACAACACACAATCAAAACTCCTACTCTGAGGACGTGCGTATGACTGCCACCGACGCTGGTTTTTTCACCGAAAGCCTTGAAACCCGTGACCCCGATCTATTTGCTGCGATCCGCTCTGAATTGGGCCGTCAGCGCCACGAGATCGAACTGATCGCTTCGGAAAACATCGTATCCAAAGCTGTGATGGAAGCCCAAGGCTCTGTCATGACCAACAAATACGCCGAAGGTTATGCTGGTAAGCGTTACTACGGCGGCTGCGAATACGTAGACATCGCTGAAACCCTCGCGATCGAACGCGCAAAACAGCTGTTCAACTGTGAATTCGCAAACGTTCAGCCGAACTCTGGTTCGCAAGCGAACCAAGGCGTGTTCCAAGCTCTCCTCCAGCCGGGTGACACCATCCTCGGCATGTCGCTCGACGCTGGCGGCCACCTGACCCACGGCGCAAAGCCGAACCAGTCGGGCAAATGGTTCAACGCGATCCAATACGGCGTTCGCCAGCAAGACAGCCAGATCGACTACGACCAGATCCAAGCTCTTGCCACCGAACACCAGCCGAAGATGATCATCGCAGGTGGCTCGGCTATCCCGCGCATCATCGACTTCGCTAAAATGCGCGAAATCGCAGACAGCGTTGGCGCATACCTCCTCGTCGACATGGCACACTTTGCGGGTCTCGTGGCTGCTGGCCTCTACCCGTCGCCGTTCCCGCATGCACACGTTGCAACCACCACCACCCACAAGACCCTCCGTGGTCCGCGCGGCGGCATGATCGTCACCAACGACGAAGCCATCGCAAAGAAACTGAACTCGGCGATCTTCCCGGGTATTCAGGGTGGCCCGCTGATGCACGTCATCGCTGGTAAAGCGGTTGCCTTCGGTGAAGCACTGCGCCCCGAATTCAAAGAGTATCAGAAGCAGGTTGTTGCAAACGCTCAGGCGCTCGCTGACCAGCTGATGAAAGGTGGCCTCGACATCGTAACTGGCGGCACTGACAGCCACCTGATGCTCGTTGACCTGCGCCCCAAAGGCGTAAAAGGCAACGAAACCGAAGCCGCTCTGGGTCGCGCAAACATCACCTGCAACAAAAACGGTATCCCGTTTGACCCTGAAAAACCGACCGTAACTTCCGGCGTTCGTCTGGGGTCGCCCGCTGGTACCACCCGCGGCTTCAAAGAAGCAGAGTTCCGTCAAATCGCTGACTGGATCGTCGAGGTTGTTGACGGTCTGGCTGCAAACGGCGCTGACGGCAACGCAGAAGTCGAAGCTAAGGTCAAAGCCGAAGTCGAAGCCCTGTGCGAAAAGTTCCCGCTCTACCCGACCCTCTAAGGTCAACCAGAGCTACATGATCAAAGGGGTCGCGATGCATGTCGCGGCCCTTTTTCTTTGCCCTATCGGTCGATATACCTGTGCCAAATTGGGGAAAGATTATGCTGAACACGATCCGCCACGGCGAACCGACCGACAAACCGAACCTCTTGATAGCACACGGACTTTTCGGGTCAGGCCGCAACTGGGGCGTGATCGCAAAACGTCTTTCGGACGAACGTGAGGTCGTTGCGGTCGATATGCGCAACCACGGCAGCAGCCCTTGGAACGACAGCCACACCTACCCCGAACTGGCAGATGACATCGCGGAAGTCATTGAAAACAAATGGAATATCCTCGGTCACTCGATGGGTGGCAAGGCGGCGATGATGGTGGCTTTGAATTACCCTGAAAAGGTTAACAGGCTGATTGTCGCAGATATAGCGCCGATTGCGTATAGCCATACGCAGACACAAAATATTGATGCGATGCGGGCTGTTGATCTAAGTATTGTGGAAAAGCGGCAAGATGCGGTGGCTCAGTTGTCGCATTTGGACGAAGGGCTGCAAGCGTTTTTCCTGCAATCCCTTGATTTAAAAGAGAAACGTTGGAAGCTCAATCTGGATGCGCTTGAGGCGAATATGCCTGCGATTTTGGGCTTTCCAGACGTCACGGGCAAGCGATTTGAGGGCGAAACGCTGTTCCTGTCGGGCGCAAATTCGACCTATGTCTTGCCCGAATACAGAAACAAAATCAAAGAGTTATTCCCCAACGCGCATTTCGCTAAAATCCCTGGAACGGGGCATTGGCTGCATGCGGAAAAGCCGCGGGAATTTGAACTGGCGGTCAGGACGTTCCTCAACCTAGAATATTGAGGACGAATAGACGGCGGCGGCCGATAAGGCGCTGATAATAAAGAGATAAACTGTGGGCATTGGCATCTCCTTTATAGGTAAACGCCGATGCCACTGATTTCCGTCGAGATTTATGCGTTTTGGATCGCTTTTGCGACCACCCATGTCACGGGCAGAGCGGCGACAAAGCCCACGCCAGCCGCGATGAGGATGGGGTTCAGCGTGTCGTAACCCATTGTAAGTGCTGCAACAACGAGCGAACCCGCGAGGGTGGTGCCGATCAACGAATAGAGAATAGATGCAAGGCGAAGCATGGATGCCTCCTGTCAACAAATGCCAATATATTGAGATTAACTTATATTAACACACGCTCGCGTTGATCTGCATCAATCCCTACATCTAGTGGCCCCACCCCCTCCGCACGGTGGTGTAACGGGACATTAGGAGCGTTTTGGTAAACCTAATCGCACCTGTTTGAGGCAAATACAGGACGTATTAACCGTGCACCGTCACGGTCCGTTACTGGGCCAAAACCCCGTAAAGAGTCCGATTTTCCGCAAAACAGGACGTATTTTGAATTCCTCATGGAAGGTTTTGCCCCAAATGCACCTCGACCCGTTGCCTCAGTTCAAAAAAGTGTCGCTCACCACGTTCCGCACCCGCGCCAATGCCTATGTCGAATGGATCGACCGCATGGGCACCCACGTCTGGATCACCAAACACCGCCGTCTCGTCGCGGGGGTCGTGCCGTTCTACCAACTCCGCGCGATGGAGCGGCTGATGGGCAAAGACATCACCGACCACGAACGAGACATCGACGCCAAACGCCGCCGCGTGATGTGGGCGGCTTATGACCACCAGATCGAGATGCTGATGCGCGAGCAGGAGTTGCGGACGCGGAAGAGGTGAGAAACGTAATTCTCGTTGATCAAGTAGGCGAACTACGATCCCCGACAATTTTAGCAGCAACTGCTACAATTGCCCCTGTTAGCGCACTTCCTTGATATGAGAAATCACCCTCATTGTAACTTTTCATATGTTCTCTTAGTAGGTTCATCCGCAACTCTGTTTCTGCTTCAAACTGAGCAGTATCATCTATCTCAGATTTTGAGGCAGCTGCAGTCGTAACATCTTTTGCAATGATGCTAAGTTTTGAAAATTCAAGTCGTTGTCTATTGATTCGAACAATTTCAAAGAATAGCCGACCTATAATATATCCACATGCCTCAATTAGTGTGATTGCAACAATTACGAAGGGAAGTCGGGTCAAAAATATAACCCAAACATCAACATCCTCAGATTTCCACAACTGAGTTAAATCAATAGCACTAGAAAACAGGGAGCGAAGAATGATCGAAAGAATAATGACGAAAGGAATCGAGAGAATAACATACCAGAAAATATTCCTATTACCTTCACGAACAAAACCTGAAATTTCGCTCGGAAAAATCCTCAACTCTTCCTTTAACTCATTTAACTCTTTTTGCGCATCTTTAATTTCCTTTAATAGCGATGCTTGAATTTTTCTATCTCCAGAGATTGCCGTCTTAATTGACGCCAAATCATCTTGCCGCTCTGAAAAATTGTTTTTCGAAGCTTCAATATCAGACGAAATTTTTGCAAGTTCCGCCTTTGATTGTCCAATTTCTCTGTTTAGCTGCTCAATCCTCTCCTGACGACTCTTAACTCCACTTTCCAATTCCGTTTTGAGTTGCTCTTTCTCCAGCAACTCCGACATTCGACGATCATAGTCCGCGACAAATCCCTCGAATTTTTTAAATTCCTCACCTGTAAACCCATAAACTCTCAAACTATTTAAAGTTGGCTTAGAAAAATTTTTTGCTTCTGGCTTGAATGATATTTTACTCACAAGCCTCTTTGGAGAAAGAACTAACGGATTTGAATTAAACTTACACTTCTCCTCCTTAGGTGAACCATCAACATATTGAAGTTCAAAAATGACATCATTCCAAGAATCATAATTACTAAATTCCAATTCTATTCTTGAAATATAGACTGGATCCTTAAACTGATACTCGAACCATGTATTTCTACCGCTCATAAAATTATCTGAGCTAACGTTGTTAATTAATTTATGAGCTTTACTTTGTCGAAATGAGTAGAAATCAGCATCTATTAGATGCGCAACGGGTTTGTCGCTGTGTGTAGTCATATCAAGAATTCCCAACAAAAAAGCCGCCCCGAACCGGAGCGGCTTTCATGTAACTACACCTTAGCGCGTTGATCAATCATCCATTTTCAACGCAGAGATGAAGGCTTCCTGCGGGATTTCGACTTTGCCGAACTGACGCATCTTCTTCTTACCCGCCTTCTGTTTATCCAGAAGTTTGCGTTTACGGGTGGCGTCGCCGCCGTAACACTTGGCCGTCACGTCTTTGCGCATGGCGGAGAGGGTTTCGCGGGCGATCACCTTGGCGCCGATGGCCGCTTGGATCGGGATTTTGAACATGTGACGCGGGATCAGGTCCTTGAGCTTTTCACACATGGCGCGGCCACGGGTTTCGGCACGGTCACGGTGGACCAGCATGGAGAGCGCGTCCACGGGTTCTTCGTTCACGAGGATCGACATTTTGACGAGGTTATCCTCGCGGTAGCCGACAAGGTGGTAGTCGAAGGAGGCATAGCCCTTGGTCACGGATTTCAGGCGGTCGTAGAAGTCAAAGACGACCTCGTTCAGGGGCAGGTCGTATTCGGTCATCGCGCGGGAACCTGCGTAGGTGAGGTTCAGCTGGATGCCGCGGCGGTCCTGACAGAGTTTGAGCACGTCACCGAGGTATTCATCGGGCACGAGGATGGTCGCTTTGATGCGGGGTTCTTCGATGTGGTCGATGAGGGTCTGGTCGGGCATGTCGGCGGGGTTGTGCAGGTCGCGCACTTCGCCCGATTTCATGTGCAGGTGATAGACCACGGAGGGCGCGGTGGTGATCAGGTCGATGTTATATTCGCGCTCAATGCGGTCACGGATCACTTCGAGGTGGAGAAGGCCGAGGAAGCCACAGCGGAAGCCAAAGCCGAGGGCGGCAGAGGATTCCATCTCGTAGGAGAAGGAAGCGTCGTTGAGGGCGAGTTTTTCGATCGCGTCGCGCATGTCCTCGAATTCGGAGGAGTCGACGGGGAAGAGGCCACAGAAGACCACAGGGATCGACGGCTTAAAGCCCGGAAGCGGTGTCTCTGCGCCCTTTTTGTCGTGGGTGATGGTGTCGCCTACGCGGGTGTCGCGCACCTGTTTGATCGATGCGGTGAGGAAGCCAATCTCGCCCGGTCCAAGTTCATCAACGGCGAGCATGGCGGGTTTGAAGACGCCGATGCGGTCCACGTGGTGGACGGTGCCGTTGGACATGAATTTGACTTTGTCGTTCTTGCGCAGAACGCCGTCGACGATGCGGACGAGGACCACAACTCCGAGGTAGCTGTCATACCAGGAGTCCACGAGCATAGCCTTGAGCGGGGCATCGCGGTCGCCTTTGGGGGCGGGCAGACGGTGGACGATGGCTTCGAGCGTTTCTTTGATGCCGATACCAGATTTCGCAGAAACTTGGAGCGCCTCAGAGGCGTCGATGCCGATCACGTCTTCGATCTGTTCCGCCACGCGTTCGCAGTCTGCTGCGGGGAGGTCGATCTTGTTCAGGACGGGCACGATTTCATGGTTCGCGTCGATGGCCTGATACACGTTGGCGAGGGTCTGTGCCTCAACGCCTTGGGTCGAGTCCACGACCAAGAGCGAGCCTTCGACCGCACGCATAGAGCGGGATACCTCATAGGCAAAGTCGACGTGTCCGGGAGTGTCGATCAGGTTGAGAACGTATTTCTCACCATTGTCAGCGAGGTAATCGATGCGGACGGTGTTCGCCTTAATGGTGATGCCGCGTTCGCGTTCGATGTCCATGCTGTCGAGAAGCTGCGCCTTCATATCGCGGTCAGCAACGGTTTGCGTCGACTGGATCAGACGGTCCGCAAGCGTGGATTTACCGTGGTCAATGTGAGCAACGATCGAGAAGTTCCGGATGTGGGACAGGTCGGTCATGGAAAAGGCAGCCTATGTGGGGTTCAGCGCCTGTCTATGTAGGGGAAAGGTCCGTTTTGCAAGGGGGGAGATACCGCCAACCGCATAGCCAAGGGGCCCATGGGCGGAATGTCGTGCGAAAGCGGTGGATGGGGCGCCCTATCTGAACCAATTTTTGGAAATCGCTGGCAATCGTGGCGGGCTGCGCCAGTTCCCTCAGGGAAATGATTGTGAACCGTTCAAACGGTCACTAGCGTTTCCGAAAGACAGGGAGGAGGAGCCCGACGATGGATACAGTGATCAGGTTGGAGACAACCGGTGCGCCCGAGGTTTTGCACGCCGTTCAGGTAGAGCCAGTGGCCCCCGCAGCGGGGGAGTTGCGGATCGAACATGAGGCGATTGGGATCAACTATCTCGACGTGATGCAGCGCAAGGGCACAGTGCCGTTTGCGGTTCCTAATGGGCTCGGCCTTGAGGGCGCTGGACGCGTTGTGGCGATTGGCGAAGGTGTCACGGGCTACAGCGTCGGGGATCGGATCGCCTATATTCTGGGGCCTGTTGGGGCCTATGCTTCTGCCCGCAATATTCCTGCGGCGCGGGCCGTAAAAATCCCCGAGGCGCTGAGTTTTGAGGACGCGGCGGCGATTTTATTCAAGGGGATCACGGCGGAATATCTGCTGACCGCCACGGGTGAGGTCAAAGCGGGCGATACGATCCTCGTTTACGGAGCTGCGGGCGGCGTGGGTCAGATCCTGACCGCATTGGCCAAGGAAATCGGCGCGACGGTGATTGGCGTTGTGTCTGGTGCGCATAGCGTTGAGACGGCAAAGGCCGCGGGCTGTGACCTCGTGCTGATCTGGGGCACGGATAACATCGTTGAAGAGGTGAGCACCTTTACCAAGGGCGCGAAGGTTCAGGTGGTTTATGACGGCGTGGGGCGTGCGACGTTTGACACGTCTATTGACTGCCTCGCCCCGCGTGGGTTGATGGTGTCGATGGGGGCGTCCTCTGGCGCGCCTGCTGCGGTCGAAATGTCGACACTGAACACCAAGGGATCGCTGTTCATCACCCGCCCGACCATTGCGAACCACGCGGTCGACGAGGCCGAATATCGCATGCGGGCAAAGGCCGTGTTCGATGCAGCAGAGCGCGGTGTGATCAAGCCGAACGTCTGGCGTCGATTCCCATTGGCGCAGGCCGCAGAGGCTCATGCCGCGATTGAAGCAGGCGGTGTAACGGGCGCAGTGTTGCTGACGGTGTAATGGGGGCTGACTTGGGCGATAACACGATGAAAACAATCATGATCACAGGTGCCGGGAGCGGCATCGGACGGGCCACGGCACGTCATTTCCTAGAAAACGGCTGGCGTGTGGCTCTGGTCGGTCGCCGCGCGGAAACGCTGACCGAGACGGCGCAGGGGCATGAGAACGCGCTCGTCCTGCCGTTTGACGTGACCGTGCCGAGCGAGGTCGATGCGGGCTTTGCGACGCTGCGCGACACTTGGGGGCGGCTTGATGTGTTGTTCAACAATGCAGGCGTCGGCGTTCCTGCGGCGCATATCGACGAGATTAAGGTCGAGGATTGGCTCAACCTGTCGAACATCAATATCACGGGCATGTTCCTGTGCGCCCGCGCAGCCTATGGGATGATGCGGCACCAGTCGCCGCAGGGCGGACGGATCATCAACAACGGGTCGATCTCGGCCCATGCGCCACGGGTGGGATCGGTGCCCTACACCATGTCGAAACACGCGGTGACGGGGCTGACAAAGACGCTGAGCCTTGATGGGCGGCAGTTCAACATTGCTTGTGGGCAGATCGACATCGGCAATGCGCTGACCGAAATGGCCGCGCCGATGACCAAGGGCATTGCGCAGGCGGATGGGTCGATCAAGGTCGAGCCGACGATGGACGTGGCTCAAGTCGCGACGAGCGTGATGTATATGGCGGGCCTACCGCTCGAGACGAACGTTCAGTTCATGACCATCATGGCGACCGCGATGCCGTTCATCGGACGCGGGTAAACGGGCAAAAAGGCCAGAGTAGTCCCCTACTCTGGCTTTGGTCCGCCGTAAGCCCAGTCGAGCAATTGAACCGTGTGGAACACGGGCACGTTTGCGCCTGACCCGATCTGGGTCATGCAGCCGATGTTGCCTGCCACGATGACGTCGGGTTTGGTGTCATTGATCGTAGCCAGCTTGCGAGCCTTGAGTTCATTCGCGATCTCGGGCTGCAAGAGGTTGTAGGTGCCTGCAGACCCACAGCAAAGGTGGGAATCCTTGGGCGTTGCGACGTCGAACCCTGCGCGGGTCAAGAGCGCCTTTGGCGCGTCTTTGACCTTTTGGCCGTGCTGGAGCGAACAGGCCGCGTGGTAGGTCACGCGCATGTTTTGTTTGGGCTGCTCGGGCAGGTCCAGCGTGGCGAGGAATTCGGTGATGTCGCGGCAGATGCCTGACACACGCGCGGCATCTTCGGCCAGATCGGTGTTGCGGAAGGTATGGCCGTAGTCCTTGACCGTTGTGCCGCAGCCCGAGGTGTTGATGATGATCGCATCGAGCCCTTTGCCATCCATCTCACGCGCCCATGTCTGGATGTTCTGACGGGCAAAGCTATGGCTCTCAGACTCGCGGCCCATGTGGTGGACGATGGCACCGCAGCAACCTTCGCCCTCTGGAATGACCACTTCGACGCCGAGGCGGGTCAGAAGGCGGATGGTGGCGGCGTTGATCTCTGAATCGAGCGCCTTTTGCGCACAGCCTGTCATAAGTGCCACACGTTTCCGAGCCGCGCCTTGGGCCGCGTGGGTCTGCGGGCGGTCATGATCGGCGGGTGGCACGATGCGGTCTGGGGCCAGCGCGAGCATGGCGCGTAGACGCGGATCAGGCATAAGCGGGCCGAGGATGCGACCGATACGGGCCGCACGCAGCGCGAGGCGGAACCGCGACGGATAGGGAATGATCCGCGCCAGCGTCCAGCGCAGCACCCGATCAAAGAGCGGGCGCTTATACGTCGCCTCAATATGGCTGCGGGCGTGGTCCAAGAGATGCGCGTAATGCACACCCGACGGGCAAGTGGTCATGCAGGCCAGACACCCCAAACAACGGTCGATGTGTTTGACCGTTTCCGCGTCTGCAGGGCGGTTGTTTTCCAGCATATCCTTGATCAGGTAGATGCGCCCACGAGGGCTATCCATTTCGTCGCCAAGGATTTGATAGGTCGGACAGGTCGCCGTGCAGAACCCGCAGTGGACGCAGGACCGCAGGATTTCGTTGGACCGCGCGATGGCTGGAATGGCGAGCTGTTCTTCTGTGAATTCAGTTTTCATGGATCACCCGTTGAACAACCCGCGTGGGTCGTAGGCTTTTTGCAATGCAGTGGTCAGTTGGGCAACGCCGTCAGCGGCGGGTTCGAGCGCGGGCGCATCCCCTGCCCCGCGCAGACGCGTTGCGTGGCCGTGCAGCCCGCCGAGCGCCGAACGCAGGTCAAATCCGTTATCCGTGCTCGCCCAGAGGAGCGCGCCGCCCCAGTCCAAGGTCACATCGACGCCCATGCCCATCAGACGCTCAGCCGCTTTCGCGCCATTGCTGGCCCGCAGGGACACGCGCCAAATATCGCGATCCGTGGTGGCCGCAAAGCGCGCGTCGCGCAGATCGTCCCACGGGTTTTCATCGACGAGGGTCAGACCCGGAAGCAGGCGCGAGAGTTGGTCGGCGCGGTAGCTGACGGAATCGTTAAACCCTTCGATCCGAAGGAGAATACGGTCCTGATGCCATGCGGCACCGTTGACCTCGAACGGGGAACCGAGCGCTTTGGACAAGCCCGCAACCGCCGCGATGGGCGATTGTTCGGCCAGTGCCATAGTGGCGGTGCGTTCGGGCAGTGGCAGCACCTTGAGCGAGATTTCGGTCATCACGCCGAGTTTCCCACGCGCCCCGCAATGGAGGCGGGCAATGTCATAGCCCGTCACGTTTTTCATCACGCGGCCACCGTTTTTCACGATGCGTCCGCTGCCATCGACGAACCGCAGGCCCAAGAGCATGTCACGAGCCGACCCAGCTTGAACGCGGCGCGGGCCGCAGTGGTTCAGCGCGATCATCCCGCCGAGTGTTGGTTCGCCCGTGGTGCCCAGAACGGCGCGGTGATCCATTGGTTCAAACGGCAGCCGCTGACCGTTGTCGGCCAAGAGCGCGTTGATCTCTGCCATCGTGGTCCCTGCTCCAGCCACGAGGGTCAGCGCACCAGGTTCATAAAGGCGCACGCCCGATAGCCCAGCGGTCGACAGACGCTGATGGCCCGCAGGCGTATGGCGGGTGCTGCCGCCGACGATGTCGAACGGCCCAGAGGCAGACGCGATAATGTCGGACAGTTCGTCTTCGGTCGTCGGGGTGAATGTCGTTTGGGTCATGCGCGGCGGGCCTCTGACGCATCAAGCGGAAATACTTTGGCCGCGTTCAAGAGCCATTTCGGGTCGAACACATCCTTAACGATCATCTGCGCCTCTAGGTCTTGGGCGTTGAATTGCGCGTGCATGAGGTCACGTTTTTCGATGCCAACGCCATGTTCGCCCGTGAGACAACCACCGACCTCAATGCAGAGGCGTAGGATATCGGCGCCCATCGCCTCGCACCGTTCGAGATCACCAGGTTTGTTCGCATCAAAGAGGATCAGCGGGTGCATATTGCCGTCGCCCGCGTGGAAAACGTTCGCAACGCCGAGGCCGTATTCCTTCGACAGTTCACCGATCCGCTCGAGGACGTAGGGCAGTTCAGACACAGGGATCGTGCCGTCGAGGCACATGTAATCGTTGATCTGACCCATCGCGCCAAAGGCCGATTTACGGCCTAACCAGATACGGGCAGATTCATCGGCGGAACGGCTTTCGCGGATTTCGTCAGGGTTATGCCGTTCGGCAATTTCGCGGATCAGGGCAAGCTGGTGATCGATTTCGCGGTCAGAGCCTTCGACCTCGATGATCAAGAGCGCCTCGCAATCGGGGTAGCCCGCTTTGGCGAAGGCTTCGCAGGCCTCGATGCACGGGCGGTCCATGAATTCGATGGCGACGGGGACGATGCCTGCCTGAATGATGTCGGACACGCAAGCGCCCGCGACGGCGGAGGAACCAAAGGCCACCATAACAGGGCGTGCGCCTTCGGGTTTAGGCAAGATGCGCAGCGTGGCTTCGGTCACGATACCCAACTGGCCTTCGGCACCGCAGACCACGGGCAGAAGGTCGATGTCGCCTGCGTCCATATGAGCACCACCGAGGTCAATGATCGTGCCGTCCATCAGCACCATCCGCAGGCCCAGGAGGTTGTTCACTGTCACCCCGTATTTGAGGCAATGCGCTCCGCCAGAGTTCATGCCAATGTTGCCCGAAATCGCACAGGCGAGCTGCGACGAGGGATCGGGGGCGTAGAACCAGCCGTCCTCTTCAATTGCGGCGGTGACAGAGAGGTTCGTGCGGCCCGTCTGGATGCGCATGATGCGGTCGTCGTAATCGACTTCGAGAACATCCGTCAGACGGGCAACGCCGACAACAACAGCGTCCGCAGTCGGCAGCGACCCACCCGCGAGTGAGGTGCCTGCACCGCGCGGGACAACAGGAATACCACGGTCGTGGCAGAGCTTTAGGACGGCGGCGACCTCTTCGGTGTTGCAGGGCAGAACCACAGCGAGGGGCGTGCAGCGATAGGCAGTGAGTGCGTCACATTCGTAGGCACGCAGGCCAATCACGTCCTCAATCACACGGTCCGCAGGCACCACGGATTTGAGCGCGGCAATATGATCTGCGCGGCGCGACAAAATCTCTGCGCTTGGAATTGGCATGTCCATCTGTTCGTCCTCCCTGATTTAACAATAGGCCGAAACGCGGAAAGACCAACGCAATTTTTCCAGTTTTTCCATCTAGTGGAAAAATGGACTATTAAGCGGTTCCGCGCAGCGATTCTGTCAATGATTGTGCCATATCGCGGATGCGAACGCCGACTTCACTGATGCGATCAGGGGAAAGGCGCGAGGAGAGTGCAGAGACGGAAATCGCGCAGACTGCATCCTCTGCACGCGACAAAACCACCGCAGCAACGCAGCGCAAACCAGCGGCGTGTTCTTCGTCGTCGACTGCATAGCCGACCTCGCGGATGTGGCGAATTTCGGTCATTAAAGTATCGAGGTTTCGGTGCGACCGAGGGGTCATTGGGTGGAACCCTGCCCGCTCTGCGAAGCGTTCGATTTGATTGTCCGACCACGTGGCCAAAATGGCCTTTCCCATGCCCGAACAAAAGGCTGGAACGCGCCCGCCTGTGGGGGAAATAGCGCGGACGATTTCGCGGCTTTCTACTTGAGAAATCGTAACAATTTGCTCACCGTCCAGCACGCCGAGGTTCGCGGTTTCGCGAGTCTCATCCCGCAGTTTTCGCAGGTAGGGCAAGGCGGGTGTGACAAAGTTATATTTCTGCACATAGGCCGACCCGACAGAGTAGGCCTCGCGCCCGATATGCCAAAGCGCACGCTCTGGATCGAAGTAGGCAAAGTTGTCGATTTCGAGCGTGGTCAACAGACGGTGGGTGGTGGACACAGCGAGGCCCGCACCCTTGGCAAGGTCGCTGACACGGTGGCCTTCGTCCGAGGCCGCGAGGGCCTTGAGCAGGGTCATCGCCCGCTGCACCGACTGAACTGATCCGACTTTCTGTTTCATCGACATTTTCCGCATCGTGAAAAACTATTTCGTCGATGGTTAACACCCCGCCTGCCCTCGGTCTACATTTTTAAAAAATGGAGGCCGCTATGACTTATGTAAAACGCTCTGAACTTGAGGTGTCTGCTGATCTGGCGGCTCTCATCGAAAACGAAATCCTGCTTGGCATTGATGCTGATGCATTTTGGGATGGGTATTCCGCCCTTCTCAAAGACCTCGTGCCTGTGAACCGCGCGTTGATTGAAAAGCGTGAGGATCTGCAAGCGCAGATCGACGCATGGTATAAGGCGCAGAAGGGCAAGGACTTTGACGTCGAAGAGGCGAACGCGTTCCTGCGCGAGATCGGCTATCTGCAGCCCGCACCAGCGCCGTTCGAGATCAAGGTTGAAAACGTTGACCCAGAGATCGCAAGCATTGCGGGTCCGCAGCTGGTTGTGCCTGTGATGAACGCACGCTTTGCGCTGAACGCGGCGAACGCACGTTGGGGGTCGCTCTACGATGCGCTCTACGGCACGGACGCGATCGAAGGAAAGCCTGCTGGCAAAGGCTATGACGCTGAGCGTGGCGCAAAGGTTGTTGCCTGGGCGCGTGCGCATCTGGATGAGGTTGCTCCGCTGGCCAATGGATCGTGGGCGGATGTTGAGGCGCTCGACGCAGGTGAGGCTCTGTCGATCACCGTTGGTGGCGCTGCAACCACTCTGAAAGACGCGAGCCAATACGCGGGCTACCGTGCGAATGGCGATGTGATGCTGCGCGTCAACGGCCTGCTGATCGAGATTAAGATCGACCGCGAAAGCGCGATTGGTGCGACCGATCCTGCTGGCATTTCGGATATCCGTCTGGAAAGCGCACTGACCGCTATTCAGGACTGCGAGGACTCTGTCGCTGCAGTGGACGCTGAGGACAAATGCGTTGTCTATGCGAACTGGCTGGGCCTGATGAAAGGCACGCTGGAAGAAAGCTTTGACAAGGGCGGCAAGGTCATGACCCGTCGTCTGAACGATGACGTGACCTATACGGCGCCGAATGGTGAGGCCGTTACCCACCCCGGTCGCGCGCTGATGCTGGTGCGCAACGTGGGTCACCTGATGACCAACAACGCGGTTCTGATGAACGGCGAAGAAACCCCCGAGGGCATCATGGACGCGGTGATCACCGTGGCTTGCGCGATGCACGATCTGGCTAAAACCGACGGGATGCGGAACTCGCGCAGCGGGTCTGTTTACGTCGTGAAGCCAAAGATGCATGGCCCCGAAGAGGTTGCCTTTGCCAACACGCTCTATGGTCGGGTTGAGGACATGCTCGGCCTGCCGCGCGATACCGTAAAGCTCGGCATCATGGACGAAGAGCGCCGCACCTCAGCGAACCTCGCGGCTTGTATCAACGCGGTTAAGACGCGCTGCGTGTTCATCAACACGGGCTTCCTCGACCGTACGGGCGATGAGATCCACACGATGATGCAGGCAGGCCCTGTGATCCCGCGTGGCGAAATGGCGGGGAGCTCGTGGCTCGGTGCCTATGAGAACGGCAACGTGGACACGGGTCTGGCGGCTGGCCTCACGGGTCAGGCGCAGATCGGCAAAGGCATGTGGGCGCGTCCGGACGATATGGCGGATATGCTCAAGGCGAAAATCGGTCACCCGAAGGCTGGCGCGAATACCGCTTGGGTTCCATCGCCCACCGCTGCGACCCTGCACGCGACGCATTACCACCATGTGAATGTGTCCGAGGTTCAAAACGAGCTGCGGTCGCGTGACCATGCCTCGCAGAACGCGCTGCTGACGCCGCCTGTCATGATCGGCCGCAATGTGTCGGACGAGGATGTGACCCGCGAGTTGGACAACGCCTGCCAGTCCATTCTGGGCTATGTGGTGCGTTGGGTTGATCAGGGCATCGGCTGTTCCAAAGTGCCAGACATCGACGATGTGGCCCTGATGGAAGACCGCGCGACACTGCGGATTTCGTCGCAATACCTCGCCAACTGGATCGAGCATGGCATCTGCACCGTAGATCAGGTCGAAGCGGCCTTCCGCCGTATGGCACCGAAGGTAGACACGCAGAACGCGGGCGATCCGGCATACAAACCAATGGCACCGTCGTTCGATGGCGAGGCGTTCAATGCGGCGCGTGCGCTGGTGCTCGAAGGGATTTCGCAGCCGTCGGGCTACACTGAACCGCTTCTGTATAAGGCGCGCCTGCGCGTCAAAGCTGCTGCGAAGTGATCGGAGAGCGTCATGCAAATCATTAAGCGACTAGACCTGAACGACGCGCGCATCCTCCTTGAGGGTGCGCGGGCCAAAGCGAGTGAGATTGGCGTTCCGATGTGCATCGCGATCACAGACGAAGGCGGCAATCTGGTGGCTTTTGAACGGATGGACGGCGGCAAGGTCACGTCGATCACTATCGCCATCGACAAGAGCTTTACCGCGTCGGCGGCGAAAAAGGCGACGCATGATTACGGCGCGATTAGCCAACCCGGTGGTCCGACCTATGGCATCGACTCTGCAATCGGGGGCCGTTTGATGGTCGTCGGTGGCGGTCTGCCCGTCATCGTCGACGGGGACGTTGTGGGCGGCATCGGTGTGTCGTCAGGCACCCCAGCCCAAGACCGCGAGGTCGCACAGGCGGGCATTGATCACTTCCTCGCCACGCTCTGAGGTCAAATAGATAAACGAAAACGGGCGGCTCTGGGGCCGCCCGTTTTTTATGTGCTTAGCTCTTTTTGGCAAAGCAGGTGGTGTAGAGGTCCCAAAGGCCCAGTGCCACCGTGATTGCAATCACTGAGATCAAGTCAACGCGCGGGACATGGATCACAAGGATCGACAAGAAGGCGATGACCACCAAAAACGCAAATACAGCAATCGTATTGTTCATAGTCTCAGTTCCCTGTTTCGAGTGTTTCTATATGTGAGTTGAGCCATTTGGCTGTCCGCAAGAGCCGCGCATCATCATTGCGACGACCAACAAGCTGGACCCCCATCGGCATTCCGTTTTCCGCGACAAAGAGCGGGATCGTGACGCTGGGCATCCCAGCCAAGGTCCAAAGCCCGTTAAAGATTGGGTTGCCTGTGTCCTCTAACCCTTCGGGCGCGGGGCCGAGGGCAGCAGGACAGATGATCGCGTCTGCACGGTTAAAGATCGCCTCGAACCCAGCGTTCAACACCTCGCGCCAGTCGAGCGCAGAGATGTAGTCGCGGGCCATGACGTCTTTGCCCTTGTCGATGGCTGTGCGGAGTTTGTCCGACAGTTGATCCCGCCCACGGGCCTCCAAGTGGTAGTAGCATTTCGCCATTTCAGCGAAGTTGATCAGCTCGCGGGTTTTCGCGGCTTGGCTCAGTTCGGGCAGCGGGGCATCAATGCATTTGTCGCCCAAGAGGTCGACCAGTTCTTCGATGGCGGCGGTCATTTGCGGATCAGCCTGATCCCATCCCGGGATACGGGCCAAGGCAAAGTCGGGCAGCACGGGTGGTTTCGACAACGCCACGTCGAGCATCCGTGGCATTGGAACTGGGGACGTCGCGCGGTCCAGCGGGTCATGGCCTGCGATGACCTCGGTCAAGAGAGCGCAATCTTCGACGGTGCGGGCAAAGACGCCAACGGTATCAAGGTGTGGCGATTGCGGTAGGATACCCGTGCGCGGGATGAGGCCAAAGGTGGGTTTGAACCCAACGATCCCGCAGAACGATGCAGGTCGAATGACAGAGCCGCCCGTTTGCGTACCGATGGCAAAGGGCACCATGCCAGCCGCGACAGCCGCAGCAGAGCCAGAGGATGACCCACCGGGGGTGTGATCGGGATTATGTGGGTTGCGGGTTTTGCCCGCGTGCATGAACGCGGCCTCAGTCGTGACCGTTTTACCCAAGATGATCGCACCCGCAGCCCGCAGGCGTGCGACGATCCAAGCATCCTCGGACGGGACACGACCCGCGTCGATGGGGGTTCCGTTTTCGGTCGGGGTGCCTTTGGTGTCGATGATGTCTTTGAGACCAACAGGTAGCCCATGAAGCGGACCCAAGGGACGTCCCATTTGCCGCCATTGATCCAGACGCTGCGCCTGTTGAATGGCGTGATCGCCATCGAGCCACGCCCAAGCGCCAACCTGCGGTTCATATTCGGTAATGCGGTCAAGGCAGGCCTCGACCACATCGACGGCCGTGAATTCACCCGATGCGAGGCGGTCGCGCAAAGCGACCGCCCCCAAACCGAGTATGGCCTGTATCTTAGCGCTGCGGACCATAGACGGCATCCGGTAGGCTAAAGACAATCTGCGGGAAGGTGTACATGAGTAACATGGCTATCACGACCATACCGCAATACGGCAGCACGCCCTTGAAGATCTCGAGCAGTTTCACTTCTGGCGGAGCGATACCTTTGAGGTAGTAGGCACTCATCGCCATTGGTGGGGTCAAGAAGCTGGTCTGAAGGTTCAGCGCCACGAGCACACCAAAGAACAGCGGATCAATCCCGAACATCGGCAGAAGCGGCAGGAAGATCGGTACGAAAATGATGATGATTTCGGACCATTCCAGCGGCCAGCCGAGAAGGAAGATGATCAACTGAGCGATGATCAGGAACTGGATCGGTGTCAGATCGAGGTGGGTCACAAACTCTGCGATCACCTGTTCACCGCCCAAGTAGCTGAACACAGCCGAGAAGACATAAGAACCAACGAACAGCCAGCACACCATCGCGGTGGTACGGACGGTCAGATAGACGCTTTCCCGTAGACGATCAAAGGTCATGGCACGGTAGGCAATCGCCAGAACCATACCACCCAGCGCGCCGATCGAGGCTGCCTCGGTCGGGGTTGCCAGACCAAAGAGGATGGAACCAAGAACCGAGAGGATCAGGAGCGCAAGAGGCAGGAAGCTGGTCGCCAGCATCCAGAGCATCTTGCCTGTCGGAACCTCGGGCAGTTCGTCCTTGGTCGGTTTCGGCGCGAGTTTCGGGTTCAGGACCGACCGCACAACGATGTAAGTGATGTAGAGGCCAACCAGCACGAGACCCGGCAGCAGAGCCGCAGCGTAAAGACGCACGATCGAAACACCCGACGATGCTGCGTAAACGATCAGCATGATCGACGGCGGGATCAGAATACCCAGCGTACCACCCGCACAGATGATGCCAGCCGCAAAGCTGTGATCGTAGCGCATCTTGAGCATCTGCGGCAGCGCCAAGAGGCCCATCAGGGTCACAACCGCGCCCACGATACCCGTTGCGGTCGCAAAGAGCGCACAGGTGATCAGGGCGGCCACGCCGAGCGAACCTGGAATGTTGCGCGATGCGAGTGCAAGCGTGCTGAACAGCTTATCAACGATGTTCGCACGTTCCACGATGTAGCCCATAAAGAGGAACAGCGGGATCGCCGTGAGAACTTCGTTTGATATGACTGAGTAGGTTTGGTTGATGAAGAGGTCGAAAATACGGTTGTTATAGAACCCCTCTAGCCAGAGAGAGGTCGAGTCCCACCAACCAGCGTCTTCGGTCAGTCGGTTAAAGCTGCGCCACATGCGGGCAGCGTCAAAATAGGCGTAATAGCCAAAGCCTAGGCCAATCGCCATGAGCGTATAGGCAATCGGGAAGCCCAAAAACACGCAGGCAATAAAGATGCCCAGCATGGTAAGAGCGATTTGCGGATCGGTCACGGTGTGAACTCCAGTAATAGGACGGCAGATGAGTAGGTCTCAGCCAGATGGGGACCTGATTATTTGCCCTCAGATGCCTGTTTCATAAGTAGGGTTTCGGTTTCCTCTACGTCCGACGCCATCGGGGGCCACTTGCCCTCTTTGATGCAGATGATGCAGCGGAACACTTGCGCGATACCTTGGATCAAGAGCAACAGGCCTGCCGCAACGATCACAGTTTTGAACTGATAGATTGGAATGCCTGCGGGGCTGTTCACCGAGACCTCAGTGTAGCTCCACGACCGGCTTGCGTATTTCCAGCCCGAAAAGATGAGCGCGAGGATACCGGGGAAGAAGAACAGGATGTACAGTGTCAGGTCGACAATCGCCTGAGTCCGTTCCCGCCACAGCCGGTAGAGGAAGTCGCCGCGCACGTGCCCGCCACGCGACAGGGTGTAGGCGCCGCCCATCATGAACAACGTCCCATACATGATAAAGCTGATGTCCAGCGACCACGGTGTGGGGCTGTTCAACAGATACCGAACGAAGACCTCGTAGCTCATGCCAAGGGTCATCAGGATGATCAGCCATCCAAAAGCCTTGCCGAACCACGCAGATACAGTATCGGCAAATCGGATATATTTTAGCATTCGTAACTCCAGTCCGGACCAATCCTAGGTGAAAAAGGCGCGGTCCCCCGCGCCTTTTTGCTGATCATCAGAGCTTCAGCTTACCCGGGAAATAGTGGTCATATGCGAGGCCGAGGTCAGGTGCGTTCATCAGTTCGTAGTACGCAACTTTTTCGGTCCAAGCACGCTGGCTTTCCATGACACGTGCGTTGAACTCATCCGTTTCCAGATCAGCAATCAGCGTGTCCCAAGCGGCTAGCTGACCCGCGAGAATTTCTTTGGACGTACGGTGGACGGTGACGCCCTCGTCCGACTGAAGTTCTGCGAGGTCTTTCGAATATTCGCGCATCGCCAGAGCGGTGTTCGAGGTCGAAGACGCTTCAACTGCGTGTTTGAGGATCGCCTGCAGGTCTTCTGGCAGGTCTTCCATGAAGTCTTTGTTGAAGAGGAATTCGAACGATTCCGACGCCTGGTGATAGGACGACAGGTAGTAGTTCTTAGCAACGTCCTGCGCACCGAAACGACGGTCCGACGACGGGTTGTTGAATTCGAACGCGTCGATCACGCCACGCTCCATTGCGGGAACGATTTCGCCGCCCGGAAGCTGAGCAACCGACATACCCATGCTCTGCAGAAGGTCAGCAGCCAGACCCACAGTACGGTATTTAAAGCCGTTGAGGTCTTCGACGGTGTTCACTTCCTGTTTGAACCAGCCAAACGGCTGTGCAGGCATCGGCATACCCATCATACCGATGACGTTCAGGCCGAGGATATCTTGGGTCAGTTCGCGATACAGTTCTGCGCCGCCACCCTGATAGAACCATGCCTGCATCGTTGTAGCAGAGCCACCGAATACAGGGCCGGTGCCGAAGAACGACGCCGCTTTGGATTTACCGTACCAGTACACAGGCACAGTGTGCGCAGCGTCGAGAACGCCGTCATGCACAGCGTCCATCACCTGGAACGCGGCAACAACTGCGCCTGCTGGCAGAAGGTCGATCTTAATGCGGCCACCGGACATAGCCTCAACGCGGTCAACGTATTCGCGCGCGAAATCCATCCAGATGTCCGACGCAGACCACGAGGTCTGCATTTTCATTACGATCGGAGATTGGGCCAATACCGGCGGAGCCGCCAGAACGGTTGCGGCAGCAGCCGAACCACCTAGGGCACCGGTACGAATAAAGGAACGGCGCGACAAACGCGCAGTGTCAGTTTTCTTAGTCATTGATGTCCTCCCAGACGATTTCGGACACATCATGTGTCGTTAATCTATCTCATACGGTAGAAGGCCTTTCATCAAAATCAAGCAAATAAATTTATCTTTTCCACCAGATGGAAATCAAAATGAAAAAGAAAAAATTATCCTTAATTTTTAATACTATGCCACGCGGTCATGGGGCTCTTCACCCTTAAAATAGGCGTCCAGATTGTCGAGTGCACGATAGCCCATGGCATCCCGTGTCTCTTCGGTTGCCGAGCCAATATGCGGCAACATGAATATATTCTGCAAGGCAGCGAGCTTTGGGTTTCCGCCCGGCTCTGTTTGGAAAACATCCAACCCTGCCGCGAACAATTTACCTGACGTCAAAGCGTCAATGAGAGCGGTTTCATCAACCAATGCGCCCCGCGCCGTGTTCACCAAAATCGCCCGATCTGGCAAAAGCGCAAGGGTTTTGGCGTTGATGATTCCAGCGTTTTCAGCCGTGGATGGGCAATGAAGGCTCAACACGTCCGAACAGGCGAGAAGGCCTTCGAGGGTGTCGTGGTAGATCGCCCCTTTTTCCAGGTGTTCGGGCAAACGGCGGCGGTTGTGGTAATGGATTTCCATTCCAAACCCGCGCGCCCGTTCAGCGGTGACTTGGCCGACCCGCCCCATGCCCAGAACACCGAACCGTTTGGAGGTCACCTGACGCCCAACCATGAAGGCGGGCGACCAGAAATTCCACTGACCAGAACGCACCATCGCGTCCCCTTCGGCCCCGCGCCGCGCAGCGCCGAGCATACAGAGCATCGCGATTTCAGCGGTCGCATCCGACAGCACATCAGGAGTGTTTGTGACGACAATCCCCGCCGCTTTGGCAGCAGTAAGGTCGACGTGATCGGTGCCGACCGAATGGTTGGCGATGATCTTTAGCCCCGCGCCGATCTCAGCGATTACATCGGCGCTGAAAAGTTCGGAATGGCAGGGCAGTACGGCGTCAACAGTGCGGCAAGCCGCGATCAGTTCGTCGCGGGTGAACAGACGGTCCTCGGGGTTAAAGGTCACGTCATAGTCACGCGCCGCGCGCGCCTCCACGTCGGGTCGTAGTTTACGCGTAATCAGCAGTTTCGGCTTGGTCACGGTCGTCTCCTTCGTGGGGCGCGGCGGTTCGTTTCGTTACATGTGACGCGAGGGATTACCCCGCCGCACGAAGACGTTTGATGAGCGATGACGTATCCCAACGTCCGCCGCCCATTTTTTGAACGTCCTTATAAAATTGATCGACCAGCGCGGTGACCGGCAGGCTCGCCCCTGTTTCATCTGCGGTCGACAGACAAATGCCAAGATCCTTGCGCATCCAATCCACGGCAAAGCCATGTTCGAAATGGTCGTCGATCATGGTTTGGTAACGGTTCGACATTTGCCAGCTGCCTGCAGCGCCTTGGCTGATCACTTCGACCACGGATGCCCCGTCGAGGCCTGCTTTTTCCGCGAAATGCAGCGCCTCTGACAGACCCTGAACAAGGCCCGCGATCGCGATCTGGTTGCACATCTTGGTCATTTGACCCGCGCCAGAGTCGCCGATGCGACGGCAGATGCGCGCGTAAGAGGCAATCACAGGTTCAGCTGTGTCATATTGCGCCTGAACACCGCCACACATGACCGACAGGACGCCATTTTCGGCACCCGCCTGCCCGCCCGAAACTGGCGCATCCACAAACCCGAGGCCGAGCGCCTCAGCCGCGGCGAACAGTTCGCGTGTCACAGCGGCAGACACGGTGGTGTGGTCGACAAAAATCGCGCCCTTCGACATGCCCGCAAAGGCACCATCTGCCCCTGTGCAGACGCCGCGCAAATCGTCATCGTTTCCAACGCAGGCGAATACAATGTCCGCACCCGCAGCGGCCTCACGCGGGGTGGCTGCCATCGCGCCGCCATGCTGGGCGACCCATTTTTCGGCCTTGGCCGCGGTGCGGTTATAGACGGTGACGTCATGCCCCTTGGCCTGCAAATGGCCCGCCATCGGGTAACCCATCACGCCAAGCCCTAAAAATGCTACCTTTGTCATCGACATCCTCCCTCATTCGAATTCTTGGAATTGGTGAATAGTTAGGTCTAATTTTGCAAGCACAAAACTTTTTGCATTTGCGGCGGTTCGGGCGTCATTTCTGATCGCCCTCCACCGCCGGATTTTCGGCCCCATCGTCACATCAAGGCCAGCAATAGCCCGAGGGGCAAAACGATCAGACTGCCGAAATGACCTGTGACGACCATGGAGGCGACCTTGTTGGGCTCTGCATCGTATTTGTCGGCGAGCATGTAGTTGAACACAGCGGACGGCAGACAGGCAAACAGGATCAGCGCGCCGCGTTCGATCCCTTCGAGCGGAATGAACAACAGTATGATGTAGCAAGCAAAAATCCGCGCCAGCGTGGTCAGTGCGGTGCCGCGCACGCCTACCCCGACATCGCTGATTGCACTGGTGGACAGCCGCGCACCGAGTGACAAGAGCATCGTCGGAACAAGGATATTCCCGATCATCGTCAGCGGTGTATCCACCCATTTCGGGAAGGTCAGACCAAACTGTGAAACGGCTATTCCCGCAACCGTCGCCCAGACCAGAGGATTGGTGAACACGATCCGCCAATGGGTTCGACCACTCATCACGCCCGCGCCCAGTGTGAAATGGAGGATGTTGGATAGGACCAGTAAAACCACCGCAATCGGCAGTCCTTCAGGCCCAAAGGCGAGCACGATCAACGGAATGCCAACGGGTCCGACATTGCCGAACATGACGCAGGGCAAAAGGGAACGCCAATTCGCACCCGAGAACCGAGCGAAGGGGTAGGCCAATACACCACTGGCGAGGATGAGCAGCACAGAGGCCATTGCAAACATCGCCGCTGACAGCGGATCGAAGTCTTTATTCGAGAGTGACGTGAAAATTAAAACGGGTAGCGCGATATCGACGATCATGCGGTTAATGCCAGACAAATCGGGCTTTACCGCACGGCTGTAAACAAATCCGACCGAAATAATTATGAAGATGGGCAGGACTACTTCGAGAATTTGGAAAATCATGTGTCCCGCATTTCTTTAGACCGCTCGCTTTGGTTTCATAAGGCAGCGGACTTTCATTTGCAGTCAAGGCGCCAACTTGGCTGAACTAGAGCGGGCAAACGGTCGGACAAGGATGCCCCGCCAGGGCGGTCCCCGTTTTCGTTTGCGTAAAGGGGGACACTCTGTTAGACGGCGGATGCAATCTGAATTTCGACACTGTTCCTTACCCGGCCCAGCTATTCGACGTTGAGCTGCCGGCGGCGTCGCGTTTTGCGGGCGCCTTAACATAAAGGAACTACACCATGGCTAATGGTACCGTAAAATGGTTTAACGCAACCAAAGGCTTCGGCTTCATTGAAGTTGAAGGCGCACGTAACGACGTTTTCGTTCACATCTCTGCTGTTGAGCGCGCTGGCCTGACCGGTCTGAAAGACGGTCAAGCGGTTACTTTCGACATCGAATCCGGCCGTGACGGTCGCGAGTCGGCTTCGAACCTCGCTCTGGCATAATCGCCGATTGAATATGTCCTTCGGGACCGGAACAGGGCGCAGTTTTGCGCCCTGTTTTCGTTCGAGCCTTATGCCGCGTGGACATTCGGCCCCCTCTCTGGCACTCTGCCCCTGAGAGGCAAATCAGCCCAGCAAAGCCCACGTTGATGGGTGGGGCGTTTAATCGGCAGAGGTTTTTATGGTCCGTTTTGTGATGGCCGGAATGGCTTGTTTGGCACTGATGTCCTGTGGTGGTGGACGATCGGGCGCGTCTGGCGATATTTCGAAGGCTTGTATGTCGAGCCACCGCACCGCTGCGAACCCTGCGCTGTGTTCTTGCATCCAGCGGGCGGCGAACCAGACCCTGCGTGGGTCGGACCAGACCCGCGCGGCGGAACTCTTCGGCGATCCGCAAAAAGCTCAAGATACGCGCCAATCCGATAACCCCGCGACCGAGGCGTTTTGGCTGCGCTACAAGAACTTCGCTCAGACCGCCGAAACCATGTGCCGCGCGTGATCGATTAAATCGATCCCGCATCCACAACGTAGTTCGTCGCCGTGCACATCTTTGCGTCGTCAGAGGCAAGGAACAGCACCATGCGTGCAACGTAGATCGGATCGATCAGATCGGGCAGGCACTGACGCTCTTTGTGTTTCGCGATGCCTTCGGGCGTGACCCAAAGCTGCTTCTGCCGTTCGGTCATAATCCAACCCGGAACCACGGTGTTCACACGGATGCGATGCGGGCCGAGGTCACGCGCCATGCCACGGGTCATACCGTGCACAGCGGCCTTTGCTGTGGTGTAAGAGGGCATACCGCCTGCGGCTTCCCACCAGCTGTTTGACCCCATATTAATGATCGACCCGCCCCCTTTGGAGATCATGCCGTCGGCCACGGCTTGGATCGCAAAGAACATATGGCGCAGGTTGGTCGCCTGACGCTGGTCCCAGTATTCAGGCGTTACATCGCGCCAATCGTGGCGGTCATCGCGGGCGGCGTTGTTGACCAGAACGTCCGCATAGCCGACCTCGTTCTCTAGCGCGGCAAAGGCCACGCGGAGGGCGTCGATATCCGTGAGGTCTGCCGCTGCAAAAGTCAGATCACCGTCGACTTCGTCCATCAGTTTAACGGCCGCGTCCTCATCAATGTCGATAAAGCCGACCTGCGCCCCTTGGGCTGCAAAAGCCCGCACAATATCCGCACCAATGCCTGACGCACCGCCTGTGACGAAAACGACTTTGTCTTTGAGGCTCGGGTAGTTTGCGAATGTCATTCGTATTCTCCTTATTTGTGCGGACCATTTCACACCACGGCGCAAACGACAACTTGCCCGTTGCGCCCTGCCCGCGTAAGGAAAGGTCATGCTAAAGACCCGTATCATTCCCTGCCTAGATGTCGCTGATGGCCGCGTGGTCAAGGGCGTCAATTTCGTTGACCTGATCGACGCCGGTGATCCCGTCGAAGCCGCAAAGGCCTATGACGCCGCAGGTGCGGACGAACTGTGTTTCCTCGACATTCATGCGACCCATGAGAACCGCGGCACGATGTTCGATCTGGTGACCCGCACAGCAGAGGCCTGTTTCATGCCCCTGACGGTCGGTGGCGGTGTTCGGACGCACAATGACGTTCGGGCGCTCTTGTTGGCGGGTGCGGATAAGGTGTCGTTCAATTCGGCGGCTGTTGCGGACCCTGATGTGCTGACGGACGCGGCGATGCGGTTCGGGTCGCAGTGCATCGTTTGTGCGATTGACGCGAAAACCGTTGAACCTGGCCGTTGGGAGATTTTCACCCACGGTGGACGCAAGCCCACGGGCATTGATGCGGTCGAATTTGCAATCACCGCGATGGAGAAAGGCGCAGGGGAAATCCTGCTGACCTCGATGGATCGCGACGGGACCAAGGCGGGCTTTAACCTGCCCCTGACCAAGGCCATTTCGGACGCGGTGGATATCCCCGTGATCGCTTCGGGCGGTGTGGGGAACCTCGATCACCTTGTTGAAGGTGTGACCAAGGGTGGTGCGTCGGCTGTTCTCGCGGCGTCGATTTTCCACTTTGGCACCTACACAATCGGTGAGGCCAAAGAACACATGGCCGCTGCCGGCATTCCAGTGAGGCTCTGATGTCGCTTTACGATCTCGATAAAACCATCCAGTCGCGCAAAGGCGCAGACCCAGAGAGCTCTTGGACGGCCAAGCTGTTCTCCAAAGGCCCTGAAAAATGCGCTGAAAAGTTTGGCGAAGAAGCCGTTGAGGCGATCATCGAAGCGGTCAAAGGCGACCGTGAAAAGCTGATCGGGGAAGCGGCGGATAGCCTCTATCACCTGCTGGTGATGTGTGCGGCCCGCGATGTGACGCTCGCTGATATTGAGGCAGAGCTGGACAAACGCACATCGCAGTCTGGCATCGCCGAAAAGGCATCACGCGGATAAAAGGTTGGGCAGGAGATCACTCTCCTGCCCGTTTTCGTTTTACTGAAGCGCTGCGTCAGTGATCGCATGGGTCCATGCGCCCGACGGTTCAACAGTGATCACAGGATCAGAACCGCCAGCCAGCAAGGTCGCAACGGTGCGTTCATAGTCCGCAACATCCAGCGCGCCATTCGAACCAGCGGTCAGCTTCGCAACTTCACCCATCATGTAGATCTGGTGCTCTTCGGTCTGCGCGCCTGTCTCGTCGTTGTCGAGAACGATCATGGCTGCGTCTTCTGGGTTCTCTTCAGCCCATTTCCAGCCCTGCATCGATGCACGCACAAAGCGGACCATTTTGTCAGCGAAGGCCGGATCGTTGAGGTTCTCTTCGAGGACATAGAGACCGTCCTCAAGGGTTGCGACGCCCACGTCTTCGTATTTGAAGGTGACGAGTTCGTCGGGCGAAACGCCAGCCTCAAGCACCTGACCGAATTCGTTGTAGGTCATGGTAGAGATACAGTCGGCCTGACGCTGCAAGAGCGGGTCAACGTTAAAGCCCTGCTTCAGGACGGTCACGCCACCTTCGCCACCATCGGTGGAGATACCCTCTTGGCTCATCCACGACAGGAACGGATATTCGTTGCCGTAGAACCAAACGCCGATGGTGTGACCAGGGAAGTCGGCGGGGCCCGTGATGCCGCTGTCTTTCCAGCAGGTCAGCATGAGGCCCGAGGATTTATAGGGCTGTGCGATGTTGACGATCGGCAGGCCTTTTTCGCGGGCCGCCAATGCCGATGGCAACCAGTCGATCATCACGTCAGCGCCGCCACCCGCGAGCACCTGACCCGGTGCGATATCGGGGCCACCTGCGAGGATCGTCACGTCCAGCCCTTCGGCCTCGTAAAAGCCCTGCTCTAGCGCGACGTAATAGCCTGCGAACTGGGCTTGGGTGACCCACTTCAACTGAAGCGTGACATCGTCTGCAAAGGCTGTTGTGGCGGTGCATAGGGCGGCCACGGCGCCGATCATATAGGTCTTCATTGGGGTACTCCTTGTTGGTGGTGATCCGACTTTTGCGCCGGTTAGTGTTTTCGTTGCGATGGATGCCAGAAGGTCACCCATTGCTCGATCTTGGCGACCAGCCCGTAGAACAGGCTGCCCGCAATTGCCGCGACAACGATCTCTGCCCAGACCATATCAAGGGCCAACTGACCGACCGATGTCGAAATTCTAAACCCCATCCCCAAAACAGGTGAGCCGAAAAATTCGGCTACAATCGCGCCGATAAGCGCCAGCGATGTCGCAATTTTGAGCCCGTTGAAAACAAAGGGCATGGCGGCGGGGATGCGGAGTTTCAAAAGCGTTTGCGTGTAGGACGCGCCGTAAGTGCGCATCAGGTCGCGCTGCATGGTAGAGGTATCGCGCAGACCCGCGACCGTGTTCACCAGCATGGGAAAGAACACCATGACCACGACAACGGCGGCCTTGGACTGCCAATCAAAGCCGAACCACATCACGAGGATAGGCGCGGTGCCCACAATCGGCAGGGCCGCGACAAAGTTCCCGACAGGCAAAAGGCCACGGCGCAGGAAATCAAAGCGGTCGACGACAATCGCCACGAGGAAGGCCGCGCCACAGCCGATCACATAGCCGCTGAACGCGCCTTTGACGAAGGTTTGGAAGAAATCTGCCCAGAGGATCGCGAGGTTTGCGCCAAAGGCGGATGCGATGGCGGTGGGGGCTGGCAGGATCACGGCAGAGATGTTCAGGCCCGTGACCAAAAGTTCCCAGATGATCAGCACGGTTGCGCCGAAAATCAGCGGCACCCCTATTTGTGCAGCGGGCGTTTTGGCGGCGCGACCGTTGGCGATCACGGCGTTCAGACCCCAGCCCATGGCCCAGATCAGAGCGGCAAAGAGGACGTAGATCATGCCTGCACTCCCATCCGTTTGAGGGTGCGGGCCTCAACCCAGCCAATCAGCGCGACCAAGAGTGCTGCCATGCCAGCGGCAAAGAACAGTGCCGCCCAGATTTGTTCGGTCTGGCCGTAATACGACCCGCCCAGCATGCGCGCGCCTAGCCCACCGCGCTGCACAGGCAGTTCACCGACGATAGCACCGACGAGCGATGCCGCGATGCCGACCTTGAGCGAGGTAAAGAGATACGGCACCGAGGACGGCAGGCGGAGTTTCCAGAAGGTCGCGCCTTGACCCGCATTATAGGTGTGAAGGAGGTCCAACTGCATCGCATCAGGGCTACGCAGACCTTTGACCATGCCGACAACGACGGGGAAGAAGGACAGATAGGCGCTGATCACGGCCTTGGGGATCAGGCCTTGGATACCAAAAGAATAAAGGACCACGATGATCATCGGGGCCAGCGCCACAATCGGGATCGTCTGACTGACAATCGCCCAAGGCATGACCGACATATCCATGGTTTTGCTGTGCACAATGCCGACCGCGAGCAGCACGCCGAGGCCCGCGCCGATGGCGAAACCAACGACGGTCGCCGAGAGCGTGACCCAGCCATGATAGATCAGCGATTTATTCGACAGGCTGCCCGAGTTCACGATGCCACGGCGACCATAGACCTCTTCGGTCCATGTGCTATCCCAAAGCTCTGCCACGATCTGATGTGGCGCGGGCAGACGGGCGCGTTCGACCGACCAGCTCCCAGCTAGGGTATCGGTGTTTTGCAGCATCAGGGAAAACCGTCCGACCTCTGCGCGGGCGCGGGCGTTGTCGGGGGTCACTACGGCCCCTGCCCGTTCGGCAGCGGTGAGCGTTTCCTGCACGTTCATCGGGATACAGGCGACATACCAGAGCGCCATGATCGCGAGGACGACAGTCAGGATGGGGCCAACCTTAGTCATCAATATGCCCCGCACGCAGGCCTTCGCGGACACGGTGGGCGATTTCAATGAACTCTGCGCTGTCCCGAATATCCAAGGGACGTTCGCGCGGCAGGGTGCTTTCGATCACATCGGTGATCCGACCCGGACGGGGCGACATCACGACGATTTTGGTCGAGAGATAGACCGCCTCTGGGATAGAGTGAGTCACGAAGCCGATGGTTTTCTCTGTGCGGGCCCAGAGTTTCAAAAGCTCTTCGTTCAGTTTATCGCGGACGATTTCGTCGAGTGCGCCAAAGGGTTCGTCCATCAGCAAAATGTCGGCATCAAAGGCCAGAGCACGGGCAATCGACGCCCGCTGCTGCATCCCGCCAGAGAGCTGCCACGGGAATTTCTTTTCGAACCCAGTGAGGTCCACAAGATCGAGCGTCTTTTTCACCCGCTGGGATTGCTCCTCTTTGGAAAAGCCCATGACCTCTAGCGGCAGACGTATGTTACCGCCGATTGTACGCCACGGATACAGACCTGCTGCCTGAAACACGTATCCATAGGCCCGCGCCTTGCGAGCCTCGTCGGGGGTCATGCCGTTGACAGAGAGCGTGCCGCCCGTGGGATGTTCCAGCCCCGCGATGCAGCGCAGGAACGTCGTTTTTCCGCAGCCAGAAGGCCCGATGAATGAAACGAAATCGCCTTTCTCAATGGTGAGGTTGACGTCGCGAAGGGCATGAACTGGCCCGTCGTTGGTCTGAAAGGTAAGGTTGAGGCCTTTGGCTTCGATGACACTCATCAGGTCTTCTTCTTTCTTCTTAAACGCCCGTTGCCGGGATGCCGCTGCGTTCGACAGGACGCGGTGCGGTCAGTTCTTTCCACGTGGACAGGGCCTTGTTCACGGCGGTGTTTGGACCGCGTTTCACGAACTCGCCATGACCTTCTTGGGTGCGGATTTCACCATCATGGATGGCCACATGCCCGCGGGTCAAAGTGAAACGTGGGAGGCCCTTCACCGTCTGACCTTCGAACACGTTATAATCGATTGCCGATTGTTGCGAAGAGGCCGAGATGGTCTTTTCTTTCTCTGGGTCCCAGACAACGAGGTCCGCATCGGCACCCACGAGAACCGCACCTTTTTTCGGGTAGCAGTTCAGAATTTTCGCGATGTTGGTTGAGGTTACAGCGACAAATTCATTCGGCGTTAGGCGACCTGTGTTGACACCGTGGGTCCAGAGCATCGGCATACGATCCTCAAGCCCGCCTGTGCCGTTCGGGATCTTGGTAAAGTCACCTACGCCATAGCGTTTCTGATCCGTGGTAAAGGCGCAGTGGTCCGTTGCCACGACCGAGAGCGACCCAGATTGCAGGCCCGCCCAGAGGCTGTCCTGATGTTTCTTATTGCGGAACGGCGGGGACATGACGCGGCGGGCGGCGTGGTCCCAGTCAGCGTTGAAATATTCGCTCTCGTCCAAGGTCAGGTGCTGGATCAGCGGTTCACCCCAGACGCGTTTGCCGTTCATGCGGGCACGGCGGATGGCCTCGTGAGCCTCTTCGCAAGAGGTGTGCACGACGTAGAGTGGCACGCCCGCCATGTCAGCGATCATGATCGCGCGGTTGGTGGCTTCGCCTTCGACCTGAGACGGGCGGGAATAGGCGTGGGCCTCAGGGCCTGTGTTGCCTTCACGCAAAAGCTTGGCCGAGAGTTCGGCGACAACGTCCCCGTTTTCAGCGTGCACCATCGCGATGCCGCCCAGTTCGGAGAGACGCTGGAACGAGGCATACATTTCATCATCGTTCACCATCAACGCGCCCTTATAGGCCATGAAGTGTTTGAACGTGTTGATGCCGCGATCACGGATCACGGATTCCATTTCGTTAAAGACCTGTTCGCCCCACCATGTGACCGCCATGTGGAACGAATAGTCACAGTTCGCGCGGGTCGATTTGTTGTCCCACATTTGCAGGGCATCATGGAGACCCTGCCCCGGTGATGGCAGCGCAAAGTCGACGACCATCGTCGTGCCGCCCGCCAGTGCCGCGCGGGTGCCGCTTTCGAAATCGTCCGAGGAATAAGTGCCCATGAACGGCATTTCGAGGTGGGTATGGGGGTCAATGCCACCCGGCATGACGTAGCACCCCGTGGCGTCCAGTTCCTTATCGCCCTTGAGCCCTTGCCCGATTGCGGTGATGACGCCGCCCTCGATCAGGACGTCGGCCTTGTAGGTGAGGTCGGCGGTGACGATGGTGCCGTTTTTAATGACTGTGGTCATGGTCTGATCTCCCTCTTATTCGACGATGACCGCGCTTTCGAGCACGGCATGGAGGAGGACATCTGTGCCCGCCTTGGCCCACTCTGGGCTGATCTCTTCGGCCTCGTTGTGCGACAGGCCATCGACGCAGGGACACATGACCATGGTCGCGGGGGCCACACGCGCGGCCCAGCAGGCGTCATGCCCAGCGCCTGAGACGAGGTTCATATGGCTGTAACCCAACCGCTCTGCCGCGTTGCGGACATTGGTGACGAGGTCGGGGGCAAAGGTGACGGGATCGAAATGGCCGACCGCTTCGACCGAGCAACCGACGCCCAGTTCGGCAGCGATTTCAGCACCGCGGGTTTCAATCTCGGCCCGCATCGCGTCGAGTTTGGCCTGATCGGGCGTGCGGATATCGACGGTAAAGACCACCTTACCCGGCAGCACGTTGCGCGAGTTCGGAGAGAACCGCATCTGCCCCACACCGCCCACGGCGTTGGGCTGGTTTTTCATGGCGACCTCTTGGACCATTTCCAGTATGCGCGACATGGCGAGGCCCGCGTTCACACGCAGCGGCATCGGGGTAGAACCCGTGTGCGCCTCTTTGCCCGTGAGGGTGAATTCGAGCCACCATAGCCCCTGACAATGGGTGACGACACCGATGTCTTTGCCCTCTGCCTCTAGGATCGGGCCTTGTTCGATGTGCAATTCGTAATAGGCGTGCATCTTGCGGGCACCGACTTCTTCGTCGCCTTTCCAGCCGATCCGCGCGAGTTCATCGCCAAAGGATTTACCGTCGAGGTCGGTCCGCGCATAGGCGTAGTCCTGAGTGTGCATCCCCGCAAAGACACCAGAGGCGAGCATGGCGGGAGCGAAACGGGCGCCCTCTTCGTTGGTCCAGTTCACCACGACAATCGGGTGTTTGGTTTTGATGCCAAGGTCATTCATCGTCCGAACGGCCTCTAGCGCGCCGAGCACGCCCAGAACGCCATCATATTTCCCGCCCGTGGGCTGCGTGTCGAGGTGAGACCCCACATAGATCGGCAATGCGTCAGGGTCGGTGCCTTCGCGGGTCATGAACATATTGCCCATGGTATCGACGCCCATCGTCATTCCCGCTGCATCGCACCACGATTTGAACAGCGCACGGCCTTCGGCGTCTTCGTCGGTCAAGGTCTGGCGATTACATCCGCCGGCGATCCCTGGACCGATCTTGGCCATCTCCATCAAGCTGTCCCAAAGTCGATCCCCATTTACGGTCAGATTGCCGGTAAGTGCAGCCATTCCTGTCTCCTGATGTCCGAGTCTCTTTTGACCAAGCGGTAAAAGCATCCTCATGCTGACCGCTTTTTTGATCAAAACAAAGTGCTAAAATTTCGAGCGTAAGCCCAATTCTGAACCGTTGCGCGGCAGGTTTCTGGCAGCTTGCCCAAGAAACAGGCAGCCGCGCAACGTTTTTTCCTTACTCCGCAGCCTGCGCCGAAGGGTTATTCGGGTGCGTCGTCCAGTTCGCATAATCACCGCGTTTGCGGCCTGTGCGTTCGTCCAGCTCGCCCTTGGGCAGTTCGACCATGGTGATGCAGTCCTCAACGGGGCAGACATCCACGCAGAGGTTACAGGCGACGCATTCGCTGTCGTCCACCTCAAACACGCGGCCCTCTTTCATCAGGATCGCTTGGTGGCTGGTGTCCTCGCAGGCGATGTAGCAGCGACCGCATTTGATGCAGGCATCTGGGTCGATCTTGGCCTTCGTGACGTAGTTCAGATCGAGATACTGCCAATCAGTGACATTCGGCGTGGCCATGCCGATAAAGTCGGCGGTCGAAGTGTAGCCTTTGTCGTCCATCCATTCCGACAGGCCGCTGATCATCTCTTGGACGACCTTAAAGCCATAGGTCATCGCGGCGGTGCAGACCTGCACGTTGCCCGCGCCGAGTGCCATGAACTCTGCCGCGTCGCGCCACGTGGTCACGCCACCGATGCCCGAAATGGGCAGGCCAGCGGTCTGCGGGTCGCGGGCGATTTCGGCCACCATGTTCATCGCGATAGGTTTCACCGCAGGGCCGCAGTAACCGCCGTGCGTGCCCTTGCCACCGATGGTCGGCTGCGGGGCCATGAGGTCGAGATCCACAGAGGTGATCGAGTTGATCGTGTTGATCAAAGACACCGCATCTGCACCGCCAGCTTTTGCGGCGCGGGCGGGGTTGCGGATGTCGGTGATGTTCGGCGTCAGCTTTACGATCACGGGTTTGGAGTAGTATTTTTTGCACCATTCCGTGACCATCTGGATGTATTCAGGCACCTGCCCCACGGCAGCGCCCATGCCGCGTTCGGCCATGCCGTGCGGACAGCCAAAGTTCAGTTCAATCCCGTCGGCGCCTGTTTCCTCGACCATCGGGAGGATCGCTTTCCACGACTCCTCATCACAAGGCACCATCAGCGACACGATCAACGCGCGGTCAGGGTAGTCCTTTTTCACGCGGGTGATTTCTTCGAGGTTGGTTTGCAGCGGGCGGTCGGTGATCAGTTCGATGTTGTTCAACCCGAGGAGACGGCGATCCGCACCCCAGATCGCGCCATAGCGCGGGCCAGAGACGTTCACGACGGGCGGGCCTTCGGAGCCGAGCGTTTTCCAAACGACACCGCCCCAACCCGCCTCATAGGCGCGGCGAACGTTGTATTCCTTGTCGGTCGGCGGCGCAGAGGCGAGCCAGAACGGGTTCGGAGAGGTAATACCCAAGAAGTTTGTCGTTAGATCGGCCATGTTACGCTCCCATCACTGCAGCGTGGATATCTTCGGCGGCGTCGCGTCCTTCGGCGACAGCCGTTACGGTGAGGTCTTCGCCACCCGTGGCACAGTCGCCACCAGCCCAGACACCAGAAAGGCTCGTGCGGCCCGTGGCATCAACGGCGATCTTACCGCCCTCAAGTTTGAGGCCAGCGTCCGTGGTGAGGGTCTGACCAATCGCTTTGAACACTTGATCGGCGGGCAAGGTGACGGTTTCGCCCGTGCCAGAGAGTTTGCCATCCTTTGTCGCGGTGTATTCCAGCGTGATCGCCCCATCGGCAATTGCGGTCGGCATGACGTTGAACATCAGGCGCACACCTTTGGCGGCGGCGAGGTCTTGTTCAAATGGGCTTGCCGCCATTTCAGCGCGGCTGCGGCGATAGGCGATTGTCACCGTATCCGCGCCCAGCAGTTTTGACTGAACAGCGGCATCGACGGCGGTCATGCCGCCGCCGATCACCACCACATTCCGACCCACGGGGAGTGTCGTCAGGTCGGTGGATTGACGAAGGTCTTCGATGAAATCAACGGCAGCGGTCGCGTGGTCTTCGCCTTCGATGCGCAGAGCGTTTACGCCCCCCAAGCCAACAGCGAGGAACACCGCATCATGGTCGGCTTTCAGCCCATCAAGGGTCAGATCACGCCCCAGCATCTTGCCCGTTTCAACGGTGATGCCGCCGATTTCCAAGAGCCAAGCGACCTCGCGCGCGGCAAAGTCGTTGGTCGATTTATAGGAGGCGATCCCGTATTCGTTCAGACCGCCTGCCTTTGCGCGACCGTCATAGAGGGTGACATCGTGGCCTTTCATGGCAAGTCGGTGCGCACAGGACAGACCCGCAGGCCCTGCCCCGACAACAGCGATGGATTTGCCCGTGGGGGCGGCGCGGGTGAACGGATGCACCCCCTTGGCCATCAGCGTGTCAGTCGCATAGCGCTGAAGCTGACCGATGATGACGGGCTTGCCTTCGGCCTCTTCGCGCACGCAGGCCTCTTCGCAGAGCGTCTCTGTCGGGCAAACGCGGGCGCACATGCCGCCAAGGATATTCTGCGACAGGATCGTTTTCGCAGCCGCCTCGGGCGTGCCCGTTTGGATCTGACGAATAAACAGCGGAATATCGATCGACGTCGGACAGGCCGTCATACACGGCGCATCGTGACAGAAATAACAGCGGTCGGCAGCAACGCGGGCCTCATGCGCATCAAGCGGCGCATGGAGGTCTTCAAAGTTCCGCGAAAGCGCGTCGGCTGACAAACGGCCGGATTGGATACCGGGGGTCATCGGCGTGGTCATTTGTGGTCCCTGTTGTCATTGGTTTTGCCAAAAGACTGCCAAGGTTTTATTTTTTATCAATTGGTAAAATAATCCGACAAAAACGCATGGGATTTCAGGGGCGCGGTGCCTTCGCGCAATGCAGAAAAGCCGAGATCGTCCGCAGGGAAACTACGGAAACCGTTCCAAAACAGAGGATTGCGGGGTGACCTTAGGGAAACAGCCAAACGAAAAAACCGCCGATTTCCTGCAATGCAGCACGAAATCGACGGTTTAAATTTTTTGCACGCTTGGTCAAAAACAGAGGCGTTTGCCCAGTTTTTATGCGGATCGCAAAGCGTTGACCCGTCGATCAGAGGGCCTTGGCTTGGTTCGCTTCGATCTCTGCAGCTTTCTTTTCGACCTGTTCGACGATGTGATCGATCATCTGATCGTTGCCGAGTTTATGGCTCTGCTTACCGGCCAGATAGACCATGCCCGACCCTGCCCCGCCGCCAGTGAACCCAACGTCGGTCATCAGCGCCTCACCGGGGCCGTTCACCACGCAGCCGATGATCGAGAGGCTCATCGGGGTTTTAATGTGAGACAGACGGTCCTCTAGCGCTTCAACGGTTTTGATCACGTCAAAGCCCTGACGCGCACAGGACGGGCAGGAAATGATGTTCACACCGCGGTGGCGCAGACCGAGAGATTTCAGGATTTCATAGCCGACTTTGACTTCCTCCACGGGATCCGCCGAGAGGCTCACGCGGATCGTGTCGCCGATGCCCATCCACAAAAGGTTCCCAAGGCCAATCGCCGATTTGATCGTGCCCGAGGTCAGGCCGCCCGCCTCTGTGATGCCGAGGTGGATGGGGGCATCGGTCGCCTCTGCCAGTTGCTGATAGGCTGCCGCTGCCATGAATACGTCAGAGGCTTTGCAGCTGATCTTGAACTCGTGAAAATCGTTGTCCTGAAGGATTTTGATGTGGTCGAGGCCGCTTTCCACCATCGCGTCGGGGGTCGGTTCGCCGTATTTGTCCAAGAGGTGCTTTTCCAGCGACCCTGCGTTCACGCCGATGCGGATCGAACAGTTGTTATCACGGGCGGCTTTGATCACTTCTTTCACTCGCGCTTCATCCCCGATGTTACCCGGATTGATGCGCAGGCAGGCCGCGCCCGCGAGGGCGGATTCGATGCCGCGTTTGTAGTGGAAATGGATGTCAGCCACGATAGGAACGGGGCTTTCGCGGCAGATCTCTTTCATCGCGGCAGAGGATGCCTCGTCCGGCACAGAAACGCGCACGATGTCAGCGCCCGCCTCAGCCGCGCGGATAATCTGATCCAGCGTGGCCTTTACGTCGTGGGTCAAGGTGTTGGTCATGGTCTGCACCGTGATCGGCGCGTCCCCACCCACAGGCACATTGCCAACCATGATCTGGCGCGATTTACGACGGTCAATATTGCGCCACGGACGGATCGGGTTGTGCGACATGGGACACCTTTGAAATAAGCCTCGGCGCTTTACCTAAAGCGCGGCACCCCGACAGGCAACGGGTCAACGAAAAGATGTGATCGGAAAGGCGGATTACTGAGTGATTTCAGCCTGCGCGACATTCACCATCGCAGCCAGATCATCGTCGGCCGACAAATCAGCAACCGCAAAGGTCTGTGCCAGTTCATCAGCCGACAGCGCGAGGTTCGAGGTCACAACGCCACGTTCGCCCACTGGACCGTGGATCGTGCCGTTGATCTGGAAATAGACAGCGCCTGATTCACCCGTCCGCAGGACAGGGGGTTCGGCCATCGCGGGCACAGCCCATGTGTCGCCAGCGTTCATGATGCCTTCGAAGATGACGGCACCGTCGGCGGCACGCACACGCACCCACGACGGACGCACAGCAACCATCGCCAGTTCAGGCGCAGGGCCGTCGGTCACTTGAACAGTGCCCGTGATCGGTGTTGCAGTCTCTGTCGGTAGTGCGGTCGCCATGATGGTCGGGCCTTGCTCTACCTCGGGGGCGAGCGCACCAATCGACGACGGGTCAAGCGCAGAGATCGGGCCATCACGGGCGATCATCACAGGCACGTCGAGCGCCTGAGGACGATACACACGGTCGAGGCCATCAGCCGCAGGCGGTTCAAACGCAGCGGCATAGGCACCAGCGTCATCCGCAACAGTGCCAAGACCTGCCAGCGGGTCGAGGTCGGCCACAACAACGGGGGTGTTTTCGACAGGGGCGAAACGGACTTTTTGCACTTCTTTCAGAACAGTCCAGCCGCCGTAGCCCAAGCCCGCGACCAGAGCCACGAGAACAGCGAGCGAGCCAACCGCGCCCGGTTCAATCTTGGCAAAGAAGCCCTCGCCCGCAGGAACGAACGGGGTCGATGGGGTCGAGAACATATCCTTGGGTTTCGACTGCTGGGACGCAAGGTCGGTGGCCAAGGTGCGGTTGGTCTTTGTGCTGGAGGCCGCTTTGGACATGCCATGCGCGGTCGCAAATCCGCTTTCGCGGCAGAATGTGGTGAAAGCCCAATCGGGGTCCATATTCAGGTAGCGCGCGTAAGAGCGCACATAGCCCGCGATGAAGCCAGGAGTATCGAATGCAGAGGGGTCAGCGTTCTCGATCGCCGCGATATAGGCCGCTTTGATTTTGAGTTCGCGTTGAACGTCCAAAAGGCTCTTGCCCATGGTGGCACGTTCGCCACGCATGAGGTCACCAAGGCGCAGATCAAAGGCGTCAAAGCCTTTGTTTTCTTCAGCCTCAGGTGCAGCTTTACGCCGGAAACCTTTAACGATCATTAGGGCCGTCCCACCGCCTCAAATTAGCGGCATCGCTTTACGATTCGTCCCAATCACGATGCCTTTGATTGCCCCTAGCATATACCAAAGAGCAGTGCACAGGCAGAAAAAAGTTAACCCGCCATTTCGGCACGATTCAGCGCACAATGGCTCCAGAGTTTGTCCATTGCGCTCACCAAAGCATCAATTTCCTTTGGTCCGTGCACAGGCGACGGGGTGAACCGCAGACGTTCTGTGCCGCGTGGAACGGTGGGGAAGTTGATCGGCTGCACGTAGATGCCGAACTGGCTCAGCAGCATGTCGGACAGCTTTTTGGTGTGGACGGGATCGCCAACGATCACAGGCACGATGTGGGAACCGTGGTCGATGATCGGCAGGCCCATGCCCTTGAGACGGAGTTTCAGAACCGCAGCGCGTTCCTGATGCAGATCGCGCAGCGCCTGATCGGTTTTCAGATGCGCGACTGAGGCGGCAGCGCCAGCCGCCACAACAGGCGGCAGCGAGGTCGTAAAGATGAACCCCGGCGCGTAAGAGCGCACGGCGTCACACATTTTGGCCGATGCCGCGATATAGCCGCCGTGGACGCCAAAGGCCTTGCCCAAGGTTCCGTTTACGATGTCGATACGGTCCAACAGACCGTCACGTTCGGCCACACCACCACCGCGCGGACCATACATGCCAACGGCGTGCACCTCATCAAGGTAGGTCAGCGCGCCGAATTCCTCGGCCAGATCGCAGAGTTCCTTGATCGGGCCAAAGTCCCCGTCCATCGAATAGACGGATTCAAACGCGATCAGTTTCGGCGCTGCAGGATCGTCGGCCATCAGTTTGGCACGCAGATCGGCTAGATCGTTGTGTTTGAACACGCGTTTCGCGCCACCATTGCGGCGGATGCCTTCGATCATCGACGCGTGGTTCAGTTCATCCGAGTAAATGATCAGACCGGGGAATAATTTCGGCAGCGTCGACAGCGTCGCATCGTTCGCGATGTAAGCGCTGGTAAAGAGAAGTGCCGCCTCTTTCTGGTGGAGGTCGGCCAGCTCTGCCTCGAGTCGTTTGTGATAAACGGTCGTGCCAGAAATATTCCGTGTCCCGCCAGAGCCAGCGCCCGTTGCGTCGAGCGCCTCATGCATAGCCGCAAGAACGACAGGGTGCTGACCCATGCCAAGATAGTCATTGCCGCACCACACTGTGATCGGCTGTTCGCTACCGTCCTCTTTGCGCCAAAGCGCGTGAGGGTAATGTCCCTTTTTGCGCTCGATATCGATGAAGGTCCGATACCGGCCTTCTTCGTGGAGTTTACCAAGTGCAGCGTCGAGGTGGGCGTTGTAGTCCAAATGTCTATCCTTCACGTCAGGCAGCGCGAATACGCTAACGGCAGGTTCGTGGGTCCATATAGCCTTAGACTGGTTCTAACAATACGCTACCTTTTGACACGCCAGCGACAAAAACGACCTTTTCCACCTCTGGACACCCTATCGGAACGGCGTAGTCTCCTATCGGAAACCACAGCCGGAGCGATCATGACCCTGTCCACCATCCTCACCCGTATCGACACTGATCTGGATAACGCCTTGGATCGTTTGATGGAATTGCTCCGCATTCCGTCGATCAGCACGGACCCTGCGTATAAGGCGGACTGTGCAAAGGCGGCGGATTGGCTGGTTGAGGACCTCAAGAGCATCGGCTTTGACGCTGCGTCCCGCCCTACCCCCGGTCATCCGTTGGTCATAGCCCACGGCGGCGAAGGCGGAACGCATGTTCTGTTCTATGGGCATTACGATGTGCAGCCCGTTGATCCGCTGAACCTCTGGCACCGCGATCCCTTTGATCCTGCGATCGAGGAGACCGAAAAAGGCAAGGTCATTCGCGCCCGTGGTGCATCCGATGACAAGGGCCAGTTGATGACCTTTATCGAGGCCTGCCGTGCCTATGTTGCTGAAACGGGCAAGCTGCCGTGCAAGATCACGATTTTCCTTGAGGGCGAGGAAGAGAGCGGTTCGCCCTCGCTCGTCCCATTCATGGAAGCGAACGCCAAGGACCTCACCGCCGATGTTGCGCTGATCTGTGACACCGACCTCTTTGACGCGAACACCCCTGCGATCACCACCATGCTGCGCGGTCTATTGGGCGAAGAGGTGGTCATCACAGGTCCGTCCAAAGACCTGCATTCGGGCATGTATGGTGGCCCCGCGATCAACCCGATCCGCGTGTTGTCGAACATCGTCGCCAATCTGCACGACGACACTGGCCGCATCACGGTGCCTGATTTCTATGACGGCGTGCCAGAGCTATCCGACGAATTGCGCAGCCAGTGGGAGGCTTTGGGCTTTGACGATAAGGCGTTCCTTGCCGACGTGGGCCTTAGCACCCCTGCGGGCGAAGCGGGTAAAACCGTCCTCGAACAGATTTGGGCACGGCCGACGGCAGAGGTGAACGGGATTACGGGCGGTTACACGGGTGACGGGTTCAAGACCGTGCTGCCCTCTGTCGCCAAAGCAAAGATCAGCTTCCGCCTTGTCGGGACCCAAGACCCGCTGAAAATCCGCGATAACTTCCGCCAATGGGTGCGCGATCAGCTTCCGCCAGATTGTTCGGTCGAATTCCACGACCATGGCGCGGGTCCAGCGAGCGTGATGGCGACAACCAACCCCGCCTTTGCCGCTGCACGTGCGGCTCTGACCGATGAATGGCCGAACCCTGCGGCGTTCACAGGGTCGGGCGGATCGATTCCCGTCGCGGGTTATTTCAAGACCATCCTCGACATGGATTCGATGCTGATCGGTTTCGCGATGGAGGATGATTCCATCCACTCGCCCAACGAAAAATACGACCTGCGGAGCTTCCACAAAGGCATCCGTAGCTGGGCTCGCATCTTGGATGCTCTGAGCAACTGAGGGGGTTCGCCCCCGTCAGAGCCCTAGGCGCGCAATCTCGATCTTTGGGCAGCGGTCTTGGATTACGGTGACGCCGCGCGTCTCTGCCATGGCTGCTGCTCCGTCGTGAACAACGCCCAACTGGGTCCAAACGACCTTGAGCGTGGGCCAGCGCAAGAGCGCTTCTTCGACGATGGCAGGCACCGCGTCGGATTGGCGGAAAATGTCGACCATATCGACCTCATCAGGGATCGAGGTCAGGTCAGGATAGACCAACTGACCCATCAATTCCTGCCCAGCGAGGCCCGGATTCACGGGGATCACGCGGTATCCGTTGGCCATGAGATAGGCCATCACCTGATAAGATGGGCGTTCAGGATTTGAAGACGCCCCGACCAGAGCAATGACTTTGGATTGGCGTAGAACGGTTTCGATGATGTCGTCTTGGATCGTCATGGTGCGGATTACCCAGCATTTTCGCAGAAAAAAGGCGTTCGGGGGATTGGGACCCGAACGCCTAGTATGGAACGAGGGACAGTGAGATATTGCAAGCCTGTTCCGAGGCTTGCCTCATGAAAGAAAGATAGGCACTGATTTGCCTAAGAAAAGACTGTTCAGAAAAACGTGAACAGAGGCTTAACGGGACGCATAAAGCGACACCGCCGCAGCGTTCGACACGTTGAGCGATCCGAACCCGCCCGCAAAGTCGATCCGCACCAGCGCATCACAAGTTTCGCGAGTTTTTTCCCGCAAACCCGGCCCTTCGGCACCGAGAACCAGCGCAACGGGGCGATCCTTGCGACCTTCCAGTGCAGCTTCGATCGTTTGATCCGCCTCACCCGCGAGGCCGAGGATGATGAAGCCCAATTGTTTCAACTCTTCCATCGCATCCGCCAAATTGCGCACGCGGATGTAGGGCTGACGCTCTAGCGCGCCGCTCGCGGTTTTCGCCAGCGCACCCGTTTCAGGGGCAGAGTGACGTTGCACACCAACAACAGCGCGGGCACCGAACACCTCAGCCGAGCGGAGAATCGCACCGACGTTATGCGGGTCGGTCACACGGTCGAGCAGGATAATCCGTGCAGGATCGATGCCTGGCCCCATGACAACATCCGTCAGAGTGCCCCACTCAAGAGCCTTCACCTCGAGCGCGGCCCCTTGGTGGACCGAGTCGGGATCGATGGGGGCCGCAAATTTGCGTGGGTCCGAAATTTCGGGGACCATGCCGCTGGCTGCGATCGCATCCGCCAGTTTCGCCTCAGCATTTTTGGTCACAACCAGCCGCAAACGCTTGCGACGGGGGTTCATCAGCGCATCGCGCACCGCATGGAGACCAAACAGCCAGACGGTTTCTTGTGCGGCTGCACGTTTGGCCTGTTCTTTTTCGATGACCCACTTCGGTTTTTGCATGGCGAACCCCTTATATCCTAGCCCTCTCAATGGGCCAAACTGGCACTTTACACAAGTGTGTCGAAAAACGATCATTTTTCCTGTTGACGCCCTCGGCCAAGACCCATATTCAGCCCCCCACGAACGAGGCTTTGCCTAGGTTCGGGCGACGGGCTGCAAGGTGCGGCAGCGGACTGTAACTCCGCCGGGGAGACCCACGCCTGGTTCGATTCCAGGGTCGCCCACCACTTCCCCCACATATCGATGCACCGCACCCCGCGATTTCCGCGCATCCTTAGGCGTGTTCGGGTTTCGCAGGTCACGACTTCCCCCTATAGTGGTTGCAAAAGACCTGAGGCAGCTATGGCGCGAAAATCGAAAACCACTCCGCCGTTCAATATTATGATCGTCGGACAATCGGGACGGCTTCAGTATGAGGCCCTGCTGTTTGCGGCTTCGCTGCGGGCGAATTCCCCCGATTTCAAAGGTCGTCTGATTGTTGCAGAGCCGCAAATGGGGTCGCTGTGGAAATCCGACCCGACGATGGACATTTCGGTCAAGGAAGCGCTGATCGAGCTGGGCGCGGAAATCGTACCGTTCGAGAGCAAACATTTCGGGCAGGCCTACCCCTATGGCAACAAGATCGAAGGCCTCTGCACCCTGCCAGCTGGCGAGCCTTTTGTATTTTTCGACACTGACACGTTGATCACAGGCGATATTTCCAAGGTGGCTTTCGATTTCGACCGTCCCTCGGCGTCGATGCGGCGCGAAGGGACATGGCCTGAAGAAGAGCTCTACTGGCCCGGATATACGGGCGTTTGGAAATCGCTCTACGACAAATTCGGGTTGGAGTTCGAAAGCACGCTCGACCTGAACGAACCCGATGAATACTGGAAACGGTATCTCTATTTTAACGCGGGCTGGTTTTTCTATCGCGATCCTGCGGAATTCGGGAAACGGTTCACCGAATGGGCGGTAGAACTGCGTGACAATCGTCCTGAAGAACTGGCGGTTCAGTCACTTGACCCTTGGCTGGATCAAGCAATCTTGCCGCTGGTCATCCATTCCTTTGGCGGCGGCAGACCGGGGCCAGAGTTGGACGGTCTGGATGGGGATGTCACCTGTCACTACCGCATGTTCCCGCTGCTCTACGCACGCGAAAGCGACCGTGTGGTTCAGGTGCTCGAAGAAGTCGCGACGCCGAATAAGGTGAAAAAGATCCTCAAACTCTATGAGCCGATCAAACGGTTGGTCTATCAGGGGCGCGGGGCGAAAATTCGGGACCTGTTCGATCAGAACGACCTTCCGCGGAAAGAGCGCCAGATTCGCAATCGGATCAAAGCCAACGGATTCTGGATGCGCTGACCCGCTGGCCTTTGTCCGCCTCGCCCCTCATAACTTTACTTGGGGGACATTTAGGTGGAGAGGAGCCAGCGATGATGTTGGATGGCGTGCGGATTATCGAAATCGAAGGGCTTGGCCCCGGTCCCTTTGCCGCGATGCTCTTGGCCGATCTTGGCGCTGATGTGATCGTCATTCACCGTAAGGGCGGCGGCGTGACACCGGGGATGCCCGAACGCGCCGTTCTGGACCGTGGGAAACGGTCTATCGCTCTCGACCTCAAGTCGCCTGACGATGTGGCGACCGCGCTTCAACTGGTGGCGAGCGCGGACGGCCTCATCGAAGGGTTCCGCCCCGGCGTGATGGAGAAACTCGGCCTTGGGCCAGAGGTTTGTCATCAGGTGAACCCAGCACTGGTGTTCGGGCGCATGACGGGCTGGGGCCAAGACGGACCACTGGCGCATACGGCGGGTCATGACCTGAACTACATCTCTTTGGCGGGCGGCGCGTGGTATGCGGGCGAAACAGGGGCGCAGCCGATGACGCCCCCGACCTTGGTTGGCGATATTGGCGGCGGTGCGATGTATCTGGCCGTCGGTATGCTGGCCGCCATCCTCAAGGCCCGCGCCACGGGGCAAGGCACCGTTGTCGATGCCGCGATCTATGACGGCACGGCGCATATGATGAACCTTCTGATGACTTTGCGACAGTCGGGCATGTTCCCAACCACCCGTGGGCAGGGCCTTTTGGACGGGCCGCATTGGAGCCGAACCTATCGCTGCGCCGACGGTGGGTTTATTGGCGTCCAGTGCCTAGAGCCGAAATTCTACGCGATCTTCCTCGACCTTCTTGGGTTGGGCGATGATCCCGCGTTTCAGGACCAATTCAATCGTGACGCGTGGCCCAATCTGACCGACCGACTGACAGGGATTTTCGCGACGCGCAGCCGTGACGACTGGGCCGCTGTTTTTGCGGGAACGGATGCCTGCGTGGCCCCTATCCTCAGCCCAGAAGAGGCGATGGCGCATCCGTTGAACGCTGCGCGGGATACGTGGCACGAGGTTGACGGAACCCTGCAAGCTGCCCCAGCGCCACGGTTTTCAGGCCAACCCGCATGGTCGCCCGTCGCCATTCCGCACCGTGGGGAGCACAGCGATGAAATCCGCGCAGAGCTTGCGGACCGCGCAAATGCGAGACCATCGGCGCTCTAAGCTGTTGCTGGGGTTGACGTGGCCTCGAACCAAGGCAGATTGGCCGTATGACCGCCCTACCCCAAGTTTTCGATGATTGGTTCGCCAGCCGTGGCTGGCAGATCCACCCGCATCAGCGCGACATGCTGGAGCGGGCGTCGGAAAAGGCGTTGCTGCTGATTGCCCCGACGGGCGGCGGTAAGACGCTTGCAGGCTTTTTGCCGAGCTTGGTGGAACTGGCAGATGGCGCGCACGAGGGCCTGCATACGCTCTACATCTCTCCGCTCAAGGCATTGGCGGCGGACATCGGGCGGAACCTGCGGCGGCCCGTTGAGGATATGGGATTACCGATCCGTATTGAGGATCGGACGGGCGACACCAGTGCCACGCTCAAGAAACGGCAGCGAGTGGACCCACCGCATATCCTGCTGACCACGCCAGAGAGCCTTGCGCTGCTGACCTCGTATGAAGACGCGCATCGGATGTTTCGCGGCCTGAAACGCGTGATCGTCGATGAAATCCACGCCCTGTCAGAGAGCAAACGCGGCGATCAGTTGATGCTGGCCCTCTCGCGGCTAGAGGCGATGTGCCCTGACCTGCGGCGCGTGGGTCTGTCGGCGACCGTTGAGGACCCTGCGGCCCTCGCACGGGAACTGTCCCCCACTGGCTGCGCGATCCTCAATGCGGACCCAGGGCCTGCGCCTGACATTGGGATGTTGGTCACAGACGCCCCGCCGCCTTGGGCTGGAGGGGGTGCGAGCTATGCGATCCCAGCGGTGTTGGAAGAAGTCAAACGACACAAAACCACGCTGATTTTCCACAACACAAGGGCGCAGGCAGAGATATTCTTTCACAACCTCTGGCTCGCCAATACGGATGATTTGCCGATTGGCATCCACCACGGGAGCCTCTCGCGGGATCAGCGCGATGCGGTTGAGGCGGCGATGGTGCGCGGGGATTTGCGGGCGGTGGTCTGCACGGGGAGCCTTGATCTGGGGATCGATTGGGGCAACGTCGATCTCGTCATTCAGGTCGGCGCACCCAAGAACGTGAAACGGTTGATCCAGCGGATCGGTCGGGCCAATCACCGGTATAACGCGCCGTCCAAGGCGCTCTTGGTTCCTGCGAATAGGTTCGAGGTGATCGAGTGTGTTGCAGCCCTTGCCGCCGCACGGGATCATGATCTGGATGGCGACCCCAAAGGCGACGGACCGCGTGACGTTCTGTGCCAGCACATCCTGATCCGCGCCTGTGCAGGGCCGTTTGATGCGACAGAGCTGTTTCACGAGGTCAAATCCGTTGGCGCCTATGCGGGGCTTTCGCGAGCGGCGTTCGACGACTGTTTGGATTTCGTGGCGACGGGCGGTTATGCGCTGCGGGCCTATGACAAATGGCAACGGTTGATGGAGCGGAACGGGCTCTGGCAGCTTCGCGATCCACGGGCTGCGCAATCGATCCGCATGAACATCGGCACCATTCAGGACACCGAGACACTGAAGGTGCGGATGCGGGGTGCGGGCAAACCGCTGGGCGAGGTCGAAGAGAGCTTTGCCGCAACCCTAACCGCAGGGGATACCTTCCTGATCGGCGGGCAAATCGTCCGCTATCAAGGGATCAAAGAAATGGTGGTGGAGGTCACGCGCTCTGCCGCACAGAACCCGCGTGTGGCGGTGTTCAACGGGACAAAGTTCGCCACATCGACCCAGCTTTCAGCCCGCGTTTTGGCGATGTTCCAGCAGACCGATTGGCCCGAGTTGCCCCGTCACACGGCGGAATGGCTGCACCTCCAGCGGGAGGTCTCGCACCTGCCCCGCGCGGATCGGCTGCTGGTCGAGACATTTCCGCATGACGGGCGGCAGTTCATGTGCGTCTACGGCTTTGCGGGAAGGAATGCGCAGCAGACTCTGGGCCTCATCCTGACGCAACGGATGGAAGAAGCGGGCCTCGCACCTTTGGGCTTTGTCGCGACGGATTATGCGACGCTTGTCTGGGGCCTGGACCCTGTTGAGGATGTCGCACCCCTCCTCACCGCAGACGGACTGCGCGAAGGGCGTGATCGGTGGCTTCAATCGAACATGGTGATGAAGCGAACGTTCCGCACGGCGGCCACCATCGCCATGCTGATGATGCGCAACACGCCGCAGTCGAAAAAGACGGGGCGGCAGGCAACGGTGTCGTCCGATATCCTCTACGACACGCTAGCGAAATACGACCCTGACCACCTGATGCTGCGCATCACCCGCGAAGAGGCCATGCGCGGTTTGGTCGATTTTGGACGGATTGAGGAAATGCTGACACGGACGAGCGGACGGATAGATCATCTCGCGCTCGACCGTCTGCCGCCACTGGCAGCGCCGTTGCTGTTAGAGGTCGGAAAAATACCCGTCCAAGGGGTCGCCCGCGAACGGCTCGAGGCTGAACGCGCCGAGGCCCTGATGAAAGAGGCGGGATTGGGCTAAGTCCACTTGACGCATTTCCCCGCGGCGGCCAAAGACGCAGGCATGACGCATCACGTTTTTTCCCTCTGTGACACCCAACTGACCGCGCGTGCCGATGGCGCGTTGTGGTTGGCCGATCATAACACTCTGGTCGTGTCGGACCTGCACCTGTGCAAGTCCGAACGCTTTGCCCGCAAGGGGCGCGGACTGCTGCCGCCCTTTGACACGCGCGATACGCTGACGCGGTTGGATGCTGTGTTGGATGAAGTGTTGCCTGCGCGGGTGATTTGTCTGGGCGATAGCTTCGACGATGTTGAGGCGATCGAACATATGCCCGATGCGGAAAAACTGTGGCTTGCGCGGATGCAGGCGGGGCGCGAATGGGTCTGGATCGCGGGGAACCACGATGCGGGGCCAGTCGAGTTGGGCGGCGAATATGTGGACGAAGTGACGGCGGGATCGCTGACCTTCCGCCACATCGCGGAAAATGGGGCACAGGCCGAAGTGTCGGGCCACTATCATCCGAAACACAGCCTCAGCGGACCTGCGCGGGCCTGTTTCGTCTATGATGAAAATCGACTGATTATGCCTGCCTTCGGGACCTACACGGGTGGGATTCCTGCGGTCAAATCCCCGATCAGGGATCTCTTTGCGGCGCGGGCGTTTGCGGTACTGACGGGACCGCGGGCCTTGGTGGTGCCCCTGCCGTAATCACGGCAAGGGCTATTGGTTTTAAGCAGTCAGGCCTTTGGGCTCTGGCAGACCGTTCGCACGGCAACATGCGGTCACGGTGTTCGCCAGAAGGCACGCAATGGTCATCGGGCCAACGCCACCTGGAACGGGGGTGATCGCCCCAGCAACTTCAGCGCAGCTGTCATAGTGGCAATCGCCAACCAGACGGGTTTTGCCTTCGCCTGCATCAATGCGGTTGATGCCCACGTCGATGACGGTCGCACCCGGCTTGATCCAGTCGCCTGTGACCATTTCAGGACGGCCAACCGCCGCGACAACGATGTCGGCCTGACGGACGACAGCTTCGATGTCTTTGGTGCGGCTGTGCGCGATGGTGACGGTGCAGCTATCGCCCAGCAGCAGCTGCGCCATTGGTTTACCAACGATGTTCGAACGACCGATTACAACAGCGTTCAGACCCGACAGCGATCCGTGGTGATCGCGCAGCATCATCAGACAGCCGAGCGGCGTGCACGGCACCATCGATTTCTGCCCCGTGCCCAACAGACCGACGTTCGAGATGTGGAAACCGTCCACGTCCTTTGCCGGATCAATCGCGTTGATCACGAGGTCAGAGTTCATATGCGACGGCAGCGGCAACTGAACCAAGATCCCGTGAACCTGCGGATCATTGTTCAGTTTGTCGATGACGGCCAACAGTTCGTCTTCGGTCGTGGTATCAGGCAGTTTATATTCAAACGACTTCATACCGACTTCGACGGTCTGTTTGCCCTTAGAGCGCACGTAGACTTGGCTCGCGGGATCTTCGCCAACCAACACCACAGCAAGGCCCGGCACGATCCCTTGCTCTTCTTTCAGGCGGGCCACATGACCCGCCACTTTTTCGCGCACTGAGGCCGCAAAGGCCTTTCCGTCAATCACAGTTGCCGACATACGGCTCCCCTCTTTTTCAATTGGTGGCGTTGCTGACCCGTTACCCTGATCAGAACAGCCCCTCAACCTGCCCATTGTCACCAATGCGAATGTTTTCCGCACTCGGCACACGCGGGAGACCGGGCATGGTCATTATCTCACCGCAGATCACTACAACGAAACCAGCACCGGCAGACAGGCGCACTTCGCGGATCGGAACGCTATGTCCGGTCGGAGCGCCACGCAGGTTCGGGTCCGTTGAGAACGAATATTGTGTCTTTGCCATACAGACCGGCAGGTTGCCGTAGCCTGCGTCTTCCCATTCGCGCAGTTGGTCGCGGATTTTCTTGTCCGCGAGAACTTCGTCCGCATGGTAGATGCGTTTTGCGATGGTTTCGATCTTTTGGAACAAAGGCATTTCATCAGGATAGAGCGGCGCAAAGTGTGCCGCGCCAGAGTTCGCCAGTTGCACGACCTTATGTGCCAGTGCTTCTGCACCTTTGCCGCCGTCAGCCCAGTGGGTCGACAGGATGGCTTCGGCGCCTTGTTTCGCAACGTAGTCTTTAACCGCTTGGATTTCGGCCTCGGTGTCGGTGACGAAGTGGTTGATCGCAACGACAACAGGCACGCCAAAGGATTTCACGTTGGCGATGTGACGGCCAAGGTTCGGACAGCCCTTTTCGACCGCTGCAACGTTTTCCGCGCCGAGGTCCGCTTTCGCTACGCCGCCGTTCATTTTCATCGCGCGAACGGTTGCCACGACAACAACTGCGTCAGGTGCGAGGCCAGCCTTGCGGCATTTGATGTTCATGAACTTTTCAGCGCCGAGGTCAGCACCGAAACCAGCCTCCGTTACAACGTAGTCTGCGAGTTTCAGCGCAGTGGTGGTTGCAACAACAGAGTTACAGCCGTGCGCGATGTTTGCGAACGGTCCGCCGTGCACGAAAGCAGGGTTGTTTTCGAGCGTTTGAACGAGGTTCGGCTGCATCGCGTCCTTGAGCAGAACAGTCATTGCGCCGTCCGCTTTGATGTCGCGGCAGTAGATCGGGGTGCGGTCGCGACGGTAAGCCACGATCATCGAACCCAGACGTTCCTGAAGGTCGTCGATGTCGTTTGCGAGGCAGAGGATCGCCATAACCTCGGAGGCTACGGTGATGTCAAAGCCCGTCTGACGCGGGAAGCCGTTCGACACACCACCGAGCGAGGTTACGGTGTCACGCAGTGCGCGGTCGTTCATGTCCAGGACGCGGCGCCACGACACACGACGTTCGTCGATCTCGAGCTCGTTGCCCCAGTAGATGTGGTTGTCGATCATTGCCGACAGAAGGTTGTGCGCCGAGGTGATCGCGTGGAAGTCGCCCGTGAAGTGGAGGTTCATGTCCTCCATCGGAACGATCTGCGCGTAACCGCCACCAGCCGCGCCACCCTTCATCCCGAAGTTCGGCCCGAGAGACGCTTCGCGGATACAGATCGCAGCTTTCTGACCGATACGGTTCAGACCATCGCCCAGACCTACGGTCGTGGTGGTCTTACCTTCGCCCGCAGGGGTCGGGTTGATCGCAGTGACGAGGATCAGTTTACCGTTCTTGCGGGATTTGACCTCTTCTACAAAACGAGAAGAGACTTTTGCCTTATCGTGACCATATGGGATCAAATCAGCGGACTCGATACCAAGGATGGCACCGATCTCTTGGATCGGTTTCTTATTCGCCTCACGGGCAATCTGAATGTCAGTCTTGAAGGTCACGGGTCATTCCTCTTCCCTGTTATTTGCGGCAAGGCTATCGCGGGAGGAAGTGGGGGATGTATGCGTTTCCGACCTTTTCAGCCTTGAAATCGCCGCCAAGGGGAAAGCGCGGTTGCCGATCGGAAACCTAAGGGGCCCACGCGCGTTGATCTGGGACGTGCAACGTGAGTTGATCGCCGACCTGAATCTCTCCGATCCGTTCGACCCAAGCGGTCACACCACGTTTGCCATTTGCAGCACTTTTGAAGGTTTTCCCATGGCCCGGCTCTGCCTCTTCGATGGTCTTAGCCACGATGTGACAGGGGCGGTTTTGCATATCGACCGTCAGCGTCAGGCCAGTGCGTTCGCACTGTAGACGCGAGGACGGCGGGATGTGGGAAAAATCAGGGATACCTTCGATCACAATGGTCGCGCCGAGCCATAGCGGGTCCAGCGCCTCTAGCCCGAGGTCGGCAGCAATCTCTGCCATCTCATTGGCGGAGAGGATCGAGATTTGACGGGTGTTTCGAATGTCGGTGCCTTTGGGATACTGCTGGGTCACACGGCTGCACGACGGGCGCGTAAGGCCGTAGTGGGCGTCCTTGTCATAGCCCCCGAAGTCCATCGCCATCTGATCGACAGCATGAGACGTGACCGTGCCATCCGACAGCGTGGGCATGTAGCCAAGATGAGTAATCGTTCCAGAATATTTGGTTTTAATCAGAGCGGGCATTTACGTTTCCAAAACAAAGAAGATACGGCGGAACGGGAATAAAACGCCGCCGTTGGGCAAAAGAGGATAGGCCACAGCTAACCCAGCCTCATAGGCCGCAAGGTAGCTGGCCTGTTCGTCCGCATCGAGTTTATCGAGGATCGGGCGCAGGTAGGTGGACTGGGTGAAATGACGCACGGGATGGCCATCGTCCACGGCAGCGAGCGGCTGGAGGTAGGTCGTCTCCCACGCGGTGACAGTGCCGAGGCGAGACAGGATGCGGTGGTAGGCCGCTGGGTCCAGAACATCCGTATTCCAGCCGCCGTTGGCAAAGCGGTCTGGGAACATCTCGACCGCGATTTCTCGGGCGAGCGCATGGGACGGGCCGTTGTGCTGTCCCGGCATTTGCACAGCGAGGATACCGCCCTCTGCCAGTTGCCCCGCAAGCCGCGGCATCAGCGTCTGATGATCGCCCAGCCAGTTCAGCGCCGCGTTGGAAAAGATTACCGCAGGTGGACGGGCGGGTTGCCAATGGTCGATGTGCGCATGAACGAGGTCGTCATAGGCGCGAGTTTCTGACGCCTGCACCAGCATCGCTTCAGAAGCATCGACGCCAATGATTTTGTGACCTGCGAAACGTTCCGCGAGCGGTTCGCCAACGGCGCCGTTCCCGCAACCGAGGTCGATGATGTCGCCATCAACTTCGCCGCTGATCTGTTGCAGCAGGTCAATCGCGGGGCGCAAACGCAAACCCCGAAACCTTGAATAGGTTTCGGGGTTCCAGTCGTTCTTTAGCTTTCCGCTCAAGCGGTAGGCTCCGGCTCTAGCCCGTCGTCTTTGGGCTTGCGAGCCTTGCCTGCCTTGGGCATCGCGACCACGGACGGCGCATTGCCTGCATCGTCGTCGCCGTTGCCTTGGGGCGGTTCGCCTTTCATGACGCGTTGGATTTCTTCGCCCGTGAGGGTTTCGTATTCCAGCAGGCCTTGGGCCAGACGTTCCCATTCCTCATTCTTTTCGGTCAGAATGCGGAACGCGGTGTCATAGCCGTCCTGAATGAACTGGCGAACTTCTTCTTCGATCGCTTCTTTGGTGTGGGCCGAGACAGAGAAGCCGGCGGTGTTACCCGTGTAGCCATCAGCGGCCTCGGAATAATCCACGTTACCGATCTTGTCCGACATACCCCAACGCAGAACCATCGCACGCGCCAGTTGGCTGGCTTGCTGGATGTCACCTGCGGGGCCGTTCGATACGTTGTCAGCGCCGTATTTTATGATCTCAGCCGCTTTACCCGCCATCGTCATCGCGAGTTTTTGCTGACATTCAGCCTTGTGCCAGTTCAGGCGGTCGATCTCTGGCAGAGACACAACCATGCCCAAGGCACCGCCACGCGGAATGATCGTCGCCTTGTAGACGGGGTCACATTCAGGCAGCGACAGACCAACAACAGCGTGGCCAGCCTCGTGATAGGCGGTTTTCTCTTTTTGATCGGGGGTCAGAACCATAGAACGACGTTCCGCGCCCATCATGACTTTGTCCTTAGCGTTTTCAAAGTCGATCATAGTGACAAAGCGGCGACCAACGCGGGCAGCGGTCAGGGCCGCTTCGTTCACGAGGTTGGCGAGGTCCGCACCAGAGAACCCAGGGGTGCCGCGTGCGATGATGCGCAGATCAACATCGGGGCCGAGCGGGGTTTTCTTAGCATGGACGCCGAGGATTTTCTCGCGGCCTTTGATGTCTGGGTTCGGAACAGTGACCTGACGGTCAAAACGGCCCGGACGCAGCAGCGCAGGGTCGAGCACGTCACGGCGGTTGGTTGCCGCAACGATGATCACGCCCTCGTTCGCTTCAAAGCCGTCCATCTCAACGAGCAACTGGTTGAGCGTCTGTTCACGTTCGTCGTTGCCGCCGCCCATGCCAACGCCACGCGCACGACCAACAGCATCGATCTCGTCGATGAACACGATGCAGGGTGCGTTCTTTTTCGCCTGTTCGAACATGTCGCGGACGCGGGATGCACCCACACCAACGAACATTTCAACAAAGTCAGAACCAGAGATGGTGAAGAACGGAACGCCGGCCTCGCCCGCGATTGCGCGTGCCAGAAGCGTTTTACCTGTACCCGGAGGGCCAACGAGAAGCGCACCTTTGGGGATCTTACCACCGAGGCGGCTGAATTTCTGCGGGTTGCGCAGGAACTCTACGATCTCTTGCAGTTCTTCTTTGGCCTCATCAATGCCAGCCACGTCATCAAAGGTCACGCGGCCATGCTTTTCAGTGAGCAGTTTCGCCTTGGATTTGCCAAAGCCCATCGCACCACCACGGCCACCGCCCTGCATTCGGTTCATGAAATAAATCCAGACGCCGATCAGTAGAACAAAGGGCAGAAGGCTCAGCAGCACAGCTTGGAACGTGGATTGTTCCTGCGCATCTGCGGTCACCGGAATATCGCGTGCGATCAACATGTCTGTGACCTGCGCATCGGTCGGACGGATCGCGACGTATTCGCGGTTGTCAGTTCCGGTGTAGAGGACACGTTCGCCATCCAGCGTTACCTTTTGGACGCTGCCGTCATTCACCGCTTGGATGAATTCGGAATAGCTCCGCTGAGTGGATTGCAGGCTCGACGAACCAGACGAGAAAACATTGAAGAGCGAGACGACCAGCAAAAACAGGACGACCCAAAATACGATATTGCGTGCGTTGCCCAAGGGGGACTCCTTTGACGTTCCCGACCTGCATTACGGCAAGTCAGATTTGTACCTTAAAATAGGGATCAAACGAGGAGGTTCAATGGACGTTCTTACCCATACTGAATGGCGCGACGATCTGCGCGGTCCATTCTGTGCCGAAACCTGCCAATGGCGCTGCTATTATGGTGTTTGAGCGCCAAACAGCGGGCGAAGAAATAATCGACGGACGTGGGAAACCAGAGGCTCTCCAGTCGGAACAGAGGCGAATCCCCTCTTCACCAACGGCTGAAATGTGCAGATCGGGCGCGTGAGGACCCGTCAGTTGCCAGCGTCCGTCCCAGATTTCGGTGGTGGAGCACCGCAGATCACGCACAGCGTTCAGTTCTCGGGTAAAGCGGATGTGGTCCCGTTTCACGAGGATCGCGCAGCCGTTCAGCGTCACATCGCGCCCGTCGCGGATGGCGTGGGTGATCTGCGACAGACCGCTTTGCCGTGGCGCATGATCTCCGCCGCCGATCCACATCACAGCCGCGAGCCAGAGTCTGCGTTGGATGTCTTGCGGCACCATCAGATGGTCGAGGTCACGCGGCAGGATCACATCGCCGTTCTGAATGGTCAGGTGAGTATCGGCTTCTTTCGCGGCGTAGTGGTCGAGTGCGGCGCGAGCCATCTTTTGGTTAAAGGCGCTGGTCGCGATGGCATCAACGGTCAGGCCCAGATCAGCCAGTTGCGGCATCGCTGCGCGAATACGGCTACGAAGGTATTTCGGGTTTTCGTTGGTTGGATCGTCGATCCACTCGATCCCTTGACGGGTCAGGTAGTCGCGCAGTTCAGATCGCATGGATTGATGCAGCGGCCTGCCCCAGTGAATACCCAACCGATGCGGCCGCCAATCCATCGCCGACAGGCCATCCACCCCTGCCCCGCGGCCAAGCTGCATAAGAAACGTCTCTGCCTCGTCATCACGGGTGTGGCCCAGCATAACATGCCCGATCCCGTTGGATTTGGCCCAATCGCCGATCAGTTGATACCGCGCGTCACGGGCAGCGGCCATGAGGTTGCCTTGGGCTTCTGTGCCGTTCCAGTGCAGGGTGGTGTGGGGAATGTTCAGCGTTTGGCAAAACTGGGCGACAGTCGCGGCCTCTGCCGCGGACTCCGCCCTTAGCCCATGATCAACGGTCACAGCAGAGAGCGTTTGCCCCGTCTGCGTTGCAACGCGATAGGCCAAATGCAAAAGGGCGACGGAGTCCCCGCCGCCAGATACCGCCACCGCAATATGAGATGGATGGTCAGAATAGGCCGAATGCACCTGATGCAGCAGCATGGCATCTTCGCCCTGCTGCATCAACCATTCAGGGTTTAGGAACATCCGAAGTTGCGCATCGCGCTCTGCGCATCCAAGGCCGCTTCGCTATTGGGGAATTTGTTCCCAACCTGCTGAAGCGTCACGCAAGCGTCCTGCGTCTGCCCAATTGCGCCAAGCGAGAAGCCCAGTTTGAACAGCGCGTCCGCAGCACCTTCGCCCGTTTGATCGGCAGAGAATGCCGACAGGTAGGCGCGTGCAGCGTTGGTCATTTCGCCAAGGCTCTCATAGGATTCACCGCGCAGGTAATGGGCCTGCTGACTTAGCGGGCTACCCGGGTATGCGGCGGTAAAGTTGTCAAACGCGATGGCAGCACCAGCGAAATCGCCCTCTTCCATCATGGTTTGCGCGGCCTCAAAATCGGCCTGTTCACCGATAGCGAGCTGCGGTTCGATCGAGGTCGTTGGCGCAGGCTGCGGTGCGACAGGGGCCACATCAACGCCACCTAAGGTCGGTGTGTCGCCCAAGGCGCCGATATCGCAGCCTTCTTCCAATTCGCAGAGGCGGAACTCTAGATCGCCAATGCGGTTCGTGCCGTCACGGACAACTTGCCCGATGCGGAACTCTAGTTCTTCGCTCTTCGAGGTCAGACGCTGAAGCTCTGCCTCGATCGCGTTCAGACGATCAAGGGGCGTGGCCCCCGCAACACCAGCTGTCATGCCGCCCGTGGCCGAAAGTTCAGCCCGCAGCGATTGTACGTCAACATACAACGCAGAAAGCTGTTGGCGCACATCGGCCAAGGTCTGCGCGTCCTGCGCCGCTACTGGAACGGCTGTCGCACAGGCCAAAGCCACGGCAAGGAAAGTGTTGCGGATCATATCACGCCCCCAAAGTTCGTCGTCTTAGCCCAGTTGGCCGATGCTGATCACGGTCACAGCGCGGCGGTTCTGGCTGTAGCAGCTTTCCGATGCGCAGGTCGCCAGTGGGCGTTCTTTACCATAGGAAATGGTGCGGATGCGCGAGGCCGAAATGCCTTTGGAGATCAGATACTCGTAAACGGCGTTCGCACGACGTGCACCGAGCGCAAGGTTGTATTCGCGGGTGCCCTGTTCGTCAGCGTGACCTTCGATCACAGCGAGGTAATCGTTGTTGGTCATCAGCCACTGTGCCTGACCATCCAGAACCGCACGGCCTTCGGCAGAGAGGGTCGACTGGTCAACAGCGAACAGAACGCGGTCACCAACGTTTTGCTGGAAATAAGCAGGGCTTGTCGGATCGTTCACATCACCGAGGCCCGACATGCCGATGCCACCAGCACCGCCAGCAGCGTTAAGATCGACTGAGTTCCCAGCGCCGAAACGGTCGGGGCGGGTACAGGCGGCGGTGGACAGGGCCAGAACGATAAGGGCCGCTTTGGTAAGGGTTTGCATGGATTTTCTATCCTGTTTTTGACTGCTCTTGGGTCATGTATAGCATGGACGGACCCCTATTGGGAATCCGTCCATAATATTAGCGAAGCAACGGGCCCCATGAGGGGTCAGATGCGAAACCATTGGAGGGGACCTGACGCAGGTTCCGACCAGAAATATCTACCGAGTAGAGCGATGGACCACCGCCCGCGCCGAGCGCTTCGCGGAAGAACATGATCACACGGCCGTTGGGTGCCCATGTCGGACCTTCATCGAGGAACCCACCAGAGGCCGAGGACAACAGACGCTCTTCGCTGCCATCGGTGCGCATAACGCCGATGTGGAAACGACCCGCGTTCTGTTTGGTAAAGGCAACAAGGTCACCACGCGGCGACCAAACCGGAGTGCCATAGCGCCCTTCGCCAAAGGATATGCGGCGCGGTTCACCGCCAGACACTGGCATCACATAAAGCTGCTGGGTGCCCGAACGGTCGGATTCAAATACGATCTGGCTGCCATCAGGCGACAGCGACGGACCTGTTTCGATCGACGGCGCATTGGTCAGGCGGCTGTGCTGGCCTGTTGCGATATCGGTCATCCAGATGTCGGTGTTTCCGCCCGTCTCTAGCGAATAGATGACGCGCTGACCGTCACGGCTAAAGCGCGGCGAAAACGCCATGTTACCCGGAGCGGTGGTGATCGGCTGCGCAACGGCAGAGGACACGTTCAGCATATAGATGCGCGGGCTGCCAGACTCGTAAGAGGTATACAGAACGCGATCACCCGTGGGTGAGAACCGAGGAGCGAGCACCAACGAGTTGCCTTGGGTTAGCGATTGAGGGTTCTGCCCATCGTAATCCATGATCGAAATGACCTTGCGGCGGTTATCCTTCGGACCACTTTCCGCGACATAGATCACGCGGCTGTCAAAGTAGCCGGACTCGCCCGTGATGCGGGAATAGACCTGATCGGCAACCTTGTGCGCCAGACGACGCCAGCCATCGACACCAGCGACCAACTGCTGCCCCTCGCCCATCTCAGCGCCTGTGAACACGTCATAGAGACGGAACTTCACGACGACCTGACCGCCCTGCACCGCAACTGCACCTGTGATCAGGGCTTGGGTGTTGATGGCGCGCCAATCGGGATAGGCGGGCGTGGTGTCAAAGATGTGCTGGCTGATAAAAGCCGAGGACGGGATTTGACGGAACAGCCCCGTGCCCGACAGATCCTCTGCGATCACACGAGTGATATTCGCGGCCATATCCTCGGACCCCGCGATCTCCGCTTGGAATGTCGGGATCGCGTAGGGGAGCGGTTCGATGACACCATCGGTGATGGTCAGACGCAGGGGTTCTGCAACGACAGGTGCGCCCAGAAAAACCACCAGCAGAAGGGCCATAAACTTCTTAAACATTCGTATCCTCATGTGCCTGCATGTCGCAGCCTTGGGGTGTTAGCGCTGTCTTTACCAGATTTCCGTAACAAAGATCGGAAAAATACGCGGAAAGACGCCAATTCGTGAACAAACGTGAGCAGTGAAGCGCGCAAGCCATCAGCGGAGCCTCATTGTCGAAGGGTCAAACGTCAGTTCGACGTCTTTCCAGTGTTCGTATTTATCTGCCGGAAGCGGGTAGCCCGACGACTGGCACCGCAGGATCGCACGGCGTGCGGCCTCGAACGCGGCACGTGCCGTAGCTGCATCGCCGCCAGTAAAGTTCAACATTTCCACATCGCCCGCAACTTTACCCTCTTGGGTCATGCTAAAGCCGACGGTGACCGTGACGCTCGCCCACTGGGCACCGTTGTCGACAACCCAACAGCTGCTGACGGCACGACGGAACCCGTCCTCTTCGCCACCAGTGAGAGGCGGACCAGAGGTCGCGGGGCCTTCGTTCACCGCAGCACCCGAGGCCGCAGCCAAGGCCGCAGCGATATTCGCAGCCTCAGTGTCAGTGCTGGGCGCAGGCGTCTCTGCGGGTGCAGGGGTCTGCGCGGTTTGTGTCTCTGGCTCTGGTGTCTGCGCGGGTGCAGGCGTTGGCGGGACAAGCGCCGACGGACGCGATGGCGGACGCGGGGTCGATGTCGGCGCAGACGACGGCTTTTCGTCTGGCGATACGATGCGGGTCGCGGTTTCTTCGGGCGCGGTCGGGGTTTGCTCTTCGATCACCGGATCGGTGGTCTCGGTCGGTGCATCCTCAACAACAGCTGTTTGCGCCTGTGGCGAGACTTCGGCCTCGGGCGGCGGGGGCGGCGTTGGGGTCGATGCTACTCGGTCCGCCGGACGCTCAACAGGGCGATCGCTCACGGGCATATCAGGGGCACCAGCGGGTTGCTCAGGCGGTGTCGGTTCCACGACCGTATCCGCAGGAGGCGCAACAGGTTCAGGCCGCGCAGGTGGCGGCGGAGGTGGCGTATCCTCAACAGGGGCTTCAGGCGCTGGGGTCGGCGCTGGCGTGACAGGCGCGACCTCTTCGACGACGGGCGCAGGTGTATCCACGGGAACGTCAGGCGTCACCATCTCGCCAATCGGTTCAGCGACAGGGTTGGGCGAGGTTGCCGCCACCATCGCCTCGTATTCCGCGCCAGAGACGACAGAGACTTGCGTCACTTCGAAATCCATCGGCGTGTTGTTCATGCCCCAGCCAACAATCAGCCAGAGGATCAACCCTGTATGGCCAATCCCCGACACCCAAGTGCCGATGCTGTAGCGTTGTAGGTTCACGACCTTAACCGCCCGATCCCGGAGTTGCGATATCGGTCACAAGACCGATGTTGGAAAATCCGCCCGCGTTCAGCAGTCCCATGACATGCGCCACGCGGTCCCAATTGTTGGCCCCATCTGCACGCAGATAGATACGGTCAGAGGTCCGCTCTGCCGCGATGGCCTGTAGTTTGGTGACCAGTTCCGCCTCATCAGTTTCGCTGTTCTGGATGGCAACGGCACCCTCTGCGGTGATTGTCACCGTCAGCGGTTCTTCGTCGTCCGTCGGCAGCGCACTGGCCTGCGTTTTCGGAAGCTCAACAGGCACGCCCACCGTCATCAACGGGGCCGCGACCATAAAGATGATGAGAAGCACCAACATCACGTCTACGAACGGCGTGATGTTGATTTCTGACATGGCGGCATTGCCGCCGCTCACGCGACGACGACGGCGTGACCCGCCGCCCCCGCCTTTTTTCATGACACCCGCACCCATGGATCAGCTATCCAGCTGACGACCAAGGATGGTCGAGAATTCGTCGGCAAAGGCCTCGTAGCCAGCGATGACGTGGTCACTGTCGTTGGACAGTTTGTTATAAAAGATAACCGCAGGGATCGCGGCCAGAAGGCCCAGACCTGTCGCCAAAAGCGCCTCCGAAATGCCTGGGGCCACAACGGCGAGGTTGGTCGTCTGCGCTTCAGCGATTTCGATGAAGGAGTTCATGATCCCCCAAACGGTCCCAAAGAGACCGACGAACGGCGCGGTAGACCCCACGGTCGCCAGAACCGGAAGCCCCTTTTGCAAGGCGGCAGCTTCTTTGGCGATGGCAACATCCATCGAACGGTCAATCCGCGCATGCGCATTAGCGATGAACCCACCGTCCCCACGCAAACTGCGCTGCCATTCGAGCATACCAGCAACGAAAATGCGCTGGCTCGGGCCTTGGGGATTGGTGCCGATTTGGTCGAACAGATCGTTCAGCGGTTCACCCGACCAGAACGAACGGTCAAAGACGGCAGCCTCGGCGCGTGCTTTGCGATATTGGACGATTTTGTCCACGATCACCGCCCAACACCAGACCGATGCCATGATCAGCATGATCATGACGAGTTTAACAAGAATTGTCGCGCGGGCGAATAACGCCCACATCGTGTAGTCGGTTGCTGCTTCCATCTGCCTGCTCGTTTGCCGCCGCGGTTCGTTCCGCGATTTGCATAACTCTTTACAGCATATGCGGGTATTCTGCCAAGGGTCCGCCGATCACGGCTTTGTATCAGGCGGAAATACGCGGACGGCAGAGGTCAGCGATCACAACCCACGGAAAGATATGATTTAATGCAGCGGACGCCGCAGGATTGCGGGCAATCGCACTGCAGTTCCGTTCCGCCCAATCGCGACAAGTGTTACAAGTGCCGTGAACAATGGGGCGGCTTTGGGGTCATTCGTTCGGGTCACAATCTGACGCAGAACCATGCTCGCCCCGCCCATGTGATCCACCGTCGTTTCGATGGTCAGTTCGTCGTCGAATTTCGCCGGATGCAGGTAATCGGCCTCAACACGACGCACGGCAAAGACGATCCCATCCTCGTCTTTCATGCGCGCCTGATCGATGCCAAGCCCACGGACCCATTCGCTCCGCGCGCGTTCAATGAACCGCAGGTAGTTCGCGTAGTAGACGATCCCCGCGAGGTCGGTGTCTTCGTAGTAAACGCGGCAGGTAAAACGGTGGGTCATGACAGCTCCGTTCTGGCGGCAAGGCGATAGGCGTGGCTTGGATCACGGTCGCAGGCGGGCAGGACCGGATGATAAGCGGCGGAGATCACCGCAGCGATGTCAGGGCGCAAAACGGTCACGCCATTGGCCAGCGCCAGCGGCGATTTCGTGGCAAAGGCCCCGTCACCCCATGTCAGCAGCATCTGCGCAGCCTGCGCCAGCGCGATATCCTCGGCGGGGAGTTTCGCCATCTGTGCGTCCATACGAATGAACACCACACAGGCGGAAATCGCGCCCGTGTTATCGAATTTGAACGTGCGGAACTGATTGGCGTTCGACGCCTCCAGGCGCGCAACAATCCTGTCCAGCCCATCGACCAGCTTTTCAAGGTTCGGCACGCCCGAAATTTCCGCCCACTCACGGCAGAAAAAGATCATCAGGTTCGCGCCCAATTCTGGATCTGTCTCGGCCATTTTGTGACCGGACATCGCGACAACGACCTCAATCGCGCCCTTCAGGACAGAGAGGGTTTCTTCTTCGACGCCGAAAATGACAGGCACAATCGGGCGCCCCCAACGGGCGCAGAGAAAGCTGCCATCGGCACGGGTGAAGAGCGGGATGATATCGTCTGGCGTCATGCACCGTCGATAGCCTGAGCCGTCTTTGGGATCAATGGGCTAGGCCGCCGCATCCCGCAAAGTGATCCCACCCTCGCGGATGATGAACTCTGCGATTTCCTTTGGCCCGATCCCGTTGCGCAATTCGGCAAAAAGGAACGGTTTACCCTTACGGTGCTCGGTCGCGTCGCGGTTCATACGGTCCGTATCGGCCCCCACATAGGGCGCAAGGTCGCGTTTGTTGATCACGAGGAGGTCCGATTTCGTCAGCGCAGGCCCGCCCTTGCGCGGAATATCATCACCCGCTGCCGTGTCGATCACATAGATCGTCAGATCGGCAAGTTCAGGACTGAACGTGGCCGAAAGGTTATCACCGCCGCTCTCAATCAGGATCAGGTCGAGGTCAGGGAAGGCCTCGTTCAGTTCGGCCACAGCGGCGAGGTTGATCGAGGCATCCTCGCGGATCGCGGTATGCGGACAACCGCCCGTCTCGACCCCGCGAATACGGTCGAGAGGGAGAACCTGCGCCCGCATCAGCGCCTCTGCATCCTCGCGGGTGTAGATGTCATTGGTGATCACCGCCATCGAACAGCGGTTTGCCAGCTGTTTGCACAACTCCTTGGTCAGAGTGGTTTTTCCGGCACCAACGGGTCCGCCGATACCAACGCGCAATGGGCCATGAGGAGAGGTCATGTGCGGTAAATCCTTGTTCTTTGGGTTTCGTGGGCAATCGCTGCGAGGTCAGAAGCCATCGCAGCACTGCCAAGGTCATCCTCGGTCGCGGTGAGCGCGTCGCGGGCGATGGCCTCTATGATTGGAGCGATGGAGCGCAGGACAGATTGCGCTTCGGTCTGACCGATGGGGACGCAGCGTGCCGCAATGGTGCAGAGGTTGCCCGCAAAAGATTGCAGGGCAAAGGTCAGGGTTTCAAACAACGGCAGGTCTTCGCGTTGGGCCGCAGCACCAGCAACCACGGGTAAGGGCCATGCGGTTGCCGCCCCGCCCCAGACATCCGCCACGACCGCACCAAAGGCCCGTCCCTGCGCAGTGGTTTCCAGATGCCGTTCTGCGGTCGCACTCAGCGCCAGTGCCAGTTCCGCCACCTGCCCCGCCTCCCCGCGATAGGCCAACGACAACAGGATCGCGTCTTGCCGCCCAGCGCCGCGTTTCAACACGTCCCGCAGCCACGCGGCGAATGTTGTTGCGTCCGTGACCGCGCCGCTTTCAACCATCGCCTCAAGCCCGTGCGAATAGGCGAACGCCCCCGTGGGGAAATTCGCGCCGAACCATTGTGATAGGGTGAGGAGGTCAGTGGGCGTGGCCATGTGTCCTCCCGTGACCGTAGGCGCCGCCTTCGGGGGTGAAAGGTTCAGTGACGCGGCGGACGTTGGCCCCAAGGCGCATGAGCATATCTGCCATTACGTGATCCTCGCGGATCAACAGGCGACCCTCTGCGATCTGGCAGGGCGTATGGCGGTTGCCGATGTGCCACGCGATGCGGGTGAGGTCGTTGCCTGTCACTTCGATCAGCGCCTCGGGTGCTGCGAAAATCGCCACCCCACGCCCATCTTCGAGCACCAGCATATCCCCATGATCGAGCGAGGTCGTCTCTGCCAAATCCAACAGAACCGCCTGCCCCTGATCCGTGATCAGCCGTTTGCGGCGGAGGAACCGATCCTCATAAGTCAGCGTGATGCTCAGCCCCGCGGGCGGGTTCGGGCCACGGCGGACCTCTCGGGCGGATAGGGTGAGTTCGGTCAGCATGGACACCTCAGAACAAGAAATAGCGCTGCGCCATCGGCAGTTCGCTCGCGGGTTCACAGGTGAGCAGCTCGCCGTTCGCGCGGACCTCATACGTCTCAGGATCAACCTCGACCTTAGGCATCAGCGCGTTGTGGACCATGTCGGCCTTGCCGATGTTGCGGCAATTCTCGACCGCGATCACCTCTTTGCCGAGGCCATCGCCCACGCCTGCCTCAAACGCGGCTTTGGACACAAAGGTCACGCTGCCAGCGGTCAAACCGCCGCCAAAGCTGCCGAACATCGGGCGAGTATAGACAGGCTGAGGTGTCGGGATCGACGCATTCGGATCGCCCATTTGCGCGACCGCGATGGTGCCGCCCAGCAGGACCATCTCTGGCTTCACACCAAAGAACGCAGGGCTCCAGAGCACGAGGTCAGCGCGCTTGCCGACCTCAACGCTGCCGATGTGACGGGACATACCGTGGGCAATCGCAGGGTTGATCGTGTATTTCGCAATGTAACGTTTGACGCGGGTGTTGTCGTTGTCGCCTGTTTCTTCGGCCAACCGCCCGCGCTGTTTGCGCATTTTGTCAGCGGTCTGCCATGTACGGATCAGCACTTCACCCACGCGGCCCATCGCCTGACTGTCGGACGCGATGATCGAAAACGCGCCCATGTCGTGGAGGATATCCTCTGCCGCGATGGTTTCCTTACGGATGCGGCTTTCGGCAAAGGCAACGTCCTCTGGGATCGACTGGTCGAGGTGGTGACAAACCATCAGCATGTCGAGGTGCTCTTCGAGCGTGTTGACCGTATAGGGGCGCGTCGGGTTGGTGGAGGACGGGATCACGTTCGGTTCGCCACACACGCGGATGATATCAGGCGCGTGCCCGCCGCCTGCGCCCTCGGTGTGGAATGCGTGGATGGTCCGACCCTTCATCGCGGCAACCGTGTTTTCGACAAAGCCCGATTCATTGAGCGTATCGGTGTGGATCATCACCTGAACGTCCATCTCGTCCGCGACACTCAGGCAGCAGTCGATAGCGGCGGGTGTGGTGCCCCAATCCTCGTGCAGTTTTAGGCAGGACGCCCCTGCCCGCACCATTTCGCGTATCGGATCAGGGAGCGAGGCGTTGCCTTTGCCCGCAATGCCCGTGTTCATCGCCAAGCCGTCAAAGCTCCGCATCATCTGGCCGATGTGCCATGTGCCCGTGCAAGTCGTCGCCAGTGTGCCATGCGCAGGACCAGAGCCGCCGCCGATCATCGTCGTGACGCCTGAATGCAGCGCATCGTCGAACTGTTGCGGCGCGATAAAGTGGATGTGGCTGTCAATCCCGCCAGCGGTGAGGATGCGCCCCTCGCCCGCAATGGCTTCGGTCGCGGGGCCGATGATGATATTCACGCCAGGCTGTGTGTCGGGGTTGCCCGCCTTACCAATCGCATGAATTCGACCGTTTTTCAGGCCAACGTCAGCCTTATAAATCCCCGAATGGTCCACGATCAGCGCATTGGTAATGACGGTGTCAACGGCACCCTGATCGCGGGTGCGCTGAGACTGGCCCATCCCATCGCGGATCACCTTACCGCCGCCGAATTTGACCTCTTCGCCATAGATGGTGTGGTCGTGTTCGACCTCGATAATAAGGTCCGTATCGGCAAGCCGCACACGGTCCCCGACAGTGGGGCCAAACATGTCAGCATAGGTCGCACGAGAGATTTTTGCGGGCATCAGAGGTCTCCCATCACGTGTTGGTTAAAGCCAAAAACCCGACGGTCGCCCGACAAAGGGATCAAGGATACTTCGCGTTCTTGCCCCGGTTCAAACCGCACGGCGGTTCCTGCGGCTATGTCGAGACGCAGACCGCGTGCGGCCTCGCGATCAAAGGACAGGGCGGGATTGGTTTCGGCAAAGTGGTAATGGCTGCCAACCTGCACAGGACGGTCGCCCGTGTTCGCAACCAATAGCGTCGTCACAGGGGCACCTGCGTTCAGTTCGATATCGCCCGCTTTGGGCATGATTTCTCCGGGGATCATGGGCGCCTCTTATCGAATGGGGTGGTGAACGGTGACGAGCTTGGTCCCGTCTGGGAAGGTCGCTTCGACCTGAACGTCGTGGATCATCTCGGCGATGCCATCCATGCACATCTCGCGGGTGACGACATGAGCGCCCGCCTCCATCAGATCCGCGACCGAACGACCATCCCGTGCGCCCTCAACCACGAAATCGGTGATCAGGGCGATAGCCTCGGGGTGGTTCAGTTTGACGCCACGCTCCAGCCGCTTGCGGGCAACGATGGCAGCCATCGCGACCAACAGTTTATCTTTTTCACGAGGAGTGAGGTTCATCGTGCCTCCTTACATTGTCCAAACGCGGGGCAGATCGCAGCCGCGGAAATTGCGTAGAAATTCGGTCAGTTGGCGGCGCAGGGCGCGGGCGTCGTCATGCATCAACCGCACGACGAGTTTCCCACCCCAAGCCGAGACAGGAACGCCCAGCGCGCGGGCCTCATCCAGACGGTCCATCGCATCGGGGCCAACATAGAGGATGGTCGCCGTGGCGCGGGCACCGTTGAGGCAGCCGATCCCCTGATACTGTGTGAAATCGCCAGTGATGCGTGTGGCCTCGGCGTGGATCAAACGGCCATCAACACGGATGCGCCACTGGTCGCTAAAGGACACGGTTTGCAGCGTTTCGCCCATCGCCTTACGGCCAAAGATCACGGGTTCGACGATCAACAAACGGCTATCCGCATCAAGGTCAGCGGTGATCCTGCGGGCAATCGCGCTTTGGTCAAAGAGGATGGTTTCTTGTGGCATCCAGCAGAGCGTTGCGCCGCCTTTGGCCGTCAGGTGGACATCCATCCGCGCCACCCCTTGGGAGGCTTTATAAACCCGTTCCGCAGTTTGCGTGGCGACGGTGGCAGACGCGCCGTCATGGGCGTGAATGTCGATGCGGTAGTCATCCCCGCCCGTCAAACCGCCTGCCGTATTAACCAAAACGACGTCAGGAATAGGCGCATGATTTCGGGGCAGTAGCGCCTTCAGGCTACCAGACTGATGCAGATCGCGCAGACGATTGTCGGGGCCAGAAAACCCCGCCACCACCCGTCCTTTGGCGCGCTGCAATTTGACCTGATGTGTTGCGTCCAGCATCCCGTTCCCCACTTGCTCGGGTAGCTAGACAGAGGCCCGCGACAGGGAAAAGACGACGCCGTGCGGGGCGCTTAATTCATAGGCATACAGCCTGCCAAATGCCCATTTTGGGGCGTTTCGGTGAAAAAATAGGCAGTTAGGAAATCAGTTCGAACTTATGAACATCGACCATACCGCGGTCTGTGATTTTCAATGCGGGGATCACAGGCAGGGCGAGGAAGGCCAGTTGCAAGAACGGCTCTTCGAGCGCGACGCCCAGTGAATGCGCAGCGGCCCGCAGAGGGATCAGCTGATCGCGGACCACTTCGAACGACAGAAGGCTCATGAGACCCGCAACAGGTAGCGCAAGCTCGGCGAGGATTTTGCCATCCTTCACCACCACAAAACCGCCTTCGATCTGGCCCAAGCGGTTCGCGGCCAGCGCCATATCGTCGTAATCCGCGCCAACGACCGCGATGTTGTGGTGGTCGTGACAAACGGTCGAGGCAATTGCTCCGGACTTCAGCCCGAACCCTTTGACAAAGCCCGTCGCGGAATTGCCGTTGACCCCATGCCGTTCGATCACCGCTATGCGGATCAAATCGCGGGCGATGTCAGGGCGTTTGTCGCCATCGGTGCTGGGAATATCCTCGTGCAGAAATTCAGTGATGATCTTTCCCTCAAGGATACCAATGACGGGCGTTTCGGGGTTGTTGCCACCGTGACGGAAATGATCGGGCGTGACGGTCGGGGCCTTGACCGAATTGCGGCCTACGGGAGGGATGATATCCCGTGCGGCGAAGGCAGCGTCGTTCACGACCTTGCCACCACAAAGCACCAATTGCGCATCGCAAGCTGAGAGATCGCCAATCGCCACGATATCCGCCCGTTTCCCTGGCGCGATCTGACCACGGTCCTTGAGACCAAAGGCTTCAGCCGCTGACAAAGACGCCGCGCGGTAGACGGCCGTGATCGGGCTACCCCGTGCGATCAGACTACGGATCATGTAGTCGAGATGTCCGTATTCATCGATATCCAGAGGGTTTCGGTCATCCGTGCAGAGGCACATATAGGCCGAAGTGATATCGGTCAGAACGGGTTGCAGCGCGATCATATCCTTGGACACCGACCCTTCGCGGATCAGCACGCGCATGCCTTTTTGCAGCTTCTCAATCGCCTCTTCGGCGGTGGTGGCCTCGTGTTCGGTGCGGATGCCTGCAGCGACATAAGCGTTAAGGTCTTTGCCCGACAGTTGCGGACAATGGCCGTCGATATGGCCACCCTCAAACAGGCGGATTTTGTCCATGCAATCGGGGTCACGATAGATCACGCCGGGGTAGTTCATGAATTCCGCCAATCCGATGTTCGACGGATGCCCCATGACCTGAGCGATGTCATCCGCCAAGAGCCGCGCCCCTGCCGTTTCCATATGCGAGGACGGCACGCAGGACGACAGCTGGACCTTTATATCCATGACCGTGCGCTCTGACGCCGCCTGAAAATATCGGATACCCTCTAGCCCGATGACATTGGCGATTTCATGGGGATCACAGATCGCGGTCGTCACCCCGCGCGGCGCAACACAGCGGTCGAATTCGAACGGCGTGACAAGGCTGCTTTCGATATGGAGGTGTGTATCAATGAACCCCGGCACCAAGGTGAGGCCCGACACGTCGATGACCTCTTTGCCCGCGTAATCTGCACCGATCCCAACGATGATATCGCCGCAAATCGCGACATCTCCAGCAATCCGTGCCCCTGTGACGACGCACAAAACCTCGCCCCCACGCAGGACGATATCGGCGGGTGCATCACCACGCCCTTGGGCAATACGGGTTTCTAGGTCGGCCATGTCTACGCTCCGGTCTTTTGGTCAGTAGACCGCAGAGACACCAAAGGGACAAGCGCCGATCAGAATTCGAACGTAACGGAGGGGAAATCGGGATCCTGCGCGACGCCAGTGTCAGCGCTGAGTGTGTACGGGTCTGGCACCTCTAAACCACTGCTCATGTTCGCGTCACTGGGAAGGAAAACAGAAACAAACGCGAGGGGGATTACGTAAAATGCGAACATGAGCAGGACTAGTTAAGAGGTAGGAACACTTTTGATATACACCCTTAACGTGATCACTCCATGCGTGCGCATGGAGTAGCGCTGCACGCAAATGCGGTATCAACCTACACGTTCGTGCAAGAAACCAGAGGGAGAACACTGACCTCGGGGGGCGCGGCCCGACTCAGGTGCGTTCGAGGTACATCGCCTTAATGCCGTTCGCCCGTGCAAAGTGCGTTCCCGCCTCCTTGCCCATCACCATTAACGCCGTCGCCCAAGCATCTGCAGCCATGCAGGTTTCATCCAAAACGGTGACAGAGGCAGGACCATCGGTCAGGGGGATGCCCTGACGAGGGTTGATAGTGTGCGAAAGCCGTTTGTCCCCGACCGTAATCCAGTGCCGATAGTCGCCAGAGGTGGCAACGGCGACGTCGGTTACTTCGACAACGGAATGGATTGCGCGGCGGTCGTAGTCGGGGGCTTCAACAGCGATGGGCCAGAACCCACCGTCAGGTTTGGTGCCGATGGCGCGCAGGTCACCGTCGATGCCTGCGCAGACGGATGTCACGCCCAAACGGCGGGCCGTGTCGATGAGGCAGTCGGTGCCGTATCCTTTGGCAATGCCGTTGAGGTCCAGTTGCACGGGCTGGCTTTTGCGCACCCGAAGGCCCTCTGCATCCAGTTCAACTGCGTCATGGGCCGCGATATGCGATGTGTCGCCGATCATCTGGGTCAAGTGGTCCGCATCGGCAGGGTTGGGGCCGAACCCCCACGCCTCGACCGCGCGGCCTACGGCAATATCGAACGCGCCGCCCGACAGCCGCCCGATAGTCAGAGCCTGATCCAGAACCGTAAAGAGCGCAGCGGGCACAGTCACCCATCCCCCAACGGGTGCGGCGTTCAGACGGCAAAGGTCGCTTTGCGGTTTCCAGAGGGACATCTGGGCATCCACGGTGTCCACCGCCACTTGGAACGCTGATTGATAGGGGGATGGGTCCGCGCCCTCTGGCAGCCAGAATTGCGCATGCCAGCGAGCCGTGCCCATCGTTTCACCCGAGAGGTTATGACAGCAATCAGAACACATCGGCAGCATACCGTCCTTCGGCCTTGAGCGCATCAACGCTGAGGCCCAGAGGGGTGAGGATATCGTCGAGCGCCGCTTTGACGCCGTCACCCATATCGCGTCCGCCGCAGATCAAAATCTGCGCGCCCGTATTGATCAGGTCGGCAATGCGCACAGCGTCATCCGCGACCGCGTTCTGCACGTATCGGGGTTTCGCACCACGCGACAGCGCCAAGGTCAGAGAGGACAGCCGCCCTTCCGATTCCCATGCCGCAAAATCGTCGTCATAGGCATAGCCACCACGGCGGCTGCGGACACCGAAATACATATGAACAGGACGGTTGGCCGCGTTCGCCCGAATAAAGCCCGCCAAAGCCCCGACACCAGCACCAGCACCGATCAGCACCAACGGCGCATCCCCTTTTGGCGCGTGGAAGGCCGCATTGGTCGAGACATAGGCATGGACCGTCTCACCCACCTCTAGCGCGTAGAGCTGCCCCGAGCACAGACCGCCCGGTGCCTTGCGAACACAGATTTCAACAAAGCCATCCTTGGACGCAGAGGCCAGCGAATAGGACCGTGGGCTTGGGTCGCCTTGGGGCAGGATGTTCAACAGATCGCCCGCCTCAAACCCCGCAAAACCACGCCGCATTAGACGATCAAGGACGGACCGTTTCGGCAGGGCAAAGCGCAAGACCGCCATTGGGGCTTGGTCCTCTTCGCCGTAGGTGCGTTTAGAGATCAGCGTCAGATCGGTCGTTGGCTGCGGATCAACCATGGTGGCAAGGTCGGGTTCGGGCAGACCGAATGCCGCCGCATAATCACGACCCCAAGCCGCGAAATCCTGAACCGATTGGCGGTCAACGGTGTGAATATCCGACGGCACAGACCAGCCACGCTCGCGCAGCGTTTGGGCAACTTTGCGGGCATAGCCGCAGAACTCTGGATAGGAGGTGTCACCAAAGCCAACGACGGAAATCGGGGTCAACAATGGGCGTGCGTTCGCGATAACCTCGCAAAAATCGGATGCGGAATGGGGCGCATCCCCTTCACCATAGGTCGCAGCACAAAGGATGATCGACTGCGCCGTTGCGTATCTGTCGGGCGCGAAGTCGTTCATATCGGCGATATGCGTCGTTTGCCCCTGCCCTTGCAGCCAGAGCGCCGCCGCACGTGCAAACCGCCCCGTTGTGCCAGTCTCAGAGCCGACCAATAGAACCACATCGGCATGAGCTGCGTCCGTGTTGTGCAGCTTTGGACCACGGCTCCGCCCCGCGATCCAGACCAAGAGGCCAGAGCCCGTCAGAACAGGAACCGCCAAGGACATGAGGCCCAGCACCAACCCAAGGATCGATGCGCCCTGTCCTGTGTGCAGTAGGTGCATAACGTCCATAACTTTGGACCAGAGCGAGCGTTGATCCCATGTCAGCATTTCGCCCGTTGCGGGATCGACATAGCCCGACCCTGCGTCTGTCTCGATCATATAGGCTTGGCCTGGAATACCTGCGCGGGGGATGGTGATTTGGCGAATGGTATCGCCGTCTATCGCGGTGAGGGCTGCCAGTTGATCGGCGGGCAGCGCGGCATCTGTGCTGATCGCAGAGGGCCACTCAGGATAGGGCGAGGTTTCAGGGATCAGGCCGAGCGTCGAGGCCCCCATCCACACACCAGAGATCGACGAGATCAGCAAACCGATCCCCGCGATCCGTGCGATTTTCAGGTGTAGACCGCCCGCACCCTCGCCACGATCACGGGCAAAGAGTTTGCGCCAGCCGCCCATACGACGGGCCGCGAGGAAGTAGCCAGAGATCGACAGGATCACCATGGCAAGGGTGACGATCAGGACAACCACATGGCCTGTGTCCGAGAGAAACAACGCGCGGTGCAGGTTTTCGAACCAAAGCTCTAGTTGGCTGCTCTGCACTGCGCCCATTGCCGCGCCGGTCGCAGGGTCGATGAGGGTTTGCTCTAACCCGTTCGCCCCGAACGACACGGCGGACATGACACCGTTGTCATCAACGACAATTTGTTCCGCACCTGGAATGGCTTGCTGGACGGCGACGACCAAATCCCCTGCATTCAACCGCACCGCCGTGCGGTCAGCGGAGAACACAGGAAAGATCGACAGGATCGCGCCCGTCAGGGCCACAATCACCAGCAAGAGAGAGGCAGAGACACCCGCCCAACGGTGGAAAGCGCGGAACATGCGGTGACCTCACATATCAAAGGTGAAGGTGGCGATATATCCGCGACCTGCAACGGTTTGACCTTTGTTCGCGTCATCCAGAGGCACAATGATTTCAGCGGGGCTATTGGGCATATGCTCAACGGCCACATCGACGCGGATTTGATAGCCAGCGTTGATCAAAGCGTCCTCGACATCGACCGTAATCTCGCGTGTCCGACCAGATCCGAGGCTTGCGCCCGAAAGACCAGCGATTTCGCGGCTCGACCCACCTGTGCCTGCATACCAACCGCTCAGGTGATCCCACCACCGCGACTTGCCCGAGGCGATCCAGAGGTGACGCACATACTGGCCGCTCGCATCGGTGAGGTAATAGCCGAGGTAGGCATCTTCGCCGCCGTAGTTGCGCATGTGTGTGGTCAATGTCACCTGCGCTGCAGAGGCAAATGACGGGGCAACTAGGGCGGTTGTCGCGACAAGAGCGGGGGTCAAAAATTTCATCTGTATTCTCCGTCAGAGTGGGCGCTTTGCCCAGTTATCGATTGCCTTATCGCCACCAAACCTGAAGCCAAACTGAAGGTTTCTGAAAACCGTCTTCAGCTTGTCTTCAGGTTCACAAGAGAGTGTAATCCCTAGACAATGAACGGAGTGCGACATGCGCGTTTTGCTGGTGGAGGATGATTTGGTGCTCGGCCCTGCGGTGGCTGATCAAATCATGGCCGATGGGCATAGCGTGGATCGCGTGACGACCTTGGACGAAGCGCAGTCGGCGGTTATGGCCTTCCCGTTCGACCTGATCCTCTTGGATTTGCTGTTACCCGATGGGCGCGGCATTCCGTTCCTGAAATCCCTGCGGTCCCGTGGCGATGCAACGCCCGTCATTATTATCACCGCCTTGGATCAGGTCTCTGACCGCATCGCGGGGCTACAGTCTGGTGCGGATGATTATCTGGTCAAACCCTTTGACCTCAGCGAACTCTCGGCCCGCATCGGATCTGTGTCGCGCCGCTATGCTGGCAACCCGAACCCATTGATCACCCATGGCGATCTGGACATCGATATCGCAGGGCGGACAGTTCTAAAATCGGGCGTCAAAGTTGCCCTCACCAACCGCGAATGGGCGATTTTTGAGGCGATCCTCCAGCGTCCGAACCAAGTTGTCGGCAAGGGCCAGATCGAAGAGGTTCTATCGAATTTCGACACCAGCGTTGGACCGAACACGATTGAGGTCCACATCAGCCATCTTCGCAAAAAGATCGGCAAAGAGGTTATCCTGACCGAACGTGGTCTAGGCTACCGTTTGGGGCAACCATAATGATCAAACGTCCTCTGTCCCTTGTCGCGCGGATCGGCCTTTGGGTCAGCCTCATGGTCACCGTTTTATGGATCGGCGCGGCCATCGTGACCGTCCAGCAAATGTATCACGAGGTGAACGAGGGCTTTGACCGCGACCTGCGCACCGCAGCCGACCGCATTCTGCCCATCGTTTTGCATGAACATTTTGACGACCACGAAGACGACCGCCCCCGCGATCTAGGGCGACTGGATCATTCAGATGACGTGGAGTTTCAGATTATCCGCGACCGCAGTGGCCTACTCCTGCGCTCTGAGGGTGCGAAGGCGATCGATTTTCCGACCCACACGGGGTTTTCGGATGGGGACGGCTATCGGTTCTACGTGGCCCCCGAACGACGCGGCGCTGTGATTGCTGTGGCCCGTCCCTTGGATGCGCGCGAAGAAATCCTACACACTGCGATTACGGCGTTCTTGCTGCCGCTCCTCATTGTCGTGCCGCTCACGCTCGTGGCTATATATTTTGCCGTTCGGCGCGGGCTCGTCCCGCTTGGCCTCTTGCGCAAAGAGATCGAGACGCGCGGCCCTGCAAACCTCACCCCCGTCGACATCGCCGATCTACCGCGTGAATTGAAACCGATGGTCGACGGCACGAACCGCATGATGGAGCGTTTGAACGCAGGCTTTGCCGCTGAACGCGACTTTGCCGCCAATGCCGCCCACGAATTGCGCACCCCTGTTGCGGGCGCGATTGCACAGGCGCAACGTCTGCAGGCGGAAAGCAAAGACACTGTCGCCGTCGCACGGGCCAAAGAGATTGAAACCACACTTAAACGCCTGAATCGCTACGCCGAAAAGCTGATGCAAATGGCCCGCGCCGAAGGAGCAAAGCTCCGCGTTGAGGAGCCCATGGATGCGGCCCTCGTCATCGGCATGATCGTGGATGACTTCAAACGGACCGAGCCTGAACTGGCCGTTCAGGTCAGCCTGCCCGACACTGCGGTTTTGACCGACCTCGACCCTGATGCGCTGGGCATTGTGGTGCGGAACCTGATCGAAAACGCGCTGCGCTATCGCACAGAAGGCACTGAGATTTCCGTCACCCTCGACGCAGATCACCGCCTCACCGTCGCCAACGATTGCCCCGTGGTCGATCCCGAAAAACTTGCCCGTTTGTCACAACGGTTCATTCGCGGCGGCGGCGCAGGCGACGGCACCGGCCTCGGCCTCTCTATCGTCCACATCATCGCAGAACGCAGCACCGCCGAGTTTTCCATCACCTCGCCACGATCCGGATCGGACCAAGGCTGCGAAGCGACGTTTACATTCTGACGGATTGCGGCAGCGGACCACGTGTCAGGCGCATGATAGTTGGAAATTTGGGAAAGAAGTGGTGCCCCCACACGGACTCGAACCGCGGACCTACTGATTACAAATCAGTAAATAACCGCTTTTTCTGTCAAGCGTTTTTTCCAAACTACCCAAAATTAATCTGCAATCATCTGTTTTTACACTGTTTTTTAAAATCCTTCTCGGGTAGGTCACAAATCTTCCGAATCATAGAAAACCATACATCGGTAGTATAGAGGTAGTATAGAATGTTGACAGCCCCCTGCCCTCACACTACTCAGATTGCAGGTAGTATGGAGGCACAGAGATGGCAGAACTCATCACGCAGAAGCTCGTTGATGGCTTAGAGAACCTTGGAAAGCAGTATTACAGGACAGATACACGCATTCCTGGCTTCGTTGTCCGTGTCTCTTCATCTGGCAAACGAACCTTTGCTCTGAAGATGAAGGTTTCTGGAAAGCTCAAAGAGTTCAGTCTTGCGTCTTGTGATGATGTCAGCGTGTCAGAAGCTAGAGAGATGGCACAAGACAAGCGCAACGAGTTGCTCAAAGAGAAGTCTGAGAAGAAAAAGAAGTCAGACAACAAGTCTCTTCGAACATTAAAAGATATGTTTGAAGACCACTTGGAAAACCAAGTTAGTAAAAAATATGATACGCTTTGGCTTGAATATGAGCAGCAATCCACACGGAATAGATTTTGGCCCAAGCACCTCGCTGAGAAAAACAGATGCTATCAGCGTGTTTATAAATATTTTAGTGAAGATTATAAAGTTGAAAATTTAAGCGTTTTAGAGCTTGAGAACTTTCACAAGTTCAGAAGCAAAACAGGGAAAGTCGCAGCTAATAGAGATATTTATTACATCTCAATCGCCCTTGAGTCTGAAATTAGATATGGCACAATCAAAACAAACTACGCAAAATATGTTGAGTTAAATGCTGAGAGGAACAAAAAGCTTGGCTTGCCAGCGGAAAGACTAAAAGAGTTTTTTCAGCATTTAGATACATACCATAATAGAGTCGCCGTTGCAGCTGTAAAGTTTGCGATCTTTACAGGCTTGCGACACTCTGAAGTTGTATCGCTTCATAAAAGAGATAGATATGAAAATAACTATTTCGATGTTAAGAATAAAACGATCTACCTAAGAGACCACAAGACTGCAGATAAAACAGATGAAAATGTTATTGCTGTAAATGATTTTGCCATCGCTGTTCTGCCAAAATTTAGATTTAACTCACTTGAGGAAAAAAATATTCATGTGTTTGCTTCTGGATTTGTGACATCAATCACAACTAAAACAATGTCAAAGGCATTTAATCACGCAAAAAAGAGAATGAATTTTACAACAGAAGAAAACAAGAAAATCACACCCTATTCAACACGACACACATTTGCGTCATTGATGCTCAAGAAAAAAGTATCTTTTGAAGATGTTGCTCAAATGCTTGGCCATAAGGATACAACCATGCTTAAACGCAGATATGCAACACTTGATGAAGAATTCAGAGACAATCTGAGAAATAAGACACAAAATGTGTTTTCGGATCTTGAGCTAATGGACAAGGATTAATACTTATGGTAGTGTTTTTTATGTTGATATCGATCCGCTGACAGACTTGCTAACTCGACACGCAACTGCTCAAGCGGATTTATTGCCATGCCTAGAACTGAACACAAAGTAGACGTTATCGAAGAGTTTTTCAAAACTTTTGAAGATGAATTTCTGAACCCTGATATTCCGTTCAATAAAGTCGTCTTTCTTGAGAAGCTGCCAGACAGCTTCAACAAGGAAAGCAAAACTGCCCACGATAAATTTGCACGCCTACAAGGTGTGGGCATTCCCCTCTTTCATCGAGACGGGCTCGTTGAAGTGAGACGAGCGCTCGTCAAAGAGTTCCCATACGCAGTCCCTATCATCGACAACTTGTTGAAGCCCACTTTTCGTCGGATGAGTGCCGGCAAAGAAGGCATCGTGTTCGAGCCCACCATCCTCGTGGGGGAACCAGGCCTTGGTAAAACAAGACTGCTGTCACGCCTGCTTGAAGAACTCGATATCTATAATCGCAAGATCTCTGTCGCAGGCATGCAGGATGATCAGATTTTTGGCGTCCCGAAGGGCTTTTCCACTGCTATGCCCTCAATCATGTCAACAGTGATCCACGACAAAGAAATTGGGAACCCTGTGTTCATCTTGGATGAAATCGATAAAGCGCAAGAGAGTAAGTTTGCGAACGTTCAGCACAAGCTTCTTGGCTTGCTGGAGAAGGATGAGGCGATGAACTGGCATGAGCCGTACCTCCAGGCTCCAGTAAACCTGTACTACGTTGGCTGGCTTATGACTGCCAATACGTTGAGCACCATCAGTGAGCCGTTGAAAAGCAGGTGTCACATCATGCGCATGCCAACACCTGCCCTCGAACACATCCCTCAAATTCTGAACACCATCAGGAAAGATTTGGCCCTGGATGATGGGTTGGACCCAAGATTCATTCCAGGTTTTGATGAAGCAGAAAAATCTGCCCTCATCGACAGCTATGCACAGCACAAATCCATTCGAGTTCTGAAGAGACAGGTCAAAGAGATCTTGTCACTTCGAGAGCTTACTTTGCAGTGAAAAAAGTACTTTCCCCATGAAGGACTGAATATATGATTAAAAATAATTTCGAAAAGTTCAAATTAAATATTGCATTTATATTTAATTTAATGTATTTATTTATACATAAGATAATTTTACTACCATGCAGGTAGCTTATAAATTACGATTATTTAATTACTATTATGCTGCCATGTGGGCAGTCTGCGAATAGAGGGAGCATCATGCCCCTCTTTTTCATTTGTGGGATACAGATAAGAAAAGGGAGCCATCCCCGTGATAGCAGAGGTGGTCGTGCATTTTCGACCAGTTTGAAGCCGAGATAAGGTGGATCAGGGTTTCTTATCAGGCTGCCATTCTCATGGGTTCGGATTGGGTGGCATGGGTAGGTAATCCCCGGAAGGAGCCAATTTGGCACCCAACTCTCTCTCGCTCCAAGCCATTGAAATCATTGATGCGTCCCGAGGGTTTTTATCCCACTTGGTCGCTTGCCTCTGGCAGCGAACCTCGACGTTTCTCAGCAGTCTACTGCGTGATGAACTGTTGGGTTTGGTGGGAGAACACACACCTGAACACCCGCGCGTCAGGTTTGACGAACATGGCCGCCCTGCCCTAACATTTTTTGCTTCCCTGAGAGGGGTGCCAAAATGTAAGCGAGGCCCATCACGTTGAGATAGCGGCATTTTTTTAAACGCCGTGGTGGAGCCTCGCAAGATGAATTCGACCATATCCCTCCTTCTGGTCTTCTTGAACCAGTTCTTCATGCCGCGGCACAACGTGCAACTGAGGCTGCTGAAAGCCCAGATCGCGATCTTGCGGGTCCGCATCCCAACGGAACGGATCATCCTGTCGCCCACTGAGAAAGCCGAACTGCTGCGCATCGGGGAAGAATGCGGGCATGATATCGACGGGCTGTTGGAGGTGGCCAAGCCCGCGACCTACAAGCGGTGGCTCGCCCAGATGCGCGGTGGACGCCCCTTTCAGGCCGTGGGTCGGCCGCGCCTGACGCAAGAACTGCGCGATGTCGTCATCCGCATCGGATCTGAAAATCTCCTGTGGGGTTACAAGCGGATCGCTGGCGAGCTGAAAAAGCTTGGACTCTATGCCGGCGCCAATTCCGTCAAGCGCATCCTGAACGAGGCGGGCATTCACCCGAGCCCAGAGCGGCGCAAGAAAAAGCCTGCCCTGCCGTGGACCACCTTCATCCGGGCACACATGGAAACCATGGTGGCCTGCGATTTCTTCTCGAAGACCGTGTTCACGCTACCCGGGCCGAGGACGGCCTACGTGCTGATGTTCATCCATCTCGGCAGCCGCCGCGTCTTCTGTAGCGCGCCGACCTATGCCCCGGACTCGGCGTGGGTCACCCAGCAGGCCCGCAACATGCTGATGTGGTGCGAAGAACAAGGCATCACGCCGGGTTTCCTGATCCGCGACGCCGACACCAAGTTCAGCGCCAGCTTTGATGCCGTCTGGGAGTCGGAGGCCGCTCGGGTCATCCAGATCCCGCACAGGGCGCCCGATGCAAACGCCTTCGCGGAATCGTTCATCGGCACCATAAAGCGCGAATGCCTGAACTTCTTCGTCTGCTTCAGCCGGTCCCAGCTTGATTACATCCTGCGGACCTGGGTGCGCCATTACAATGTCGAGCGCCCGCATCGTGGGCGGGACATCGGAAACAACGTTCTGCAAGTCGATTTCCGGCCAGTGCGTGACGGCCCGATCCGGCGCAATCGCCAGCTCGGCGGCATTGTCACATCGTACACCCGCGAGGCGGCGTGAACGCCATGGCCGAGCAAAAATCCCAAAGAGAGACAGCGCTCATTTCATCTGGTGCTGTCAGACTAATTCGAACTCGTCTCCGTTTGTCGCTCAACCAAGTCTTCAGATCGCACCAAGTTGGCGCCACTCAGCGAGAGCCGCGGCGCGTAAGGTCTTAAAGTTGCCTCGGCTGTAGTGGTGTCGTTCCTGATTGAAGTGATTGTGGACGGAAGAGTGAACAGCGGCGAATTTCTGCAAACATCGCATTTGCCGAAACCTCAGCATGGCACGCTCTCGTCGTCGAAACGGAAGGTGAGAATTTTCAATGCGGTTGTTGAGCCACCTACCCGTTTTCTGCTTCTCAGCATTTCCTATGTCTCTCATAGCAGCGCCATAAGACCGTAGATTATCGGTGACTATTGCCTGCGGGCTTCCGTATCTACGAAGAGATTTCCTAAGAAATTTTAGTGCCGCCTTACGGTCTCGGCGCTTTGTGACATAGCTTTCAAGCACCTCACCTTCATGGTCAACAGCGCGCCACATGTAGTGCCGCACGCCATTCACTTTCACGAAGACCTCGTCCAGGTGCCATTGCCAATTCGAACTGGATTTCAATCTGTCCGCTCTTCGCTTCCTGATCTCAGAAGCAAACAGCGGACCAAATCTGTTCCACCAATAACGTATAGTTTCATGGCTAACATCGATCCCCCGCTCATGCAGGAGATCTTCCACATTACGAAGAGACAGAGGGAACCGCACATATAGCATGACCGCTAAGCGGATCACCTCTGGGCTCGTTTTGAAGTATCGAAATGGAGAGCGCTTGATCATCCCAAAACGCTAACCACGCTCCAGAACCACCTCAAGACCGTTTAGTCTGACAGTGCCGTTCATTCTCTTTTTGTAGACGTTTGAGCTCTTTCAATTGATCAACGCCCATACCGCCATACTGTCTGCGCCAGCGATAATAGGTCTGCTCAACAACACCAATTTGTCTAATCGCATCAAGACGGGACAATCCTTGCCCAATCAACACCTCAACTTGACGCAACTTTGTAACGATCTCTTCGGGCTTTGGTCGTTTGTTTGCCATTCCTGGTCCTCCGTTTCCTAAACATAGCGGTGGACCGGTTCAGTGGGGGAGGCTCAGAACGGGACGCCCAGAAAGTGCCTGGGATGGAGAACCCCAACAGAAGCCTTCAGAGAAGAGATCATGAAACTGAGATAGCGGAAAATGTCGCAACGTGTCTTGAGCCATCATGCAAAGTTTGTGTGGTTGCCGCCTCCTTTGCAAGTAGGACTTTGACCTTCTGAGACTGTGATCGAGTGCGTGCTTGTGTCAGGCCTTCATTTGCGGCCTTTCACGCGCCGCTGGCCGGTATGGAGATCCGCGGGTCAAGCTCGTCACTCAAGCTCTTTTGCCAGATGTCGGGCTCGTCGTCGGTCGAAATCCCCTTTGTCATCTCCAACTGCTCATGCGCATTCAGAGCAAAAGCCAAGAGACGCACCATCATCCGCTCATCCGTTTCAGAGGGGTGTTTGGCGATGGTGAGCTTATGCGTCTCGTAATAGTGACGATCCATGTCAGAGACAGAGAGTTCGACTTTGTAGATGGTAGCTTTCTGCGCCATGGGCTGCCCCCGAAATTAAACGTTGAAGGGTGCGTAAAGCCTATGGCGCCATTGTGAAAGCAGATAACGCTTAATTTGTGCTCAGGTAGTCCGCTGAGACGTAGCCAGATACACCAATCCCAGAGGCGACCGATACATGGCACCAGCGTTGCCCGACCTCGGTGACACATTCATGTTGTTTGAGGACAGTCCCGTCGGGCAACCCCATGATGATCTCGTACCCCAACCCCGGCCCTGCTCGCAGTTTGAGCATATCATTGGGCCCTACGCCTTCCACCACCGCGCGGCTTCCTACAACAGAGGAACAGCCCGCTAGGATAGACAATCCGATCACTACACCTGCAAACGCTCTTTGCATCTCTACCTCTCTTTTTTCGGTAGGATGCACGAAACGGGCTGAAGGTCCAAGCGATCTTAGCCGTTGCTTGCCAAGGTCGCCCCGATCACTGGGGTTTGGCGAACCTGTCGAAGGTCATCCTTTGGTAAAGTGAGATTGATCAGAGCGCAGCTATCGATACCTCGATCTATAATTTCCTGTTCGAGCCTTTCTAAATCGGTCGAGAAATACACCTCATCAGCACGGGAGACGTTCACAGCAACAGAAACAGAGGCATGAGCCTCTACGCCAGCATCCAAAAGGCTCTGCACCAGCGCCCTTGCCTGACGCGTTGCCATGTAGAACACGATACGTGTGCCTTTGGCGGCGTGACGCCCCAAGTCGGGAAACGCCCCATTCTCTTGTAAGGTCCCCGTTGCCAAGACAACGCTATCAATGCGCCCGCGTTCCGTCAGGCTCTGACCTTGGGCGGCTGCGGCGGCACTGGCGGCGGTTACCCCCGGGATGACCTCTACGGGGATGTTGTGGAGCTTTGCCGCCTCAACCTCTTCGGTTAGGCGAGCAAAAATCGCAGGATCACCTGACTTTAGCCGCACCACTCGACGCCCTTTACGAGCCTCTGCAACCACGAGAGCGTTGATCTGGTTTTGCGGGATCGCATGTGCGCCCACGACTTTGCCCACATAGACACGCTCAGCATCCCGCCGCGCCAATTCGAGAACGTCGGGATCAACGAGACGGTCGTAGAAAATCACATCCGCATTTTGAAGGCGTTCCACCGCACGTAAGGTCAGCAAGTCACGCGCACCCGGCCCAGCGCCGACCAAGGAAATCGTTCCACCGCCGCGCAGTTCCCCATCATCGATTGCCGTTTTCAGCAGTTCAGCGGCTTCACGCTCGGCACCACGTTTAAAAGCAAGCCAAGGCGCGTCATGAAACGCCCAGCGCCAGAATTCGCGACGGCTCTCTTTGGCGACTTTCGCCGCTACGGCATCACGCAGGCGCCCAGCTAAACTCGCATAAGCTCCTAAACGCGGATCCAAGGTCTGTTCGATCTGAGTTTTAATCGCCCGACCTAATACAGGTGCCGTGCCTTCGGTTCCGATGGCGACCACAACGGGGTCACGATCCACAATCGACGGCGTTGTGGCATCGCAGAGCGCAGGCTGATCAACGACATTCACAGTTGCACCCGCGTCCTTGGCAAGCGCGTGAATGGCTCGATCAACGGCAGGACATCCCGTCGCGACAAAGACAAGGGCGGTATCACGGAACAGGTCTGGCGCGATTGCACCGTCATGATGCGTCGCCCGCCCCTTGTTTACCAGAGCGGACAATTCATCATCGAGGGTCGGCGCAACGATGGTGATCGCCGCTTCGGTCTTGAGCATCAGACGGGATTTTTGGGCCGCTTGTTCGCCGCCCCCCACAATCACAACCCGTCGCCCCGCCATTTTCAGGAACATTGGAAAGGACTGCATGTCGTATCTCCTAGAGTGTTCGGTTTCTCTGCGCCCATAGGTCCGCGGCTGTCTCTGTTGCACCTAGCGTTTGCAGAGCAAGGTCAGCGGTTCCAAGAACGATATTCAGCGCGAAGCCATCATCTAACGCGCCTGTCCATAGCGCAGGCAAGGCGGACGGGTCGCTCGCTTCTACGCCCTCAGCCAAACGCGTATGTGTATTTGCCCTTGCGGTGGCAGTATCGGTCCATGTCTGCCCGTACCTGAGGCCAAACAGGGCGATGTCTTTTGCGGGGTTTCGCTCAAACTCCCCACCACCGCCCTTGAGCACTGTCATAGAGGGTTGTTTGAGCAGCATCGCGGCATCCATCTGCAACTCGCGATACGGTGGGTGGAACACGCCCTGAACCGACGCCGCCGCTCCCGTCGGGTTTAGCACCCGCAAGACCGTGTTGATACACGACCGAACACCCAAGACATCCCGCAGGTTCAACACTTTGAACAAGGGAGCCGATAGTGTTTCGAGAGGCAGATAGCCGATCCCTTGTGCCAAGGTGCCGAACTCGGGCGTCTCGATGACAGGGATATTCAACATCGGCAATGCGGCACGCACAGAGGCAATGGGGTTTTGGTGGCTATTCCATCCATGCAAGAGCACGGGATACCCTGCCCCAGCTACCAATTTTGCTGAAAGCAGGAACCACGGCAAACCACGGGTGCGCCCAGCGGCGTAGCTCGGCCAGTCGAGTGCGACAGTGCCCTCTGCACGAATGTGAGCACGCGCAGCCCGCACAAATCCCGCGATCTCTTCTGCGGTTTCACCCTTCATCCGAAGTAAGAGCAAAAGCGCACCTACCGCTTCGGGCGCAGCCTCGCCTTTCAGGATGATCTCCATCGCCTCTTCGGCTTCGACATCAGTTAACGAACGACTAAGGTTCGCACCTCGCCCCAGAATTCGGACATAAGACGCCAAAGCAGCGGTCATTCAGCAGCCTCCCTTACGACTGCACGGGACAGAAGCATTGCAAGTTCGGGCTTACAAGACCCACAATTTGTTCCTGCTGAAAGGGCGGCGCCGATTTGTTCAACCGAGACCAACCCTTTGGTTTCAATCGCGCTCAGGATGGTATTCACGCCGACAGAGAAACAAGAACACACAATCGGGCCAGCGTCGGGCATATCAGCCCCAGGGCGACCCGCCAGCACCGCGACCGCTTCTGTCCCTAGCAGCGACGCAAGATGATCACGCGATACCGCGACGGGTTCACGTCCCGCAAAAATCGCGCCCCGCAATTTGCCATCACGCATGACCGCGACGCGAGCAAGGCCCTGTTTGGGATCAGTCACCATGATCACTTCACCTGCCCCAAACAGATCAGTAGCGAAACCTTCCCAATCCTGAGGTGTTTGCCCTGCCAGCTCCATCCGCCAGCCGTTCCCCACGCGCGCCTTAGCCCAATAGGCGGTTGAGGGCGTTGGGTCGTCCACACTGACGGCAAAGGCGTAGAAATCGACCGCAAATGGTGCAGCATTAACGGGGAAGGCTTTGCTTTCTGGTTGCCCTGATACAGGATCGACCGAGGCACCAATTAACGCATCGACCCGACCAGCCGAGGACAACTCTCCCGTCCAATGGATCGGCGCGAACAGGTCTTGCCGCCGCACCCGATCAGTAATCCAGGCCCGAACAACGCACCTCCCATAAGGAGACGTGAGTTCGACAAGCGATGCAGGTTCAATTCCCAAACGATCAGCCGTTTCGGGATGAATTTCAACGAAGGGCTCTGCGAGGTGTTGCGACAGTCGCGGACTACGTCCCGTGCGCGTCATCGTGTGCCAATGGTCCCGAACCCGTCCTGTATTCAATCGATAGGGATACTCAGTCGATACATCGGACGCAGGCGTTCGGTGGGTGACAGGCACCATGCGCGCTTTGCCATCCGCATGGAAAAACGATCCGTTGGCAAAGAACCTCTCCTGCCCCCAACGCCGCGGCGTGAAAGTGTCAAAATCAACATCCCAATCTGAAATATCGAAATCACGCCCATAGTGCGCGGCGGCCCCAGACAGGGCGGCGTATTCGTCGAACACCTCTTGCGGTGTTTCATAGGCGAACTCAGCCCCCCAGCCCATGCGGCGGCCAACATCCGCGATGATATCCCAATCATGTCGCGACTGCCCTGCGGGTGGTAAAAACGCACGTTGACGACTGATAACGCGATCTGAATTGGTAACCGTTCCATCCTTTTCACCCCATCCCGTCGCAGGCAAAAGAACATCCGCCGTCTTAGCCGTATCGGTTGCTCCGAACATGTCGGACACCACGACAAAGTCGCATCCCATCAGTGCCTCACGCACACGATCCGCCTCGGGGAGAGAAGCGACAGGGTTGGTGCACATGATCCAGATCGCTTTGATGTTCTTGTCCGCCACGGCTTGGAACATATCGACCGCTTTCAGTCCCGCCTGCGTCGGCATCTTTGGCGCGTTCCAGAATTGCCGAACGGTCTGACGGTGCTCTTCGTTCTCGAGGTCGAGGTGACAGGCGAGCATATTGGCCAGACCACCAACCTCGCGCCCACCCATCGCATTGGGTTGCCCCGTCAACGACAGTGGCCCCATACCAGCGCGACCAATGCGGCCTGTGGCCAAGTGACAGTTGATGATTGCATTTACCTTGTCACTGCCTGACGAGGATTGGTTTACGCCCTGACTGAACACCGTCACGACTTTTTCGGTGCCTACCCAGAGATCGAGGAATGACTGGAGGTCCGCCTCTTCAATATCGAGCGGAGTATTGGCATCCTTTTGCGCGGCCTTCACCGCATCAGCAAATCCGTTCACAGACTTCGCGATATACCCCGCATCCAATTTGCCCTGGCGCACGATCTCAACCAACACACGGTTAAACAAGGCAACGTCCGAACCCGGTGCTATGGCCAAATGAAGGTCAGCTAAGTCGCTGGTCGCTGTCCGACGCGGGTCTATATTGACCACCTTCATTTTCGGATTTGCAGCCTTTGCCGCCGAGAGACGTTGGTAAAGCACAGGATGGCACCACGCCATATTGGACCCGACCAGAACGACCAAGTCAGCCTGTTCCAAATCCTCGTAATTGCCTGGGACCGTGTCAGTGCCAAAGGCGCGACGATGCCCTGCAACAGTCGACGCCATGCAAAGACGCGAGTTCGTGTCGATATTGGCCGACCCGATAAACCCTTTCATGAGTTTATTCGCGAGATAGTAATCTTCGGTCAGGAATTGCCCAGACACGTAAAAGGCCACGCTATCTGGGCCATGTATCGCGATGGTTTCTTTGAACCGCTCCGCAACGAGGTCGAGCGCCTGATCCCAACTTGCCTCTTTCCCTTCAACAATCGGCGTCATCAAACGCCCATCGGTCAAGATCGTTTCACCGAGTGCAGACCCCTTTGAGCAAAGACGACCGTAGTTTGCAGGATGTTCAGGGTCGCCACGAACGACAGCCCCGCCTTGCCCGTCTGGTCGAACAATGACCCCGCACCCGACCCCGCAGTAAGAGCAGGTTGTGCGCACCTCAGGCAAAGCGGACCCGTCCATCATGCAGCGCTCCGGTTTTGGAGGAGCGTCACATCCAAGAGAATACGACCATCTTCGACCCGTGTCGGATAGGTCGCGACCTGCCCCTCATCTGCGCCAGTCGCCGCCCCAGTGTTCATATCGAACACCCAGTTATGGAGCGGGCACGTCACCTTGGAGCCATGCACAATCCCTTCGCTGAGGGGGCCACCCTTGTGCGGACAGCGATCTTGGAGAGCGAAAACCTCTTCCGTGATGGTGCGGAACACCGCGACACAGCCTTGGGCCGTTTTAACGACACGAGCGCCTTGGCGGGGGATATCCGTGACGGCACCAATATCAATCCAAGTGGTCATTCTGCGGCCTCCAACATGAGGTTTGCCATTGGGGTGTAACGGGCACGTTCGCGTTCGACATGCTCGGCCCAAGGGTCTTTTTGGTAAACAGATTGAGATACGAGGAACCGTTCGACTAAGGCCTTTCGATTGGCCTCATCGCTCACCTGTTCCTGAACCCACTCAAGCCCGACCTTGTCGACCCATTTGTAAATGCGGTCGAGGTATTTGGCGTGTTCACGATAGAGCTGCATCACAGCCTGAACCCACTCCAACACCTCCGCCTCAGACGCCGCTTTGTGGAACGGAACGGTTTCCTTCACGTCCATCCCTGCGGCGCCCGCGATCCCGATCTCGTATCCAGAGTCGACACAGACAACGCCGATGTCCTTGCAGGTCGCTTCGGCGCAGTTCCGTGGACAACCAGAGACCGCCAGTTTCACCTTGTGAGGTGTCCAAGATCCCCAAAGCGCCTTTTCCAACTGGATGCCCAAGCCAGAACTGTCTTGCGTTCCAAATCGGCAATGATCCTTACCCACGCAGGTTTTCACCGTGCGGAGCCCTTTGGAATAAGCGTGGCCAGACACCATGCCTGCGGCGTTCAGATCAGCCCAAACCGCAGGTAAGTCCTGACCCTTGACGCCCAAGAGGTCGATACGTTGACCGCCTGTGACGTGGACGGTCGGGATTTTGAATTTGTCCACCACATCGGCAATTGCGCGCAGTTCATCAGAGGTGGTCATGCCACCCCACATACGAGGAACAACGCTGAACGTGCCGTCTTTCTGAATGTTGGCGTGTTTGCGTTCGTTGATGAACCGCGATTGCGGATCGTCAGCATAGTCGAGAGGCCAATCCGCGAGCAGATAATAGTTCAGCGCAGGGCGGCAGGAATGGCAGCCATCGACGGTTTTCCACGCGAGTTCCTGAAACACGGCAGGCATTGATTTCAGCTCTTGCGACTTGATCAATCGACGCACGTCTTCATGGGTGTGGTCCGTGCATTTGCACATTGGCTGAACCGTGGGCAGGACAAAATCGTCGCCCAAGGTCGAAGCCAAAACCTGTTCGACCAACCCCGAACATGTGCCACACGATGCAGAAGCTTTTGTTTGTGCGCGGATCATATCCAAAGAGGTGGCACCACCGTTGATCGCCTCAATGATTTTACCTTTACATACGCCGTTGCAACCGCAGATCTCTGCATCATCCGGTAAGGCTGCAACGGCCGACAAAGGGTCCGAGGGGGCACCCCCTTGAAAACTAGGCCCAAAGATCAAAGTGTCCCTTATTTCAGAGACATCCGATCCATCTTTAATCTTGGAATAAAACCACGCGCCATCGCTCGTATCGCCATACATGACCGCGCCGATGATACGGTTCCCCTTGAGGATCAGACGTTTGTAAACGCCCCGTGCGGGATCACGGAACACGATGTCTTCGCGATCTTCGGCTTCGGCAAAGTCACCCGCCGAAAAGAGATCGCAGCCTGTGACCTTGAGCTTGGTCGACACCTCTTTGTTCACAAACTGATCTGCTTGCCCCATCAGCGTATTCGCCAACACGCGTGCCTGATCATAAAGCGGCGCAACAAGGCCAAAGATTGCGCCGTTGTGCTCGACACATTCCCCCAAGGACAGAACATCAGGGTCGGATGTCACCATCTGATCATTGACGTGGATGCCTTTACCAACGGCTAACCCAGACTGCGCCGCGAGTGCCGTATTGGGTCGAATGCCGACAGCCATCACCAGCAGATCACAGGGCAGCTCAATGCCATCGTCGAGAAGAAGCGCACGAACCGAACCCTGCCCATCCGACAGGATTTCCTTGGAGTTCGCGCGGCACAGAACCTTGATCCCTTTTTCGATCAGCGACTTGCGCAGGAGGTAGCCCGCCGCCTCGTCCAATTGCCGCTCCATCAGGTGGCCCATGATGTGCACCACAGTGACATCAACACCACGTGCAGCCATGCCCGCTGCAGCCTCGAGCCCCAAAAGACCACCACCGATGACGACGGCTTTGGCGTTTGGAGTGTCACCCAATCCCATCATCTTTTCGGTATCTTCGAGATCGCGATAAGGAATGACGCCTTTCAGATCATGCCCAGGAAGCGGGATCATGAAGGGGTTGGAGCCCGTTGCGACGACGAGCTTGTCATAGGCAACCTCGCCTTTCTCACCGACGACCACTTTGCGGTCGCGATCAATCCCAATCACCTTCTCGCCGAAGCGACAGGTCACCCCGTGGGTCGCATACCAATCGTCGTCGTGTGTCACGATCTGTTCGTAGGTTTTCTCGCCCGACAAAACAGGCGACAGCATGAGGCGGTTGTAGTTGCCGCGCGGCTCCGCATTGAACAGCGTCACCTCATAATCCGCGCCGCCTTCAAACAGATGCTCTAGCATTCGACCAGAGGCCATACCTGCCCCGATCACCACTAATTTCTGTGTCATTCTCTTTACTCCGCAGCGATGGCTTTTTTCGGCTTGGGCTTGGCGCCGTGTTCGTATTCCTCAAGGAAATCAAGAACTTCTTGCCGGTAGTGGTAGTAATCAGGATGTTCGAGGAGAGCCTTGCGCGTCCGCGGGCGCGGCAGCTTTACCTCGGTAATTTTGCCGATGGTGGCCTGCGGTCCATTGGTCATCATCACGACCCGATCCGCGAGGAGGATGGCTTCGTCCACGTCGTGGGTGACGCAGATCGCCGTCACTTTGGTCCGCGACCAGACCTCCATTAGGACCTCTTGCAGCTCCCAACGGGTAAGGCTGTCGAGCATCCCGAAGGGTTCATCCAAGAGGAGCAGTTTAGGCGACAGCGCAAAGGCCCGCGCAATACCGACCCGTTGTTTCATCCCGTTCGACATCGAGTGCGCAGGACGGTCCATCGCATCCGCGAGACCAACACGTTCGAGGTAATATTCCACCACGTCCTGACGTTCTGCCTGCGATGCACGTGGATAGACCTTATCCACCCCGATTGAGACGTTTTCCTTGGCCGTAAGCCACGGGAACAGGTTGGGCGATTGGAACACAACGGCGCGTTCTGGATCAGCACCTTGAACGTCGAAACCGTCGAGTTTGATGACGCCCTTGGAAATCCCATTCAGGCCAGCCGCCATCGTCAGAACCGTCGACTTCCCGCAGCCCGAATGACCGATCAAGGAAATGAACTCACCACGGTCGATGTTGAGGTTGAAGTCCTCCACAACGGTCAGCGGACCTTTGGGCGTTGGGTAGATCTTGTGAATACCTTCGAACTTTAGAAAACGGTTGTCGATCAAGCCTTCTTGGGCCTTTGCGACCGCTTTGGGGATCGAATGGATTGGCGTCACATTCGGCAGATTGCGGGTTTCTTCGACCTTTGAATTCACGGCCGCATCCATCAGGTAGGTCGTGACCTTGGCCCGTAGAGCCTTGAACGTTTCGTCGGAGTTCATCGCCGAACGATCACGGGGACGCGGCATTGATACGACGACGGGATCACCCAAGGTTCCATCAGGATTGAGCGGGATGATGCGATCTGCGAGCAGAATGGCTTCATCCACGTCGTTTGTGATCAGGATACAAGTCTTTTGATCCTGTTCCCAGATTTGCAGAATTTCGTCCGCTAGGTTTGCACGGGTCAGTGCGTCCAAGGCCGACAGTGGCTCATCGAGCAACAACATCTCAGGCGACATTGCCAGAGCACGCGCAACTGAAACCCGCTGACGCATCCCTCCCGACAACTCTGCAGGGCGGCGCGATGCCGCATGAGAGAGGCCAACCATCGCGATGTAGTTATCCGCTTTCTCGTCCTTTTCCGCTTTGCTCAGCGTCGGGTAAACGGAGTCGATTGCGACCATGATGTTCCCTTTGACGGTCAACCACGGCATCAGACTGTAGCTCTGGAACACGAGGCCGCGCTCTGGGCCTGGCCCCGAAATCGGCTGCCCTTTGAAGGTCAGGCTACCACTGTCTGGGGTTTCAAGCCCTGCGATCATGTTCATCAAGGTCGATTTGCCCGTCCCCGAAAAGCCTAGGATCGCGATGAACTCTCCGTCTGCGATGTCGAGGGTGATGTCCTTCAGCACCTCGGTGCGAGACGCCCCCTGCCCGAACCCTTTGCACACGTCTTTGAAGCTAAGAATACTCATGGCGTTCACCGGTTCGACGAGAAGGTGAAGAGCGACTGAATGGTGAACATCACGCGATCCAAGAGGAAGCCGATGATCCCGATGGTAAAGACAGCCACCATGATCCGAGCCAGCGACTGCGACGATCCATTCTGGAATTCATCCCAGACGAATTTGCCCAAGCCCGGGTTCTGAGCCAGCATTTCAGCGGCAATCAAAACCATCCAGCCCACACCGAGCGACAAACGCAGGCCTGTAAAGATCAGCGGCAGCGCAGAGGGCAGCACCAGTTTGGTAATTTTCTTCCAAGTGCCCATTTTCAGAACTTTGGAGACCGAGATCAGGTCTTTGTCGATCGACGCCACACCGAGCGCGGTGTTGATCAAAGTCGGCCACAGGGAACAGAGGGTCACAGTGATTGCCGAAACCAAGAACGATTTGGCAAAGAGGCCATCGTTGTCAGGCATCAAAGCAGAGATCACCATCGTCACAATTGGAAGCCATGCCAGCGGCGACACGGGCTTGAAAATCTGAACGATCGGGTTGATGGCCGCGTTCGCAATGGGCGACAGGCCCGCGACAATCCCGAGCGGGATAGCGACGACAGACGCCAGCAGGAAGCCAAAGAACACGGTCTGAATAGAGGTCCAAATCTGATCGTAATAGGACGGCGCGCCTGTGTAGGTCATCACTTTGACCTCATCACCACGACCAGCTTCGATCAGGCGGGCGTTGCGTTCTTCGACACGGTCGTGAAACTGCTGTTCCTTCGCTGCCTTTTCGACAGCATCCTCATGCAGATCGACAACGTTGGCCCAAACCTCGGAAGGACCAGGGATAGCGCCAAGCGAGGTTTGCACCTTGGGCGCAAGGCTGCCCCAGAGCACGATAAAGCACGCAATCGCCAAGAGCGGCACACCCAAAAGGCGCCAAATCTCTTTGAATTGGGCACGGGGATTATCCCCTGCTGCGGCCTTTAGGATCGGCGTAATCCAAGCAAGGCCAAGAACCTTAAACCACGTATCGGCCTTATTGATGCGGGTAAACAGACGGCTGCGGCGTGCCTCGCGCTCGGCAGTTTTTACGAAATCGGGATCGACTGTGGTCATCGCTTTTTCCTTGAAAAAGAGAGATCAGGGCGGCGCGTGACCGCCCTGAAACTCAGGTTTTTATCCTTGGATTTCATTACCAACGACGGTTTGGCCGGACTTCAGGCCAATCGGCAGGCTGTCGAGGTAGGCATTTGGCGTGCGGCCATCATATGGAACACCGTCGATGACATCTTCGGCAGGTGTCGCAGCGCGGTAACCATCGCTATCCCACGGGAAGTCCGCCTCGTCTGCGAGCCCTTCTTCAACGAGCAGGCGCGCAGCTTCCAAGTAGATTTCAGGCTTGTAGACCGAGCGGGCAACCTCGTCGTACCAGCTGTCAGGCTGATCGGTCGGGATCTGACCCCAACGACGCATTTGGCTCAGATACCAAACAGCGTCCGAGTAGTAAGGGTAGTTCGCATAGTAGCGGAAGAACACGTTGAAATCAGGCACGTCACGAACATCACCCGGTTCGTATTCAAAGGTGCCTGTCATCGAATTGTCGATCACGTCAGCATCGGCGCCCACATACTCAGGCTTTGCCAGAATGTTCACGGCCTCAACACGGTTGCCGTTCTCGTTCTCATCAAGCCAGATCGCCGCGCGGATCAGAGCCTTGGTGATCGCGAGCGTTGTGTTCGGGTTCTGCTCTGCGAATTCCGCGGTGATCCCGAATACTTTCTCTGGGTTGTTCTTCCAGATCTCATAGTCGGTGATGACTGGAACGCCGATACCTTTGATCACGGCTTGTTGGTTCCACGGCTCACCCACGCAGTAGCCGTTGATCGTGCCTGCTTCGAGCGTTGCTGGCATTTGCGGCGGCGGGGTCACGGACAGATAGACATCCGCGCCGATTTGGCCTGTCACGTCTTCGGGCGAATAGTAACCCGGGTTGATACCGCCTGCAGCCAGCCAGTAACGCAGTTCGTAGTTATGAGTGGACACTGGAAACACCATGCCCATGTTAAACGGACGGCCCTCAGCTGCGAATTGATCGATGACCGGAACCAGTGCCTCTGCCGAAATCGGGTGCTGCGGGCGACCGTCATCCATCGACGGGATATTCGGACGCATCATCTCCCAGACTTCGTTGGAAACGGTTATCCCGTTGCCGTTCAAGTCCATCGAGAACGGCGTCACGATGTGCGCCTCTGTCCCGTAACCGATAGTGGCGGCCAGCGGTTGACCCGCCAACATATGCGCCCCATCGAGCGTGCCATCAATCACACCGTCCAGCAGGACTTTCCAGTTTGCTTGCGCCTCGAGCGTTACAAACAGACCTTCATCAAAGAAGTATCCGTTTTCATATGCAACCGCCAACGGCGCCATATCGGTGAGTTTAATAAATCCAAAAGTAAGTTCATCTTTTTCAAGCGCCAGCATCTCGGCCATCGCCGGAGTGGTCATGAGGGTCGTCGCCGTCAGAATGGCAGATAGTTTTTTCATATCCCTGTCGTTCCCTTTTGTGGCCCCAAATGGGGAAAAACGAAAAAGCCGCTGACGCACTCTGCCGGGAGGAGGAAGGCAGAGGGTCGAGCGGCTTTGCTCTATCACCCAAAACTTTGGGAGAATTTCGTTAGACCAGCGCCATTGCCGATCTGGGTTTAAGATGTCTCAAGTTTTCTATCGGCGAAATGCTACGTTTGCTAAAATGCTACGCTGCAGCATAAATCCGCAATGCAGCGCCTGTATTTTCACCACTAGAACTTGTTGAGATTAAAATTCAGGCGATCAAAGAACCCTGATACGCCATCTTTTTCACCACTCGACGCTGGAATCGGCCCCTCGACCTTTTCATCATGCTGCGAGAGCGAAACGGATTCGCCCCTGAGGGCCGCGCGATACAAATCCGTCCGAAAGACAGCTTGCGCCGCGGTGACCGCATCATCGCGATCCAACCCGATGCGCCGTGCCAATTGGGCACCGATCCATGCCGCCTGCGATTTCCAAGGAAATGTGGCATCATGCTCAAAAAACGAGACAAAGTTCGCCACCCGCCGCTCGTCACCGTTGCGATTGATGATGAGCTCTCCGTTCAACGCGCGGTCAATCACATCTGTCGCGATATTGAGATAGGCAGGACGCGCCAAAATCTCGGACGCCATGAGACGATTGTCGGGTTGGTCCAACCATTTCCCCGCCTTCCAAACCGCGCGAACCAGTCGCAACGCCAACTGCGTCTCAGTCTCAGCCCAGTCGTGCCGTACAGCCAGAACCTTTTCGGGTGCCCATGACCAGATTGCGGAGCCGGGCAGAAGCAATTCCCCTACCCCGTTCTCAACCGACATAGAGGCCCACGGCTCTCCCACGCAGAACGCATCGATCTCGCCATCGGCAATTGCTTGCCCCATGAGAGGTGGCGGCACGGTCTGTATCTGAATGCCTTGCGGTGCGGGTAACCCCAAAGCTGAAAGCCAATAATACAAAAGTTCTGCGTGCATCGAAAATGGGAATGGGACACCGATGCGGAAATTTCCAGCGCTCGCATCAATCAGCGCACGCCCCGCCAAAATCGGATCACCAAAGGTAAAATCGAACCCGTTGACGCGCATCTTTTCGGCCAAGGCCGTGGACACGCCCGTCACCGTGCCGTTCATCGACAGAACGGACAGAATATCAAGCTTTACCGCGTTCCCGAACCCCATCGCCTGCGCAACAGGAACCGGCGCAAGCATATGCGCCGCATCAATCTGCCCTATCGTGAGCATATCGCGCAGCATCGACCACGAAGGGGCTTTTTGTAGTTCAAGGGAAATCCCCTCGTTTGCGGCGAACCCCAATTCAAATGCGACGATCAGAGGCGCACTATCGACCAGTGGAATAAACCCCGCTTTCACCTTCACACCGCTCACTGCAACAACTCCGCTGCTGTGACGAGGGCCTGAGCCACATCAATCACTTTTCGACCCTGATCCATCGCGGTCTTGCGCAAGAGTGCGTAGGCTTCTTCTTCGCTGAGCCTGCGGGCCTTCATCAAGATGCCCTTCGCGCGATCTATAACCTTGCGTTCTTCGAGCGCGCGTTTGGTGGTCTCTAGCTCCTTGCGCATGCGTTGGAACAACTGAAACCGCGTAATGGCAGCATCAAGGATTGGTTTAAGCCGATCAGGACGCAAACCGTCGACGACATAGGCGCTCAGCCCCGCCTCAATCGCTGCGCGCGTAAGGCCATCATCGCTGCGGTCAACAAACATCGCGACGGGCCGATCCAATGGCCCAGAGGCAAAGGCAAGCTCTTCGAGCGCATCGCGCGAGGGGTTCGTGACGTCGATCAAAACGACATCTGGTCGATGTTCGGCAATCGAACGAGACAGTCCCGCGCTACTGTTCAGAATGACCACGTCAAAATCACCAGCGTCCGCCAAACCCTGACGGATAGCCTGCGCCCGCGCCTCATTCGCTTCGACAACTACAATGGAAAGTCTGTTCGCCATTAGACTTGCAGACCATATCGGTATCGGGCGGTCGATGGATCGCGATTAAGATGGAGGAATGATCGAACAAAGCGCGCAAAAAACGACCTAAAGGCGTGCGTTTGATCAATACTTAGGCAGTTCGCAATTTCAGCCACAGCCGATCAGGTTTACCACCTATCACTAGAGCTTAGAACCTATTCCTCGACCCCCATCGCCTTGGTCAATTCGTCCCTGAGGTGGGTCCGGTTAAGAGCGGCGCCCGTAAAGATCGAAAACGCCTGCACCCCCTGCCAGAAGAACAGCTCCCAACCTGTCATGATGGACAGGCCTAATGACTTTGCCTGTTGGAGGAATTCTGTTTCGAGAGGGGTATAGACCGCATCAAATACCCACCGTGCCTTTGGCGCGGCGGCAAGGTCGACAGGGCGGCCACCGTAACCAACCATCCCAACGGGGGTTGCGTTCAAAATACCTTCACAATCTTTTGCTGCTTCTTCGGGTGTATCGAACACGATGATCTCTATCTCATCGGAATTACGCTCTAGATCGGCCTTAAGAGCCTGTGCTTTAACCATGTCCTGATCAAAGAGATGGATTGACGGTGCTTTGAACGTCAGCAGACCGAATGCCATTGCACGGCCGACACCACCGCATCCGATCAGAGCCGACTTCCCTGTCGGCATCGACTTAAAGGCCGTCTGATAACCCGCCATAAAACCTGTATAATCTGTGTTATAGCCCGCAACTTCTGCACCCTCGAAACAGACCGTATTCACGGCGCCGATTTCGCGGATGATTGGATCACATTGGGTCACATAGGCTGAGCAGCCTCATTTGACCGGTCCAAGTTTATAGTTAGTGCATATTTGGCCTCTGATCCATTTGTATGATGGCTTGAGGAGCGGGCGGGCGATAGCCCAATGCACTGTGTGGTCTCTTTGTGTTGTAGTGCTGTCTCCATTTTTCAATGATGATTTGGGCTTCTCGTAGCGTGTAGAAGACTTCGCCATTCAAAAGCTCATCACGGAACCTGCCGTTAAAGCTTTCGCAATATCCATTCTCCCACGGGCTTCCAGGTTCGATATAAGCTGTTTTTGCGCCGACAGCCGTAATCCAATCTCTGACCGCTAGAGCAACGAACTCAGGCCCATTGTCAGAGCGAATGTATGCAGGTGGCCCACGCAAGATGAACAGATCTGTTAAGGCATCAATCACATTCGTGGAGTTCAGTTTCCGCTCAACTTTGATGGTCAAGCATTCCCGACTGTACTCATCGATAATGTTTAAGGTTCGAAACGGTCTCCCGTCATCCGTTCTGCAGTGCACAAAATCATAGCTCCAAACATGATTGCGGTACTGGGGACGAAGACGGACGCATGAACCATCATTCAGCCAGAGCCGTCCCTTCTTGGGTTGCTTAGGTGGAACTTTGAGCCCCTCTCGTCGCCACAGCCTCTCAATGCGACCATCACTGACTGACCAACCCACCTCTCTCAGAAGGTAGGCCACTCTGCGATAGCCATAGCGGCCATACTGTCGGGCAAACTCAATCATATCCGCAACAAGTCTCTCTTCATCCGCACGCCCTTTTGGGGGATTACGTTGTGTGGACCGATGTTGTTCAAGCACAAGACAGGCTCTGCGCTCTGAAACATCCAATTGGGTGCGAACATGATCAATACATGCCCTGCGACGAGCGGGGCTTAGAAGTTTCCCCGTGCAGCTTCTCTTAAGATCAGCTTATCGAGCGTCAGATCAGAAACAGCTCTTCTCAGCTGTTCATTCTCTTTTTGTAGACGTTTGAGCTCTTTCAATTGATCAACGCCCATACCGCCATACTGTCTGCGCCAGCGATAATAGGTCTGCTCAACAACACCAATTTGTCTAATCGCATCAAGACGGGACAATCCTTGCCCAATCAACACCTCAACTTGACGCAACTTTGTAACGATCTCTTCGGGCTTTGGTCGTTTGTTTGCCATTCCTGGTCCTCCGTTTCCTAAACATAGCGGTGGACCGGTTCAGTGGGGGAGGCTCAGAACGGGACGCCCAGAAAGTGCCTGGGATGGAGAACCCCAACAGAAGCCTTCAGAGAAGAGATCATGAAACTGAGATAGCGGAAAATGTCGCAACGTGTCTTGAGCCATCAGGCTTCCGTATCTACGCAGAGATTTCCTAAGAAATTTCAGTGCCGCCTTACGGTCTCGGCGCTTTGTGACATAGCTTTCCAGCACCTCACCTTCATGATCGACAGCACGCCACATGTAGTGCCGCACGCCATTCACTTTCACGAAGACCTCGTCCAGGTGCCATTGCCAATTCGAACTGGCTTTTAATCTGTCCGCTCTTCGCTTCCTGATTTCAGAAGCAAACAGCGGACCGAATTTATTCCACCAATAACGGATCGTTTCATGGCTAACATCGATCCCCCGCTCATGCAGGAGATCTTCAACATTACGAAGTGACAGAGGGAACCGCACATAGAGCATGACCGCTAAGCGGATCACCTCTGGGCTCGTCTTGAAGTATCGAAATGGAGAGCGCTTGGTCATACCAAAACGCTAACCACGCGCCCTGCCCGTCTCAAGGTCCTTTAGTCTGACAATACCATTCGCGCTTATGCCGATGCGGTGGACGTTCCGATCATCGCCGGCATCACCGACGAAGACACCAAGGTTGCCGCCGATGAAGCCAGGAAGTGCAAGGACGCCGGCGCCACGGGCGCACTGGTCCGAATTGCCGCGACCACCTTTGTTCTGAACGATGACCACTCTTTAGACAACATGGTATGATGGATTAACTTGTTGCTACTGATACATTTTCCCGTCGAGAAGACCTAAGGCCAGTTACAGATCACACTGAGGGAGAGCGGGTCAGTTCAACCAACCCGCTCAGGCCTAATGTTGATCAAGCAGTTCCATCTTGCGGCTTCTTCTGATCTTCAAAACAGTAACAGCCCAACAACCTTTTACCTATCCGGTAGCAGGACTGATTTTCTTAGTCTGTCGGCCTGCGGCCTTCCTCCGCTAAACCTACGGAGCCCTGTCAGCGATGCAGTGGCTGTTGATCAGTCCAATTTCTAAATTCAGTGGACTGATCTCTAGGAATAGGTAAATTCGGATAATTCATGAGTTCATGAATAAAGGCGAGCCGTAAATCCAAAGAGCGAGCAATTGCCTTCTCGTATGGTCCATACTTGAGCACCAGCGCAGCAACTTTGTCGAGATAATGACGAATTTCACAAAGCGCACTCTCTTCCTCAGACATTTCAATATCGAAGTCTTGCCCAACTCTGCGATAATTATGATAGCAATCGCCATCAAAAATTGATGTTAATACTGTCGTAAATGCCTCATACTGATCTTGCGTAGTGATTGATCTTTGCTCAATTTCAGGTGGGCTCGTGGGATCAAAGGTTACGAAATCTGTCCACCCCAAATCCTTCGGGCAGATCATAAAATAAACCCAACACTTATCTTTAATTTTCTCCGCATCACTATCAAAGAAGCCATGGAATTTAGCCTTTTCTCCAAAAGCTTCGTGCAAGATCCATTCACCATAAGTCATTTTATTCATTTTAAATACCTTTCATATAAAATATGAAAGTCTTTTAACATATTTATAATACATTATCAATGATAATTTTATATATTACTTATTTAATTGATAATAAGGTAATTGATTAAAAAGTCAGAATATGGCTTGCGAATAATTACCCCACAACAAGCCATCGCTTGGTAATTTCATTTGAGCGCAAAATGTTCATCATCTGCTCTGAGCCCAGGGTCCGTGAGGCTGTTACATTGAACGCAGCCTGCCGATGAGAGGTTAGCTAGTTACAACGAAGTATTGTTTATGTGGAACTTGCGCATGGATGGGGAGGAGCGGACATTCGCTACACATGTCAAAAACGACCGCAATCGGCCGCTTCCTACTTTCGGTGAAAGGTATCATCAACGACGATAAGAACTTTCTTTGGACCGCGCGATAAAGGCCACGACCTTATAATGGAAAAAAGTCGAAAGACAGTCTCTTGGTGATTACAACTACTTTCAAGCACGTTTGCGCGAACGCTTAATAGAGAAAGAACAAGAAATTACTGAAAGTATCACCGGATAATGAAGTCAGATTTCAGCTTCATCCTCAAGTCTTTCCCAATCCTTTAGCCTCTCATCATATTCATCGTAAGGAATCAGCCCTGATAAAAACTTGAACCCCAACAGATCATCAGGCGTTACTTCATTGAACATGCTGAACTTCAAAAAATCGATGCGATAATAAAGTCTCTTGAAGTCTTCTTGGTCCACATGCCCATGATTGGCCACATATGACAGAGCAATGCGAACCAAAAGGTCGATGAGCTCAAGTGATCGGTTTCCCTTAAATGGGCCACCAGCGAAATAATCACAATCATCGAGACCAGAGCGCTGAAAGTCTAAATCGTCATCTTCATCATCATAGTCGAAGTCGTCATCATCGTCATCGCCTGTCAGACTTTTCAGAAATTGATCTACAGCATCCACGTCATTCTTTTCAGATGAGTTATTTTTCTCTGATGGTCGTAAAGTTCCCTCGCTTTCAGTGGGCGTATTCTGTGAATTTACGTCCATGATGTTTTCAGTCTGATTGCGACCAGGTCGTAACATCAGAATATCAATGTCATCATCTGACTGCGATTTACGACCACCTTCAGGAAAAATTGGAAGATCGAAAAGTTCTTCATTTTTCTCGTCATCATCCCAGCAATTTCTTTCGGGCACTTCTTGATTGAAGAATTCCTTATCCAAATCTTCAGGGTCGTATCCCCCAAGCGCATGCAAAACATTTGTCATTACTTTTGTCTCCATAATTTCATCCTTTAACTTAATTTTAACCAACGGTTACCAAGTGATTTAGTGGGGGTAGATTTCAGAATAGTTAAAGGTCTCAGAAAGAAGAAATACGGCCATCCCATAAATGGCAGTATTTAAGCAAGCCGTTCATTTCACGACTAAAACCAAGAGGTTTTCGTGCTCATGAATCTTGTTGGGGAAATCCCGCAAACCCCTTTAAAAATTTAATTGGAGAAAATTATGGAAGAAAAGAAAAAGCTAAGAGATATAAAGATTAGAGTCACAGAAGAAGAGTATGAAGAAATTCGTCAAAGAAAAGATGAGCACGGCCTATCCTTCACTGACTACGCTCGCTTCACCATGATAGGCCCAGAAGCAGCCCACAAGTTTCCTGACAGAAAAGCCTTGGCTGCAATGCTTGGAGAACTCGGAAAAATTGGCTCAAACGTCAATCAGATTACCCGAGCATACAATTTGAGCCCGATGTCAGCTCATCTGCCTGAGAAAGATTTTCAGCGGATTCAGCAAAACATCCAAGCTGTGCGTGACTACATAGCAAAGGCTGTGAAGCTGTGATCCTGAAGCAAAGTAGGGTGCAAGTGGGTGGCGCAGGCAGCTTGTTGGCTCACATTACAAATGAAGACGATAATGACTTGGTGACGGTTCTACATGGGAATGACAGCATACCGGGTGACGGCGATATTATCGCTCGTATGAACAACAGAAAGTATGGTAACAGGCACATTGTCATCAGCCCACAGTTCGCCTTGTCGCCTGAACAGCTAAATTTTGTTCTTGCTCTGGTTTTTTATGAGCTGGATCCACAGGGCGGCATCGGTGATGATTACTTGCTCATACAGCATAACAAGCGCCGACATGATGGGCTGCATGATGCGCCCCACTACCACCTTGTCATAAATGAGAGCACAGCTGCGGGACATCAGCTCAATCAGCAGATGATGTATCTGAAGAACGAGAAAATCGCCCGTCTTTGTGAGCTCGAATTTGGGCATCCGCTGACGAAAGGTAAGCACAACAAAGCAGTTGTGAAGCATCTCGAAGAAAACGGCTATCTTGCAGAAGCAGATGCCTTGCGTGACCTCACTAATGGGTTACCAGCTTTAGCTGCATTCAGCAGCAAGCAGCTCAGAAGAGCAGAACGTCTCGATGTAGATTTGCCGGGGATTTACTATCAAGTGCGAGACATTTCAGACCCCGAGCAGCTGGCAGAAGCGCTGGCACACATCGAAGAAGAACACGAAGTTACTGTTCGCCTGGGCGACACACGAAACGTGCTCATCATCGAAAAAGACGGTCAGATTATTGCTGACCTAAGAAAACTATTCAAAAATAAGGATTTAAACCATGAATACACCAACGAACATATCACAAAACACAGAACTGAACGATGCAGAGTTCAAACTGATGGTCAGCGAGATGCTGAGCAGGATTCTGGACAACTTAATCGACTTGAACAGTCCAGACGACACGCCACTAGAAGAGCACCCATTCAACAAGCTGGTGGAAGCAATAACGGAAATGGAAACAGCTCACGTACAAACTCATCGAGAAATCGTCAGCTACATGGTCAAGTATCAAGAACTCCTTCAGACAATCACGGACGACAGCTTCAAGATGAAAGAGTCCGTGTTTCATCTCGCTACAGCAATGCGAGAATTCTCAGACAAGCTCGAAAAAGTCATGAACGAAAGGGCGGCGTAAACTTTGACGCTGTGGTTCAAAGCTACAGGGATACGGTGAACTTGGTGTTTGCCATCCCACCACTGGACCATCCTGAACTGCTGAGAATTCTGGCGGAGCAAAACAGGTATCTGGGTATCCACCAAACATAAGAAAAAGGCGGGAAATGCCCGCCTTTACTATCTGCAGATTAGTACATATCTAAACCAAGTAATCGATAACATTGCACATGCACAAAGAATGTTACTTGATCTTAGCTTGCCTTCATTTGGGTGCTGAAGTCAGCTTCAAAGTGTTCTATTGCACACGACGTTAGAACATATGCAATGCCCGTGTTGTAAAATAACACTTCAGCATCATCGTTAGAAGAACCTGGTATTGCAGAATAATTTATGCCCCTTTTGCCATAGGAGATGCGGGTATAACCTGCAAGGAAACCTAAGAGAAATCTTTCCAGGTCTTTTTTTCTAAATTTATTTCTGTTTGTGTGGCTCGTAATCTCAAATAGGATTAAGTTTTGCCCAAAATCATCGGCCCCGTCATTTATAACAAAATAGTCAAATGATGCGCCATCACTAACTACATAATTAACAGATAGACAGACATTCTGATTAATTTTCTCAAGATTTGCCGCAACTAAATTGCCAAATCTTTGAACAACCTCCGCATCAATAGATGATCCACTCCCCATATAGGTATTTGCGTCATTCGAAAATTTTACCAAGTCACTTTTCTCAAATTGCCTGCAGTAAGATCTGCTTACTGATTTCACCGAGCTACTAAAGAGAGCATACGCATGGCTGGCCGCTGGGGACAGTTCGGCCTTCCATTTATTGTAAGCTTTCGCAACAGCGGCCTCAGTTTTTTTAAGTTCTAAAAATGTATTGTTTTTCATAGCTAAACTCCTTTTTACCAATACAATAATCACTCTAATAATTAAATACTTTTTAAAAGTCAATAAATAATTCTTTAAATCTATAAAAAACTTTGCTATATGCTTTTCCACAGGGAAGGCAAACACATGAATAAAGGTAATTATAAAGAAAAGGCGCTTAAGCAGTTAAAAGTAATGCAAGAAATTGGCGTAAGTCACTTTAAGACACAACTTGTCTTTGGTGCCACACCTACAGATTCAAAGCGTGAACCCAAGTCTACCAAGACTATGCCGCCTAAAATTTTATCGCTGGATGAGGTCGAAAAGTATCTGGGATTCTGGTGGGCACGTAACGTCGAAGGCTTCAATGTCTTCATTGCTCCAGCCCCACACAGAGATGGTAGCTATACTCCGTTGGTGTTTGTAGATGACATCTCACGGCAAACACTGCAGCAGATGACAGCAGATAACTGTGTGCCTGCTATCCTGATTGAAAGCTCACCAGGCAACCTGCAAGGGTGGCTTCAGCTTGATGCTGATAGATTATCTGCATCCGACATTCTCGAAGCACAGAGATATCTGTCTCATAAGTATGGCTTGGATACTGGAGCACACGGAGCAACGCAAAATGGACGCCTTGCTGGCTACCGCAATGTTAAGTCTTCATATGCACATCAGAAGATCTACACAAAGCTTGTTCATGCTTACGAGAACCCTGTAACGCTCAACATCACCGAAATCTCGAACAATGATAAATCGGCACAGTTCGAGAATGTTCGGGTTCGAAATCTAAACTTCGAGAAATGTTCGAGAACTTCGAACTTAGACTTGATTTTGATTTATTCGACCGTGCAGAGTTCAGGTAGAACCAGCCAATCTGAAATCGACTGGCACTTCTGTTTTCATGCTTTCCGTCATGGATATGATGTGATGCAGGTCACACAAGGCATCATGCAGTTTTCACCAGATATCTCGGAACGCAAGGGAAGCACAGAAAGAGCCGAACAGTATGCTTTCTACACAGCTCAGAAAGCCCTTGTTGAGTTCCAGAAACGCAATAAATCTTGAGGACGACCCGTGATGGCCTAACGGGCAAAAACATCACTAGGACGAGTTTTCCGGAAACCTGAACACAGCAAGTATCCCCAAGGGAAAACATTACCATTTACCCCCCCCCCTCCTCAGGGAGGAGGAGCGTGTTAGAATAACCCCCGTCACTCTTCAGAGTGATGTTATTCATAGTAAATATCTTAGTACAGTTTTTCGGAAGTGTATCAAAACCCCAATTTTTATTGACTTTTTCGGGGTTTTGTCAGTGTTTCAGCGTGAACGATATGTCTGACATCGTGAACGATATGTCGAAATCACGCTACTTTCGCCCGTCGTGCTTCGATTTCGATCCATTTATTCGGATCTACTTTATCAAGGTGCATGATTGAAACCGCACGATTGCCTGTAAGATCTTCAAACACAGCCCAGCCCGCTTGGTCTAGCTCACGCACTGCTGGGCGGATTAGATGCAACCGTTTGCGGGCCACTGTGAGCGTCTCTGATGGGCCAAAGGCTATCTCCGCCAGGGTTGCCAGTCGGTATGTCACAGGGAAGCCCTGTGAAGGCCTTATCCGAGCAGACAGAACCGCATGCAGCACCTGACCTGCTGCGCTATCGATACTCCTGAGCATTTTCAGGTCGATCTTCACATATTGCCCACCGAGAACAGCGCTACTGGTGTGAGGTGATAGCATGATAGCAGCTTGCTTACCTGATGGATCCACAGCAAAATTTAGCAATCGTTGAGAAGCTACGGTTTTTCCGGTTTCAGGCTCAGTCACAGAAATCGAAATCTCTGACAGTTGCTGCAAGCGTGTCAGCACGGTCTTCTTGTTGCTCGTTGTCTTTGCAGACCCGCACGCAGCTACCAGATCGAGTATGGAACCAAACCAAAGCAAGCATTTCCCGTGCTCAGCGCTGCCTTGCAGTTCCATACCCTGACGAAGTTGTTGGATGCGGTCTGACCCACCAGCCCTGGGCACCGTTTTCTTCTGCATGCCCGCCAAACCCAACAGCGTCAGAAAAACACGAAGACCGATATCATCCACATGATGCCCTTCATAGTGATATGTCAGGCCGCCGTGTTCTTTTGTTGAACCAAGTGTGAGCTTCGCCCCCTTGGGAAGGGAGCGAAACAAACCTGTGTTCAGGGTGACTGGATCCACCAGCGCAAACTCTGGCAGGGTTACCACGGGATATCCCCCACGTTTGGATCTTCACCACCCTTGCGGCGCTTTTTGGCCCTACCACTATTTGTGGACCTCGGCGGCACTTGACCGGTGAGCACACCATTTTCATCACGTGAGAGCCAAATGTCGTGAGTGTTGGCAATGTGATTACATTTGACGAGATCGAGTTTTACCCATGATTTTCGATTGTCTAGGTCAACTTCATAGTTTGCAAGTTCAGCTTCTGACATGACAGCCATATTGGCTTGCCAGCGAGAGTTATCTGACCACGCAGAGCTGCCCCGGCTGCCTTGAGCTGTGCTGTTACCATTCAAAACGCTGCTCTTGTTGGCATGGTGCAAGATGAGCGTTGCGCAGCCGACTTGCCTGTTCAGCTGTTCGAGCTGATGCAGCACTTTTGAGGCTACAGCAGAACAGCTCTCGTTAAGACCACCAAGCGCACGGTTCAATGTATCGATGACCAGCAATACTGGCTTACGCACTTCGAGATATTTTTCGAGCTCAATATAGGCGAGGCTTGGCAACAGCCCGTCAGCCTGGGTCAGAGAAAAGCCACGGCCCGATGCATCGAACACATCAAAATTTTGTTCGATGTTCGCTTTGTCTTGATCTGTCAGATACTCACGCAGAGCATAGAGCCGATGATGAAGCACTGCCCCACCGTCTTCAAGCGACAGGAAGCATACTGGCCCTTTTTTGAACTCTTGCCCAGAAAACAGCCCAAAGACATCACGTCCCGCTGCAATCGAGATGCAGAATTCAAGAGCCAAGAAGGATTTGCCTACGGAACCCGGGGCAACCAGCAGGCCTACTGTGCCAGCCAGTAATCCCGGCAACACAAAATCGAGCTCCTTCGGTTTGGTTCCAATTACATTCGAGACATCAAGTCTCCAATCTCTAAAATTATAACTCATTTAAATACTCCATATTAAAAGTTATGAAGTATCTATATCATATTAATTTAATAAATCAATAATAAATATTAATTAAGTGTTATTTATTTTTATTTACTATGATTATTAATTACTTACAAAAGACCAGAAGTCACTTTTTCTCAAGCTTTGCAAGCTCGGGTGCAATAAGTGGGTGCTTGATGCTAAACTTATCGAATTTAATCTCTTTAACGTCCTCCAAATAGCTGACGAGCCAACCTGGAACCCTTCCAGCACCACCCCAAGTTTCACTTTGGTTGTTAGGGTTCACATAAACTTTGCCCTTTTTGTTGCTGGCCGCTTTGTTTGATTTTCCTAAAGAAGGGGCAACGCCAAGTTGCTCCAAGACTTCTTCCAAAGAAAAATTACTTTTCTTGATTGCAGCAGAAATGTCAGCTGCGAGCTTCGCAAGCTCGTCATCTTTTTTCTTCTGAAGAATTTTCTGGGCTTCTTCGATGTGCTTAGCAAGCTCATCGGGCTGCATTTCACTAATGTCTTTTGTCATAGCCTTAATGTCCTTCGGTGAAGATTTGTCCGCACGTTAGAAGATGTCGTACTCTGTGTCTACGGATCACGTTCAGGCAAAGGTTAAACGAACAATCTATGCGATGTATGATGATCGTTGTGCAGTAGCTCACTGCACGTCAGTGGCCCTGCAATGTGCAAGACGTTTCGGTGCAAGATAAAAGGATTTTTGTGGTGCCCCCAGAGAGACTCGAACTCCCGACCCACTGATTCATACCACTACGACTTTAGCCGCCACGCCCGAGGGCGCTTTGTGGTCTGGACTTTCCCTTCACCATAGCCGGTTGGCCGTAGGTGGGTGCCGTCAAGTCTCTACACGTTCCATCCGGCTTGCGCCGAAAGGCTTCGCTCGGGATTGCCAACAGCTTTCGCTGCTAAGGTTTCCCCGAATTTGACACCAGTTCACCTCATCATTTCCAATGAGGGCTGCAACTTACTCCAGTTTGAGCCTGAAGCTACGCTACAAATCAGTTGCTCTACCAGCTGAGCTATAGGGGCACATTTACAAAAGTGTTAGGCGAAGTAAGCACCAAGTTAGGACCCTTGACCGTACCTAACTGCTTACAACGCATCGCCCATGTAACAAACAACCAAATGGGCATCAAGAGATAACTGATTACATCCTTAGTTCTTTTTCGGGCTGCACCCAACCAACCTTGTAAACTACGAGAAATTCCAGACATTGGTAGTATAGAAGGTAGTATGCCGCACTCGAGAAGCAGAAAGATTATAACCTTATCTTACTGTTTTTGCTTATATTTCTTACATTTTGTGAGTGAATTTTTCAAATTTGGGCCACTGCTTACAAATCAGTTGCTCTACCAGCTGAGCTATAGGGGCACGGGGGGCCTGATAACGAGTCGTTGCGAACTGCGCAAGACCTATCGGTTCGCTCGTGCGAGAAGTGCGACCGCGCAGAGGCCGACGAGTGTGATGACAAGGGCTGCGGGGGCGGCTTGGGTCAGGTTCTCGAGGCTGGCCTTTTCGTGCACGCGCGTTGCTAAGGTATTGTAATTAAATGGCCTTAGAAGAAGTGTAGCGGGGAGCTCTTTGACGCAATCTACGAAAACCAAGAGGAGCGTAGAGCCGATAGAGGCCCGCACGAGGGGCAAATAAATTTGTTTCAGCACGCCGCCCGCTGACTGGCCGAGCGACCGTGCCGCCATTGGAAGGCTGGGCGACACGCGGCCCAATGCGGCGTCGGCCGCGCCTTGGGCGATTCCGAAGAAGCGGACCACATAAGCGATGACCAGCGCGGCGGCTGTGCCTGTCAGTAATAGACCCGGATCCCAGCCCGTGAGGGCCAGCACGCCGTCGGCGAGTTTGTTATCAAAGACTGCTAATGGCACCAGAATACCGAGGCCCAGAACGGCCCCCGGTGCGGCGTAGCCAATCGCGGTGACGGGCATCAGAAGGCGCGGCAGCGACTTGCCCGATAGGCGAACGCCGTAGACCATCAAAACGCCGCCGATCACGGTGAGAACTGCCGCCACGCCACCAACAACGAGCGTGTGGGTAAAGGCGCGGATCAGCCCCGGATCAACCCATTGGCCCGCGTTAAAGGCGTGGCTCGATAGGACGACGACGGGCAGGATGAAGCCCAGCGTCAGCGGGATCATGCAGGCCATGGTCGCGATCCATTTGCCGAACCCCGTCAGGGCGACGGCCTCTACAGGGCGTTGACCACGGGCCGAGGTAAAGAAACGGCTCCGACGGCGCGAGATTTTTTCAAGCGTGACGAGGAGCACGATAAGCCCGAGCACGAGGATCGAGATTTGCGCAGCGCCGCCAAGGTTTCCTCCCTGCAGCCACGTGGTGAAAATCCCCGTGGTCAGGGTTTGGACGGCGAAATAATCCACCGTGCCGAAATCGTTCACCGTTTCCATCATCGCAACCGCACAGCCCGCCGCGATGGCAGGGCGCGCGAGGGGCAAGCCCACCCGCCAGAACCGCCCCAAGGGGCCAACGCCCAGCGCACGGGCGACCTCGTATCCGGCGCCCGATTGTTCGCGGAACGCAGCGCGGGCCAAGAGGTAGACGTAAGGGTAAAGCGAGGCAGAGAGCACGAGAACCGCCGCCCAGCGGGTGCGGATAGCGGGGAACCAGTAGTCCGTTGGACGAGTCCAGCCGAATAGCTCTCTCAATGCGGTTTGCACGGGGCCCGCGTATTCCAGTAGGTCCACGAGCGCATAGGCCCCCACGTAAGCAGGCACCGCCAAAGGCATCAGAAGCGCCCATTGCAGCCACTGACGACCGGGGAAACGATACATGACGACGAGCCACGCCGCCCCTGCGCCCACCGCTGCGGTGATCACACCGACCGATCCCATCAGGATCAGCGTGTTGCTCAGGTAGCGGGGCAATGTGGTGCGCAAGAGGTGCGGCCAGATGTTGTCTGTCGGTGTGACCGCAAACCAGACGACCGCGAGGATCGGCATCAGCACCAAAGCCGCAATGATCAACGCGCCAACAGACCACCTGTCGATCAGGTGACGGCGCTTTGCGGTTGCTGATATCTGACTAGTTTGCTCGGACATAAATGATCGCCTATCCGAAAGCGGTTTCCCTGTCCAGAAAAGCCCTTATATTGGGGCAACAAAAAGCAGAACAGAAAGACGACATGGAAATCGCGGTTCATATCGGCGCAAGCTGCACGGATGACGAGCGGCTTATCAAAAGCTTGCTCAAAAATGCGGACAGCTTTGCGCAACAGGGCGTGATCGTGCCGCAACCGAACCGCTATCGTCGCCTGTTGCGGGAAACCATGCACAACCTTCAGGGTCAGGTCCCCGCCGCAGAAACGCGCGACATTCTGATTGATGCGATCCTTGAGGACCAAGAGGGCCACCGCGTTGTCCTCAGCAACCCCGATTTCATCTGCGTGCCGAACCGTATCTTTGAAGGCGGGGAGTTTTATTCGCTCGCCTCTGCCAAGGCGCAGACGCTGCGCGACCTGTTCCCACGTGATCAGGTGTCGCTCTATATCGGCATCCGCAACCCAGCGACGTTCTTGCCCGAGGCGCTCAAGGCGTCCAAGGCGGAAACGCTGGATGATTTCATGCGAGGCGCGCGACTGGATCAGGTGCGCTGGTCCGATGTGATTGAACGGCTTCTCGACAATGCGCCCGGCATCCCTGTGACCGTTTGGTGCAACGAGGACACGCCGTTTATCTGGGCGCAGCTTATTCGCGAGGTGTCAGGCGTTGATCCGATGACGCGGATCACGGGAGGTTTTGACCTCTTGCAAACGATCATGAGCCGCGAAGGGATGCACCGCTTTCTGGCCTATATCAAATCACATCCGCCCCAGACCGAGGCGAAAAAGCGCAAGGTGATCGCCACCTTCCTAGAGCGGTTTGCCCTAGAGGATCAGATCGTCGAAGATATCGAGATTGAAGGCTGGACCGATGATATGGTCGAACATATCACCGCCGCCTACGAGGACGATCTGGAACTGATCGCTCAAATGCCAGGTGTGAAGTTCATTCAACCCTAGCGGCAAACGTCAGGGCGGCATGGGGCCGCCCCGCACGGATTACATGCCCAATGCAGCCTTATACATGTCGAGGATCGCTTCCTCTTCGGCGATGTCGTTTGCATCGCGTTTGCGCAGCGAAATGACCTTGCGCATGACTTTGGGGTCGTAGCCACGACCCTTGGCTTCAGCCATCACTTCTTTGATGCTGTCAGCGATGTCTTTCTTTTCGGCTTCCAGACGTTCGACGCGTTCAATGAACTGGCGCAGCTCTTGGCTTGCAACGCTTTCGGTGACGGAATCGGACATAGGAGCTCCTTCATTTCGGGTTGGGCGCAATCCCTAACCCCTGCCCCGCCGCTTGCCAAGACCCTTGCCAAGCTCATATCCCCGCGTTAGGCGAAACCCCGCAACACAGAGGGAGACGACGATGGACCTGCTGATCTGGATCGGTGCCGCAATCACGGCAATTGGTGTCTGCGGCTTGCTGTGGACCGTGGTTCTGGTGCGCGCTGCGAAAAAAGCCGCGACCGATGACGACGACCTTCGCAAACGTCTGGGCAAGGTGATCCCGATCAACCTTGGTATGCTGTTGTTGTCTGTGATGGGCCTGATGGCTGTGATCCTGGGGATCAGCCTCGGTTAAGGGCGCTGGACGCTGATCGCGTCAAAGCCCATCAGATATTTCGCCGCTTCATCCATCATGCGCGGCACAGTCCACACAGGGCTTTCGACCTGCCAGTCGCGCATCTTTTCGCGTAGGTGAACGATCCCGATTTCGCGGGCGGCATGCATAGGGCCGCTGTGCCACCGCGGGAATCCCATCCCGATCACGGCCACCGCATCAATATCCGCCGCACGCCGTGCGAGGCCGTCTTGGAGGATGCGCCCACCCTCGCCCGCGATCGCACCGATCAGACGTTCGGTGATCTCTGTCCGATCCTGCGGCGATACGCGCTCTGGCTCAGCACCGAAGTGACCTTGGGCAAAGCCGTAGTCGATCATCACCGCGTCAATCGCACCCTTCGATCGACCCATCGCGAACATCATTTCCGCCGCGATAACCTGCGACCGCCGCAGACGTTTCAGAATATCCTGCGCTTTTGGCCCGAGAACCCGCCGCCGCGTCTCTGCATCTCGGGTCACCATGTCGGCGGGCAATTGATGCTCTGCTGCAAACAAACGGCGCAAGGCAGTGGACTGCGGATCGGCAAGGGATTGCTGCCAACGTTCCTCTTCGAACTCTAGCCCGATATCAAACGGCAACATCGCTGCCGCCTCAACCGCATCAATATAGAGCGTTTTCACACGCAACGGATCACGCTCTGCCGTTTTGCGGGCCTTGGCGATCGCATCGAAATATTTCGGATCACGCAGCCCCTTGGTCATGTCACGCACACGTCGCAACGGCGATTTATGAGTGATCAGGTGTTCCGCAAATTGCAGCGTTGCCGCACGAATACCACCCGTCACAATCCCGTCGATGAGGCCAGACAGTTTCGCCTGCTCTGCCGTGACGGGCCTGCCGCTGAGCAGCATATCCAACGCACTCGCCGCCCCAACGAGGCGCGGCAAACGCTGGGTTGCACCAGCAGGCGACAACAGTCCCAAAGACGCCTCAGGCACGGCGAGCCTACAGGAAGCTTCGGCCAGTCGGTAATGCGCAGCAAGCGCCAATTCAACACCCCCAGACAGAACCATTCCGCGCAGACCAACGATCACAGGCACGGGCAGGTTTTCGATCTTTTGGCAAATGCTCCGCAGCGACGGCGCATCGTCGAGTTTATCCATCTGACGCACATCTACGCCCGCGCAGAAGGTGTCACCTTCGCCCGTGATCGACACCGCCATCACGTCGTCGCGCAGGGCCAACTGATCCAGCAGACGGTCGAGTTCAACGCGCAGCGCATGGGTCAGCGCATTCACAGGCGGAGAGGCAAGCACAATGACCGCAACGCCATCGCGCATTCGGAATTTCACTAAATTCGACAAACTGCCCAAGTCCTACTCACCGACTGCTTTGCCAGACTTTGGGCCCGCGCAGAGGCAAAGAGCAAGCCTTTGCCGCCGTTTCAGGTGCAAAAACAAGCATTTCGCAGGAATTCACGCCCGTTTCGTCGCCTCAGCGCCACATCCTAGATCGGCATATTGTCAAATTGGGCTTCGACGGCTTCGTCGATCAGGCGCATATCCAGATCCTGTAGACGTGGCGGAACAGGGACGCCTTCGTCCGCCATTTGTTTCAGGATCGCATGATATTTGGGCTGGAGCCGATGCCGATGCGCGGCATCGCGCTGCATGTCGTCAAGGATGGCGTAGAGTTTTGCTTCGAGTTCGTGCTGTGTCATGTCCGCTCCTCTTGGGTCGGTCAGCGGGACAGTCCCGCTGAATGACCCAAGGTAACGCCGGGCGGATTACCGCGCCATGACACACGTCAAGGTGCGGCAGGAACCGGACAGAAGACTTCGTACAGACGTTCGAGGATCGGACCAACGCGCGGGTCCGCCAAACGGTAACGAATGGTGCGGCCTTCACGATCGCACGAGACCAAGCCCTCGGACCGCATACGTGCCAACTGACCCGACACATAGGACTGCGACGCACCGAGCATCTCTTCAAGCTCGCCAACACACCGCTCTCCGGGAAGAAGAGCACAAAGAATACGCAAGCGAGCGGGGTTCGAAAGAACCTTCATCACTTCTGCTGCTTCGTCTGCTGCCTTATCCATGGCCTCCGCCGTGATTGCCAGATCGTCCATTACGTCCTCATAAATTTAATAACCCACATATTAAACTATTGCAATACGTGACCAGTGCTCTATTTTCAGTGCCAGACGAGCTAGCAAAGAATCTGGTCAGGACCGCTGCAATGTCCAATACGCCAAAGGTTCGGCTTCGTCCGCGATTGTAACGCAGATAACGCGAAACACATCGTATTTCAAATATAACGACGCTGAAAGGTGTCGTTCCTTATGTGTAAATGGGTCGTTTGCCCACTCTCGCCAACTCTTGGGAACTAAACAGGACAAAAAATATGCAGATTGAATGGATCTTCGGCCTTGCCGGAGGTGTGCTCATTGGATTGGGCGGTGCCGTATACCTTTTGGTGAACGGGCGCATCATGGGGGCATCGGGCATCATCGGTGGAATCGTTGACGGCAGCGCAGGCAGCCAAAAGGCCGAACGCGCATGGTTCATTGCTGGCCTTTTCGGTGTCCCAACCGTGCTCGCCCTCCTCTTTGGCAACCTCCAAGGTGACGGCCCTGCACAAACCTATGCCACTGAAAACCTCTGGGCGGTCGTCGTGGCTGGCCTCTTGGTCGGCGTCGGCACTCGGATCGCGAATGGATGCACCTCGGGCCATGGCGTCTGCGGCATCTCCCGCCTGTCGCTGCGTGGCATCGTCGCCACCGTCTTTTACATCGTCGCAGGCGGCTTTGGCGTGATCCTGTTCAAACATTTGCTGGGGTGGGTGTAATGCGCAATCTCTTTTCCGCGATTTCTGGCGGCCTCTTTGGTGCTGGCCTTTTCGTGTCTGGCATGACCGACACCCGCAAAGTTCAGGGCTGGCTCGACGTGTTCGGCGAATGGGACCCGACGCTTGCCTTTGTGATGGGTGGCGCGATCATCCCGATGTTCTTTGCGTGGCGTTGGACCGAAGGGCGTATGCCCGCCTTGGGCGGTATGTTCCCGCCGAAACCGAATCCGGTGATCGGTCGCAACCTCGTCCTCGGGTCCACTCTGTTCGGATTCGGCTGGGGTCTGGTCGGCCTTTGCCCCGGTCCGTCGATTGCTTCGCTCTTTTATGGTGGCATTCAGGGTACAGTTTTCGTCCTCGCGATGGGCGCAGGCATGTGGTTCGCACCTTCGATCAAAGCACGTCTGGACGGAGCCGCTCCGGCGGTTTAATCCTGCGCTATGGATATACGCACGATCACTGACAGCTATGCTGTGACCCCGCAAATCACCCCCGAAGACCTCGACGCGATCAAAGCGGCAGGGTTCGTGGCGGTTATCAATAACCGTCCCGATTCGGAGATCCCGCCGGAGTGGCAGTCTGACGCGATGAAGATCGCCGTTGAGGGCGCAGGATTGACCTATGTGGTCAACCCCGTCACCCACGCAGGGCTGAACATGGACATGGTCGCGTTGCAGATGGCGACCATCGAGTCCGCTGGTGGCCCTGTGCTGGCCTATTGCGCATCGGGCACACGGTCGTCGATCGTTTGGTCCTTGGGTATGGCAGGCAAAATGCCGACTGAAGCGATCATCAACGCGACTGCACGTGCGGGCTATGACCTCTCAGGTCTCGCTGCCCGTATCGATGGCCTCGCTGAGGGGTAAGGGCGCGGCCTGACGGGGCGGATCTGCCACCGTCACCTCTGACAATTGCGCGGGCTGCGCGGGTTCAATCCGCACGGCCCGTTGCCCCGCCATCTGGCCCAAACGGCCCATGGCAACGCAGGTTCTATCTGGCCCTTCCAGACGCACGGACCCGACCGTCGCCCCGTAGAGCGGCACAACAGCCCCCACAGACAAACCTTCGACCTGCGCTAGCGGCAGCGAAATACGTGCAAGGATGCCGTTCAGTTGCGCGTGTGTCTCTAGAACCGACTGACGCAAGTCATCTGCCCATTGGCTCGACGGTTCTTTGGCCTGAGGTTTCGGCGCTGGAGGAAGCGCAACCACCAACTCAGCTGCGCGTAATGTGTCGCCAAACCTGATGGCAAACCGCGCAACGCGATAGGTCGTCGCGGCCAATATCATAGGCACCTGACGCGGTGTGGGGATCGATGCGCCGATCGTCACCGCAGTCAGCCAGTCCGCCAAGTCCGTGTCCGCCAATCCTCCCATAAGGTGATCAAAACAGGCGGCCAAGAACGGCAAACACAACGCGCGATCTGTGGCGGTCATTGGACGCGCTGCCGTCTCACGATCCACCACACGACCAATCGTCTGTATCTGCGTCAGCGCCGCGACGAGCGTTGGATCACAGGCCAACAGCCCAACAGCGATCCCACGGTCGAGCCCGATGATCACCCCGTCAGACAGCGACGCCGCGAGGTCGTCCACATCAACATCGGACAACGCAACATCGACGGACGCAGGAACACCGAACACCCGATCAAACGCCCGCACGACCGCCAACCGCAAGGCACGGTCAGGCGTCCCGACTGGCGCGTCGGGGGCCTTGCGTAACATGCGGTTTAAGACGGGCGTATCCATGGCCCGATGACATTATCCCTCAGCGCGTTAGCGCGGGGTTAACGGCGGCTGGCAAAACGACACGAAACGCAGCACCACCCTGCCCCGGAAGGTAAGTGATTGTGCCACCCAAGCGGGTCATAATCTCGCGACAAATGGCGAGGCCGAGGCCCGCACCGCCCGCTTTGCGATGATCGGACAACCGCGAGAATTTCTCAAAGATCACCTGTTGGTTCTCTTTGGTGATCCCCGCACCGTTGTCGATGAAATCAACCACCCATTCGCCCGCGACCTTGCGCGGTTCAATTCGCAGAACAGGACGCTTTGCATCGCAGTATTTGCCCGCGTTTGCGATGAGGTTGATAAAGACCTGCGTCAGACGATCCAGATCGGTGTAGAGCGGAATGGTCTCTTCGCCATCGCGCCGTTTCACCGTGATCGCCGTGGGGCTATGCGCCGTCGCCGAAACCGCACGATCAATGACTGTCTTAAGGTTGCCTTGCGCCATGTTCAGCGTCACCTGACCGTTTTCCAATACGCTGAGGTCCAGAAGGTCGTCGAGCAAGCGAGTCAACCGCATCGCCTCATCATGAATGATGCCCGAATACTTCGACAGCTCTTCGTCTGACATCCCGCCTTCGCGCAGGATTTCAGAGAAGGATCGGATGGAGGTCATCGGCGTCCGCAGTTCGTGGCTGATCTGGGACAGGAAGGCGTCCTTTTGGATCGACAACTGGGTGAGTTTTTCGTTGGCATCGCGCAGCTGACGGGCGGTGCGTTCTTGCTCTGCCGATTTCTGCTCCAGTCGGTTGGAGTATTCCATGATCTGCGCGGCCTCGTCCGCCACGGCGATCAGGTCCTCGACGGACACGGACGCACCTTGGATGAATTGACCAACCATCGCGTGGGCTGTTGCGGCCCCCACCGACCCCGCCAATTCCCGCTCTAGGTTCTGAACAAACTCCGGCGTCACCTCGGGCAGATAGCCCGCCTTGCCCTGCCGCTGCGCCTCTTGCTGGAACAGCACCTGCGCTTCGTTCGAACCAAGGATACGCTGCGCCATAATCAACAAATCTTCTGCCTCAGCAGTTGAGGTCGTCCACGCCCGCGCCCCTTCGGAGTGTTCAAAGATGTTGACGAATTGCGCACCCTGCAACCGTTCCAGCGGCTGCGGGAAGGTCAGGACAGAGCCAAAGAAAAACGCGACAGAGTTCAGCAACATCGACCACATCAGCGCATGGATCAGGGGGTCGATTTCCGTGATCCCAAAGAGCGCCTGCGGACGGAGCGCCGCAATCCCGAACGGCCCATGATCAATGACCGTTTGCGGCAGAATACCATCAGGCCCAAAGGACGGCAGGAACAGCGACCATGCCCAGATGACAAAGCCGACGGTGATGCCTGCCACAGCACCCCAACGGGTCGCACCACGCCAGAAAATCCCGCCGATCATCGCGGGGAGAACCTGCACGACGCCTGCGAATGAGATCAGACCGATGGCGGCGAGTGCTTCACCGCCACCCGAAAGGCGGAAGTAAATGTAACCGAGCAGCAGAACTCCCGCGATGGACAGGCGGCGCGCGCCGATCACCAACTGACGGATGTCGCCAGAGACCACCGCCCCCGGCCCTTTGGACGAAAGCCAGAGCGGCGTCACGATGTGGTTCGAGATCATCGTCGCCAGCGCAATCGTTGCCACGATCACCATTGAGGTCGCGGACGAGAACCCACCAAGGAACGAGAAGATCGCCAACCCGTCGAGCCCTTGGCTCAGCGGGATGGTCAGAACGAACAAGTCGGGGTTGGACCCTTCAGGCAGGATTGTCAGACCCACCACCGCAATCGGCACGACGAAAAGACTCATCGTCAGGAGGTAGAGAGGAAAAGCCCAGCTCGCGGTGATCAGGTTCTTTTCATCGGCGTTTTCGACGACTAGAACCTGAAACATACGCGGCAGGGTCAGAAATGCAGCGCCCGATAGAAACGTCAGCCCCACCCAGCGGCCGCTGGATTGCTGCCATTGCGCGATGTCAGATGTGTCGATCAGGTCGATCATCGGGCCAAAGCCGCCCGCAACGCCCCAGACCACAAAGACACCAACCGCAACCAAGGCGCATAGTTTCACCACCGCCTCAACCGCGATCGCCATAACGATCCCGTGGTGGCGTTCGTTCGCATCAAGGTTCCGCGTGCCAAAGATGATTGTAAACACGGCAAGGCCCAAGGCGACCCATAGGGCGGACCGGGTCAGGTCTTCGCTCAACCAGCTGTCGCCCGCGGCATCGGCAAAGACCGCGAAAGACAACGTTACAGACTGGAGCTGCAGCGCGAGGTAGGGCGTGGCGGCCACCACCATCAACAGCGTCACCATCACGCCCAGCGCGGTCGATTTCCCGAACCGCGATGACACGAGGTCTGCGATCGATGTGATCCGCTGGCTGCGCCCGATCCGCACCAATTTTCGCAGAACCCACCACCAGCCGATCATCACAACCGTCGGACCGAGGTAGATCGTCAGATACTCTAGCCCCGACCGCGCCGCATAGCCCACCGCGCCGTAAAACGTCCAAGCCGTGCAATAGATCGACAGAGAGAGTGTGTAGATCCACGGTGACCGCAGCCACGCGCCCGACCCCTTTTCCGCGCTTCGTTCGGCAGCAAAGGCGATGACAAAAAGGAACGCGACATAGGCGAGCGCCACAGCCAGCAGGAGGTTAAACGACACCATCACCGATCATCGCTCCGATCAGTGGCCAGAAAACGAGCGATCCCTGCCGAAATGCCCAGAGCGCAGAACCAGACCGTAAAGAGATAGATCAGCGCATCCGCCGTGCCGAGTTCGCCATTTCGGTCCCACAATAGCGGAATACAGAAAAGAATCCCGATTAGAACAGGCAGCACACGCGCCACGTCACGCATACGGCGGCGGCGATATCCTGCGCGTTCGAGAAAGGTATTTTTGGTAGGCCGCGCCATCGCGCTTAGTCACGCACCAAGGCGCGCACGCTTTCCAGAACTTCAGCGTTCGAAAACGGTTTGGTCATGAATTGCGTCACACCGAGCCGTTCAGCCATCTCGCGGTCTCGGGTTTGGCCCCGCGCGGTCAGCATCAGAACAGGTAGGTCTGTGGTTTCGGGGGACTCGCGCAGGTCGCGCAGAATATCAAAGCCGCTTTTGCCAGGCAGCATAACGTCCAAAATGATCAGATCGGGCGGCGTCGCAGTAATCCGTTCGTTTGCGGTTTCACCATCGGAATGGGTATGCACGGTCCACCCGTCTCGCGACAGGATAAAGCTGATCGCCTCAATGATGTTCGGTTCATCTTCGATGACCAAAACCCGTTTTGCCATTCCTCAGCCCCTCCCAAGACGTCGGTTTCCGCCTGACTATCACCGTATTAGGCGCCACTGTCAAAGCTGTGATTGTTAAACCGCATCCTCGTTCAAGATCGACGGTTCGCGGCGGGCGCGGCAACCACTGCGGGGACAAATTCGGCAGGATGTGCCGACAGGATCGGCAGGACCGCCCGAGGGTGTCACCGACCGCACCAGCATGACGGCCTCCATCGTTGCGGGCGCGTCAAAGCTCGCGGCACCTGCGGGGGACGCAATCGCATAGCAACGGAACCGCCCGCCGCCCTCAACCGGCAACTGCACATCACGGCGAATGGGCTGCATCGGTTGACTAAAAGCGCGGAACAGCGGCCAGAGCGGACAGGCCGCCGCCGCACGGGGCAACCCGAAACCAGAAACCTGACGCTGCAATGTAATCGCCCCCGCCGCATCGCAGATCACGAGGCCAAAGGCGGGATGGCCGCTTTCGGACGGCAAAGTCGCGAGCCGTCGCATTGCCGCCGCCAAAGGCACGCCAAAACGACCCGCCAACAGCGCGGGATCATGACCCACCTCAATCGCTGCCGCCGAGAACTCCTTCAGCGGCATTGTTTCAGCATCGGCGAGGTAGCGCGTCCGATAATCCGCTAACAGGGCCGAAGCCGCCTTGGACCGTAGCATCGGCGCACGTTGGGGCGCGCCATCGCCCTCAAGATACGGCAAGTGGAACCCCTGCGCATCGAGGTAGGTTTCTAATTCTTCTTGAGGGGACAGCGACGCGGTGCCCTCTTCGCTCGGCGCATCGAGGTAGGACACAAGCGCCCGCGAGGCTTCGGCCAAACGCTGACTGTCCTCATATATATTACGGTGGAACCGACGTTCCCAATCGCGGTCAATATCGTCATCACTGACAAGGATCGACGCCGCAGATCGGATCGAGGTCACCGACGAAATCACCTCGTGCAAGGATGTCGCCAGCTGAGGGTCGTGGGCCAGTCGGTCGGTCAACACTTTGACCCGCGCCTCTAGTTCATCGATCCGCTTATCCTGACGCACAACGAGCGAGGCCCAACCGATGAAACGGCCCGCGAAATCCTCTGTCCGCGACACCTCTGCCCCAGCCGCCCGATCCCGCGCAGCAGAAGCGCGCAACTGATCCAAGAGCGCCGTTTCCGCCCCTTCGGTCAGCGCAGATGGGTCCACTTGCATCGCCCGCGCGAGGTCGTTGAGCAGTTTTCCTGCGATTCTGCGACGGTTGTGTTCGATCAAATTCAGGTAGGAGGCCGATATTCCGACCGCATTTGCCAGATCAGTTTGTCGTATACCAAGGTCGACACGCCGTTCGCGAATTCTGGACCCTGTTAACTGGCGCTGCACCATCGTGATTCCTTCAACGTTTTCAGTCTGTTTCCGCACCTGCGAGAAAACGATTTTACAACGTATACCATGGCATTGTGATTTTCTTTACAAAAAAATCATTATATCCAAGTGACTTGTTGCCCGATTTTCGAAACTCCCTTGATAATGACCTTGCATGTAAAAATGCTTTTCGCATCGGGAAGGAGGAGCCCGGCGCGGATTTTCACAATAGGGAGGATAATAATGTCCAATAAATTCTCGCGTCGTGGCGTGCTGAAGTCTGGCGCTATCGCCGGCTCTGGCCTGCTTCTGCCGACTTACCTACGCGCTGAAAGCCACAGCGGCTTTACCAATGCCCCAACAGGCAGCGAAGTCGTGTTTGGTTTCAACGTTCCGCAAACTGGCCCCTACTCTGAGGAAGGTCTCGACGAACTGCGCGCATTCCAGCTCGCTGTTGAGCACCTGAACGGCGAAGGCGACGGCGGTATGCTGAACACCTTCTCGTCCAAAGCACTCGATGGCGCTGGCATCTTGGGTAAGAAAGTGACCTTCGTCACTGGTGACACCCAGACCAAATCTGACGTTGCACGTGCATCCGCACAGTCGATGATCCAGAAAGACGGCGCTGTGATGATCACTGGCGGTTCGTCCTCGGGCGTGGCTGTTGCTGTTCAGGGTTTGTGTCAAGAAGCTGGCGTGATCTTCATGGCCGCTCTGACCCACTCGAACGACACAACCGGTAAAGACCGCAAGGCGAACGGTTTCCGTCACTTCTTTAACGCCTACATGTCGGGTGCTGCTCTGGCTCCGGTTCTGGGCAACGTCTATGGCACCGAACGTCGCGCGTATCACCTGACCGCTGACTACACTTGGGGCTGGACACAAGAAGAGTCGATCGCGGCATCCACCGAAGCTCTCGGCTGGCAGACCGTTGAGAAGGTTCGCACGCCAGTTGGCGCAGGCGACTTCTCGTCCTACATCGCACCAGTTCTGAACTCGGGCGCAGATGTTCTGATCCTGAACCACTACGGCGGGGACATGGTGAACTCGCTGTCGCAAGCAGTTCAGTTCGGTCTTCGTGATAAGATGGTGAACGGCAAGCAGTTCGAAATCGTTGTTCCGCTTTATTCGGAACTGATGGCGGCTGGTGCTGGTTCGAACATCCAAGGCGTATACGGTTCAATGAACTGGAACTGGCAGCTGCAAGACGCTGGCACCCAGGCCTTCGTAAAATCGTTCGGCGAAAAATATGGCCGTCCGCCGTCAAACGCTGCACACACCTCGTATGTTCAGACCATGCTCTATGCAGATGCTGTAACCCGCGCAGGTACCTTCAACCCATGTGGCGTTGTCGAAGCTCTCGAAGATTTCGAATTCGACGGCATGGGCAACGGTCCGGTTCTGTACCGCGGTGCAGACCACCAGTGCTTCAAAGACGTTCTGGTTATGAAAGGCGCAGAGAACCCGACCAACGAATACGACACGCTGGAAATCGTTGAAACGACCCCGCGTGCTCAGGTCGAATACGCACCGGATCACCCGATGTTCGCCGGTGGCGACCTCGGTCAGTGTAACCCGGGCGCTTAATCACCACTCACATAGGCCGGTCGCGCACAATGCGCGGCCGGTTCGCCCCCGTCAACGCACGGGGGTTTAGCCACTCCCAAGACAGGGCGGGGACAATGGACGCTATTATCCTGCAGTTTTTCAATGGCCTTGAAAAAGGCTCGGCCTACGCGCTGATCGCGTTGGGCCTTACTCTCATCTTCGGCACATTGGGTGTTGTGAACTTTGCGCACGGTGCGCTGTTCATGATCGGCGCCTTCTGCGCTGTGACCTTGCGCAAGGTTTTCGAAATTTCGAAAGTCTCGCTCGATCCGACCAAGACCGACTTCTTGGGCAAACCTCTCGAGGTTAAGACCCCCTACGTCGAGGCATGGTTCGGTGAATCCATCGGGTCTGCGATGATCAACTATTCCGTGCCGCTGGCCATCCTACTGACCATCCCCGTGATGCTCTTTGTCGGTTGGGCGATGGAGCGCGGACTGATCAAACACTTCTACAAACGCCCTCATGCGGACCAGATCCTTGTGACCTTTGGTCTGGCGATCGTGCTGCAAGAGATCGTGAAGTATTTCTTTGGCGCGAACCCGATCCAGATGATGGCACCGTCCGACTACTCGGGCACCGTGAACATCGGTGCGATGCTGGGCATGGATATCTTCTATCCTGTATGGCGTTTGGTTTACTTCTTCTTCTCGGCTGTGATCATCGGCGGCGTCTTTGCCTTCCTTCAGTTCACCACCTTCGGGATGGTTGTTCGCGCAGGTATGGCTGACCGTGAAACGGTGGGCCTTCTGGGGATCGACATCGACAAACGCTTTACCCTGATGTTCGGCCTCGCTGCTGGCGTCGCGGGTCTGGCGGGCGTGATGTATACGCCGATCCTGTCGCCGAACTACCACATGGGTATGGACTTCCTCGTGCTGTCCTTTGTTGTGGTGGTTGTAGGTGGCATGGGTTCGCTTCCGGGCGCTGTGGCTGCGGGCTTCCTCTTGGGCATTCTGCAGTCCTTTGCATCGCTCAACGAAGTCAAAGCGATCATCCCCGGCATCGACCAGATCATCATCTACCTCGTCGCCATCGTCATTCTACTTACCCGTCCACGTGGCCTCATGGGTCGCAAGGGCGTGATGGAGGACTAATCCATGTTCGGCTTGAACCAAAAAGACACCAAATTCCTGCTGATCGTGGTCGCGCTGACCTTGCTGACGCCGTTCCTTTTGAACCCTTTCCCCACGGATAGCGCGATGGCGCAGTTCAACGCAGGCTATCCTGCGCTGATGCAGCGCTTTGCGATCTACGGCCTGATGGCAATCGGATTTAACATCCTGTTCGGTCTGACGGGCTACCTGTCGTTCGGTCACGCAGCGTTTCTGGGCGTGGGATCCTACTCTGCGGTTTGGATGTTCAAACTCCTGTCGATGAACATCCTGCCTGCAATCATCCTCGCGATGATCGTATCGGGCCTCTTCGCTCTAGCTATTGGTTACATTAGCTTGCGTCGCTCGGGCATCTACTTCTCGATCCTGACGCTTGCGTTTGCAGAGATGAGCTACCGACTGGCCTATTCGGTTCTGACACCGATCACTAACGGCGAAACGGGCCTTCAGCTGAACCTGAACGACCCGCGTATCCTCGACGGTGCGGCGGATACGAGCTCTCTGCCTGTGCCAGGTCTGTTCGGCATGAAGATGAACAGCACCTACACGCTGGACATCGGCGCATGGAGCTTTGACTTCAACGTGGGCTTCTACGTCTGCGCGGTCATTGCGATCCTTGGCTTCTACATGTCGCTGCGGATTTTCCGTTCGCCGTTCGGCATGATGCTGCGTGCGGTCAAATCGAACCAGCAGCGTATGAACTACACGGGCCTGAACTCGCGTCCCTACACGCTGGCAGCTTTCGTGATCTCTGGCATCTATGCTGGTCTGGCTGGCGCGTTGCTGGCTGCGATGGACCCGCTTGCTGGTGCAGAGCGTATGCAGTGGACTGCGTCGGGCGAGGTGGTTCTGATGACCATCCTCGGCGGTGCGGGCACCCTGATGGGTCCTGTGCTGGGCGCTGGTTTCATCAAATACTGCGAAAACATCTTCTCAAAGATCAACGAAACCATCCTGCACAGCTGGTTCAGCTTCTTGCCTGACAGCCTCGAGTCGGTCGTCGTTTGGTTCTTTGCCCGCTTTGTGGGTGAAGGCTGGCACCTGACCTTGGGCGTGCTGTTCATGCTGATCGTTATCTTCTTGCCGGGCGGCCTCGTTGAGGGTGGCCAGCGGATTGCCTCTTGGTGGAAAAACCGCGGCAAAGACGAAGATTCCTCTAACCAGCCTGCCGAATAAGGAGAGAAACCAATGGGTATTCTTGAAGTCAAAGGCGTCAACAAACGCTTCGGCGGGTTGCAGGCACTGGGTGATGTGAACCTGTCCGTTAAGGAAAACACGGTTCACGCCATCATCGGTCCGAACGGCGCTGGTAAATCGACCCTGCTCAACTGTCTGGTTGGCAAACTGATCCCCGACTCTGGTTCGGTCATGTTTGACGGCCAGTCGGTGCTGGGCCGCAAACCGCACGAGATCAACCAGATGGGCATTTCCCGCGTGTTCCAAACACCGGAAATCTTTAGCGACCTGTCGGTGATCGAAAACGTGATGATCCCCTGCTTTGCAAAGCGTGACGGGGCGTTCCGTATGCATGCCATCGAAACCGTCGAGTCCGAGAAGGACATCGTCGAGATGGCAGAGCAGATGCTCTTGGATGTGAACATGCAAGACAAACGCAACATGCATGCGGGTAGCCTATCGCGCGGTGACAAACGTCGTTTAGAAATGGCGATGTGTCTGGTGCAGAACCCGAAGCTCTTGCTGCTCGACGAACCGACCGCAGGGATGGCGCGTGCTGATACCAACAACACCATCGATCTTCTGAAAGAGATCAAGGCGAAGCGCGACATCACCATGGCGATCATCGAACATGACATGCACGTTGTGTTCTCGCTTGCGGAACGGATCACGGTTCTCGCTCAGGGCACGCCCCTGATCGAAGAAACGCCGGAAAACATCAAAGGCCACCCCAAAGTGCGTGAAGCGTACTTGGGCGAAGCACAGGTCTAAGGGGGCTGATCATGAACAAACCGTTCGACAAAAACGTCAACAACGCCGCCACCCATGCCAAATACCTCAGCGTATGGGACATTCAGGCCTACTACGGCGAAAGCTATATCGTGCAAGGCGTCAGCTTTGACATCCACGAGGGCGAAATCCTCGCGCTCTTGGGCCGTAACGGTGCGGGCAAAACATCCACCCTGCGGGCCATTGCACGCATGGACGATCCTGCGCTGAAACACGGTGAAATCTGGCTCGACCACCAGCCGCTGCACCTGATGAAATCGCATCAGGCTGCTGCTGCGGGCATCGGCCTCGTTCCCGAAGATCGTTGCATCATCCCCGGTCTGACGGTCGAAGAGAACCTGAAGCTCGCACAGATCGCACCGCCAATCGGCTGGTCGCTGGAACGCATCTACGAACTGTTCCCGCGCCTCAAAGAGCGCCGCACCCAAGAGGGCATCACCCTTTCGGGCGGTGAACAGCAGATGCTCGCGATTGCGCGCGCCTTGGCCCGTGACATCAAAGTTCTGCTTCTTGATGAACCCTATGAGGGCCTCGCCCCTGTGATCGTCCAAGAGATCGCAAAGACGCTCAAAATCATCCGTGACCAAGGCATCACCACGATCATCGTTGAACAGAACGCCGTCGCCGCTCTGAAATTGGCGGATCGCGCGGTGATCCTCGATACGGGCACGGTGGTGTTTGATGGATCGGCCCAAGAGGTCCTCGAAGACGAGGCCTTGCGGTCTAAGTATCTGGCGATCTGATACGTTATTGCGCAAACCTCAAAGGTTGCGACATTTTCTTGCAGGCCCGACCCGATGGTTGGGCCTGTTTGCCGTTTATTACCCCCGAAAGGCTACGCCTAACGCTTTCCAGCCTCTATTCATTGGCGTATAAGCCAGAACCAACCGCACTTTTTCAGGGCGGACGCAACGTAATGGCAAGGGCCGAGAAAAGATGAGCAAAGAACGCAGCCACGACGGCGATGTGGATTTTATCCGCGCATTGGCAGAACTCCTCCGCGAAAATGACCTCACCGAATTGGAAGTCGTCCGCGAATATGGCGACAACGACAGCCTGAACGTTCGGGTAAGCCGTCAGCAGCAAATCGTTCAGACGATGGCAATGCCTGCTGCGCCTGCTGCTGCCGCAGCACCTGCTGCTGCACCCGCCGCTGCTGCGCCTGTTGCTGCCGCCAATGACGATCCTGCATCGCACCCGGGCACTGTGACCTCGCCGATGGTTGGTACCGCTTACCTCGCTGCTGAACCTGGTGCTGCACCCTTCGTCACCGTCGGTCAGACCGTGAACGAAGGCGACACACTTCTGATCATCGAAGCGATGAAAACAATGAACCAGATCCCGTCGCCAAAATCCGGCAAGATCAAGACGATCATTGTTGCTGACGGTTCGCCGGTCGATTTCGGTGCTCCGCTCGTTATTATCGAATAAGGCTGCGCCCCATGTTCGATAAAATCCTCATTGCGAACCGTGGCGAGATTGCCCTTCGGGTCGTGCGCGCCTGCCGCGAGATGGGTATCAAATCGGTTGCGGTCCACTCGACCGCTGACGCCGATGCGATGCACGTCCGTATGGCAGACGAGGCGATCTGTATTGGACCGCCCTCTTCCACCGCATCCTACCTGAACTTTCCCGCGATCATCTCCGCTTGTGAAATCTCGGGCGCTCAGGCGATCCACCCAGGCTATGGCTTCCTCTCGGAAAACGCGGCCTTTGTTCAGATCGTCGAAGATCACGGCCTGACCTTTATCGGTCCGTCGGCGGAACACATCCGCATGATGGGCGATAAGATCACCGCAAAAGAAACCGCTGAAAAGCTGGGCATCCCAGTTGTTCCGGGCTCTGCGGGTGGCGTGCCTGACATTGCTGCTGCGAAAAAAGCGGCGGCTGACATGGGCTACCCTGTCATCATCAAAGCGACCGCTGGTGGCGGTGGCCGCGGGATGAAAGTGGCAAAGGACGAGAAAGAGCTGGAAACCGCCTTCTCGACCGCACGTTCTGAAGCGAAAGCCGCATTTGGCAACGCCGAAGTCTACATGGAGAAATACCTCCAGAAGCCGCGCCACATTGAGGTGCAGGTCTTTGGCGACGGTATGGGCGGTGGCGTTCACCTTGGTGAGCGTGATTGTTCGCTCCAGCGTCGTCACCAGAAGGTCTTTGAAGAGGCTCCTGGCCCTTGCATCACCGCAGAAGAGCGCGCCCGTATCGGTGGCATCTGTGCTGAGGCGATCGGCAAAATGGGCTATTCGGGCGCTGGCACGATCGAGTTCCTCTATGAGGACGGAGAGTTCTATTTCATCGAAATGAACACCCGCCTTCAGGTGGAGCACCCCGTGACCGAAGGGATCTTCGGCGTCGACCTCGTGCGTGAGCAGATCCGCGTTGCTGCAAAGCAAGGCCTGTCGTTCACCCAAGACGACCTCAAGATCAACGGCCACGCGATTGAGGTTCGGATCAACGCTGAAAAGCTTCCGAACTTTAGCCCCTGCCCCGGTAAGATCACACAATATCACGCACCAGGTGGTCTGGGCGTTCGGATGGATTCCGCACTTTATGACGGCTATTCGATCCCGCCCTATTACGACAGCTTGATCGGCAAACTGATCGTGCATGGTCGCGACCGTCCCGAAGCCTTGGCCCGTCTGAACCGTGCCTTGGGCGAACTGATCGTTGATGGCGTCGATACCACCATCCCACTGTTCCACGCACTCCTTGCGGAACCGGATGTGCAGTCAGGGAACTACAACATCCACTGGCTGGAAAAATGGCTCGAAGCCAACACCTGATTTAAAAGGGCGCGCTACCACAGCGCGCCCTTTTTCTATGCCGCATCTGTGCCTATGGTGCGGATCATGCGTGACGAAACACCTGCCCTGACACCTGAACTCTTGCTCAACGCCTATGCGTCGGGCGTGTTCCCCATGTCAGAGTCTCGTGATGATCCAGAGGTGTTCTGGGTCGATCCGCGATTTCGTGGCATCATCCCGATCGGTGGGTTCCACATCTCGCGCAGCCTCGCCAAACGGATGCGGCGGGGCGGGTTCAGGGTCAGCTTTGACACAGCGTTCGAGCAGGTCGTAGAGGGCTGCGCTGACCGTGATGAGACATGGATCAGCGATACCATCTTTGCGCTCTACACCGCGCTCTATAAGGCTGGCTTTGCCCATTCGGTCGAGGTCTGGGAGGGCGATACCCTCATCGGCGGCAGCTACGGCGTGGCCTTGGGTGGCGCCTATTTCGGGGAGAGCATGTTTTCGCGTCGCACCGATGCGTCCAAGATCGCGCTGGCATGGCTGATTGATAGACTACGGCTCGACGGGTTCACCCTGTTCGACACGCAATTCCTGACGCCGCATTTGGCTTCCTTGGGCGGGATCGAAATCCCACGTGGTGAATACCGGAAACGGTTGAAAGCGGCTCTGGCAGAGCCCGCACGGTTCAATGCAGAGGCCCCGATAGAGCCAGCTTATTCAGTGATACAGCGCAGCACCCAGACGTCGTAACGCGGGTGGTCCATCGCGTTAAGCGCGGGGGCCGAGGCGATCATCCAGCCCGAAAACGCGGGCGTCGCGTTGTCGCGATACATCACGGTCACTTCGGCATAGGCATCGCCCGACGGGTTGTCGGTGGGATAGCGGCATTCGCCCAATGTTACCGTGAGGTGGCCCAAGGTTGTCGCCTCGCCAGAGGCCAGAACCAGATCGCTCACCACGCCTGTGATTTTGTCCAAGACGCGCAATTCGCCTTTCGGTGCAACGCTGACTTCTTGGGCCGCAACGGGCGCTGCACAGAGCGCGAAGGCAAAGGCCAGCGCGCGCATCAGTTCGTGCTTCCGCTATCGCCAGAGCCCGAGACGAACTTCAGCAAGAGGTTCATCAGACTGACTGAGCCTTGGGTGTCGAGGATTTCTTCACCCGGTTGGTAGTTGTCGAACGACGCACCTGGCAGAATCTCAACGAAGTTACCGCCAAGCAGACCCTCGGACGCGATCACAGCAGTGCTGTCATTTGGAACAGGCACGCCGTCACGCATCGACAGAACGGTCGTGGCGCGGAACAATTCGGTATCGAGTTTGATATCGCTGACGGTGCCAACTTTCACGCCGACCATGCGCACGTCGGTGCCAACGCTGACGCCTTCAATCGAACGGAAGCTGGCGTTCAGCGCGTAATCCGATCCACCCGACGCGAAATCAGTGAACTTGGACGCATAGCCCAAAAAGCCGACCGCCACGGCAAGAACCGCGGCGCCGACAAGTGTTTCTGTGGTGTGATTAGCCATGAGGCGAGCTCCTTATTCGGGCTGCCATGCCTCGTAATCGGCACGCTCTGCTGGCTGTGCGCGGCGGATCGAACCAGCCGGAGCATAGGCCATCGCGGTGCCTGTCAGGTTTTCCTGATGCGGCTTTTCCCACGGCTTGTGGTTCAACGGAACCTCGCTCGGCGGGGTGTCGAATGTGCGGTGCAGCCAGCCGTGCCAGTCAGGATCGATGCGCGAGGCTTCGATCTCTCCATTGAAGATCACCCAACGGCGGGAATCATCACGGGTCTTGTAGAAAATGTTGCCCTGCGAATCTTCGCCAACTTTGACGCCTTTGCGCCAAGTAAACAGTTGGGTGCCAATGGTTTGTCCGTCCCACCAAGTCAGCAGGCGTTTGATGATGTTCGGAAGGCCCATGGACCGCTCCCTTAAATCGACACTTGGGTTATGTCGCAACGGGCACCAAAGGTCCAGTGCCCGCCGCGCCGCAAAGGGGATTTTAGCCTGCGAGTGCAGTCACTTCGATCTCGATCCGGTATTTCGGGTCGATCAGGTTGCATTCGACCATGGTCGCTGCGGGTGGGTTTGCGCCGAATACCTCGCGCAGGGTCGGCCAGCAGGGTTCGAACTCTGCCGCGTCGGGGAGGTAGTAGGTCACGCGAACGGTCTTGCTCAGGTCGCTGCCAGCTTCTTTGAGAGCGTTCGAAATGGTGGTCAGCGCGGCCTTGCACTGTTCAACCACATCATCGCCCTGCCCAACGGTGCCAGCAACGTGGACAAACCCACCAGCCACAACAGCGCGGCAGTAGCCGATTTTTTCCTCAAATGGGCTACCCGTGAAAATGCGTTTCATCGTCATTTGGATGATCCTTTATTGGCGTTGCCGTTGCGTTAGAACCAAACGCAGGGCGTTTCAATATGGATTGTGAGCAACGAAAAAGGCCGCCCAATTTGGACGGCCCTATTTCAGGAATTCGTTGCATTAGCTTGCGCTGGCTTTTTCGCTCTTTGCGTCTTCTTCGAAGATCATCAGCGGTTTGGAATCAGGGCCAACAGCCTCTTCGTTGACGACGACTTCGGTGACGTTTTCCATGCCCGGCAGGTCGAACATCGTGTCGAGCAGGATGTCTTCCATGATGGAGCGAAGACCACGTGCGCCTGTCTTGCGATCGATGGCCTTTTTCGCGATGGCGCGCAGGGCATCATCGGTAAAGGTCAGGTCAACGCCCTCAATCTCGAACAGCTTCTGGTATTGTTTGACCAGAGCGTTCTTTGGTTGAGTCAGGATGATGATCAGCGCGTCCTCGTCTAGATCGGTGAGGGTTGCGATCACGGGCAGACGGCCCACGAATTCAGGGATCAGACCAAATTTCAGCAGATCTTCGGGTTCGAGTTCTTTGAAGATCTCGCCAACGCCACGGTCGTCATTCTCTTTGACAGCAGCACCAAAGCCGATGCCAGAACCCTTACCGCGCTGCGCGATAATCTTATCAAGGCCCGCGAAGGCACCACCACAGATGAACAGAATGTTCGTGGTGTCGACTTGCAGGAATTCCTGTTGCGGATGCTTACGGCCACCCTGCGGCGGAACTGACGCAACGGTGCCTTCCATGATCTTCAGCAGAGCCTGCTGCACGCCCTCGCCCGATACGTCACGGGTGATGGACGGGTTGTCAGACTTGCGGGTGATCTTATCGACCTCGTCGATATAAACGATGCCGCGCTGTGCACGCTCAACGTTGTATTCCGACGCCTGAAGCAGTTTCAGGATAATGTTCTCAACGTCCTCACCCACATAACCCGCTTCGGTCAGGGTGGTGGCGTCCGCCATAGTGAACGGCACATCAAGGATACGGGCCAGCGTCTGGGCAAGCAGTGTTTTACCGCAACCCGTCGGACCGATCAGCATGATGTTCGATTTCGCCAGTTCGATTTCGCCAGCTTTGCCAGAGTGATGCAGGCGTTTGTAGTGGTTATGCACCGCAACAGAGAGCACGCGCTTTGCGTGTTCCTGACCGATCACGTAGTCGTCCAGAACCTTGCAGATATCGCGCGGTGTCGGAACGCCTTCGGTGGTTTTGAGGCCCGACGACTTTGTCTCTTCGCGGATGATATCCATGCAAAGTTCGACGCATTCATCACAAATGAACACGGTCGGTCCTGCGATCAGCTTGCGCACCTCATGCTGACTCTTACCGCAGAAGCTGCAGTAGAGGGTGTTTTTGCTGTCGCTGCCTGTCGTATTCGCCATACTGGTTCCCCTGGGCGTCTGTCGTCGTTGTAAACGGTCCGGTGCCTTTGAAGTCCGAGACTATGGCAGGCCGGACCGGTCCACAACGCCAAAAAGTAATAACAAAGGGCGGATTATTCCGCCGCTTCGCCGCGGTTCTGCAGGATCTCGTCGATGTGACCCCAGTCTTTTGCTTCTTGCGGCGACATAAAGTTGTCGCGCTCCAGCGCCTTCTCAACAACCTCAAGCGGCTGTCCAGTGTGGTGGACGTAGAGTTGATACAGCTGGTTGCGGATTTTCTGGGTTTCTTGGGCGTGGATCATAATGTCCGTCGCCTGACCCTGATAGCCACCAGAAGGCTGGTGCACCATGATACGTGCGTTTGGCAGGGCAAAGCGCATACCTTTTTCGCCCGCCATCGACAGGACCGACCCCATCGACGCAGCCTGACCCACAACGAGGGTCGAAACCTTCGGACGGATGTACTGCATGGTGTCGTAGATCGACAGGCCAGCGGTCACAACACCACCGGGGCTGTTGATATACATGCTGATTTCTTTTTTCGGGTTTTCCGATTCAAGGAACAGAAGCTGCGCAACGATCAGCTGCGCCATGCCGTCATGCACCGGACCGTTCACGAAAATGATGCGTTCCTTCAGGAGGCGCGAGAAAATATCGTAAGCACGTTCGCCACGCGCGGTTTGTTCGACAACCATGGGCACAAGGTTGGCATAGGTCTCGATCGGGTCTCTCATCATCACTGCCTCGAATTGGGGACGCGCACGTCGATAACACGGGTTTTCCAAACAGAGTCTTAGTGGTCAGTTAGGGGGGCTTCAAGCCCAGCTGCCCGCTTTGCTCACTTTGGTCCTGCTTCCTATGGTGGGAAAAGGTCAATGAAACACAAATACAGGGGCCAAAGGGCCCCTGCTGTTGTCAAAAAATGTCGTGATGGGTTTGCGGACCTAGCGTTCGCGCAGCGCCTCTGACCCGCGATAAAGCGGTTTCGTGAGATATTGCAGTACGGTTTTCCCACCAGTGTGCAATTCGACCGTCGCTTGCATGCCCGGACGAATCTCAATCTCGCGCTGGCGATCGGTCAGATTAGAGAGATCGACACGCAAGGTCACCTTATAGTGCGGCGGAATATCGGGGCGACGGTCGTCCTTGAACGTGTCCGCCGAAATAAAATCGACCGTCGCGTTCAGGGTGCCGTAGATCGTGTAATCATAGGCCGAGAGTTTGATATTCGCGTCTTGCCCTGTGCGGACGTTCGCAATGTCCTCGGGTTTGACATGGGCCTCAACGAACAACTCGTCGTCCAATGGAATGATCTGGAAAATCTCTTCCCCCGGACGGACAACGCCGCCAATGGTCGTGACGGCAAGGTTATTCACCACACCACGCATCGGTGCGACGATGACCGTGCGGTTCAATTGGTCCTGAGCCATGCGCAACTCTTGGGTCAGGGTGCCGATGATTTGCAACACTTCTGAATATTCATTCGCCCGTTCCAACTCTGCGCCCGTCACGATGTCGTTGTAACGGTTTTGGGCATCCGAGTGGGCCTTACGCGCGTTCGTCACTTCGAACAGCGCGACGATCTCGCGGCGATACATATCCTCCATCGAGGCCAATTCGCGCTCTGTCTCACGCAAGACCGCCTGCGCCCCGCTGATGCGGCTCTGATAGTCCGCCTGACGCGCCTGAAGAAGCGCGCGTTCAGACGCAACGGTCGTCGGGCTGTGCTGTGCGAAAATCGGTGCCACCTCGAAATCGGTTTGGCCTGCCATCTCTGCCTCTAGGCGGGTACGGCGGATACTTGCGGCCACGAGTTGATCGGCAAGGTCATCCACAGCCGCCTGAAACTGCGTCCCGCGCAGCCGTGCGAGCACTTGACCCGGTTCAACAACGGAGCCTTCGCTGACCAAAAGCTCAGCGAGGATACCGCCTTCGAGGTTCTGAACGATCTGCGGGCGGGCAGCAGAAATGATCTGACCATCGGCCCGAACGATTTCATCAACCCACGCAAACTTTGCCCAGATCAGGAACACCAGAACGGTCGCCACAACAAGCCAAATGATACGGCTAGAGGAACCGAGACCTTTTTCGAATTCTGCGTCTACCGTTGCCATTAGCCTGCTACCTTTTTGTTGCGCAGATGGGCCATAACTTCGTCACGAGGGCCATCGACGGCCAAACGGCCATTTTGCAGAATAACGGTGCGCCCCGTCAGTTGCAGGATGGGCACGCGGTGCGTCGCGATGATCGCAGTGCGCTGACCCAGCCAGTGATCGAGACGAGACACAAGTGTCGCCTCAAGCGTCTGGTCGAGCGCTGCGGTCGGTTCATCCAGCAAACAGACCTTGGGATCCTGAAGCCACAACCGCGCCCAGCCAATCGACTGACGTTGACCGACGGACAAGCCCTGCCCCGCGTCCGAAATCGGCATGTCGAGGCCTTTGGGATGCGCACGTACAAACGGACCAAGCCCCGCGAAATCGAGCGATTTCAACAGACGTTCATCATCGCGTTCGAGCATCGTCATGTTGAGGTTGTCGCGCAGGGTGCCTGCGAACAGACGCACCTCTTGGCCGAGGTAGCCAACATTCCGACGCAGGTCGCGCGGCATGATCTGGCCCATATCAACCCCGTCGAGCATCACGCGACCACCCGTTGGTGGATAGAGACCCGACAGGATTTTGAGCAGCGTGGATTTCCCCGACCCGTTCGCACCGAGGATCGCAACCCGTTGTCCTGCTTCGATTTTAAGCGACGAAATATCAACCACGCGGTCGCTGTCTTCGTCGTATTTGAACATCAGATCGCGCAGTTCGAACGCACCATCGACCGTATCGCGGCGCAGGTAGCTGCGGGTTTCATCCATGTCTTGCGGCGCATCTGCGACCTTGTCCAAGGCATCCAGTGCGGCCTTCACATTCGACCAGCGTGCCATCGTCGCCGCCAATTGCGTCAACGGGCCAAGCGTACGGGAGGTCAGGATACCCACGGCGATAATCGTGCCGACGGTATATTCGCCCGAGAACACCATGAAGGTGCCCGTCACAACTGCCGCAACATAGGTCGCCTGCTGGACGCCTTGGCTCCAGAAGGTGAGGGTCGAGGCCAGTTTGCGCTGTTCTGATGTCGCCAGAGAGTTCAGCGCCGACAATTCAGTCCACTGACGGCGGAACCGATCCTCGCCACGGGTGGCTTTGATCGTGTCGGATTCATAGACGATTTCGTGCAGAAGGCGATTTGCCTTTGTGCTCGCCCCTTGGGTCTGGCGGGTCAGCGCGATCATTTTGCGCTGCAAGACAAAGCTCGGCGCGACCATGAGGACACCACCAGCAAAGAGCACCCAAACCACGTTACCGCCAATCGACGCCACAAGCGCGAGGAACAGCACGATGAACGGCAAATCAGTCAGCGTGCCGATGGTCGAGGCGGTAAAGAATTCGCGGATCGACCCAAACTCACGCACGGCAGAAAACGTCTGCGACGGGGAATTCGCGGCACCCGCTTTCATGCCCAGCACCTTATCAACGAGGAGCTGTTGCACTTTCATCTCAATCTGACGCCCTGCCCCGTCCATCAGACGGGCGCGCGCGATACGCAAGAAGGCTTCCAAGATCATCGCGAGGCCAGCGCCAATCGCCAGCACCCAGAGGGTGGCGGTGGATTGGTGCGGGATCACGCGGTCATAGACTTGCAAGGAAAACAGTGCGATCGCCACGGCCAAAAGGTTCGCAACGAACGACCCAACAGCCACTTCGGCCACGTGACGGCGGAAGCGTTTCAATTCGCCCCAGAACCAGTGGGCCTTTTTGTCCTTTTCCGCATGGCGACGGGTCAGTTCACTGACCGCAACATCGGCACGCACAATCGTGCCCGTGAACACAGGCATGAAATCAGACAGCGGCACCTCTGCGCGGTTCCCGTCGCAGGTGGTGTCATAAATAAAGAACGTGTTGCCCTGCTGTTCGAGCACCAGAACCATCTGGCCCGAGGTCATCTCGGCCAGCGCGGGCCAGAGCGTGTTCACGGGCGTTGCGATCTTTTTGACCTTTGCCACCAGACCAGAATCCGACAGCGCACCTGCGATCCCAGCCGAAGTGATCGCATCGCCATCAGCGGATACGATTTTTTCCAGCAGGTCCGCGCGGATCACATCGACGCCCAAAAGTCCCGCGTAGGTCGCGGCCAGATCGGCGCGAGCGCGAGCTTTGGGGGTAAAGCGGTCTTCGTAATGGGGTTCAGGCGCAGCAGCGGTTTGCCCTGCCTGCGTTTTGTCAGCCGTGGTCAGGCGGGTCACCTTACCGCCACGGGTGGCATTGATATCAAAGGCCAATACTGGGCCGGTCATATCCGTTCTCCGTCAACAAGAGTGCCGTGGATCGCTGCAATTCGAAGTTCCACTTTGGCAATGTCATATTGAATGACCACGGCAGCACGTTCTGTGCGCACCTTGGTCTCGAAGACGCCCACCACGTCATTCACGGTTCGCTGCCCTTCGCGAAGTTGGGCGGCGAAAATGTCATAGTTCGCAGCCGCTTGGGCCGCGAGAGTTTGTGCCTGCGCCATTTGACGTTGCAGGCTGCCCAGCTCGGCTTCCAATGCGCGCAAATCGCGGTTGGTATCCTCGCGGGTTTGACCGACACGCGCACGCGCGGCGGCTTCTTGGGCTTCGACAGCACGCATTGCTGCGCCATTGCCGAAACCAAGGCCATTGGGAATGCCCACCCCAATGCCGAAATCTGATCCGTTGTTATTCACGGTGCCCGTTGCCGTCACACCCGGCAGGAACCCAGCGCGTTCAGCGCGTGCTGCGGCGATGCCGCGCTGCGCTTCTGCCTCTGCCTTGAGCACGCTCAAGGGCAGCGCATTGGCAGCCGAGGACTGGATCGCGGTCAGGCCATGCACAGTGTCCAGCGGACGGGCCGCCATCGCGTTCAACTCTGCCATCGCGGCCAAGGACGCCTCTTGGTCAGACAAGAGGTCCGACCGCATCTGCGCGAGCTTTTGCTCCACGATCTGCAGGTCCGCGCGATTCGACACGCCACCCCGTACACGTTCGCTCATCACATAGGCGAAGTGGTTCATCCGCTCCAAGGCGGCAGCGTTCACGCCAGCGCGGGCCTGCATCGCCTCAGCAGTGATGTAGAGTTCGAGCGCATCCAGAACGCGATGGTTGGTATCTTGGGCCAAGGCAACGGCGGCCACCTCAACATCGGCGGCAGCGTAATCGCGTTCCGCCTTACGGCGCCCGTTGTCAAAAAGGGTCTGTTCCACGACGAGGCTCGCCACCACGGACCCCAGCGAGGTCAGGCTCACATTCGGGCCGAGTGACGGGAGCCAATTCGACGATGCGGCCTCTGCCCGCAGACGTGCGGCCCGCAGATCGGCCTCAGCCGCGCGGGAGTTCGCGTCGAGGACAGCACTCGCCACTTCGGCGTAAGGGCCTTCGGGCAAAATGGAACGGCGGTTCAGGAGGCCTGCGATAATCTCGGATTCCGTGCCGTTTTCCATTTGCGGGCTCAGCACGGATTGCGGTTGGGTATCTTCGGCTGGCGAGAGAAAATTAAACGCATTGCGTGTAACGCCAATGCCGCCCTCACCCGACCCCATGCATCCCGACAGGGCAGAGCCGAGCGCGAGCGCACCCAAAGCTTTGCCTATCGACCGCATGTTACCCACAACTACCTCAATTCTTCTGTCTTAACCTCATGGATCGGGCCACCCGTGGGGCAGCCCGTATCGGGATTAGATGATGACGTTGACGCCATCCTCGATGTAGAGCGTGTGGTTGCCGCCCAGCGTGTAGACGTGGAAGTCCGTGCCATCGACCGTCTCAACACCGCCTGCAACTGCGCCATTGATCGTGACCGTGTCGTCGGAACCGCCATGAATGGTCAGCTCGTTCGAGCCTTTGGTCAGGTCTTCAATGTCAGATGCGGTCAGGGTCAGATCGCCATCTTCTGCAAAGCTGAGGTCAATCGCGCCAAAGTCGAAGTTATCGAGCAGCGGGTTCGCGATATCGACCACACCGCTGGATGCCTCATCGAGAACAACCAAGGTCGATGTTTCGTTGCCCGCATCGTCCGTTGCAGACACAACGAGGTTCGTCTCATCCGCAATCGGCGTATCGAAATCGAGCCAGCCAGACATCGTCTGCGACGGCGTGAAGGTCAGCGGAGCCGCATGTTGACCGTCGGTCACATCGTAAAGTTCGATGTTCGCCGCATCGTCCGACACGATGATCGCCTCGATGCCTTGGCCGCTGACGATCTTGTGGTCAACGGTTGCGGCATCTGGGCCGATGGTGTCGATCTCAACGATTTGCGTTGTTTCGCGGACGTTACCAACCGCGTCAGTCGCTTTGATCGTGACATCCGCCGCATAGTCGCCCGAACGGATTTCGTCGGCGTCAAAGGTCACTTCCCACGATCCATCACGGCCTACGGTGGCCACACGGGTCATGCCGTCAAAGGTGACCAGAACCGTCGAACCCACCTCAACCGTGCCCGTCAGGGTGATCCCATCCTGAAGTTCGTAAGCGTTTGCGACGTTGTCAGTTTCAGTCGCATCGGCGGTCAGCGTATTCACGATGGTATCAACGCGCACGGTGTCCGAGATGGTGCTGACGTTGCCCGCAGGGTCGGTCGCACGGGCCACGATTGGCGCGGTGTATTCGCCGCTCGGAATTTCGCCAGCAGTGAACTCGACGTTCCACTGACCGTCAGACCCCGCATAGACGGTTTTCGTCACAGCGCTGCTGCCCGATCCAAAGGTCACGACGACCTTGGATAGAGGCTCTACCGTGCCGTTGACGTTGAACCCGTCCGAGGCTTCGTCGCCGCTGATCATGTCGTCGCCTTCGAACTGGATCGCAGCGAAGGCGTGGTTCACGACCTGAGTGTCGATGTGGACAGAGTCCGATACGGTTTTGGAGTTGCCAGCCGCATCAGTGATCGACGCCGTGATATCGGCGTCATAGGTGCCTGCCGGGATTTCCGAGGCGAGGAACTTGGACGACCATGCGCCTGCCGAATTGGCGACAACCGTGTGCGTTGCGCTGCCAAATGTGACAGTGACCGGCAGTCCAGGTGTCGCGGTACCTGTGATGACAACGCCGTCAGCCACTTCGACCGCATTCACAACGTCGTCGATTTCAATCGGCGCCGAGGACAGCGTCAGATCGCCAGCCACGGTATCAACGCGAACGCTTTCCGAGATTTGGCTGGTGTTGCCCGCCGCGTCAGTCGCGGTGATCACCAGTGCGGTGTTGTATTCACCTACAGCCAGCGTTCCCGCAGGATAGGTGACAGTCCAGCTGCCGTTTGCCGCAACGGTCGCAGGCAGCGTCACACCACCGAGGCTCACCGAAACGGTAGAGCCCGCTTCGACCATACCGCTCGCGGTGATCGCTTGGCCTTGTTCAGAGAGGTTGACCACACCGTCGCCGCCCACTTGACCGTTCGTATGGGTCAATGTGTTGACGAAGGGGTCGAACGTCACGGAACCCGTCGTGGTTTCCACGTTGCCCGACCCATCCGTTGCAACGGCTTTCACCGTGAGGGTCGTCTCGATAGTTGGAAGCTCGCTGGCGATCCACGATGCGGACCATGATCCGTCGTTGCCCGCAGTCACGGTGCGGGTAAAGCCATTGAGCGTTACGGCGACAGAGGACCCAGCCTCTGCCGTACCAGTGAGCGTGATGCCGTCAGAGGCTTCTGCTCCGTTTACAATCCCGTCGCCCTCAACTGCGCCAGAATTGATCGCGAGTCCCATCTCTGTATCGACATGGAACGAACCTGTGGTGGTTGCGGTGTTGCCCGCAAGATCAGTCGCAACAGCGGTAACTGTTGCGTCATAGGTGCCCTCGGGCAGATCGGTCGAGGTGAAAGTCGCCGACCACGAACCATCTTCGCCCGCCACGACCGTGTGGGTTACAGTGCCGATGGTCACGGCCACGCTTGCGTTGGCCTGTGCCATGCCAGTGACGGACACACCCGCCGCATGTTCGGATGCGTTCACCGTGCCATCGCCGCCGATGAGCGAGGTCGACATAGAGACAGACGTCTCAGTGTCGATCGCGACAGAACCGCTGATGTCAGAGGTGTTGCCATAGGCATCGGTCACCGAAACGGTCACGTCGAGGTTATATTCGCCCGCCTCAACCGCACCATCAGGCAAGGTCAGGGACCACGAACCGCCCGTGACGGTCGCCTCGTATGCCATACCGCCCACGGTCACCATGACGGTCGAACCCGTTTCAACAGTGCCCGAAAGCGTCACGCCGCCCGCAAGTTCCTGTGCGTTGATCAACAGATCGCCGCCGTTAGCACCCTCGTTCAAGGTCACAGTCGCGACGGTATCGACAACGATCTCAGCTGTGGTGGTCGATGTTTCTCCGCCGCTGGTGATCGTGACGGTCGCAGTTTCGGTATATTCGCCGCCTGGCAGATCACCAGGTTGGAACACAACTTCCCAAGTGCCGTCTTCGCCAACGGTGGTGGTTTCGGTCACGCCACCAACGGTCACGGTCACTTCGCCACCTGGGGTGCCTGTGCCGCCCAGTTCGATGCCGTTGTCATAATCGTTGCTGTTCACGACGGTATCTTCGGCTGCAGCGCCCGTTTGCGCAGTCACATAGACACCCGAGCCACCGCCCGAACCACCGCCCGTCAGACCCGTGACAATCGCCGCGCCACCGATAGCCGCAGCGCCAACACCCGCGCCTGCACCAATACCGCCGATCCCAGCCAACAGCGGGGCAGCGAGCATGCCGACCTGATCGTCCTCAACAGGATAGACTTCGTTATATCCAGCGAGCTGAACCTCGGAGCCACGGAGAAAATAGAGATCGTCGTCAGGGCTCCATTTTCCAAAGGCTTCCGCCTCGGAGTAGTTCGCGTAGTAGAAACCATCGCTCACTTCGGCCAGTTCGACCTGTGCCAGAACACCGCCAGATGACAGGTAGAGGTCGTTTTCGGGGATACCCTCGGGGGTAAAGAACCCTTCGATCATGATCACGCGACCATCGATCAAAACAACCTGAAGCGCCTGCCCCTGCCGAGAATACGACTGAACCTGCGCCCTCGAAAGGTTAAGGGAAATATCTTCATCTACGGAAACGATGATCGAAGCGGCTGCGCCATCACCTGCAACATTTCCGTGCTCAATTTGGCCCGCGGAATCGCGGACTACGAACTCAATCGCCGACATAAAATACTACTCCGCCTCGGATTTCCGGCTCACGTTAGATGGAGTCCGGTTATTCTTTTGATATGAAACTATCCGAATGGATCATCAATTACTAGTGAAAAAATTTCACTATTCCCCAATTTCTACCATACGCCCCTAGTCTTAGGGGTAGGTTCGGGCGATGGCGACGTTTAACGCGCCGCCCAGCAAGACCAAATAGGCCGATAAATAAAACCACATCAGGAGCGCCACCACCGCGCCGAGCGACCCGTAAACCTGATTATAATTCCCGAAATTTGCGATGTAGGCCGAAAAGGCGATCGACACCAAATACCACAGGCAAACCGCGACAAAGGCCCCCACGGTCACCCAGCGGGATCGCGGAGAGGCATGAGGTCCGTAGCGATACAAAATCCCCAAAGTCGCTAAGAGGACAAAGAGCGCCACAGCCCAGCGGATCAATTCGATCAGGCCGCTCCATTCATTGGCGAGCGGGACAAAAGCAATCGCGATTGGGGCCGCAACAACGACGATCAGGGCGATCAACGCCACACCAATCATCGCCACCGTCATCACAAATGCGGTCACAGCGTGCCGAACCCCTGACCGCGTTTGCCCAGAATAGATCGCGTTCAATCCCCGCAGCATCGCGCCAACACCCGCCCGCGCCGACCAGAGCGCGATGGCAAGTGACACAAACGACGCCCACCCCAGCGTCGTAGCCCCTGCCCCAAGCAACCGATCAATCTGCGCCTCAAACAAGGTGAACACATCCGCAGGGATCACGTCCCGCAGCAGGTCGAGCTGTTCGGCGATCACGACAGGGTCTGCCACGATGCCAAACATCGCGATCGACGCCGCAAAGGCAGGAAAAATCGAGAACATCCCATAAAACGCCACGCCCGCAGAAATCAGGTCGAGGTCGTTTTTCCCCAGCACATCGCGGAAGGATCGCCAGATCAGAACTATGCGCGAGAGGGACAGGTCAGCCATAGGGCTAAAATGAGCCGCGGGTTGGGGCTTTGCAACCGATTAGCTGCTCTGCGACAACCCGCCCAAGGTGTTCAGCAGAAACTGGTTGAAGACAGGCGAACAGGCCGCCCCCATTGCGCGGGCGTTGCGGCCCACGGTGCCTTCGGCAATCACAGGCGGGAACAGGCCGCGCTGGTCGAGGTCGACGATATTTTCGCGCACGCGGTTGATCAGCCGTGTCCGCACTTCGGCGGGGAACGCCCCGTCGATCACCACGGCCTCAAAGTCGATCACCGCGCAAACGGTCAGTGCCGCCCGCGCAAGGTGCCGCGCGGTGTAGTCGATCCAGTTCTCGAGAACTTCGGGGAAATCGTGCCAGTCCTGAGGCGAGGCCCAGATCCGTGCGGGTTCAATCCCCTTACGCGCCAAATCCGCCTCAAGACGGTAGAGCGAGGCCACATCGATCAACTGCTTATCTTCGCCCGTGGACAGACGGATCGGTAGCGACCCGAAGGCCCCCGCATTGCCGCGTGCGCCCTCAAACACCGCATGGTTCAGAACCACACCGCCGCCGATAAACGACCCAACAAAGAAGTAAGCAAAGTCACGATAAGTCCGACCGAGGCCGTAAACATGCTCGGCCCGACAGGCTGCAGTCGCGTCGTTTTCGATGAACACAGGCAGGTTGGTGAACTGAGCGATCTCAGCCGAGAAATCCAGATCACGCCACGCGGCAATGTCGTTTGGCGGCGCACCAATGGTTTCGGACCAATTCCAAATCTCGAATGGCATCGCGATGCCGATACCCGAAATGCGATCTGCCGCCTGATCGCCCAGCGCCTCGCGGAACGAGGCCAGCCCTGATTTCAGGAAACCAACAATCGCTTCGGGCATGGGGTAACGATAGGTCGTCTGAAGCAACTGCCGTGTATTGCCGAGAAAGTCGGTCAAAACGAGGTCAGCACTGCGGCGTCCGATTTTCATACCGATCGAATAGAGACCGTCGGGGTTCAGCCCCATCGGAATGGACGGCTTACCCACGCGGCCACGCTGCGGCGCACCCCGTTCGAGGAGGCCATCAGATTCAAGGCTGCGCAGGATCACCGACACCGTTTGCGGCGACAGCCCTGCACGGCGGGCAATCTCTACCCCAGGCATGGCGCCGCTGCGCTGGATCATAGAAAGAACGAGACGCTCGTTATAGTCGCGCAGCCCAGACTGATTGGACCCGCGGAACACCTGCGGATCACCAGTGGATTGGTCCTGACTTTCGTCTTGGCTACGGTCGTCGAGTTTCATGTGCTCTTTCAAAGTGGATTAGGGTTCGATGACCCCTTTTCGTAGGATCACATTCGCATAAAGCGCGGGCTCGCTCGTGGCAACAATTGTATGTGCCTGACGAATGCGCGGATACAGATCGTCGCCAGACATCGCACGTACGGCTACATCGGGGACCATAGAGGCAACCACGGCGTCAATCTCATGGTGGATCGGAGCGAATTGGGCGGGATCATTGAACTGAGCCGAGCGGAAAATCGCGTCAGGCACAAAGCGATCAATCGGCATCACAGCCAGAATCGCCTTGAGCACAGGGACCAATTCCAGACCATCCGCACGTACGACACGGCGACCATGTTCCAGCGCAGGATAGTTTCCATCCACAATCGCGATTTCGTCGCCATGACCCATGGATCGCAACGTATAAAGCAAGTCCGGCCCTAATAGCGCAGGGATACCGATAAGCATTTTAATGTCCTCTTAGACCTCTTCCCGACTTCTGAAAGTGCCGATCACGTTTGGAACTGTCAATAAGTAAATAAGATTGATTTATTTATTGACGAACGCCGACGAATCGAGTTGTCTATAGGCAATCCCAGAGCGGAGGTGCGATGGGATAGAGCGGATCAAACACGGTCCGTATCTGGAATTCTTGGGAGGAAACCATGAAAAAACTTCTCGCCGGTTCGGCACTTGCTCTTGTTGCTATGTCTGGCGCGGCTATGGCCGAAAGCCATTCTGCAGGCACCCTGTGCCTCATCACGAAAAACAACACCAACCCGTTCTTCGTGAAAATGCGCGAAGGCGCTGAAGCACGCGCTAACGAGCTGGGCATGAACCTGATGGCGTTCGCTGGTGTAACCGATGGCGACGCTGCTCCGCAGATCTCCGCAATCGAAAACTGCGTTGCTGCTGGCGCAAAAGGCATCCTGATCACTGCATCGAACGACTCGGTTACTCCGGCTCTGATCGACGCACGCGCTGCTGGCGTTCTGGTTATCGCACTCGACACCCCGCTCGCTGATCCGGAAGCACAGGATATGACCTTTGCAACCGACAACTTCGAAGCTGGCCTCTTGATCGGTAAATGGGCTGCTGCAACCCTCGGTGACGACGCTGCGAACGCAAAAATCGCAATGCTCGACATCAACAAAGACAACATCTCTGTTGACGTTGCACGTGACACCGGCTTCCTCGTTGGCTTCGGCATCGAAGTTCCTGACCTGACTGTCATGGGTTCGGAAACCGACCCGCGCGTTATCGGTCACGAAACTTCGAACGCTTCGGTTGAAGGCGGCGTAACCGCGATGGAAAACCTCCTCGCTCGTGACCCCGACATCAACGTTGTTTACACCATCAACGAACCTGCTGCTGAAGGCGCATACCAGGCACTGGTTAACGCAGGCAAAGAAGAAGGCGTTCTGGTCGTTTCCGTTGACGGCGGCTGCCCGGGCGTTGAAAGCGTGAAATCTGGCGTCATCGGCGCAACCTCGCAGCAGTACCCGCTGCTGATGGCATCCAAAGGCGTTGAAGCTGTTGCAGCATTCATCGCTGACGGTTCGAAGCCGTCCGCGTCCGAAGGTCTGACCTTCTTCAACACAGGCGTAAACCTGATCACCGACAAGCCGGCAGAGGGCGTACCGTCCCTGACCAGCGCTGAAGGCCTTGAAATCTGCTGGGGCTAAGTTCCACAGTATGACTACACTGGTAAAGGGCGGCAGCGCGCCGCCCTTTATCTATCCACCGTCACGCGTTTCGTACGCAAGGGAGGGCACCGGACGAAATGAGCACCCAAACAGAACCCAAAAAACCACTTAACGAATTCGAAGCAGGTCTAGACAAAGCCGATAAGGCCGTCGCCTCCTTCGCGCAGGACGATAAGACGCTTACGCACGTCCTACGCAAATTCCTGCGGGATTACCCCACCACTATTCCGGCACTTGTCCTGATCGTCAGCATTTTGTTCTTTGGCGCATTCGCCAATAACTTCATGACGCCGGGCACACTGTCGTTGGTTCTCAAGCAGGTGACTGTGACGGGTATCGTTGCCGTTGCTCAAACGCTGATTATTCTGACCGCAGGTATCGACCTCTCGGTTGGTGCGATCCTCGTGCTCTCGTCTATCATCATGGGCAAACTGTCCGTCGACTTCGGCCTGCCGCCATTCCTCGCCATTTCGATTGGCCTGTTCTTTGGCGGTCTGATGGGGTGGTTCAACGGTATTCTCGTGACCGTGATCAAACTGCCGCCGTTCATCGTGACGCTCGGCACGCTGTCGATCTTTACCGCGCTCAAGCTCTGGTATTCGGCATCGCAGTCAATCCGTGGCTCTGACATCCGCGAAACTGCACCGTCACTCCTATTCTTTGGCGAACGGATATCCTTTGGCGGGTTCCAAATCACCTACGGCGTTGTCGCGCTTTTGGTTCTGGCTGGCCTCGTTTATTACATGCTCAACCACACCGCTTGGGGCCGTCACGTGATGGCAATCGGCGATGATCCAGATGCTGCGATGCTCTCTGGTATCCGCATCAACCGCACCTTGGTTTCGGTCTACGCCTTTGCTGGCCTCATCTGCGCCTTTGGTGGCTGGGCTGCTGCGGGCCGCGTTGGGTCGATCTCTCCCATCGGCTTTGACGACGTGAACCTGCAATCCATCACCGCGGTTGTGATCGGCGGCACCTCTCTGTTCGGTGGTCGCGGTTCGGTGATCGGCTCGGTTCTGGGTGCAATTATCGTGGGCGTCTTTACCACTGGCCTTTCGCTGGGTGGCGTGGACGACTACTGGCAACAATTTGCAGCGGGCTGCCTTGTTCTTGTGGCGGTCGCTCTTGACCAATGGCTGCGGAGGGCCACGAAATGACGAACGTGCAACCTATCCTATCCGCACGCGGGCTGATGAAACGCTATGGTCAGGTTGTGGCCATGAACGGCGCGGACTTCGACCTGTATCCCGGCGAAATCACTGCTGTGATCGGCGACAACGGCGCGGGCAAATCCACCTTGATCAAAGCTTTGTCGGGGGCAGTTGTTCCCGACCACGGCCAGATCTTCTTGGAAGGCAAAGAGGTCCACTTCAAACGGCCAGACGATGCGCGCAATGCGGGGATCGAAACCGTTTACCAGAACCTCGCACTGTCCCCTGCTCTGTCGATCGCAGACAACATGTTCTTGGGCCGTGAGTGGCGCAAACCGGGCCTGCTGGGCAAAGTGTTCCGCAAAATGGACCACGCTCGTATGCAGGACTTCGCGCGCGATAAGCTGAACGATCTTGGCCTGATGACCATTCAGAACATCAACCAAGCGGTTGAGACCCTCTCTGGTGGTCAGCGTCAGGGTGTTGCTGTAGCACGCGCTGCGGCGTTCGGATCCAAGGTGATCATCCTCGACGAACCGACAGCTGCGCTTGGCGTAAAAGAAAGCCGTCGCGTTCTCGAACTGATCCAAGACGTGCGCTCGCGTGGTATTCCGATCATCCTGATCAGCCACAACATGCCTCACGTGTTCGAGCTTGCTGATCGCATCCACGTTCACCGCCTTGGTCAACGTTTGTGCGTGATCGACCCGAAAAAACACACCATGTCGGACGCCGTTGCCTATATGACTGGCGCAAAAGAACCGGATACGGAATTGGAACTGGCGTAAATGGCCAACTTCACCGACCTGACGAACATAGTAAATGTGGTCCTCGATGCTATCGAGGGCCATATTGCCTCAAAGCCCCGCCTGATCGTCGCCATCACAGGCGCCCCTGCCAGCGGGAAATCCACCCTCTCCGAAGAACTCCTGCGTCGTCTGAAGATCAAAAAGATCGATGCACAGATCGTTCCGATGGACGGGTTCCACCTCGACAACCGTATCTTGGACGAGATGAACATGCGGCCCCGCAAGGGTGCGCCCGAAACGTTTGACGCTCACGGGTTTATCCAGCTTATCCGCACCATCCGCGAGGGTCGCCCCGCCTATTACCCTGTCTTCGACCGTCCTCGTGACATCGCCATCGCAGGCGCTGGTCTGGTCAGCCCAGAGTGCCAAGTCATCATCGTCGAAGGCAACTACCTGATGTTTGATGAGGACCCGTGGCGCGAACTTGCCCCGATGTGGGACCTCACCATCCGTTGGGATGTGCCTCTGCCTGAACTGCGGGCGCGTTTGATCCAGCGCTGGCTGTCGCTCAACCATTCGCGCACCAACGCCGTGCGCCGCGCCGAAGGGAACGACATCCCGAACGCCGAACGCGTGCTCGCCCATGCGTTACCCTGCGACATCACCCTGCCTGCAATAGGCGCGCTGTAGCGTTTCGGGTTGCTCCTGCCTACCAGCAGAATATTCTGTGTCCCATAGTCGCCCCCCTTCGCGGGGGGCCACATTTGTTTCCAAAGGACACTGTTATAATGACCAAGATCACCGTCCCGACCCAGCCAATTGAGGGCCAAAAACCGGGGACGAGCGGGCTTCGCAAGAAAACGCGCACCTTTATGGAGCCGCATTTTCTTGAAAACTACGTGCAGGCGATTTTTGATGGGATCGGCGGCGTTGCGGGGAAAACCCTGCTCGCTGGTGGGGACGGTCGCTACTTCAATGACCGCGCGATCCAAGTCATCCTGCGTATGGCCGCGGCCAATGGCGCTGCGAAATGCGTGGTCGGGCAAAACGGGATTTGTTCGACCCCTGCCGCGTCGAACCTCATTCGCAAATACCAGATGGACGGCGGGTTGATCCTCTCTGCCTCGCATAACCCCGGTGGCGTGGATTATGACTTCGGGCTGAAGTTCAACGGCGCAAACGGTGGCCCTGCATCAGAGGCCGTCACCGACCGCATCTATGCCATTACGCAAACCATCCGCGAATACCACATCCTAGAGGCCCAAGACGTGGACCTCAGCCGTATCGGCACCTCCACGCTCGGCGATATGCAGGTCGAAGTGATCGACCCTGTGGCTGATTATGCTGACCTGATGCAGAGCCTCTTTGACTTCAATGCGATCCGCGCGATGTTCCAGTCGGGCTTCACCATGCGGTTCGACGCGATGCACGCGGTCACAGGCCCCTACGCAAAGGCGTTGATCGAAGGGCAACTGGGTGCTGCCGCAGGAACGGTTGTGAACGGCACCCCCCTGCCCGACTTTGGCGGTGGACACCCCGACCCGAACCCGATCTGGGCGCACGAGCTGATGGCGCTGATGACGGGTCCCGATGCCCCCGATTTCGGCGCGGCCTCTGACGGCGACGGCGACCGCAACATGATCGTGGGCAAGGGAATGTTTGTCTCGCCCTCCGATAGCCTCGCTATTCTCGCGGCAAACGCGCACCTCGCCCCGGCCTATAAGGACGGGATCGCAGGGATTGCCCGTTCGATGCCAACGTCTGCCGCTGCAGATCGGGTCGCAGAGCGGCTCGGTATTGAGAGTTTCGAGACACCGACAGGCTGGAAGTTCTTTGGCAACCTTCTGGACGCGGGCCGCGTTACCATCTGTGGCGAGGAAAGCGCGGGCACGGGATCGGACCACGTGCGCGAAAAGGACGGCCTCTGGGCGGTGCTCTTGTGGCTCAATATCATGGCGGTCACGGGCAAACCCGCGACGCAAATCCTGCGCGATCACTGGGCCGATTATGGCCGCAACTACTACAGCCGTCATGACTATGAAGATGTCGATGCAGACAGCGCCAATGCGGTGATGGACGGACTGCGGGCACAGTTCGCGACCCTCGTCGGCCAGCAATTCGGCCCACTGACCGTGAGCAGCGCGGATGAGTTCGCCTATGACGATCCCGTTGACGGCAGCCGCAGCGAACAGCAAGGCATCCGCATCGGGTTCTCATCTGGTGGGCGCGTTGTGTTCCGCTTGTCTGGCACGGGCACCGTAGGTGCGACCCTGCGGGTCTACCTCGAAGAGCTAGAGACCGACCCGACAAAATTGGACCAAGATCCCCAAGAGGCATTGGGCCATATCATCGCAGCCGCAGAGGCGATGGCTGGGATCACCACCCATACGGGCCGTGATGCCCCGAATGTAATTACTTAACCAAACGCAGCGCGGGCTGTTCGATCACCTCGCGCGACACGACCTCACCTTTGAACGCGAGAACGGGATGACGCTGCGCATCCCCAATCGCACTCACGTTCACCAAGGCTTGGCTAAACGGCTTTTTGCCTGTGTTCGGACGAAAATCGTAGTTCATCACACGGATCGACGGGCGCGGTGTGCGACCGATCTTTAATTGGAAGAAATGAAACCCAACCTTACCCAGTGATACCTTTAATGACTTTTTGCGCATGACACGCTCCAATAGGTAGCAGACATGCCAAAGGTATTAATTTTTATTCGAACGTATATTCTTATTGTCTGATCAGCCCTGAAATACCCGCATTTGTGACTTTTGGAACAACAGATTTCGCGGAAAAGTCGGGGCCGATAATCCATCCGAAACCCATAGGTTGCATCAGAACCGCCCCTTGGCGTGGGGCGAGGCCCATGTCAGCCAAATTGCAGCCGTCCATGTGAACTGCGGTCCGCCCGCAGGGGCACCGTCGAGTGGGCTGAAATATTCCCAGAACCCATGTTCCGCGATGAGCTTTTGCGTCTGTTTGCGCAGCCGTTCGGCGTGGACCGTATGCCCCGTTTCCGCGAGCCCGATCCCGATCAGCGCGTTCACCATCCCCCACACAGGCCCGCGCCAATAGCGAAGGTGGTTAAAATGCGGGTCCTCGGGATCGTTCGACGGAATACCAAAGCCCACCTGCCCGATGATCCGATCATAATGCGCGAGCATCCGATCATCCTTGATCCCCGCAAACCAACAGAGGAACGACGCGCTCGACAGCGAATTGGTAAACGTGCCTGTGCGCAAATCGACTGAATCGTAGTGTCCGCGCTCTGGGTTCCAGTGACGCTCAACGCCTTGCTTGAGCGTCTTGATCCAGCCTTCGATCTCCTCGACGCCGTGATCCAGTTCGACCGCGATATGCAACAAATCGCGGCAAGCTCGCAGGAATAGGAACGTCATCCCGACATCGGCCACACGAAATGGGCCGTGGTCGCGGATGTGGTCCTCATCATACCCACAATCGCGGTTGAATTGGACCAGCGCGAGGTAACGGTCATAGTCCTCTTTCTTGGGCCGCATGGCGGGGTCGACGTGATCAATGTCCCGCCTGTGGTATTCGCCGACGTTCGACCCATCCACATTGGCCAGCGCCGCGTCCCAATCCACCGCATTGTCGCGCCCAGATTCCCAAGGATGCGTGATCACCACCATCCCGTCATGCAGACGATATTTGACGAACCACCGATGCCACGACACCAGCCGCCCATACATCAGTTCCATATGCACGCGGCCATAGTGTTTGTCGGCCTCATAGACCGCACGCGCCATCGTCGCCGCAATCGGCGGCTGGGTGATGCCAGACGTATGCGGCACCCGTTCGACGTTCCAAATATCAGGGCCAGGGAAATAGCCGATGGCCTGTTTGTGGAACACGATATGCGGGACCATCCCGTTGTCCCATTGGCCCGTGAACAAGGTCTCGATCTCGGCCCACGCGCGGCGCGGATCGTGGGTCGAAAATCCCCACGCGGCAAAGGCACTGTCCCAATTCCACTGATAAGGATACAGCCCCTTGGTCGGGACGGTGTATAAACCGCGGTCATTTTCCTGAAGGATCTTGCGGGCTTTCTTGTCGATCTTATCGTAATTCATCCGTGGTCCTTTCCCCTGTCCCGACCGTATGCGCCTCGGACCTGTGGGTTTAGTCGCCAGCCAAGAACGCGGCGACGTTTGGGCCAAAACCTGCGCAGTGCCCTTTTATTAGGCAGCTTTGCCCATCGGGGTAGCAAGGGTGGGACCAATCACCGCACGAGGATAGGTTGCCAAACGGGTCGTCAGGCAGTGACACTCGACCTTGAAGACGCTTATCTCACTGACCCTGCCTAAAATATTTTATATTTCACATATATTTTACGACTTATGCGTCAGAACTGTTGACAAGAGGGTTGCGAGGCCGCATATACATTTCTAAATTCAAATGTATGCAGATATATACTGATCTGTGATACATCTGAGCGAAACAACCGATTGTGCCCCACCCCGCGGGCGACCGAGGAGACCAGACATGACCGATTACCCTGTAAATATGGATGTAAAACCAGAAGTTACCGCGTTTTTCGACCCTGCGACTTGGACCATTTCCTATGTGGTCAAAGACCCAGCATCGAACAAATGCGCGATTGTCGATTCCGTCATGGACATCGATTACGCCGCTGGCCGCATCACCTATGAATCGGCAGATGCGCTGATCAAACACGTCGAAGACAACGGTCTAGAACTGGAATGGCTCCTCGAAACCCACGTCCACGCTGACCACCTCTCGGCTGCGCCATATATCCAGAACAAACTGGGCGGCAAAATCGGCATCGGCAAGAATATCACCATCGTTCAGGACGTGTTCGGCAAGGTGTTCAACGAAGGCACCGAATTCCAGCGTGATGGTTCGCAGTTCGACGCTCTGCTCGAAGATGGCGACATCCTCGAAATCGGTGAGCTAAAGCTGACCGTTATGCACACTCCGGGTCACACCCCTGCTTGCATGACCTACGTCACTGGCAACGCGGCCTTTGTGGGCGACACCCTGTTCATGCCAGACGGCGGTTCTGCTCGTGCGGACTTCCCGGGTGGTGATGCTGGAACGCTCTATGACTCGATCCAAAAGGTTCTCGCGCTGCCTGACGACATGCGTCTGTTCATGTGCCACGACTACGGCCCGAACGGTCGCGATATCGAGTGGGAAACCACCGTAGGCGCAGAGAAAGAGCACAACATCCACGTCGGCGCTGGCAAAACCAAAGAGGACTTTGTCAAATTCCGCACCGAGCGTGACGCGCAACTCGACATGCCGCGCCTGATCATTCCGTCGCTGCAAGTTAACATGCGCGCAGGCGAAATCCCGACCGACAAAGACGGTCGCCCAATGCTCAAAGTACCAGTGAACGGCCTCTAAGGGCCGTTCCTTTTTATAATAAAAACGAGGGGAGACATCATGGACATCAAGGATATCAATAAACGCATCAGCGTGAGCCCACAGATCACTGCAGCCGACGTTAAGGCGATTGCAGACGCGGGCTTTCGTGCCATCATCTGTAACCGTCCCGACGGCGAAGGTGCTGACCAACCCACCTTCGAAGAGATCGACACCGCGGCTAAGGCTGCTGGTCTCGAAACGCTCTACCTGCCGATCGTATCGGGCAAGGTTGAGGACGCGGATGCTGCGAAATTCGGTGACGCCCTTGATGCGCTCCCTGGTCCCGTTTTGGCCTACTGCCGCACGGGCACCCGTTCCGCGACCCTCTGGTCGCTGAGCCAAGCGAAATCCCTGCCCGTCTCTGACATCCTCGCCGCGACCAAATCCGCTGGCTACGACATGGGCGGCGTTGTGCGTCGTATCGCAAACGGCGGCAAAACCCCGACCGACAACACCGACGCATCGTTTGACGTTGTGATCGTGGGCGGTGGCGCAGGCGGTATCGCAGTGGCCTCGTCGCTGAAGGCTCGCAAACCTGAACTCGACATCGCAGTGATCGACCCTGCCGACATCCACTACTACCAGCCCGGCTGGACCATGGTTGGCGCAGGCGTCTTCCACCCTCAAGAAACTGCGAAAACCATGGGCAGCCTCATTCCCAAAGGCGTCCACTGGATTAAATCGGCGGTTGCTGCTTTTGAACCCAAAGACAACGCTGTCATCCTCGATGGCTGCCGCGTGGTTGGCTACAAACGCCTGATCGTTGCACCGGGTATCAAACTCGACTGGAACCGCATTGAAGGCCTCGTGGATACGCTCGGCAAAAACGGCGTGACCTCGAACTACCGCTACGACCTCGCGCCTTACACTTGGAAACTCGTTCAAGAACTGAAAGAGGGCAAAGCGCTCTTCACCCAGCCACCGATGCCGATCAAATGCGCAGGTGCACCGCAAAAAGCGATGTATCTCTCGGGCGACCATTGGTTCAAAAACGGCGCTCTGAAAAACATCGACATCCAGTTCATGAATGCTGGCGGCGTGCTTTTTGGCGTCAAAGACTACGTGCCCGCACTGGAAAAATACGTCGAGAAATACGACGCATCGCTGAACTTCTTCCACAACCTGATCTCGATCGACGGTCCTGCGAAGAAGGCGACCTTTGCCGTTGCGAAGCCTGAAACCGAAGCCACCACCGTCACCGTCGATTTCGACATGATCCACGTGGTTCCGCCGCAGGTCGCACCAGACTTTATCCGCGTATCGCCGCTGGCTGACGCTGCGGGTTGGGTTGATGTGGACCAGTCCACGCTGCGCCACAAAACCTACGACAACATCTGGTCGCTGGGCGATGTGATGAACGCACCGAACGCGAAAACCGCCGCTGCGGCCCGTGTTCAGGCGCCTGTTGTGGCGGAAAACGTCTGCGCAGACATCGACGGCAAGTCGGCTGTCGCACAGTACAACGGCTATGGCTCCTGCCCGCTGACTGTCGAACGCGGCAAGATCGTTCTGGCTGAATTCGGTTACGGCGGTGCGCTGCTGCCGTCCTTCCCGAAGTGGATCAACGATGGCACCAAACCGTCGAAGCTGGCGTGGTGGCTCAAAGAAACCGCGCTTCCGCCGATCTACTGGAAGGCCATGCTGCGTGGCCGTGAATGGATGATCAAACCTGAAAAGGTAACCGCGAAATAACGACCTTCCTGTTCCGGTGTCCATGCCGGAGCAGAAACTGGCGGGGCCTTCGCCGGCTCCGCCGTTCTTTTTCTCTCCTCCGCCAAGGTGTTGCCCATGGCCCTCTCGCCACTCACAAAATATCTCCCGGTCCTTCAATGGGGCCGCACCTATAACAAAGAAGCCTTCCAGAACGACCTCGTCGCCGCTGTGATCGTAACGATCATGTTGGTGCCACAGTCGCTGGCTTACGCGCTCCTCGCAGGTCTGCCTGCTGAGGCTGGCATCTACGCCTCGATCGTGCCGATCATGCTATATTCCGTCTTTGGCACCTCACGAGCGCTGGCCGTTGGCCCTGTGGCCGTTGTGTCGCTGATGACCGCCGCCGCGATTGGCAAGGTCGCCCAGTCGGGTGACATCGGATACGCCACCGCCGCACTGACGCTGGCGTTCCTCTCTGGTGTCATGCTCTTGGGCCTTGGTCTCCTGCGGTTGGGCTGGATCGCGAACTTCCTATCCCACCCCGTGATCGCGGGCTTTATCACCGCCTCGGGCGTCCTCATCGCATCGAGCCAGATCGGCCATATCCTTGGCATCTCGATCTCGGGCCACTCGCTGCCGCACATGTTCGAAAGCCTGTTTGAGAACTTCACCAAACTGAACTTTATCACGCTCTTTATCGGCGTTGCGGCAACCGCGTTCCTGTTCTGGGTGCGCAAGGGCCTCAAACCGCTCCTCCTGTCCAAAGGCGTGCCGCCGAAACTCGCAGATGTGCTGACCAAGGCTGGCCCCGTTGCCGCCGTCGTCGTCACCACCGCTTTCGTCGCGCTGTTCCGTCTGGATAACTGGGGCGTCAAAGTGGTTGGCGAAGTCCCGCAGAGCCTGCCACCCTTCACCATGCCCGACCTCTCTTTCGATCTGATCGGCAAACTCTTTGTCCCCGCCCTCCTGATCTCGATCATCGGCTTTGTTGAATCGATCTCTGTCGCGCAAACCCTTGCGGCAAAGAAACGCCAGCGCATCACCCCTGACCAAGAGCTGATCGGTCTGGGCGCTGCAAACATCGGTGCGGCTTTTACAGGCGGCTATCCGGTCACTGGTGGCTTTGCCCGTTCGGTCGTGAACTTTGACGCAGGTGCGGAAACCCCTGCGGCTGGTGCCTTCACCGCTATTGGCCTCGCCATTGCCGCGCTCGCCCTCACCCCGCTCCTCTACTTCCTCCCCAAGGCAACGCTGGCCGCAACAATCATCGTCGCGGTTTTGTCGCTCGTTGACTTCTCGATCCTGAAACGGTCGTGGGGCTATTCCAAACCCGACTTCTTTGCGGTGGCTGCAACCATCCTGATGACTTGGGCCTTTGGTGTGGAAACGGGTGTTTCGTCGGGCGTTGGTCTCTCGGTCCTTCTGTATCTCTTTAAAACATCGCGCCCGCACATCGCCGAAGTGGGCCTGATGGAAGGCACCGAACACTTCCGCAACATCAAACGCCATCAGGTGAAAACCGATGACCGTCTGGTGATGATGCGCGTCGATGAAAGCCTCTATTTCGCCAACGCACGCTTCCTCGAAGATTACATCTACGACCGCGTGCAGGCTGATTGTGGCATCGAACACGTGGTGCTGATGATGTCGGCGGTAAACGCCATCGACTTCTCCGCCCTCGAAAGCCTAGAGGCCATCAACGCCCGCCTCAAAGATATGGGCATCAAACTGCACATGTCCGAAGTCAAAGGCCCGGTGATGGACCGCCTCCAAACCGCGCATTTCCTGCACGACATGACAGGCGAGGTGTTCCTCTCGCAATACGAGGCGATGGCCAAGCTCACAGGCATGACTGCTGCCAAAGCGGCGGAATAACCAAAAGGGGCGCGACCATCCGGTTCGCGCCCTTTTTCTATGGTCTCCAACATGGTCTACGATTTCGTTAACCAATGTATGAAGCTGAGGCTCATCAGTAGTTTAGATGATGTTGGTGGTACCCGCGGCCGGACTCGAACCGGCACGGCACTAAGGCCAAGAGATTTTAAGTCTCCGATGTCTACCATTCCACCACGCGGGCACGAAGGTGTTTTGCCCTGCCCCGCGCCGATGGGCAAGGGGCGAAAGGCGCAAAAGCCGCTTTGACGGAATTATCCGCCCGTGGCGACAGGACCGACGCCTTCTTCTTTGACGGCCTGCATCGCAACATAGGTCGATGTGTTCGCCAAGTACGGCAGGGTCGAGATTTTCTCTGCCAGAACAAGCCGATACGCGGACATCGACGCCGTCCGAACCTTGAGCAGGTAGTCGAACTGACCCGCAATCAGGTGACACTGTTCAATCTCTGGCACGCGAATGACGGCAGCGTTGAACTCGGCCAAGGCCGACTCGCGGGTGTCGGTCAGTTTCACCTCGACAAAGGCCACGTGATCGCGCCCCAAACGGATCGGGTCAAAGAGCGCGCGATAACCACGGATCAGCCCTGTTTCCTCAAGCCGCTTCAGACGCGCTTGGGTCGGAGATTTCGACAGGCCGATCCGACGCGACAGCTCGGTCACACTGATCCGCCCCTCAATCGCGACGATATCCAAAATCTTACGGTCGAACGCGTCCAGATCAGAACTATGGTGGATCATCTTGGCCTCTCTCAAAGCAATATCGCCTCAAACTCGGCGATTTTGACAGTGAATGCGCCGCGAAAGGCGAACCTTCAAGGTAAATTTACGGCAAACAAGCCTAACGAGCGGTAAATTTGGAAATTTAGCGCAAACATGCGCCGCAGCCGTTCGCATGAACATCACAAATTCCGCAAATGTCCTGCATTTTGGGCAAAATCAGGCCATCTAACGAAAAAGGGCCGCACCTTGCGGCACGGCCCTCTCATCTATCTGTCGACCAGCGATTACGCTGCCGCGCCACGGATCACTTTCGCAAACGGGCCGAACATGGATTCGTTCGCGCAGATCAGGTTGCCATCCTCAAGGATGTTACCGTCTTCGTGAATCGGCTCCAGTAGAGCACCTGCTTCGCGCACGATAACGAGGCCAGCAGCGATATCCCACGGCTTCAAACGGCGTTCCCAGAAGCCGTCGAAACGGCCAGCAGCGACATAGGCAAGGTCTAGAGACGCAGCGCCCAGACGACGCACACCCGAGGTCGCGGGCAGCAATTGACCGAGGTCACGCAGGGTCTGCGGCAGATCCGTGCTACCAGCAAACGGGAGGCCCGTTGCAAAGATACCGTCGATCAAACGGTGACGACCCGACACACGAATACGTGTCTCGTTCATCCATGCGCCCGACCCTTTTTCGGCATAGAACATCTCGTCTTTGACGGGGTCATAAACCACGCCCGCAACGATTTGGCCCTTATGTTCAAGGGCGATCGACACAGCCCAGTGACCCAGACCGTGTAAAAAGTTGGTGGTGCCATCAAGCGGATCAACGATCCAGCGACGGGTCGGATCTTCGCCTTCGATCTCTTTGGACTCTTCTCCGAGGAAGCCGTAGGTCGGACGGGCTTCCATCAGTTCGGTGCGGATGATTTCCTCGGCATTGCGGTCGGCGCGAGTGACAAAGTCACCAGGCCCTTTGGTGCTGACCTGTAGCTGTTCAACTTCGGTAAAGTCTTTGAGCAAGGCGCGCCCAGCTTTACGGGCGGTCTTCATCATCACGTTCAGGTTTGCACTACCAGCCATCGGGGCCTCCGTTCACGGTCCAAGCAGCGCGTATAGGCAAATCCGATCAATCGGGCAAGGCCGCGAATGGCACTCTTTCGGGAAAAACGCACCGTTAACGATTTGTTTGGTTTTGATTGGCAACATGGGCTCAAAGGCAGGAAGAGGCCCATGATCGCGCAGAGTTTTGATAAGATCCGCTATCAAACCCGTTTTGCCATTCACGTGGCCACGCGGGATATAGCTAAACGCCTCGCCTCTGCGGCGATGATGTTGGTTATTTTGTGGTGGGTCGGCTACGGCACCCTAGCCGTGATCATGTCTGGCATTCTCGTCGCCTACGAGGTCGCCGCACATTGGCTTGCCCAGAAATTGCCCGAAAGGGACGAGGATATCACCGCCACCTATGTGTTCACCGTCTGGCTGGTGAACTGTAGCTCAGTCCTCTTTTACCTCGCGCCCGCGTTCCTTCTGGCGGCAGAGCCGTCGTCCGCCATGCTCCTTGCGGGGTTCTTGTGGCTCTTTGGGGTCTTTGTTCACATCACCAACACCTTCGCCGCCCTCCCGTTCTATAACTGGAGCCTGATGGCACCCTCTTTTGGCTCGGCCTTCGCGGTGTTCTGGCTCGCCAGCGAAAACGCGTTCCTCCCGTCGAGCGAGGGGGAATGGATCATCACCACGGGCATGATGGTCGTCTATATTTTCAACACGTTCGAAACCCTGCACAAACAAAAGGACACCCAGCGCGCCCTCAACGCCGCCCGCGAAGAGGCAAACGCCCGCTTGCGTGCCCTCGAACATCTATCCCGCCATGACCCACTCACTGGCCTATTGAACCGTCGAGCGTTTGATGAAGAACTTGAACACCTCATTGCTCAGCGTCGTTTGGGCAGCGAATTGGGCGTGTTCCTCATCGACCTCGACGGGTTCAAACCAATCAACGACACCTACAGCCACGAAGCGGGCGATCAGGTGCTTCAGGCCGTGGCGAGCCGCCTGTCCAAACTGGTGGGTGACACGGGCATCGTGGCCCGACTGGGCGGCGACGAGTTTGCCATCGCATTTCGAACGATCACATCGGAAAAAGCCGCGCTGCGACTGGCCGACTATATTGCCCGCGCGATCCAAGCGCCCGTGGAATGGCACGAAAAGGAACTCCATATCTCGGCCTCGGTCGGCATCGGCCTCACACGGCACGCGGGCACTACGGTCGAAGGGCTATGTGGTGCTGCCGATCAGGCCATGTATCGTGCGAAAAACAGCTCTGGCATCTCAGCCGCGATCTACCGTGCCGATGATTTCGAACGTCGCCTGTCGCTTGAGGACCGCCGCGAAATCCTCGCCGCGATGCATAACCGCGAAATTCGCCCGTATTACCAGCCCAAGGTCGACCTCGCCACGGGCCGCAGTATCGGGTTTGAGGCGCTCGCCCGCTGGATTCACCCGACCAAAGGTCCCCTGCCCCCGAACCTCTTTATCCCGCAGATCAACGAACTTGGCCTGCACGGTGATTTCCTGTCGCATATGGCGGGCTGCGTGCTCCACGACATCGAACAGCTTTTGGCCGAAGGCCTCGACCCAGGCGAAGTGTCGATCAACGTCCCCGAGGTCGCACTCGCCACGCAATCTGGCCGCGCCGACCTCGACGACCTGCTCAGCCGCCATCCGAACGCCCGCCGCCATATCACGCTCGAAATCACAGAGGACGTGTTCATCGCCCGCTCTGCCGACACCATTCAGGCCAGCATCGCCCATTTCCGATCCGAAGGACTGCGCGTGTCGCTCGACGATTTCGGCACTGGCTTTGCGTCGTTCCAGCACCTGCGCCAACTTGAATTCGATGAGCTAAAGATCGACATGAGTTTCGTCGCCGACCTTGGCCGCGATCCCACCGCCGAAGTGCTGATCCGTGGCTTTTTGGAAATCGCTGACGGTTTGGGCGTCTCTGTCATCGCGGAAGGCGTCGAAACCGAAGCCCAAGTCGATCACCTCCGCCGCCTCGGGTGCCGCCTCGGTCAGGGCTATCTCTTTGGCAAGGCGATGCCGATTGATGAAACCCGCATCCGCCTCTTTGCCGAGTCCAGCCGCGACCTTAGCCCCGTTGAAGTTTCACCGCCTCTTGCCGAGCCAGCCGAATAAAATGCGCAAGGTAGGGCCGCGTGTTCTCGGACTCGCGGGTCGCCGCAAACATCCGCCGCGTCATCCCGACCTGACCGTCCTTGCCCAACGGCCGCGTGACGTAATCTGACGATTGCCGCACCTGACGCACGACCCAGTCTGGCAGCACCGACACCCCACGGTTTGACGCCACGAGCATCAGGATCACCGCCGTCAATTCGACCTGCCGCACCGCCGCTGGTTCGACACGTGCGGGCGACAACAGCATCTTAAAGATGTCCAACCGCGGCCGATCGACGGGATAGGTGATCAAGGTCTGCCCTTCGAAATCCTGCGCCTCGATCACTGCCTTTTGCGCAAGGGGATGATGGGACGAGGCAACAAACACAGGATCGTAGTCAAACAGCGGGTTAAAATCGACTTCCGACTGATCCTCAGGGTCCGAGGACACCACCAAATCAACCTCTTCGCGACGCAGCGCGCTCATCGCATCAAACGAGAGGCTCGATCGGATATCGACGTCCACATCGGGCCAGACCTTGCGGAACTGTTCCAACACAGGCAGCAGCCATTCGAAACAAGCATGACACTCCAGCGCGATATGCAGCCTGCCTGCGCGGCCGTCTTGCAGGCCTTCAAACTCGACTTCCAGATCGGCGAGGATCGGCAAAATCTGTTCCGCCGCTGCCAAGAGACGCAACCCCGATGCCGACAAACGCAGAGGTTTCGCCCGACGCACGAAGAGTTCGACGCCGGCCTGATCTTCGATCCCTTTGATTTGATGGCTCAGGGCCGATTGCGTGATGTTCAACAAATCCGCCGCACGGGCCAGCCCGCCCGTGTCATGGATCGCCTTAATCGTGCGAAGATGCCGTATCTCAATGTGCATCATGAACGAACCTCATGATCGTCGTGAAAGTTATGAATTTGTCTCACATCATTTATTTTGCGACAAGGGGGCATCAACAAATAGGTGAATCATGTCGCGCCCCAATGTCTCGTTCGAATTCTTTCCACCCAAATCGCTGGACCAGTCGTTCCGGCTCTGGAACTGCGCGACGACCCTTGCTCCGATGAACCCGACCTTTGTGTCGGTGACCTACGGTGCAGGCGGCACTACACGCCAGCTCACCCACGAAGCCGTTGGTGCCATTCACAAAAACATCGGTCTGACCGTGGCAGCGCACCTCACCTGTGTTGAGGCAACCCGCGCTGAAACGCTCGAAATCGCGAATGCCTATGCCGAAGTCGGCGTGACCGAAATCGTCGCCCTGCGCGGCGATGCCCCCAAAGGCGCAGAGAAATTCCGCCCGACCGCAGATGGTTTCCAGTCGTCCATCGAACTGATCGAAGCACTGGCTGACACGGGCAAATTCAAAATCCGCGTTGGCGCCTACCCTGAAAAGCACCCAGAATCAGGCGATGCGGCCGCGGACATCGAATGGCTGAAGCGCAAGATTGATGCGGGTGCCACCAGCGCGATCACTCAGTTCTTCTTTGAGGCAGAGACGTTCTTCCGCTTCCGTGACGCTTGCGAAAAAGCGGGCATCGACGCGCCGATCATTCCGGGCATCCTGCCGATTGAGAACTGGAACGGCGCGCGCAAGTTCGCCCAAATGTGCGGCACCTCGATCCCACAGATCGTTGCGGACGCTTTTGACAACGCGGCCAAAACTGGTTCGACCGACCTCTTGGCGACCGCTCTGGCAACTGAACTATGCGACGACCTGATCCGTGGCGGCGTGAACGACCTGCACTTCTACACGCTGAACAAACCGGACCTGACCCGCGACGTTTGCCATGCTTTGGGTGTGACCCCTCAGGTCAAACTCGAAAACGTGGCCTGATCCCATCCATCAGGCCTCGGGCCCGCTCTGTTTCGGAGCGGGCTTTTTCATTTCCAGCCCACGATCCGCGACGGTGTCATGCAACCGTTCGGACGGATCACGCCCAACCTTGCGGCGGTGACGCGACCAAAACAGTTTACCCCATTGCGCCCATGTGCCAACGGATGGCGCGGTCACATCGCAGGGGAACCGATCCCGCCAGCCGTCGGGCAAGGGCAGCCCCTGCCCTTCGAGCCGATCCAGCAACCAAACGAGCGGGATATTCGACAGGGGCCGCACATCCATGCGCCCACCCAATTGTCCACCAACATCGCCATGGGTGCCCTTGAACCAAACTTGTTCGATCTGCCCGTTCCAACGGTTTTGCGGCGCCCATATCTCTGGCAAGAACGCATCGCGGGTTTCATCCAAGGCCAGCGCATGAAAGGCAGAGCGAACACAAGGCTCCAACCCGTCCGAATGGAAACTGTGCCGCTTTTCCTCAAACTTCCACAGGATCGGCAGGCGAAGCCCCAGTGATTTCACCGTATCCCACACGCCGATCGCCGCCACATCGGCAGAGCGATCACAGTAGAGTTCCTTGAACCGGCGAGCAAAGGGACTGCGCCCAGCGTGGGTGTAATAGCGGTAGGCCAGTTTCACATGCCGTTCGGTTGCCTCGTGGTGTTTAACGATGCCGACCCGCTGGATCACGCCCGCAAGCGACCGTACGGCAAAGGCCCCGCGTGAATAACCGATCAGGATAATCCGATCCCCAGGGTGCCAGCGCGAACATAAGACCCCGTAGGCCCGTTCGATCTGCCTATTAATCCCGCGCCCTGCAATAACGCCAAAGGTTTCCGTCCAATCACGCCACTGAATCCCCGCCTCGTAATAGACGGTCAAATTGGCCTTATGCCCCGCCTCGCGGAGCAGTTTGAACGTCAGACCGGCGTTTGTTTCAAACCCCTCGGCCAAGCTCGACATCGTGCCGTCGAGGATCACCACATGGGTCGCGTGTCCACGCTTGCGCCCACCGCCCTCTTCGCTGCGCGGACGACGGTTAAGGAGACCTAAAACCCAATCACGAATGGCCACTTTGTCCCCTTTGGTGAACAGGTTATGCCGTTACGCCTCAGCCTAACGCACAACCCAACAGTGTCCAGCCTAGTGATAGGGCGCGCACAAATCCTTTACCGTAATGGGATCGGACAGGCCGTAGCCGTTGAACCGCGTGGTGACGCCCGTGACATAGGCGCCCATCGACCGAAACACGATCCAATCGCCCTCGGCCAGACCCTCGGGCAAAGCCAGAGGATCGCGCAATTGGTCGAGGCTATCGCAGGTCGGCCCAAAGGCCCGCACGCCCTGCTGCGCGGTATCACGCCAATCACCCTCAGCGCTCATCACGGCCAAGGCAGGCGCGGGCATCGACACCATTTCAGACAGGCCACCGTAAATCCCATCGGTGAGATAAACGCTCTGCCCACGAATGGACTTCACCTGCACCGCATAGGCGAAACTATCCGCCACGAGGCCCCGCCCCGGTTCGCAGATCAAGGTCGGGCGCACGGCAAAAGCCGACATCGCCTCGCGGATCGCGGTAAAGAACGGCTCTAGCGGTTTCGGCGATCCATCGCGCGACGCAGGAAACCCGCCGCCGACGTTCAGGCGGTCCAGCGTCACGCCCGCCCGCTCTGCAATTTGTGCCGCCGCGTGAATGTAGGTCACATAGGCCGCTGGGTCCGTGCATTGCGTGCCGACGTGGAAGGTCAGTGCCAATGGCCGACCCGATGTCGCGACGTAGCGCAAAAGATCGACTGCGTGATCGACCTCTGCGCCGAATTTCGCGCCGAAATCATAGGCTGCACCCGCGACAGGGAGTTTGAACCGCACGGCGACTTCGGCGCTGGACGACACACCTGCAGCGACCAGCTTGTCATATTCTGACAGCGCATCGACCGACCACGACACAACACCCGCCACGATGCCTGCGGCGATTTCGGCCTTGCTACGAACGGGGTTGTTGTAGTGCATGGGCGCATCAGGGCAGATCCGACGGATCAGCGCGATTTCATCAGGTGAGGCCACATCGAATCCGTCCAAGCCCCCAGCACACAGACGCCGCAGCACGTCTTCGGTCGGGTTTGCCTTAACCGCATAGGTCACAAGTCCCGGAAACCCGCGCCGAAATTCGGCCAGCCGAGCATCCAGACGGTCGGGCGCAAAGAAATGCACAGGCGTGGTGTCGGACCGTGCCGAGAGCACATCCGCAATGGTTTGGGCCTCTACGGGCTGTTGATACATCTGCCTCTCCTGTTCGCTTTCCTTTAGTGTTCGCGAAAATTCAGACGATGTGTCGTGGCAGATTGAACAAAATGACTCTGCTTTTCGGCAAAATGCCAGTATCATCGACGATATGACAGAATTGGACAGCACAGACCGCGCCGTGATCGCGGAACTCACCCGAAACGCCCGCTTGCCCGTCGCTAAGATCGCGCAGACGCTCGGACTGGCACGCACGACCGTTCAGGCCCGCATTGATCGGCTGGAACGAACGGGCGTGATTGCGGGCTACAGCTTGCGGCTCTCGGATCAGGTGCAACGCAGCACCATTCGCGCGACCGTGCTGATCCATATCCGCCCTTCTGCACAGGCGGCGGTGTTGGTGCAGCTGAAACGGATGTCCTCGGTCGAGGTGGTGCATACGACCTCTGGTCGGTTCGACCTCTGCGCCCAATTGCGCACGGGATCGACGCTCGAACTAGATCAAACGCTCGACAAAATCGGAGAGATTGACGGCGTTCAGGCAATGGAGAGCCTTATCCACCTCTCAACCCGCATCAACCGCGCAGTTTAACGCCCTTCGCCCTTTCCCTTTCGGCCCCTTTTGGCTAATCCACAGGGCAAGACCAGAAGGGATCATAAAGATGGCGATGGAAAAGACCTTTGACGCGGCCGAAGCCGAGGCCCGCATTTACAAAAAGTGGGAAGACGCAGGCGCATTTGCGGCTGGCGCGAACAAATCGCGCGACGAAACCTTTACCATCATGATCCCGCCGCCGAACGTGACGGGCGCACTGCACGTGGGCCATGCGTTCAACAACACGCTTCAGGATATTCTGATCCGTTGGCACCGTATGCGCGGCTTTGACACGCTCTGGCAGCCGGGTCAGGACCACGCAGGGATCGCGACCCAGCTTCAGGTCGAAAAGATGCTCGCTGCAACGGGTCAACCGGGTCGTCGTGATCTGGGCCGTGAGGCATTCCTCGACAAGGTTTGGGAATGGAAAGGCCAATACGGCAACACGATCATCAGCCAGCTGAAACGTCTAGGTTCGTCCTGCGACTGGTCGCGCAACGCGTTCACCATGTCGGGTGCTCCGAACGCCCCTGCTGGCGAAGAAGGCAACTTCCACGACGCCGTGATCAAAGTCTTTGTCGAAATGTACAATAAGGGCTTCATCTACCGCGGCAAGCGTCTGGTGAACTGGGACCCGCATTTTGAGACCGCGATTTCCGACCTCGAGGTTGAGAACATCGAAACCGACGGCCACATGTGGCACTTCAAATACCCGCTGGCGGGTGGCGAGACCTACACCTACGTCGAAAAAGACGAGGACGGGAATGTCACCTTTAGCGAGGAACGCGATTACATCTCTATCGCGACGACCCGCCCTGAAACCATGCTGGGTGACGGCGCTGTTGCCGTGCACCCTGATGACGAACGCTATGCGCCGATCGTCGGCAAGCTCTGCGAAATCCCTGTTGGTCCGAAAGAACAGCGCCGCCTGATCCCGATCATCACCGACGAATACCCCGATATGGCGTTTGGCTCAGGTGCGGTGAAAATCACAGGCGCACACGACTTTAACGACCACGAGGTCGCAAAGCGCGGCAACATCCCGCAATACCGTCTGATGGACACCCGTGGCGCGATGCGTGCCGATGGTGCGCCTTACGCCGAGGAAGCCGCGAAAGCCGCTGAATACGCAGCGGGCAAAGCATTTACCGTTCAGGAAATCGACGCGATCAACCTCGTGCCCGAAGAATACCGTGGCCTCGACCGTTTTGAGGCGCGCGAAAAGGTCGTTGCTGCGATCACCGCAGAGGGGCTCGCCGTGATGACCGTCGCGACGGACCCGCGTCTGGGCAAGGCCGCGCTAAAGGCAGATGCAGAGGGCGCAGATGCGCTGGTTCCATTGGTCGAAGCAAAGCCGATCATGCAGCCGTTCGGCGACCGTTCGAAAGTTGTCATCGAGCCGATGCTGACCGACCAATGGTTCGTTGAAACCTCGAAAATCGTTGGCCCTGCACTGGATGCCGTCCGCAATGGCGACATCAAGATCATGCCAGAGTCGGGTGAAAAGACCTATTACCACTGGCTCGAAAACATCGAACCGTGGTGTATCTCGCGCCAACTGTGGTGGGGCCACCAGATCCCTGTGTGGTATGACGCAGAAGGCAACGCCTATTGCGCCCCGACAGAGGCAGAGGCCGTTGCGCAATCGGGTGGCAAATCGCTCACCCGTGACCCGGACGTTCTCGACACGTGGTTCTCGTCGGGTCTGTGGCCGATTGGCACGCTGGGCTGGCCGAACTGGGATGAAAGCACCTCGAAATACTTCTCGACCGATGTGTTGGTGACGGGTCAGGACATCCTGTTCTTCTGGGTTGCCCGCATGATCATGATGCAGCTCGCTGTTGTTGACGAAATCCCGTTCCACACCGTCTACCTGCACCAGCTCGTCCGCGACGAGAAGGGCAAGAAGATGTCGAAAACCACAGGCAACGTGATCGACCCGCTGGTGATCATTGATGAATACGGCGCAGACGCGCTGCGGTTCACCAATGCGTCGATGGCAGCGATTGGCGGCGTTCTGAAACTGTCCGAGGACCGCATCAAAGGCTACCGCAACTTTGGCACCAAACTGTGGAACGCGTCCCGTTTTGCAGAAATGAACGGTGCGGTGCATGGCGCGACTGAAATCCCGACCGCAACGGCGACCGTGAACAAATGGATCATCGGTGAAACCGCTCGCGTCCGCGAAGAGGTCGACGCCGCGATTGAAGCATATCGCTTTAACGATGCAGCAAACGCGCTCTACGGCTTTGTCTGGGGCAAGGTCTGCGACTGGTATGTCGAATTCTCGAAGCCGCTGATCATGGATGGCGACGACGCGGTCAAAGCCGAGACGCAAAAGGTCATGGGCTGGGTCATCGACCAGTGTCTGATCCTCCTGCACCCCTTCATGCCCTTCATCACCGAAGAGCTCTGGGGCACGCTGGCCGACAACCGTTCGAAAATGCTCGTCCACGCCGACTGGCCGATCTACACCGCCGCCGATCTGGTGGACGATGCGGCAGACGCCGAACTGAACTGGGCGATCTCGTTGATCGAAGGCATCCGCTCGGCTCGTGCACAGATGAACGTGCCTGTGGGTCTGTATGTCCCCGTGGTCATGCAAGAGGCAGACGCGGGCGCTAAGGCTGCTCTGGCGAACAACCAGACGCTCATCACACGTCTGGCCCGCATCGGTGACATCACCGAATCCGCCGAAGCCCCCAAAGGGTCGATCACCATCACCACCAAGGGCGCGACCTTTGCGCTGCCTCTGGCGGACATCATCGACGTGGCCGCTGAAAAGGCCCGCGTGGAAAAGGTCTTGGGCAAGTTGCAAAAGGAACTCGGGGGTCTGCGTGGCCGCCTGAACAACCCGAAATTTGCAGAAAGCGCCCCAGAAGAGGTGATCGAAGAAACCCGCGCCAACCTCGCCCTGCGCGAAGAAGAAGAGGCCCAATTGAAGGCCGCGCTGGCACGTTTGGCCGAAATCGGCTGATCGGGTTGATCAATGGTAAAGAAGGGGCGGTCCATCGGGCCGCCCTTTTTCTATGCGGTTCTCGTTTTGACGCCGCGACAAACGGTCTGCCCGCGCATAACCCCGTGGACGCGGTGCGAAAATTCACCCTAAACTCTGCCAAACGCCGCCAGTTCGCGGCCCCGATCAAGGAGAGATCGGGCACGTAGGGGAGAGAGTTATGACCGCCATTCCGTCCATTTATGACGCGGGCCTGGACCGCAATGCAGCCAACCACGCAGCGCTGACTCCGCTGTCGTTCATTGCCCGCACCGTATCGGTGTATCCCGATTATCTGGCCGTGGTGCATGGTGACCGCCGCCTGACATGGCGCGAAACCTATGCCCGCATGTGCCGCATCGGATCGGCATTGAACAAACGCGGCATTGGCAAGGGCGACACCGTGTCGATCATCGCGGCAAACACACCAGAGATGTTCGAATCCCACTTTGCCGTGCCGATGTCGGGCGCTGTTCTGAACACAATCAACACGCGGCTTGAGGCGGAAACCATCGGCTTTATCCTGTCGCACGCGGAATCCAAGGTCGTCATGGTCGACCCAGAATTCGCAGAAGTCGTCGATCGCGCGATCAAGATCAGTGGCCGCGATATGCTGGTCATCGACCTCGAGGACGCGATGTATGACGGCCCGGTCCACAAGATCGGCAGTATGACCTACGACGACCTTCTGGCCGAAGGCGATGAGGATTTTGACTGGCAGATGCCTGCCGACGAATGGGATGCGATTTCGCTAAACTACACCTCGGGCACGACGGGCAACCCCAAGGGCGTGGTTTATCACCACCGTGGTGCCGCACTGAACGCGATGGGCAATATCCTGACATGGGGGATGCCGAACCATTCGCGCTACCTCTGGACGCTGCCGATGTTCCACTGCAACGGCTGGTGTTTCCCGTGGACCATCGCCGCGATGGCGGGCGTCTGCGTCTGTCTGCGGGCTGTGCGTGTCGAACCGATCTTCCAGCTGATCCGCGACGAAAAGGTCACCCACTTCTGCGGCGCACCTATCGTTCTGAATATGTTGGCGAGCGCCCCAGACGAGCTGAAAGACTTTACCCACGAGGTCAAAGTCATGACCGCAGCCGCCCCGCCCCCCGCATCTGTCATCGCAAAAATGGAAGCGATGGGCGTGCAGGTCACCCATGCTTACGGCCTGACCGAATGCTACGGCCCGTCTGTATCGTGCGCGTGGAAAGAGGAATGGAACGAGGAAACGCCGAACGATCAGGCGAAACTGAAATCGCGTCAGGGCGTGCGGTATCACGTGCTCGACGGTTTGATGGTGGCCGATGCAGAAACGATGGAGCCTACACCCAAAGACGGTAAAACCATCGGTGAGATCTTCATGCGCGGCAATATCGTGATGAAAGGCTATCTCAAGAACCCGACCGCAACCGCCGAGGCATTTCGTGGTGGCTGGTTCGCAACAGGCGATTTGGCCGTGATGCACCCCGATGGCTACCTAGAGATCAAGGACCGTTCAAAGGACATCATTATTTCGGGCGGCGAGAATATCTCTTCGATCGAGATCGAAGATGTTCTCTACCGTCACCCCGCCGTGTCCGAGGCCGCAGTGGTGGCAAAACCTGACGAGAAATGGGGCGAAACGCCCTGTGCCTTTGTTGACCTGCGGGCCGGTGCGACGGTCACCGCCGAAGAACTGATCGCCTTCTGCCGTGAAAACATGGCACACTTTAAGGCGCCCAAAACGCTGATCTTTGGGCCGTTGCCAAAGACCTCAACAGGTAAGGTGCAGAAATACGTGCTGCGTAACCGCGCAGCCCAAGAGGGTTAAGCGCGCGTAACCTTGGCCTCGCCGGCAGTCATTTCGCCGTCGGCGCGGTCGAAGCGAAGATAGGCGATCCCTTTGCCGCCCGACACGGTGTGCAACACGCCCGCCACTTTGTCGCCCGCCATGATCGGCGTGCCCGCCTCTGCCGCACCATCGACCAGTACCCGCACAAGGCCCTTTTTCAACTCGGTCTTGTGCTTCATACGTGCGGTGACCTCTTGGCCGACATAGCAGCCTTTCTTGAAATCGACGCCGTGCAGACGGTCAAAGCCCTGCTCGAGGATGTAGCTATCGGGGCCAAGCTCCACGCCCGTCTCAGGGATCAGATGTTCTATCCGCAGCGCGGCCCAATCGGTGCCATCATCGCCCCCCTCAGCCCCATAGAGCCGCCAGCCCAGCGCCGCATCACGCGGGTCGGTCAGTGACCCCTCTGGCGCATCGCCCGTGCCGCGTTTGACTTGCAGGTCGGTCGCTGCAATCTGCACATCGGCTCGCAGACGATACATCGTCAGACGTTGCATCAGCCCAGCCGCGAGAGGCGTCGCCACATCGATCAGGATGCGATCCGCTTGCCCGACCATAAAGAAATCCGCCAGATATTTCCCCTGCGGCGTCAGAAGCGCAGCATAGGCAATCCCCTCGATCGGGGTGCGGAGGTCATTTGTCGTCAGCCCATGCAGGAATTTCACACGGTCGCTGCCAGTCACGGCCAGAATGGTTCTGTCGGTCATCGGTTTTCCCTAAGTCGCTAGGGGTGGATATAGGGCTCAGTCTTCGGTTTTGAACTGTAGACGATAGAGATCGGCGTAAATTCCGCCACGCGCCAGCAATTCGTCATGCGTGCCTTGGTCCATCACGCGACCACGGTCCATCACCACGATGCTGTCAGCATTGCGGACGGTAGACAGACGGTGCGCGATGACCAGCGTGGTGCGGCCTTCGGACAGGGTCTCTAGCGCGCTTTGAACGATCTGTTCGCTTTTGGTATCGAGCGCCGAGGTCGCCTCGTCCAACAAGAGGATCGGCGTGTTCCGCACCAGCGCCCGCGCAATCGCGACCCGTTGACGTTGCCCGCCCGACAGGTTTGACCCGCGCGGCCCCGCAGGGCTGTTCAGCCCGTCCGACAAACGCGGTAAGAAGTCCGACACATGGGCGGCGGTCAGCGCGCGCTCAATGCTCGCCTCGTCCAGATCGCGGCCCAAAAGGATGTTATCGCGCAGGGTTTCATCAAACAGCGCAGCGTCCTGACTGACGACTGAGAAGAGCCCCCGCAGATCAGCCAGCCCCATCGCGCGGTTATCAACCCCACCAATCGTGACAAGGCCCGAGGCTGGATCAACCAGTCGGGTCAGCACGTTAAAGACCGTCGATTTACCCGCACCAGACGACCCGACCAGAGCCGTCGTTTTACCCGCCGCAGCGGTAAAGGTTGCGCCCTGAAGTACGGGCAGATCACCATAGGCGAGGTGCACATCGTTCAAACGAATTTCAGGGGCACCCACTGGCGCCGCAGCAACGGTCGCAGGCGAGGAAATTGCTGGCGTGATGTTCATAATTTCGCGGACACGGTTGGCGCTGACGGCAGCGGATTGCGCCGCTCCCGACAGTTGCCCCAAACGGCGCAGCGGATCAAAGACCAGCGCCATCGCGGTGAAAAACGCCATGAACTCGCCCACGGTTTTGTCGCCTGCGATGATCTGCGAGCCGCCATACATCAGCACCACAAAGAACCCGACGCCCGTCATCAGATCGATGATACCGGGGATCATAGCCATGCCGAATGTCGCCTTCACCTCGGCCCGCACACGGCCTTTGGTCAGTTTGATGTAGCGGCCCTGCTGGTAGTCTTCGAGGGTGTTGAGCTTGATCGGGTTGATGCCGTGGAACACCTCGTCGAGCTGGGTCGACATCTTGGTCGCCAGTTCCCGTGCGGCTTGGGTCTTGCGGCGAATATAGCCTTGGACGGCGAGCGACGGCAGAACCAGAACAGGCAGACCGATCAGCGCCGCCAGCGTCCATTTCCAATCGAGCGACAGCGCCACCCCAAAGAGCCAGATCACCGACACGCCATCCCGCACCACGTTGGTGATGATGTTCGTCCAGACGGTGCCAATATTGGCCACATCGCCCTGAACCCGTTCGATCAAACTGCCCGGAGGGTTCGACTGGTGAAACGACATATCGAGCCGCATCAGATGCGCCAGCAGATCGCCACGCATCCAGCCCGAAATCTTTTCGATCACCGATTTCATCACGACCTTCTGCCCGACCGAGGTCACGGCCCGCACGGTAAAGATCACGAAAATCGCGATGCCGACCGACCACAGCGCAGAGGATTCACCTGCCACCAGCACGTTGTCGAACATCGGTTTCATAACCAGAGACAACACGCCGACCATCGAGCCTTCGATCACCATCAACAGCGCAGCCCCTAGCAGGCTCCCCGATTGACGGCGGAGGTAGTTTGCCCAGAACCAGCGCAGAAGGCTGCCAACGGGTAGTTTCGTGTCTGACACTGTTATCCCTTTCGGTCTCTTGTCTTGGGGATACCGATAAACCGTTCGTATGGAAAGACTTCGCCGATTGACGCGGCGGGAAGCCGCGTTAGTGTCACGGTGATTTTTGAATAGGTGATCAGAATGTCTCTTTCCAACGGCCGCCCTTACCTTGCCATCCCTGGACCTTCGGTACTGCCGGATCGTGTGGTGCAAGCGATGATGCGGCCTTCGCCCAATATCTATCAGGGCGAATTGGTCGATATGACGGCCACCATTATCCCTGACCTGAAATCGGTTGCCCGCACCACGTGCCATGTGGCGATCTACATCGCCAACGGTCACGGCGTATGGGAAGCAGCACTGTCGAACGTCCTGTCACGGGGCGATAAAATCCTTGTTCTGGTCACGGGGCGGTTTGGGCATGGCTGGGCCGAAATGGCGCGGGGTCTGCACCTCGACCTTGAGGTGATGGATTTTGGCCAGCAGGCCTCTATTGACCTGAACCAAGTCGAAACCCGCCTGAAGGCCGATACAGACCACAGCATTAAGGCCGTTCTGGCAGTGCATGTGGATACCTCCACCTCGATCAAGAACGACATTGCGGGCGTGCGTCAGGCGATGGACGCCGCGGGGCACCCTGCTGTTTTGATGGCGGATTGCATCGCGTCGATGGGTTGTGATCGGTTTGAAATGGACGCATGGGGCGCCGATGTCACAATCGCGGCGAGCCAAAAGGGTCTGATGACCCCTGCGGGACTAGGCTTTGTCTGGTTCAACGAACGTGCGGCTGCGGCCCGTGAAAGCGCTGATCTGGCAACGCGGTATTGGGACTGGAAACCGCGCGTTTCGCCAGAGATGTTCTATCAACACTTTGCAGGCACCCCGCCGACGCATCACCTCTTTGGGCTGCGTGCGGCCTTGGACCTGATCAACGAAGAAGGCATCGAACAGGTCTGGGCGCGTCACGAAACGCTCGCCCGCGCGGTTTGGGCTGCGGTCGAGGCATGGGGTCAGGGCGGTGAAATGCGGCTCAACATGGCGGACCCTGCGGGGCGCGGCCATTCGGTGACGTCGATCTACCTCGGTGGCAATGACGCCGACCGTCTGCGCCACTGGTGCGAAGAACATGCGGGCGTGACGCTGGGCATTGGACTTGGTCGTGAACCAACCTCGGCTTGGTTCCGTATCGGTCACATGGGTCACGTGAACGCGCATATGGTGCTGGGCACGCTGTCGGTGATTGATGCGGGCCTTAAAGCGCTGCAAATCCCACATGGGGACGGCGCGCTTTCGGCAGCAACTTCGGTGGTCGCGGGGGTTTAACCCCGCGCATCGGCCAAGGCATCAGGCAGGGCCGCGGCCAAAAGGTCGAGGTCACTCTCCGTGCCGCAGCTGATCCGAATGCAGCGATCCTGCGGCGCGACAAACGGCATCCGCACAAACAGCCCACGGCGCAACAGACCGTTCAGAACGGTTCGGGCAAAGGCACCGTCCTGCCCGCAATCCACGCAAACGAAATTGGTGGCCGATGGCACAGAGGTCAGCCCATTGTCGGCGGCAATCGCAGCGATCCGATCACGGGCGTTCGCCACCTGCCCGACCACATGGCCCAACCATTCGCGATCCTGAAACGCGGCCAAGGCGCCCGCTTGGGCCACATTCCCCATCCCGAAATGGTTCCGCACGCGGTCAAAGCCCGCGATCAGTTCTTTGCCGCCAACCGCATAGCCAACCCGCAGACCGGCCAAGGCGAACGCCTTTGAAAAGGTGCGCATCCGAATGAAACGAGGATCAACGGGCAGGTCCAAGGCCGTGCCTTCGGGCGCAAAGTCGATATAGGCCTCGTCCACGATCAGCAGCGCCCCTTCGGGCAGGCGATCCACCATGCTGGCGATCACCTCACCACGGTGATGGGTGCCCATCGGGTTATCAGGGTTCGCGATATAGATCAGCTTTGCGCCAACCTCTGCGGCCTTCGCGATGAGGGCATCGGGGTCCTCGTGGTCGCCCTTGAACGGGACCTTGTGCAGCACGCCACCGTAGCCCGCGACGTGATAGTTGAACGTTGGATATGCCCCGTCCGAGGTCACAACCGCGTCCCCATCGGCTACCATCAACCGCACCAACATGCCCAAGAGCCCGTCAATACCTTCGCCAATCGCGATGTGGTCCACGGTCGTGCCGTGATGCGCGGCAATCGCGGCCTTTAGGTCGTAGCTTTCGGAATCACCGTATTTCCAGGCCTCGGACGCGGCGGCTTGCACGGCGGCGATGGCTTTGGGCGACGGGCCAAAGACGTTTTCGTTCGCGCCAATACGCGCGGCAAAGGGACGGCCACTGGCACGCTCCATCACTTCGGCCCCGACAAAGGGCACAGTGGCAGGAAGCGATGCGATGAGCGGGGTAAATCGGGGGGCGTTTGTCATGGTGACAACATGGTTAACCGCCCTGCCCCACACCATGCAAGCAAAGACAAAGGGCGCGAGATTTTTCCCGCGCCCTTCGTTCAAATCACCAAAACGAACCGATTAGGCGCGTTCGGAATATTCCATCGAGTCTGTGTTCACGATGATCATCTCGTCGGTCGCGATGAACGGCGGAACCATGATGCGCACACCGTTGTCGAGGATCGCTGGCTTGTAAGAGTTCGCAGCGGTCTGGCCTTTAACAACCGGCTCAGTCTCAACGATCTTGCAGGTGACTTTCTGCGGGATCGAAACGCCGAGAGCTTCTTCGCCATAGTATTCGACGGTTGCCGTCATGCCGTCCTGCAGGAACGGACGACGTTCGCCCAACAGTTCCGAGTCGATCTCGACCTGTTCAAAGGTTTCAGTGTCCATGAACACCAGACGACCGTCGGTTTCATAAAGGAACTGCTGGTCCTTCTGGTCGAGGCGCACGCGCTCTACCTTGTCTTCGGACCGGAAACGTTCGTTCAGCTTGCGGCCATCACGAATGTTTTTCATTTCGACCTGCGCAAATGCGCCGCCTTTACCGGGTTTCACGTGACCCACTTTAACAGCAGCCCACAGACCGCCTTCGTGTTCAAGGATGTTACCTGGTTTAATTTCGTTACCGTTGATTTTGGGCATCGGACATTTATCTCGATTATGTGACTGGTGGTTGCCGGAAAGCGGCGAGCCCCTATATCGGAACAACAAACCGGCGTTTAGGCGCTAGATATGCCAAAACTGTGGATTTACCTATGCAGAGAGTGCATAGCTGCCATTCCAAATCAAGACCCCCGAATCGGATCAAAATAGGCATATTGCGCTGCACGCCGTAACCACAAGAGCAAAAACAACAAAGGACGCGAAATGGCTGATTTCGTAGATGGCACCGCTTTCAACAACGAACAGGGCAACCGTGCACGCAAACTCTTTGCTGCTGTTGTTCTCGCTGCGTTGGATGACGCGATTGCTGATGACAAAAAGTACGGCAATGGTCCGGAACAGATCGCACGTTGGGCGCGGTCGCGTGATGGCCGTGAAGTTTTGTCCTGCGCTGGCATCGACCCGAACGAACGTGTTGTGAAGGGTCTGATGGAATTCGTTGGTAAAGGTATCCGTACCTCTGTTGCGCTGTCGCGCGAAGAGAGCGAACGCCGCAACGCTGCTGCACAAGACGAAGCCGCCTAAGGTTTCATGTATCGGGCCTCTCGCCCACCCAAACGCAAACGCGGTCCTCTGCTCGGGCCGCGTTTTCGTTTTTAAGGGTCCGCGTGCCGCATCGGGGCTTTCGCGAACCCCTGCCCCACCGTAGAACAGGCGCCATGGCAAAGGCGATTATGATTCAGGGTGCTGGTTCCAACGTGGGGAAATCCATGGTGGTGGCTGGCCTATGTCGCGCCTTTCGCAAACGTGGCCTCTCGGTCGCGCCGTTCAAACCGCAGAACATGTCGAACAACGCCGCAGTCACCTCTGACGGCGGAGAGATTGGTCGCGCACAGGCGCTTCAGGCGCTGGCTTGTGGGTTGGCCCCGCATACGGACATGAACCCTGTTTTGCTCAAACCCGAAACGGATGTGGGCGCACAGGTGATCGTGCAGGGCAAACGGCTGACCACGCTCAAGGCGCGCGACTACGGTAAGATGAAGTCGACGCTCATGGTGTCGGTCCTCGACAGCTTTCACCGTTTGGCGCAGGCCCACGACCTGATCATCATCGAAGGCGCTGGATCGCCCGCCGAAGTGAACCTGCGGGACGGCGACATCGCGAACATGGGCTTTGCCGAGGCCGCTGGCGTCCCCGTTATACTCTTTGGCGACATCGACCGTGGCGGCGTGATTGCGCAGCTCGTCGGCACCCATGTCATCCTGCCCGAAGACGACCGCAATCGGATCAAAGGCTTTGGCATCAACAAATTCCGTGGTGACACCAGCCTCTTTGCCGAAGGGATGACAGCGATTGTGGATCACACAGGCTGGGCCCCTCTGGGTATCCTGCCGTGGTTCGATCAGGCGTGGCGTCTGCCTGCCGAGGACGTGATGGACCTCAAGGGTCGCCCCGGTGGCGCGTTCAAAATCGCCGTGCCGCGACTCAATCGGATCGCGAATTTCGACGACCTCGACCCGCTGTCCGCTGAACCCAACGTGACCGTTGAGATCGTTGAGGCTGGCCGCCCGCTGCCCGCCGATGCCGACCTCATTCTAATCCCTGGCAGCAAATCGACCATCGCTGACCTTGCGCATTTCCGCGCCCAGGGCTGGGATATTGACCTGCAAGCCCATATCCGCCGCGGTGGTCGTGTGCTGGGGATTTGTGGCGGGTATCAGATGCTTGGCCGTGAAATTCGCGATGATGACGGGATTGAAGGCGTACCCTCGCGCGTTGCGGGCCTCGGTCATCTGGATGTGGTCACAGAGATGAAGCCGCACAAGCGCCTCACCCTCTCAAACGCCCGCCATATCGAAAGCGGCGAGCCTGTCACTGGCTACGAAATCCACATCGGCGAAACCGATGGCCCTGATCGCGACCGCGCATGGCTGACGCTGGATGGACGCGGCGAAGGGGCGCAGAGCCAGAATGGCCTTGTCCAAGGCTGCTATATCCACGGGCTGTTTGCCGCTGACGGCTTCCGCGCCGAATACATGCGCAGCTTTGGTATCCGTTCCGAGGCGCACTATGACCAAAGTGTTGAGGACGCGTTGGACGCATTGGCCCAGCACATGGAAACGCATTTAGATGTGGATATGGTGGCCGAACTGGCCGCGCCCGTGACTTATTCGAATTCCTGAGACGACAGGACGCGATAAATCTCACGACGGACCAGCTTGCGCACATTGCGCGTGATCCGTTCGCCCAAAGCCCCCTGCAGTTCAGAGCGCACAATCTCGGTCACCATCTGGCGCAGTTTGTCCTCATCAATGAGGGCACCACCGTCGAGGTATTCGTCGATCTGCCCATCGAGGTCCGATAGATCGGGATCATCGCTCGCCACGACTTGATCGTCGTCTTGCACGGCGGGTTCACCCTGCAAATCAGCGGTCAGAACATCGGCATCATCGATGGTCGCGCTGCGCAGCGATGGGAACGGTTCGGGCGTGTCGATCAAATCTTCGACATTATCGCCTTCGGGTTCCCAATCCTGATGCTCTGATTTGGTAACGGCTTGTTCCAACTCAGCAATCATCTGTTCCAGTTCTGTCATCGCAGAGCCCTCTTGCGGGGCCTCTTTGACCGGCGCTGGCGCGGGTTCGACCACGCGCAATGCAGGCGTCAGAACGAATTTTTCAGGCTGAGGATCGAAATGGTCAGGCTCTGCCACGTCTTCGGGAACGGAGTGCGGAGCGGGCTGCGCCGACCACTCGTTATCCGACACCAGACGGCGGATAGAAGATAGGACATCTTCGATCTCTACATTTGCGCGTTGGTCAGACATAACGATTTTCCTGCTCACTCAACGGTGAGTGTAACGAAAGCTACGCTCTCAGACAACCGACACGACGCGCTTGGCTGGGTAAATTATTCCAGCGCCTGCAAAACGCGGTCGAGCGCACGGCCTTGGGCCGAGGAACGGATGGGCGCGTTTGCAACCATGTTGTAATGGCCCTCAACATCATACTGGGTCACAGGCAGGTTCAAATGCTCTGCCGTCAAAAGACCCGTTGCGTAGAGAATGTTGTAGCTGGCCAGAACGACATTGGCGTTTGCCTGAACCAAGTTCGCCCGCGCATCGAGCAAGGATTGTTCGGCGTTCAGCACGTCAATCGTTGTGCGCGACCCAGCGGCGGCCTCTTCGCGGACACCATCAAAGGCAAGCTGCGCTGCCGCAACACCCTGACGATAGGCATCCGACGCAGCCACAGCCGCACGGTAGTTCGAGAACGCATTTGTCACGCCCTGCTCAACACTCAGCGTTGTCAGATGCAGACCCGCACGCGCCTGATCGCGTTGCGCATTTGCCTTGCGGACCGCGCTCGAGATCGCGCCACCTGCGTAGATCGGACCAGAGACCGACACGCCATAAGAGGTGCTGTCGTTAAAGCTGCCACCATCGACGCGGCGTTCAGTAAAGGACGCGCTCAGATCAACGGAAGGCATGTTCGACGCTTGAGCGATGCGAACACCCAGTTCAGCCGCCGCAATCGCGTGCTGGACCGAAAGGATCGACGGGTGCGCACGCAGCGCGTATTCGGTTGCGGCATCTTGCGTCATGCCAACATCCGCACGCGGCGCGCTTTGCAGCGAAACAGGTGCGGTGCCGACGGCGACACGGTATTGTTCTTGGGCTTGGATCAGATCACCCTGCGCAACGGCCAAAAGGCTGCGAGCAGAGGCAAGCTGCGCCTCGGCCAGTGACACGTCGGTGCGGGTCACTTCACCCACGCTGAAACGGTCCTGCGCGGCACGCAGTTCTTCGGACAGCACACGGACGTTCGATTGACGCAGGTTTACGAATTCTTGCGCGGTGCGCACACCCAGATAAGCGGAAATCGCAGAGAGCAGAACGTTTTGCTCTGCCGCAACGAGGTCTTCACGCGCTCCCAGAACGAGTTCTTTGCTCGCATCGAGTGCTAGCTTGTTCGCGCCACCTTGATACAGGGTCAGTTGCGAAATCAGGCTGTAGGTTTCGGTCCAATACTCAGCACCAGAATTGTCCGGCGAATGCGTCGCGTTCGCGCTATAGGACAATGTAGGACGCAGCGAGGCCATAGCAGAGGCGACATCTTCGTCGGCAGCACGCAGGACCGCGCGGTTTTGGTCCAATAGACCACTGGAATTATACGCCGAAACCAGCGCGCCACCCAGCGTTTCAGCAAAGGCAGCGGGAGAGGTAACAATCAGCGCGACGACGGCGGCCGCAGAGGCAAAAGTTTTTCGAAACATAACAATTCCTTTATGCTTTTGGGCCTCTTCGCGCAACCGCCGAAATCGCGGCAAATTGTCAAAGGGCGAATTCTGCTTTCTTAGCGAACCCAGTCAAAACAGGCGCGCCAGCGTTAAACGCCATACGCCAGTTAATCCGTTGGTCCATTTTGTAACCAATACGGACAACGCCCAGATCGCCTTCTGCAAAGATAGATACGATGCGACCACCGTCTTTCAACTGCGCGAGCAGAGAATCAGGCAGCACTTCGACAGCGCCTTGCAGGATGATGACATCGTAAGGACCAGACTTCGCAGCGCCCTCAGCTAAAGCGCCCGAGATGATCGCCGCGTTATCAATGCCCTGCTCAGAGAGAATCGATTGAGCCTCTTCCGCGCGGGATTCGTCGTCTTCGACGCCGATCACGAACTCGGCCATGTGGGCGAGAACAGCGGTGGAGTAGCCCAGACCCGGCGCGATATCGAGGATCACTTCGGTCGGTTTGATGTCCAAAACATCGAGCATCTTTGCCAATGTGCGCGGCTCCAAGAGCACACGACCGCCACCAATATCGAGGTTTTCGCCAATATAGGCAGCCTCACGCATGGTGGAGGGCACGAATGCCTCACGTGGAACCGATAGCATCGCGTCGATGATCGGGAATTTTGTCACGTCCGAGGGACGTACTTGGGTGTCGACCATCATGGTCCGGCGGGTGGTATAATCTGCCACGGTCTAAACTCTTTCGTTCAGTTCCAATTGGGGTCTTGCCATATCTACCCCGAACGATCAACGGCGGAAAGGTAAAGATTCCACGAAAGCACATGCTTGCACCCCCGAATGAAGTTGTATAGACCACCCACACCACTGGCGGCGAGTTGGCGGAGTGGTGACGCAGCGGATTGCAAATCCGTGTACAGGAGTTCGATTCTCCTACTCGCCTCCACTGGGTATCCCCCTGAAATCTGTGACCTATTTGCCTGCGTAGCCGTAATAGCCGTCGTAGCGGTATGTTTTGTCGCGCCCCTCGTAGCAGTTGAGAACCGTGACCACTTCGGCATCGCTGCGCAATGAGTCGGTCAATTGGTCGAAACTGGTTCGCAGTTCGGATTGTTTGGTGATGCCGTGGCGGACGCAGAGGACCGCACAGTCGGCCAGCGGCGCGATGTAGCGGGCATCGACCACGGGGACCAATGGCGCTGTGTCGATGATAATCACGTCCAAGGCCCCGCGTGCATTGGAGATCAGGTCGCGGAAGGTGGTGGATTGCAGCGGTGCATCGGTCGGGACCATCGACCTCCGACGGCCCATCATCACGCCCAGTGACGACTTCGGATCGGCATCATAGAACGCCTCATCACCATCAACCTCGTCCAAGAGATAGTCGAGGATCCCATGTTTTGGTTCGCAACCAATAAAGCTGTGCTGGCTCGGGTTTCGCAGATCGGCGTCGATCAACAGCGTCTTTTTGCCCGCCGCCGCATAGGTCCGCGCAAGGGCCAACGCGGTGGTCGACTTGCCCTCGGCGGGAACGGAGGAGCACACCATGATCACCTTCCCCTTCCCCGGATCATCAGGGCAAGCGCGATCGACAGCGGCGCGCAGACGACGGAATGACTCCGCGATCAGCGACATCGGCTCATTCACGATTTTATCCGCGACCGTTTTTTGATCGGCAGGCAGCGCCTCACGCGGAATCACTGCGCCGACGCGGGCAGGCAGCAGATTACCCAACTGAATGGCCGAGGTGACGCCGCCGACAAAATATTCATAGGCAAAGGCCAGTGTGATCCCGGCGCCAATCCCCACAAACAGCGCGAGGGCGAGGATCAGTTTCTTATTCGGATAAGACGGTTGGCGCGGCGGCAAGGCTTCGGACACGACACGGCTATCCGCAATCTGCACCAATGCCTGCGTTTCAATTTCGCGCAGCCGCAAAAGCATCGTGTCGTATTGCCGCTGCGCGATCTGCGCCTCTTGTTGCAGACTATAGACTTCGGTCAGCGTTTGCGGGCTGAGCGGACCGGATAGCAATTCGGTCTGCAATTGCGCCCGCAGATCGGATTCGGCTGTCTCATACCCCGTCACACTCGCGTTGAGTTGCGACACAGCACGCGCACCCTCTGTCGCGATCCGCGCCTCTAAATCGGCAAGCCCTGCAGCGAGGTCGATGGCCTCTGCCGTCCCCTCAGCCTTGCCCGCGATTTGACGGGCCAGAACGCTGCGTTGTTCGGTCAACGCAATGAGGGTCGCGTCACCGATTTCATTGGCGAGGGTGTCAAAATCCGACGCCTCCAACGCGGCACGTGCACGTGTTTGCGATTGCAGCAGTTCGACCCGCGTGGCCGCGGCGGCAGTCATCTGATCGCGCAGGTTCTCGACGGCTCGCGATCCAGACTCGGCCATCAACCGATCAAGGTTGTGGTTAACATAGTCCGAAAACGCCCCATCAGTCGCCGCCAATTGCGCCTGCGCCAGATCGAGCTGCGCCCGCAAAATATCGCGCCCCGCCAATGCGTCCTGCACTTTCGCATCAAGCTGCCTACGAATGTAAGTCTGAGCGTGGGCGTTCGCGACCTTAGCCGCGCGGGTCGGATTTTCCGAGGTGAATGACACAGCGACAAGGTAGGTCAGCCCCCGGCGCCGTACCGACATCGCATCGTTAAACCGCCCCAAGGTCGCCTGCACCACCTGCAGCCCCGTCGGCAGCTCTGGCAGTTCAAGCCCAATCGCCTGTTTCGCGCGGTCCGTCAGGCTTAGCGATACGCCGAACTCTTCGGTCAGGTAAAGTTCGGTGTCGCGGATCGTATCGAGCGCGAGGCTACTAGAGCGCAATTTCTCAACCTCGCTTTCCAGCCGCGCATCCGCCATCGTCGCCGCCGCCCGCTGTGTGTCCTGCTGATCGAGCAGACTGCGCCCCGCGGGGTCGACCTCGATCAAGGCCGTCGCGGTATAGAGCGGCACAGCACGGGCCAGAAAGAGAAACGCGAGGGTCAAAAAGACAAAGATCGTGACCCCGATCAGCCGCGCCTGACGCTGCAAGATCGACAGCAGGTCTTTGATATCAATCGTCTCTCGCGGGGGCGTCGTCATTCTGAAAACTCGGCAATTGGGGCGTCAGAACAGGTTTTGGCCCAAATTGTTTTAAATTTGGTTTATTCGGGTTTGGTTGAGAGGAAGGCAGGGCCGCGTTCCCCCGCCAAAAGTCGAACGGCCGTCAAAACGCCCGTTTTATACGCGCCCGTATCAATCGAAATGCGGTTTGGGCGGATACTGGGTTCGTCCTCAATCACATGACCGTGGATCAAAATGCGCTTCGACTTTGCCCGATCAGCCAGAGCGGGATTGCCCCACATGAGGGTCTGCGCGTCCTGCCGCGCGTCAGGTTTATCGAGGTCATAAGACGCGTGGGCAAAGACATAGTCGCCAACGGTCAGCGACAGCGGCAAGCCCATGAGAAAGTCACGATGACCGGGTGGGATTGAGGTCGTCAGCCGATGTTTCAACGTCTTAGTCGGGGTCCTCGCCTCCCCCAGATGCAGCCCATAAGAGGCCAAGGTCTCAGCACCGCCACAGTCCAACCACGCCCGATTGCCCGCCGGATCATCCAGAAATCGACACATCATATCGTCATGGTTTCCACAGAGGGTAACGCGCTTGATCCCCGCGGGATCAGGCGCAAGAAGGTGGTCGATGAGCCCCGACACCCCTGCCGAGCGGTCCACAATATCACCGAGCAAGATCAGCAACTTTAGCCCATCAATCGTCGCGGCGTCCTCTATGATCTGCTGCTCTAACCGCTGATAGAGGTCAAACCGCCCGTGAATATCGCCCACCGCATAGATCGCGGCAGGCATCGTCGGCAGATGCAGCATCCGCCGTCGTGATTTGCGCCAACACCCAATCATCGGCCCCCCGCCCTGCGGAACCGCGCCACGCCCAGCGCGATCAGAGCGACAAAGAGGTAAACGTTCCCCGCGACCTCGAGGCTAAAGTCCCCTAGGGAATGAACCGCTACTGTAACTGTGGCGCCGATTGCGGCCGCTGAGGTCGCGTATCCGTCCGATCTGCGCATCAAATTTCGCCACGCTTTAACGACCGCTATTGCAACAGCGAGCATCGGAAGGCTCCCCGCGATCATGCCCAATTCAACCCAAAGGGCCAGATAAGTATTGTGCGTCCGATCCCAGACTAAGGACGTGTCCAGCATGGGGTCATGGTAAAGCTCGAACGCATCAGGAAAGCCGTCCAACCCAAACCCCAACAAGGGGCGGTGGGCGATCATCCCCATCACTTCGCGATATAGCTCAAACCGATCAATACTACCCGCAACGGTGAGTATCGAGCGATCCAGCACCCCTTGCCCCATAAACAAAAGGATCGCCGATACGGTAACACCACCAAAGACTATAGCACGCCTGATCTGGCCCCGCGTCAGCCGCTTAGCCTTGGACATCATGAGGCCAAAAGTGACTGCGGCGCCCAAGACGGTCGCCATGCTCCCCAACCGCGATTGCGTGGCAATGACCGTGGCCAAAATCACGATCGTCGCCGTCGCCAACGCCACAACATTTAGTTTATGCCGCGACCACGCCGTGGGGCCAGCGGGCATGCGGATCGACGGCGAGAAGGCGCGCCTGGCGGTCAGTGCGATGCCCAACGACACCCCCATTCCGAGGAACGTTGCAAAGGAATTTCGGTTAATGAATGTCCCCGTGGCCGACCCCACGTAGTCCAGTTTGTCGCCCCAAAAGTGGATATCGCCAAAGAACGACAACGCCAAAAGCCCCCAAACGGCATGGGCAAAGAGCCCCCAGAATAACAATGTCGCCATGTGTGTCACCCGCGCGGCGCTATCGACTACGCTGATCAAGAGCCAGAACATCAGCAGATAGCCCGTGATCCGCACGAGCGCGAGAACCGTCGCCGTGCGGTTGATCGTCAGAAAATCGGGCCAGAGGTCGGGCGGCAAAGTCCCTGTCGGATCAAACGGACGCGGCAACAGTTGCAGAACAGCAAAGCCTATTGCGACCACGACGGGCAGAATAATCGCCATCTGCCCCTCGACAGGATCAGCGCGGCCACGGTCGTACATGACCTGGACCACTCCATAGACTAGGCCGAGGACAGCCAAACTCAGCGTCATCAAGAGCCACACAAGCGATCGATCCCCGCCCGCGGCAACCGCAGACAAGAGGACGAGGACGATCAACAGCGGGCCGTAGACCTTTGCCTCCCACGCTCCGCGAGCTGTGCTATGGGACTGCGCCGCGCCAACATCTTCAAAGGTGAACACGATCAGCCCCCATCATCCCTGCGCCGCTTCTTCGGCCAACCGATCCCTAAGCGATTGTAGAAAATCAGCATTTCCCGATTGATCTTGCAGAACAGAGACCAACCAATCGCGCTGATCCGGGTAGTACAGAAAGTAATCGACCAAATAATCGCGATAGCCCGCAGAGCCGAGGATCAGGATCGCGTCCGCCTCATCGCCTTGGTTAAACGGTCTCTCTGCGGCCAGCTGGTAGGCCAAGCCCAGCCGTCGCAGCGCCAAGCCACCCTCATTCGGACCGGTGATCCGTGACAATACTTTGGCATAAACTGCCTCGTCGGTTTCGCCTAACGCGTATAGCGCCGCCGCCCGCGCCTGATGCGCCGCAGACATGGTCGGCACGCTATCCAAAATCGCCTCGGCCCGCGCCAAACATGCCTGAGCGACTCGGGCTCTATCCTGCGGTTCGGCCTCAAGAGCGGCGGTCGAATTCAACCCGTCACAGGACCACATCTGCCCGACCTGCACGAACCGTGACAGCGCGGGCGGAAGGGCGCCATCCCGCGTGGCCTCCTCTAAATCCGCGAAATGGCGAAAGTAGGTAAAGAGGCCAGCATGCTCTGACCGGATCATCGGCAAGGTCACCGCGATCATTCCGACAGAGATAGCGATCAACAAAACTCTGAGCACTGAACATCTTTCCAACAGCGGGGCGCGAGACAAAAACAACCATAGAAGGAATCGCAAACAGAAAAATATCAAGCAAAGACCGCATATTTGGTTAACGCGGGCGATGAATTTCAAAAGCCCCCAAAGGATCAAATTTTAGCTTATTTTTAAGGATTTTCTGACACTGAACGGTTTGAGAAAATCCAAAATTCGTGCGACAACAGGGTCAGCTTAGTGTTCAGGAGTGTGAAATGCGTTTAGTTATGATCAGTGCAATTATCGCCTTATTTTTCGCCTCTGGTGCGCAGGCAAAGAGCTTTTCCAGCCAGTCGAACCGCGGGTATCTCGTGAGTGCCATGTTGCAGCAGTCGAATCGCCATAAGGTTGTGACGCCTGTTCGCGAAATTATGCGATCCTATGGTCGGGATTGGGATGATGATCGGGGCCGATCGAACAATCGCGGGAACCATTACGGACGTGACGATGATCACGGTCCGCGTTTCCCTGTCCCACGTCGTCCGCGCAATTGCAGCCCCCATTAACCATCGGCAACGATCTCGCGATACGCTTGCCTCTCGCGCGGCGGTGGTTTTCCCGATAAAGACGCCGCATGACCGATTTAGACATCTTCCTTTCCGTTGCCCCTGGCCTTGAAACAGTCCTCGCTGAAGAAGCGATAGCCGCGGGCTTTGCCGATCCCGTCACCAGCATGGGCGGGGTGAGTTTTCGCGGAACATGGGCGGATGTCTGGCGTGCAAACCTGCAACTGCGCGGGGCCGCGCGGGTTCTGGTGCGGATCGGGTCGTTTCGAGTGATGCACCTTGCCCAGCTCGACAAACGGGCGCGGAAATTCCCTTGGGGCGATGTGCTGCGCAAGGATGTCCCGCTCAAGGTCGAAGTCACCTGCCGCAAGTCCAAGATTTACCACGACAAAGCCGCCCGCCAACGGATCGAATCCGCCCTGACCGAGGACTTTGGCGCGACGCTGGCCGAGGACGCCCCGATCACCGTTAAGGTTCGGATCGAGGACGACCTTTGCACGATCAGCATCGATACCTCGGGCGAAAGCCTACACAAACGCGGCCACAAGTCCTTTGTCGGTAAGGCGCCGATGCGTGAAAACCTTGCTGCACTGTTCCTGAGGCAAATGGGCTATGACGGGACCGAGCCTGTGGTGGACCCGATGTGCGGCTCTGGCACCTTTGTGATTGAGGCGGCGCAAATCGCGGCGGGCCTGATCCCTGGGCGTGATCGCAGCTTTGCTTTTGAACTGCTGTCGAATTTCGACGCTGCGGCATGGGATGCGATGCGCGCGACGACGCCGACGGAACGGCCTGCGCTGACCTTCTACGGGTCGGACCGCGATGCTGGTGCCGTCAAAGGCGCCAAGGAAAACGCCGAGCGCGCGGGCGTGGCCGATGTAGTCACCTTTGCCAACCACGCAGTCAGCGACCTGCCTTGCCCCGACGGGCCAAAGGGCATCGTGATCGTGAACCCGCCCTACGGCGCCCGCATCGGCAATAAGAAACTGCTTTATGCAGTCTATGGGGCCTTGGGCAAAACGCTTCTGGAACGGTTCAGCGGTTGGCGCGTCGGGATCATCACCTCGGAACCCGCTCTCGCCCATACAACGGGGCTGAAATTCCTGCCGGAAAACAAACCCGTGTCGCATGGCGGGTTGCGTATTCAGTTGTGGCAAACCGCGCCCCTGCCCTAAGCGCGACAATACGCCCGCCAAAAATCGTTCGGTATACAATGGCACACATTGACTTGAGTGCCTTTGTTTATTAAGCGGAACGCAATCGCACGGGCGTTCTGCGCCTTTGTATTTTTGCCCTACGCGCCAGCGACAACAGCGGAGAAGCGACCCATGGCCAACACCCCCGACATTATCTACACCACCGTAGACGAAGCCCCCGAATTGGCGAGCGCATCGCTCTTGCCGATCATTCGGTCGTTTGCTGGCGCTGCCGGCATCACCGTTGAAACCCGCAATATCTCGGTCGCGGCCCGTATCCTGTCGGCGTTCCCTGAGTTCCTGACCGAAGAGCAGCGCGTCAATGACGACCTTGCGGAGCTTGGCGAACTGGTGAAAACACCCGAAGCAAACGTCATCAAACTGCCGAACGTGTCCGCATCGGTTCCGCAGCTCGTTGCAGCGATCAAAGAACTTCAGGGCCAAGGCTACGCGATCCCAGCCTACCCGACCGATCCGCAGTCGGACGAAGAAAAGCAAATTCAGGCACGTTACGACGCGATTAAGGGCTCTGCTGTGAACCCTGTTCTGCGCGAAGGTAACTCTGACCGTCGCTCGGCGAAGGCTGTTAAAGAATACGCAAAGGCCAATCCGCATTCGATGGGCGAATGGAAATCGACCTCGAAAACCTGCGTTGCGTCGATGCCGGGCAATGATTTCTTTGCCAATGAAACCTCGACCACGATCACCGCAGCCCAAGCTGGCGGCGCGAAAATCGTTCACACTGCAGAAGACGGCACCGAGACCGTTCTGAAATCGGGCCTGAAGTACCAAGAGGGCGAAATCGTCGACGCGACCTTTATGTCGGCATCTGCCCTGCGTGAGTTCGTAAAGGCAGAGATCGACAGCATGGAACCGGGTGTTCTGTTCTCGGTCCACCTGAAAGCTACCATGATGAAGGTCTCGGACCCGATCATCTTTGGTCATTTCGTATCGGTTTACCTCGAAGACTTCATCGCGAAGCACGGCGCGAAACTGGACGCTCTGGGCTGGAACCCGAACGGCGGCATCGGCGATCTGGAAAAACTGATCGCTGGCGATGCAGAGCTGCAAGCCGACCTCAAGGCGACCCTCGCTGCACGTCCTGCGATGTATATGGTCGACAGCGACAAAGGCATCACCAACCTGCACGTGCCGTCCGACGTGATCATCGACGCGTCCATGCCGGCTGTGATCCGCGCTGGCGGCATCGGCTGGGGTCCTGACGGCAAAGCGGCTGACACAAAATGCTGCATTCCGGACAACTCCTATGCAGGCGTCTACGACGAGACCATCAACTACTTCAAAGAGACTGGCAAACTGGACGTCACGACCTGTGGCGCTGTGTCCAACGTTGGCCTGATGGCGCAAAAAGCCGAAGAATACGGCTCGCACCCGACCACCTTTGAAATCGCGACTAAAGGCACCGTGCGTATCGTTCTCGACAACGGCGACGTGATCTCTGAGCACGCTGTTGAAAAAGGCGACATCTGGCGTTCGGCAACCGCGAAAAAAGCACCGATCATGGACTGGATCCAACTCGCGATCCGCCGCACCAAGGCAACTGGTCTGGCTGCGTTCTGGCTCGATGCGAACCGCGCACACGATGCTGAACTGATCAAATACGTTGTGCCTGCGCTCAAAGAAGCTGGCATCGACATTCCGATCATGGCACCGCGTGAAGCGACCCGCTTTACCCTCGTGGAAATGCGCAAAGGCAACGACGTTGTCACCATCACCGGCAACGTTCTGCGCGACTATCTGACCGACCTCTTCCCGATCCTCGAACTGGGCACCTCGGCTAAGATGCTGTCGATCGTATCCCTGATGCAGGGCGGCGGTCTGTTTGAAACAGGCGCTGGTGGTTCGGCTCCGAAACACGTTCAGCAGCTGATGGAAGAAAACCACCTGCGTTGGGACAGCCTCGGCGAATTCTGTGCGCTGGGTGAATCGTTTAAGTTCCTCGCCGACAAAGGCATGGCTAAGGCTGGCGTCATCGGTGCTGCGATTGAGGATGCGACCCAGAAGGTTCTCGAGAACAACAACTCGCCAGAGCGTAAAGTTGGTCAAGCTGACAACCGTTCGTCGCACTACTGGTTCGCACGTTACTGGGCTGACGCGATGGCGGCACAGTCGGACGATGCCGACCTTGCAGCGCATTTCGCACCGATCGCTAAGGCGCTGGCCGACGGCGAAGCAGCGATTCTCGCGGAACTGAAAGCCGGCGAAGGCAAGCCAGTTGATCTGGGTGGCTACTACCATGCAGACGTAGCCAAGGTCGCAGCGGTGATGCGCCCCTCGGCAACGCTGAACGCCATCATCGGCTAATCCAGATTGAAATAGTGATAGAAGGGCGGGGTTTTCCCCGCCCTTTTTCGTTCGTCAAGTTGGAAAAGTAGAATCAACATTCCACTAACTACCCCCTGATATTCCCCCTCGAACGACCGTCACGGTGCATTAGCACGGTCGTAAACTTTCTTTGGCATGATCGACTCGAACGGCCTCTGTCGCCCTGACTTTGGCCCCGCCAAAATTTAAATTTGACACCAGTGTCATTTTGACATTTCTGTCAATTAACTTGAATTCCGAGTCGGATCACATGCGATTTCTTTCCCCCCTCCTGTTTCTGACAGCGCTCGCTGGCCCTGCATTGGCAGAGCCGCCCTTGCTGGTCGAAATTGTCACCGCTGAACAATCCTCCCCCACGCGCGACTACACGCTGGTCGGGATCGTTGAGGCGCAAAACAGCTACCCCGCGTCCTTTCGGTTGGGCGGTTTGATCACCGATATTTTCGCGGACGTGGGCGATCATGTGGCCGCAGGCGCAGAGATCGCCCGCCTCGACGCTACCACCGCGCAGGCCCAGCGCGATGCGGCACAGGCGACGCTGGAGGCCGTCGCGGCGCGCCTCAAACAGGCGGAACAATCGCGGGACCGTGTTGAGGCGTCCCTGTCCCGTGGCACCGCGACCCAAGCCGATCTGGACGAAGCCGTGCAATCCTTTCTCAGCGCGCAGTCGTCTTACCGGCAGGCGCAAACCCAGCTGGACAAGGCTCAGCAAGGGCTCGATGACACCACGCTCCACGCGATTGAGGATGTGATCGTCACCGAACGCAACGCCGAGCCTGGCGAAATCGTCGGCGCAGGCGCATCGGTCCTCGAACTGGCGACCGACGGACGGCTCGACGCGAAATTCTATGTGCCCGACATCGCCAACCTAAACTCTGTTATCGGCCTTCCCGTTGCGATCACGCCGATTGATGGCGGCGAGACAATCATCGCGTTTGTAGCCGAAGTCTCCCCCGTGGTGAGCGTTGCAGGCACCGTTGAAATGACCGCGCATTTGCCGAACGACACCGACCTGCCCTTGGGCGGATTGGTCGAGGCGCGTGTGACCTTGGACAGCGACCCCGTCATCACCCTCCCCGCTGACGCGCTGTTCGTCACCGCAAACGGCCCCGCGGTTTGGGTCGTTGACCCCGCCACCATGACCGTTAGCCCTCGCGCTATCACCGTCGCCAGCTACCGCGAGGCAGAGATCGCCATTTCGGACGGCATCACGGCTGGCGAACAGATCGTTGGCGCAGGCTCGCAAGTCCTCTATGCGGGCCGCGAAGTTTATACGGAGGCGCAACAATGACCCGTTTTGCCCTGATCCTCGCGCTCTTTGCCGCGACACCAATTCTGGCCCAAGACGCCACCCCACGCCCCGTCGTGACCGAAATCGTCAGCGCTGATATCGCCAGCCACCGCGCCTTTACGGGCCTGATTGAGCCGCGCACCGAAACCGACCTCGCGTTCCGCGTGGGCGGTCGTTTGGCGACCCTTTCGGTCGATGTGGGGGACCGCGTGGTCAAAGGGGCGGTTCTGGCCGAACTTGACCAGATCACGCTTCAACAGGATTTCCTCGCCGCAACCGCTGGCGTGGATTCCGCCCGTGCCGCCGCCGACCTCGCGCAGAGCCAGTTTGACCGCGCGACCGAACTTGCCGCGCGTGGCGTCTATTCCGATGCCCAGCTCGAAGCGATCAGCGCCAATAATGACGCGGCCATCGCGCAGTTGGAAAACGCGAATGCCACCCTCCGCCAAGCGACCGAGGCCGCACAATACGGCCAGTTGACCGCGCCCTATGACGGCATCGTCTTGGCCCGCAAGGTCGAGGTCGGATCGACCGTCAACGCAGGGGCCGCGATTCTGACGCTGTCAGATCTGTCGGGCCTTGAGGCCGTGATCGACATGCCGACCGCGATCCTCGACTTGCTGCCCGATGACGCGATGTTCGACATCCAGCACCACACCAGCGGCATCGCCCCTGTCACCGCGCAACTGCGTTTAGTTGATCCAGTGGCCGAAGGCCGTCTGGACACCCGCCGCCTGCGTCTGACGCTGATCGATCCGCCCGAGGATTACCGCATCGGGGCCTTGGTCACAGCGGCCCCTCTGGGCGACAACGCGCCCTTTGTCACGCTGCCGACCAATGCGATTTTGGACCGTGACAGCACCTTTGGCGTTTGGGCCGTCACCACGCCCGACCGCAGCGTTCACTTTACCCCCGTCACGCAGGGCGCCGAACTGGGCGATCGCACCGTGATCACCCAAGGCGTTCGCATTGGCGACGAAATTATCACCCGTGGCGTTCATGCCCTGACCGAAGGCCAGATCGTCGGAGACCGCATCGAATGAAAAGCTTTAACCTCTCTGATTGGGCGCTCCGCCATAAGTCCTTTGTCTGGTTTCTGATGATCATGTCATTGGTCGCAGGTCTGGTGTCCTACAATTCGATGGGCCGCGAAGAGGACCCGTCGTTTACCATCCGCACAATGGTCATCACGGGCGTTATGCCCGGTGCCACTGCCGAAGAAACCCTGACCCAAGTCACCGACCGCATCGAACGCAAGCTCGAAGAGTTGGACAGCCTCGATAGCACCCGTTCGGTCACCTACGCGGGCCGCGCGATTGTCTATGTGGACCTTCTCGATACGGTGCGCGGACGCGACATTGATCAATCGTGGACCCGTGTTCGCGCGATGATGTCCGACATTCGCGGCGATTTTCCTGCGGAATTTCAGGGCTTCCACTTCAACGACAGCTTTGGCGATGTGTTTGGCAACGTCTACGCCTTCACCTGGGACGGTTTCGCGCCCGAGGACGTGAAGGCCTATGTTGAGGACATCGCGGATGAGGTGCAGCTTTTGGATGCTGCGGGGCGTGTCGATCTGATCGGCACCCGCGATCAGGCGATCTTTATCGAGTTTTCACACTCCCGCCTTGCCGCTCTGGGCCTAGATGCGCAGACCGTGCTGAACACGCTGGCAACCCAAAACAAAATCGTGCCCTCAGGCACCATTCACACGCCCCAAGAGCGCATCAAAATCCGCGTCTCTGGTCAGTTCAACACGGCGGACGAGCTGGCGAATGCGCCGCTGCGGTCGGGCGATACGTTCTTTACCTTGGCCGACGTTGCGACCGTCACTGCGGGCTACGACGATCCGCCGTCGAAACTGTTCCGCTACAACGGGCAGGACGCGATTGGCCTGATCATCGGGATGCGCGAAGGCCAGAACATTCTGAACTTTGGTGAAGAGCTAAAGGCCCTCATGGCAGAGGTGCAAACCCGTCTGCCCATCGGGATCGAGGTTAATTTGGTCGCCGACCAGCCCAAGGTCGTTGAGGAATCCGTCGGTCACTTTGTCAAAGCCCTGATCGAGGCGGTGGTGATCGTTCTCGCTGTAAGCTTTATCTCTCTCGGTATTCGGGCGGGTCTGGTGGTGACGTTGGCGATCCCTCTCGTTCTTGCCATGACCTTTGTCATTTTGGACGCGATGGGGATCACGCTTCAGCGGATTTCGCTCGGCGCGTTGATTATCGCGCTCGGCCTTTTGGTCGATGACGCAATGATCGCGATTGAAACCATGATTTCGCGACTCGAACTGGGCGAAAGCCTGAGCAAGGCCGCGTCTTATGCGTGGACCTCTATCGCGTTTCCGATGTTGACGGGGACCTTGATCACCACGGCGGGCTTTATCCCGATCGGCCTAAACGGGTCGAGCGCGGGTGAGTTCACCAACTCCCTCTTCTGGGTGATCGCGATCTCGCTCCTCCTGAGCTGGGTGGTCGCGGTACTCTTTGCGCCCGTGCTGGGCGTAGCGTTCCTGCCGAAACAGTTGAAGCACCACAAAACCGAGGCAGGCCGTCTGCGCAGGTCATTCCGTGCGATCCTCGTTCAAGCGATGCGGTTCAAGTGGGTGACACTGGCCACGACCATCGGGATTTTCGTGATTTCGGTCATGGGGATGCAGTTCGTCGAACAGCAGTTCTTCCCCACGGGCGACCGTCCTGAGGTGGTTGTGGATGTGACCATGCGCCAGAACGTCAGCTTTGACGCGACCAACCGCGAGGTTGCTGCGTTCGAGGCGTGGCTGGCCGATCAAGAGGGCATTGATTATTGGACCGCCTATGTGGGCGAAGGTGCGCCGCGCTTTGTTCTGACGTTGAACAGCCCGCCGTCCGCCCCGTCGACCGGACAGATCATCATTCAGACCAAAGGCATCGCAGAGCGCGATAGCCTGATCGCTGCGGTGAACGCCTATTCCGATGCCCGCGTGGGCGTCGAATTCTTCCCGACCTCTATCGCGCTCGGGCCGCCAGTGGGCAAACCCGTGCAATATCGCGTCTCTGGCGAGGATTACGCTGTACTGCGTGATGAGGCGCGTAAGCTGGCGTCGCTCCTGTCCACCGATGACCGTCTGCGGGCGATCAGCCTCGATTGGAACGAACCGACCCGCGTGGTTCGCGTCGATCTGGATCAGACCCGTTTGCGCCAATTGGGCCTGACCCAATCCGATGTCGCGGGCGTGTTGTCGAGCCTTTACGAGGGCACGACAATCACCCAATTGCGTGATGATACTGCGCTGATCGACGTGGTGGCCCGTGGTGCCGAAGAGGACCGCACCACCCTGCGGGCGTTGGAAAACCTTCAGGTGACGACGGCGGGCGGGACGCTCATTCCGCTGGCGTCGATTGCGCGTCTGGATTGGACGACCGAGGCCCCCGTCATCAAACAAGAGGGCCGCGTGCCGACGATCACGGTCGTTGCTGCGATCACCACCGATGACCAGCCCGCAACCATCGTCAACGACCTCGCCGATCAGATCGACGCCTTCCGCGCTGATTTGCCGAACGGCTACAAGGTCGAGGTTGGCGGCCCCGTGGAATCGAGCGCGGAAAGTCAGGCCCCGATTGCGGCTGTTGTGCCGTTGATGCTGATCATCTTCTTGTTCCTCGTGATGGTGCAGGTGCAGAGCTTCCGACTGATGTTCGTGGTTCTGGCCGTCGCTCCGCTGGGTCTGATTGGTGTTGTCGTCGCCTTGCTAAGTTCGGGCGCACCATTGGGCTTTGTCGCGATCTTGGGCGTTTTGGCCTTGGTCGGAATTTTGATCCGCAACTCGATCATTCTGGTTCAAGCGATCGAAGACCTGCGGGCCGAGGGCAAATCCCGCTGGGATGCGGTGTATGAGGCGTCAGATAGCCGTGCGCGTCCGATCCTCTTGACTGCGGCGGCGGCATCGCTGGCGCTGATCCCGATCTCGCACCAGATTTTCTGGGGGCCGATGGCCTATGCGATGATGGGCGGGATTATTGCGGGGACGTTGATCACACTGCTCTTTGCACCCGCGCTATATTGTGCTGTCTTTGGAGTCAAAGCCCCCAAGGAGGCCGCATGAGCCCGCTGAAACGCTGCATTGACCATCGAACACTCGTCGCGAAAAAGCGGCGGGTGCAGATGCGTAAACGGCTGATCGAGGCCGCGACGCTGGTCTTTGCTGAACGCGGGCCAGAGGCCACGTTGATCGACCATATCATCCACGAGGCGCGCGTTTCGCGGGGCAGTTTCTATAACTACTTCCGCTCTATCGACGAGCTGTTGGAAGAGGCGAAGTTCAACCTCGCCGAAGAGATCATCTCGGTCGTATCATCTACCGCCAGCAAAGAGACTGACCCCGCCGTGGCTCTGTCCTACGGGCTGAATTGGTTTATTCGGATCGCAATGGAATATCCGCTCTATTTGGATTTCACCGCGAAACTCGGCACCCGTGGGTTGGGTCAAGGCAGCATGATGCGCGAAACCACCCCGCCGATCATCCGCATGGGGATTGAGACGGGGCGGTTCTGCGCAATGTCCGAACAAACGGCGGCGGACATCTTAGAGACAACAGGCCTCGCTATTTTGCGGCGGTTGTTGGCAGGGGAAACGGTCGACCTGCCGTCCTATGCGGCAGCGATTTTGCGGATGTTGGGGATTGCCCCTGATGAAGCCGCAGAGATCGCAGCGCGGCCTGTGCCCGACATCACGGTGCCCGACGATCTGCTGATCGCACGCAGCGCGGGGCGTTCTACCCCCTAAAACGAAAAAGGCCGGCGTCGTGATGACACCGGCCTTTGGTCTATTCAGGGAGGGCGGGATCAGTCGCTGATCGCGCCTTCTTCGTCACGGCGTTCGTGCATACCCTTTTTCACTTTAGCACCGATGATCAGAGGCAGGATGAAGCCGATGATCGCAATGGCCCAGAGGAACAGCGCAAGTGGGCTGTCGATCAGGGTGAACCAGTCGCCGTTGTCGATGGTGATCGCGCGGCGGAGGTTGTTCTCCATCGCGTTACCGAGGAGCGTTCCGAGGATGATCGGCACAAGCGGCACGTCGAATTTACGCAGGATCCAGCCCATGACGCCAAAGGCAATCATCACCATGAGGTCAAAGGTCGAACCCGAAATCCCGTAGATCCCGACAAAGCTAACCATTGCAACGATCGGCATCAGGATACGTGGCGGGATCAGCAAGAGCCGTGTGAAGAGGCCCACCATCGGGATGTTCATCGCCAAGAGCATAAAGTTCGCGATGAAGAGTGCTGCGATCAGGCCCCAAACCACGTCAGGGTTCTGGGTGAACAACAGCGGACCCGGCGTGATGTTGAGCGACAGAAGCACGGCCAAGAGAACCGCCGTTGTGCCCGACCCTGGAACGCCCAGCGCCAGCATCGGAACCAGCGCACCACCAGCGGCAGCGTTGTTGCCAGCCTCAGGTGCTGCAACACCGCGCGGATCGCCCGTGCCAAAGGTGCCTTCTTTGTCGACCAGACGCTTTTCCATCGAATAGCTGATGAACGACCCCAGCGACGCACCCGCACCTGGCAGAACACCTGCGAGGAAGCCAAGGAACGAGGTCCGCAGCATCGTCGGCGTGCATTGTTTGATCATCGCCCAAGGCGGTGTCAGACGACCGATTTCCAGCTTGTGGCCCGAGCCGCTGGCTTCGCCGTGGCGGGTTTCAAGGAAGATGAATACTTCGGACAGAGCAAAGAGGCCAACAATCGCCACGAGGAAGTCGAGACCGTCGTAGAGGTGCACTTCGCCAAAGGTAAAGCGCGGCACGCCCGTTTGCGTATCCACACCGATCATTGCCAGCCCAAGGCCAAGCGCCGCAGCAAAGGCCGATTTCGCTTGGTTCGTGGAGGAAACGCCCCCAAGCGTCATGAAGGCCAAGGCGAAGAGCGCAAAGTATTCGGCAGGTCCGAACAGGAGCGCGATTTTCACCAGCTGCGGCGCGAGGAGGATCAGACCCCAAGTGGCGAGGAAAGCGCCAACAAAGGATGCAATGCCTGAGAGCGAGAGAGCTTCGCCCGCCATGCCCTTCTTCGCCATCGGATAGCCGTCGAGACAGGTCATCATCGCGGGTTCATCACCCGGAATGTTGAGAAGGATCGACGAAATACGGCCGCCATACATCGCGCCGTAATAGACCGAGGTCAAAAGGATCAGCGAAGGTGTCGCGCCAAGTCCAAGAGTGAAGGCCAGCGGGATGAGGATCGCCACGCCGTTCGACGGCCCAAGGCCTGGCAGCGCACCCATCACGGTGCCCAAGAAGCAGCCCAACAGCGCGAGGCCGATGTTCTGCCATGTCAGCGCGATGGCAAAACCATCGCCGAGGTTTGCGAGAAGTTCCATGCTGCCCTCTTAGAAACCGAAGGGACCGCGCGCGAGCGACAGGCCGAGAATGAGGTGAAACACCGCGTAAATACCCACAGAGGTGCCGACACCTGTCAGGATCGAACCGAGGACCGAAGCCCCCAGACGCCACGACAGATAGGCCGCTGCAAATGCGGTCGCGATGACAAAGCCCAGCTCTGGCAGCAGTTGTGCGTAGAGGAGCATGACGACAACAGAAGCGCCAACTTCGACCAGACGGCCCAAGGCTGGCCATGCGGGTTCAGGATCGGGACGGAACGCGATGACCGCGCTCGACAGACCGAGGATCGTTGCGATGATCAGAGGAAAAGCTTTGGGACCAACAGCGTCGGATAGGAAACTTTCTTGGATCGCGAATGCAGAAATAGCAAAACCGATGGACAGAAGAATTCCGACGACGCCAAAAATACGATCGCTCATTGGGATCTCCATTTTGGGGCGGATGGTGTAATGTGGACGCCGCAGAACCCCGCGGCGTCCGATCATAAAAAGGTCTGTGACCTAATTACTGGATGATGCCGATTTCGCGCGAGATCTGTTCGATCTGAGCAACGGAGTTGGCAACAAAGGCTTCGAACTCAGCGCCTTGCAGGTCGAGCGGAGCAAGGCCGTTGTCAGCCATGATCTGTTTCCACTCGTCGGAAGCGTAGAGCGTTGCGATCTGAGCAACCCAAGCGTCGTATGCTTCGTCCGACATGTTGCCCGGTGCGTAGAACCCGCGCCAGTTCGCGCCGATTGCGTCTACACCCTGCTCACGTGCGGTCGGGAATTCGGCGAAATCGCCGCCCAGACGTTCAGGAGACAGAACAGCCACAACGCGGATGTCGCCCGAGTCTACGAAACCTTTGGCTTCGGAGATGTCGCCAGTAAAGGCTTGAACCGAACCAGCGAGCAGCTGGGTTACGGCTTCGCCGCCGCCATCGAACGCGATGTATTTAACCGAACGAACATCGTCGATGCCGTAAGCGTTTGCAGCGATCAGAACCTTCAGGTGGTCCCAACCACCAACAGCCGAACCACCAGCGACCGAGATCGAGGTCGGGTCGTTTTTAACCATGTCGAGAAGTTCGGTCAGGTTGTCGATTTCACTGTCAGCAGCAACTGCGATCACGCCGTAGTCAGCGCCAACCGATGCCAGCCAACGGACTTGGTCCATGGTGTTGCCCGGGTATGCGCCCTGAGCCAGACGAGTTGCAGTTGCAGAGGATGCTGCAACGATCAGGTCGTTGTCATCGCCGCGCTTGTTCACAACTTCTGCGAAGGCAACGCCGCCACCGCCACCAGCGAGGTTCACAACCTGCATGGTCGAGCCGATTAGACCCTGATCCTGAAGCGATTTACCAACCTGACGGCAGGTGAAGTCCCAGCCACCACCAGGGTTCGCAGGTGCGATGCACTCTGGGTTTTCAGGGGTATAGCCTTCTGCCGATACGGTCAGTGCGCTTGCGCCCAGCAGGGTTGCGATGATCGCAATACGAGTCGCTTTGAATGTCATGGTTTCCTCCTTGGTGTGTCAAACAGCGGGCTTAGCCCCCTGCTTTGGAATTCGACCCGCGTCCCATACCGCCCTTTGCAGCATCCTCATCGCGGGTTAAGCAAGATCAGTATCCGATAAACCTGTCACGAACCTGTCACTGGGATTTTCGCGGCAAATCAGGGCCTTACCAAAGGGAATCACGGCGATGCGCGTTTTGATGGTCGAAGATGCCACCGATTTGGCCGAGGCGGTTGTCACCAGCCTGTCGCGGTCTGGGATGGCCTGCGATCACGCCGCTAGCGTCGAAGGGGCCGAGGATTTTCTCGCTGTTCAGAGCTATGACGCGATCATCCTCGACATCAACTTGCCCGACGGGTCTGGCACCGAACTGCTGCGCAAAATGCGGGCGGGCGGGGATCGGACGCCTGTCCTGATGCTCACCGCACTGTTTTCAGTCGATGACCGCGTTGGGGCGCTGGACCTCGGCGCGGATGACTATCTGGTGAAACCCTTTGATCAGCGCGAATTAGAGGCACGATTGCGGGCCTTGTTCCGCCGCGAGTCCGAACAGAAAAGCGATACCGTTGCGCTGGGTCCGTTGCAGTATTCGCCCGCACAGATGACGGCGACGCTTCATGGGGATCGGTTGGATTTAACCCGCCGCGAGGCTGCTCTGCTCGGGTTATTGATGCGCAGCCCTGGTCAACCGCTGAGCAAAGAGCGGCTTTATGACGGGCTGTTTACCTTTTCGGATGCCGATGTGGGGCTGAACGCGATCGAGCTATACATCGCGCGGCTTCGCAAGAAATTCGCGGGCAGCCCGATCACCATCGCGACCCAGCGCGGGGTTGGTTATCGGATCTGCGTTGATGAGTAGCCTCGCCCTCCCCCGCGCCAGAAGCCTCTTGGCCCGCGTGATGACGGGCGTTTTGACGATCTTATTTTTGGGCGGCGTTCTGGTGACGTTGGCCGCGTGGAGCAACGGACGACAAGCGGCCCGCCAAGCCTATGACCGTATCCTGATCGGCGCGGCGAATGACATCGCGGAGTCCATTCGCATTATCGACGGGCAACCTGTCACGGTCCTCCCCGTCTCAGCCTTTGAACTGCTGGCGCAAGCGCCCGATGATCGGATCACATATGCCGTTCGTGGGCCTGATCTGACGCTTTTGACGGGGCACGAGACGGCGCCGCTGCGCGAGGGACGCGCGGATGCAGAGCAGCTCTATGATGGGACAATGAACGGAGAGGATGCGCGGTTCGTCGACGTGACCCGCCGTTTCTCCGAACGCGATTTTTCAGGCGTGGTGCGGGTGACGGTCGGGCAAACCCGACGGGCGCGGGATCAAATGGCGTTCGACTTGACCTTGGACGCGCTGATCCCTGTGGGGGTGGCGGGTGCCGCACTGGTGCTGGTCGCGTTCTTTATCGTGCGGTCGGCCTTGCGTCCACTCGAGGCGATTGCGGGCGGGTTTTCGCAGCGTGATCCTTATGACCTGACGCCCTTGGACGATCAGAACGTACCCGCAGAGGTGGGCGTGATCCTCCACGCTATGAACAGGTTTATGCAGCGGTTGGATCGGCAGATCGACGCGATGCGGAACCTAATCTCGGACACCGCGCACCAATTGCGCACCCCTGTCGCCGCGATCCGTGCCCAAGCGGAATCGGTGACCGAAGAGGACGACCCCGAAAGAGCGCAAGTCGCGATTGCGCGGTTGTTGAAACGAACGCGGTCGTTGGGGGTTTTGCTGGATCAGATGTTGTCGCGGGCCTTGGTCATTCACCGCACGGACAGCGTGCCACGGGCGATGGTGGACCTGCGCGATGTGGCATTGGACATTGTGGACAGTCGCGACCACGAATTGCTCGCCCCGAATGTCGAAGTTGAACTTGTGATCGGCAGCGATCCTGTGCTGGTGAGCGCGGATGAATTTTCGCTCTCTGAGGCGGTAAAGAACCTTTTGTCGAACGCGCTGCGCTATGGCACGCCGCCCGTGCGGATTGGGGTGAAGCAAGACGGAGATCGCGCGATCCTCTGGGTCGAGGACGCGGGCAAAGGGCCTGACGATGCGGTGCTGGCACGGCTCGGGTCGCGGTTTGAACGGACGGCATCGTCGCGTGAGGATAGCGCGGGGATTGGGCTATCTATTGTGACTGCGGTGGCCCAAGCCTTTGACGGGAAAGTGGAAATGCAAAAGACACAGCATGGGTTTTCGGTCGCTCTCGTCCTGCCTCATGTGGTGGAGGATCAGGCATGAAACCGATCCTAACAGCGGCACTGATCGCCCTCGCTGCCCCCCTCACTGCCCAAGAAGCCACAACCAATTTTGGCAGCGGCCCGACCGTATTAACCCTGCGGTCCACGACCGACATCGCGATCATCGCGCCCGTTCTAGAGGCCTTTACCGAGGACAACGCCGACCTGTCGGTGCACTACGAACAATGGGGGTCAAACGCGCTCTATGAGGCAAGCAAAGCGGCCTGTTTGACCGACAATAGCCCTGCCGACGCGGTGTTTTCATCGGCGGTGCACCAGATGCTCGACCTCGTGAATATGGCCTGCGCGGTGCGCTATGTGTCCGACCTGACGACCGCGCTGCCCCCGTCGCGCAGATGGCGGGACGAGCTGTGGGGGCTGACCGAAGAACCCGCGGTCATGGCCTATAACACCGACCTCGTTGACGTGAGCGAAGTGCCACACAGTAGGTTCGAACTCCTCGACCTGATGCGGCAAAATCCTACCAAATATCGCGGCCATATCGCGACCTACGATATTGAGGCCTCGGGCCTTGGGTATCTCTATGCGTTCAACGACAGTCTTGAGGCGACGACCTTTGGTGCGCTTCTCGAAGGTTTTGCGCGGGCTGATGCGGTGGCGACCTGTTGTTCGGCTGAGATCATCGACGATGTGGCCTCGGGGCGGTTCCTAATCGCGTATAATGTGCTGGGGTCCTATGTGCAGAACGCGACCGCCACCAATGTGGGTGTGATCCTGCCCGAAGATTACACGCTGTTTTTGTCCCGCGCCTATATGATCCCTGCCAATGCCACACACGCGTCAGAGGCCGCGCGGCTGTTGGATTTCATCCTATCCCCCAAGGGGCAGCGGATCGTGAAGCAGATGGGGTTGGTGTTTCCTGACGACCAGTCGGAAACGGGGCTGCTGCCCAGTGCACGGCGGTTTATTCCGCTGAGGCCACCGCTACTGGTGGCCTTGGATCGCCATGCGACAGAGCGGTTTATTGCGCAATGGCGGGACGCTTTCGCTGCCCCGCCAATTCCGTAGATCAGATCCCGTCGTCGAAGGGATAAAAGCTCTCGGCAGAGGACCGCCGCCAGCGTTTTAGGTAGCCTTGGTTGTCCTCTTCCTCGCGCAAGAGGAACCCTTCGGGGAGGTAGGGGTAGACCTCGTGGCCTGTGACCATGTCCCCCGCTTTTTCGCGCATCATCAGGTGGTGCGGCAGAAATTGCCCCGGATGGGACAGGCCCGCAGCGCCGGTCATATCCGCCAGCGCCTTGAGCGTGTTGCGGTGGAAGTTGGCGACGCGGGTGGCCTTGTCCACGGGGTTCAGCGCGCGTTGCAGCATTTTATCCTGCGTTGCGACCCCTGTCGGGCAGTGGTTCGTGTGGCAGGCCTGCGCCTGAATACAACCGACCGCGAACATGAACCCACGAGCAGAGTTCACCCAATCCGCACCCAGCGCGAGGGCGCGGGCGATGTCAAAGGCTTGGACTAGTTTACCAGAAGCGCCCAGACGGATTTTGTCGCGCAGGCCAACACCGCGCAGCGTGTTGTGCGCAAAGGTCAGACCTTCGACCAAAGGCATCCCCATGTGGTTCGCGAATTCCAGCGGGGCCGCACCCGTGCCGCCCTCTTTGCCGTCGATCACGATGAAATCGGGGGTGATGCCCGTTTTCAGCATGGCGCGGACGATGCACATAAATTCGCGGCGGTGCCCGATGCAGAGCTTGAAGCCCACAGGTTTGCCGCCCGACAGATCACGCAGTTGCGCGATGAAGCGCATCATTTCGATCGGAGTGCCAAAGGCCGAATGGCTGGACGGTGACACGCAATCGACGCCCATCGGAATGTGGCGGGCCTCTGCGATTTCGGGGGTGATTTTCGCGGCAGGCAGCACGCCGCCCTGACCGGGTTTGGCACCTTGGCTGAGCTTAATCTCGATCATCTTGACTTGATCAGAGGAAGCCGTTTTCGCGAATTGTTCAGGGGAAAACTGGCCTTCGTCATCACGGCAGCCGAAATAGCCCGTGCCGATTTCATAGATCAGGTCGCCGCCGCCTTCGCGGTGGTAACGGCTGATCCCGCCTTCGCCTGTGTCATGGGCAAAGCCCCCCATGCGCGCGCCATTGTTCAAGGCCAAGATCGCATTGGCCGACAGCGCGCCAAAGCTCATGGCAGAGATGTTGTAGATTGAGAGGTTATAGGGCTGCGTGCAATCGGGGCCACCGACGGACACGCGGAAATCCTTATCCTCGATTTTTACGGGACGGATCGAGTGGGTGAGCCACTGATAACCGCTCTCATAAACGCGCTTTTTCGTGCCAAAGGGGCGTTTGTCCTCAACGTTTTTGGCGCGCTGGTAGACGATGGCGCGGGCATCGCGGGAAAACGGCACCTCTTCGTCGTCGCCCTCAAGCAGGTACTGACGAATTTCAGGGCGGATCATTTCAAAGAAATACCGCACCCGACCGAGAAGCGGGAAGTTCCGCAAAACCGCGTGTTTCGTTTGGATCGCATCCAAGAGGCCCAGCAGCGTCAGAATGCCCAAGATGATAGAGACAATCGGCGTGAAGATGTTGTTTTGCGGCAGCAAGAGCGAGAGCAAAAAAGCAATCGCGACCCCGAAAAACGTAGCGTATCGCAGCAAGAAAGACGTCATAAAAGTCCCCTATTCAGGCGTAGTTCTCGATCATTGCACGACCTCTGTCGCGCGACCATTCCCTTAGTTTAGACGACATCTGTAACTGGTTTCTTATAGATCGGGGCCTTTTGACAGGTTTTGGCACTTGTCTAGCCCCTTGCATCCAGCCGCATCGTCGCCTATCTGATGCTTCGAGAGGTTGGCGCGGGCGAGCGCCTCGCCAACCCGGTCAGGTCCGGAAGGAAGCAGCCGTAACGAGCCCCGCTTGGGTCGTTGTCCAGCCTCTCACCTTACCCCCCTCATTGATTAGAGTTCGCCCCATGTGGGCAGCCCCGCTTTGTCAGATTTGCGTTTAACAACAACGGCCATGACTGCGCCAAACAGCACGCCCGCAAAAATTGATCCCAGTGCCGCCTCAGCGATGCGCATGTCGTTATAGCGCCAGAGGAAGGTCCACATCAAAAGGCCCCACATCGCGCCAAAGGTCATGCCTTGGATCGTGACGATCTGCCAAAAGGTCATGAAGTGGACGGGACGAATCTCTAGCCCCATGCGGCGCAGGATGATGTTAAAGGGCGGGTCGTAGGCACGGCGGGGGATGCCCGCCTCGATGAGTTTCTCGACGGCTTTTGCGTATTTTGTTTCAAATTCGGTCATCTGATCGCGCTCTTATTCGAATGTGCCCACCGTAGCTCAGGAAATCCCGATCACAACCCGATTGTTGTGTCCTGCGTGCTGGACGCCGCGCCCCTCTGCCCCTAGGTTGGGGGCGCTAGCAGATCGAGGAATACATGACCGACACGCCCCAAGCCGGCTATCAGGTTCTTGCCCGTAAATACCGCCCCGAAACCTTTGCCGACCTCGTCGGTCAAGACGCGATGGTGCGCACGCTCAAGAATGCGTTCGAGGCCGGGCGGATCGCGCAGGCCTTTATCATGACGGGTATCCGCGGGACTGGTAAGACCACCACGGCGCGGATCATCGCAAAGGGCATGAACTGTGTTGGCCTTGACGGTCAGGGCGGCCCTACGACCGAACCCTGCGGCCAGTGCGAACATTGCACCGCCATCATGGAAGGTCGCCACGTTGACGTGATCGAGATGGACGCGGCATCGAACACAGGCGTCGCGAACATCCGCGAGATCATCGACTCGGTCCACTACCGCGCGGCCTCCGCCCGCTACAAAGTCTACATCATCGACGAAGTTCACATGCTGTCGACGGGCGCGTTCAACGCGCTCTTGAAAACGCTTGAGGAACCGCCCGCCCACGTCAAATTCATTTTTGCGACCACGGAAATCCGCAAGGTTCCCGTGACGGTTCTGTCCCGCTGTCAGCGGTTCGACCTGCGCCGTATTGAACCCGAAGTGATGATCGCGCTCTTGCGCAAGATCGCCAGCAGCGAAGGCGCGGAGATTACCGATGATGCGCTCGCGCTGATCACCCGCGCCGCCGAAGGGTCGGCACGGGATGCGACATCGCTTTTGGATCAGGCGATTTCGCATGGTGCTGGGGAAACCACGGCGGATCAGGTGCGGGCGATGCTCGGCCTTGCGGACCGTGGACGTGTGTTCGACCTCTTTGACATGATCCTGCGCGGTGATGCGGCAGAGGCCTTGGCCGAGCTATCGACGCAATATTCCGATGGTGCGGACCCAATGGCGATCCTGCGCGATTTGGCAGAGATCACCCACTGGGTCTCGGTGATCAAGATCACCCCTGATGCCGCCGAAGACCCGACTGTATCCCCTGACGAACGCGCTCGTGGTCAAGCTGCCGCCGCGACCCTGCCGATGCGGGTGATGACGCGGATGTGGCAGATGCTGCTCAAGGCGATTGATGAGGTGTCTCAGGCCCCGAACGCGATGATGGCGGCTGAGATGGCCGTGATCCGCATGACCCATGTGGCGGACCTGCCGACGCCAGACGAACTGTTGCGCAAGATTGCGAACACCGCTCCCCCGCCCCGTCCGAACGGTGGCGGAGGTGGCGGCGGTGCACGCCCTGCCCCGTCAGGTGGCACCACAAACGCCTATGGATCGCAGCACACGCCAACCCACAACGGGCCGAGCGGCCCTGTGTCTCAGGCTGCGCCAGAACTGGCTGAACATGCGCTGGCCCGTTATGCGACGTTCGAATCCGTGCTGGAACTGATCCGTGCGCACCGCGATGTAAAACTGCTCGTTGAGGCGGAGAACTACATCCGTCTTGCCCGTTACCAACCTGGTCGGATCGAATTCCAACCTGCGGATGATGCCCCTAGCGATCTGGCACAGCGGCTCGGGTCGCGGTTGCAAGCGTGGACGGGGAACCGCTGGGCGGTGATCCTCGTGAATGAGGGTGGCGCACCGACGGTTGCCGAAGTGCGTGCCGCCGAAGAGAACGCGAAAAAGGCCGAGGCCGCGACATTGCCGATGGTGCAAGCCGTCCTCGCTGCTTTTCCGAAAGCCAAAATTACCGAAGTTCGGACGGCTGCCGACCTCGCCCAAGAGGCGCAGGTTGAAGCCCTCCAAGAAGTGGAAGATGAATGGGACCCATTCGAAGAGGATTGATCCTAGCGGCACTGCCCGCGCCTGCCTTTGCTGAAGTTTGTGAACAAGTGCGACCGCTCTGGTCGCCCGGGGTTGATGTGACCATCTGGTCAGAGCCTCTTTATACGCTGACCAACCCGCTGTTGTTCATCATGATCATCATCGCCTTGGCAGGGTCGGCATTCAGGCATGTAGGTGTGCAGATGGCTGGCATTATCGCGTCGTCGTTCCTGCTGATGTTCGTGTCGCAGCGCCTATGGGCAACGGATCATTTGGGCATCTGGGGACGTGCCACGAGAGAAGGCTGCCTTGCCCCGCCTTATGTCGCGACGGCCTTTGCAGCAGCGCTAACCGTTTATACAATCATCCGCGCCGCACGGCGCATCCTTAGTCAGAGGAAATAACATGTTCAAAGGAATGGGCGGTCTTGGCGACATGGCCAAGATGATGAAAACCGCACAAGAAATGCAGACCAAGATGACCCAGATGCAGGATGACCTGAAAAACATCACGGTCACGGGCGAAGCGGGTGCAGGTCTGGTCAAAGCGACCGCAACTGCGAAGGGCGAGTTGAAAGCTCTCGACATTGATCCGTCGATCTTTTCGGCTGACGACAAGGAAATGGTCGAAGACCTGATCCTTGCAGCGGTCAAAGACGCACAGACCAAAGCGGGTGAGCGCGCCCAAGAGGAAATGGCAAAGATCACCCAAGGTCTGGGCCTGCCCGCAGACTTTAAGATGCCGTTCTAAAATTGGCTCAGGGTCCGCAGGATATCGAAGACCTGATCGGTCTTTTGTCAAAGCTACCGGGGCTTGGGCCTCGGTCGGCGCGGCGTGCTGTCCTGCACCTGATCAAAAAGCGCAAACAGCATCTGATCCCATTGGCCGACGCGATGACGCGGGTCGGCCAAACGGCCAAGGAATGTTTAAACTGCGGAAACATCGATACTGCCGATATTTGCCCAATTTGTCAGGACGAACGCCGCGCCAATGGCGAGATTTGCATCGTTGAGGATGTCGCGGACCTTTGGGCGATGGAGCGTTCAGGCGTGTTCAAGGGGCGCTATCACGTGCTGGGCGGCACGTTGTCGGCGCTCGATGCTGTCGGTCCAGAGGATTTGCGTATTCCCAAACTCCTCGACCGGGTGACGTCCGAGGCGGTGACCGAGGTGATCCTCGCGCTTTCTGCGACGATCGACGGGCAGACCACGGCGCATTACATCGCTGACCAATTGCCTGATGTGACGGTCACTTCGCTCGCCCAAGGTGTGCCTGTGGGAGGGGAGCTGGACTACCTCGACGATGGGACGATCACGGCGGCGCTCAGGGCGCGACGAAGCCTCTAGGACACAACAAAAAAGCCCCGCAAATTGCGGGGCTTTTTGTATTCAGATCAGGCGACCTTATTTGTCGTCTTCGTCTTCGTCGTCATTGCCACCCGGCAGGTTGAAGAAGCTATCTGCATCCGAGAAGTCGGTTTCTTCGTCATCACGCGGATCGTTGCCGAGGCCACCGTCACCAAGGGTGAAGGTTTCCAGACCAGAAATCGCAGTCGGGATTTTCGGCTCTGCTGGCATGTCGAGCGACTGTTCGGTCGATACCAGTTTACGACGCTCGTCGTCGGTCATTGCAGTGCCTTCGGCCGCGCGTTTCGCGTTTGCCTTTTGCACCATACCGTCGAGTTCGGATTGTTTACACAGGCCAAGTGCGACCGGATCGATCGGCTGCATGTTGGCGATGTTCCAGTGGGTGCGTTCGCGGATCGCTTGGATCGTCGGTTTGGTGGTGCCAACGAGTTTCGCAATCTGAGCGTCCGACAGTTCTGGGTGGAATTTCACCAGCCAGAGGATCGAGTTCGGACGGTCCTGACGCTTAGACAGCGGGGTGTAGCGCGGGCCGCGGCGTTTTTCTTCGCCCGAAGCTGCAGGGTTGAACTTCAGCTTCAGTTTGTGAAGCGGGTTGCCCTCGGCGGCTTTGATCTCGTCTTCAGTGAGCTGGTTGTTCGACACAGGGTCGAAACCTTTTACACCAGGCGCCACATCGCCGTCAGCGATGCCCTGAATTTCCAGCTCGTGCATGCCGACGAAATCGGCGATCTGTTTGAAGCTGATCGTGGTGTTGTCGATCAGCCAGACGGCGGTGGCTTTCGCCATAATTGGTTTGTCGGACATGGTTTGTCTCCTAACGCAAATCTTCCCCGCTGCCTTCTTTCGAAGGCGAGCCGGAATTTTCGGCCCAGTTCACATTGTCGGGGAACTCAACCTGTATATAGTCGGGGCAAAAGCAATAGAAAAGACTAAATTATGCGAAAGACTGTATTGGCGCTGGCTTTGGGCCTATCTCCGCTTGTTGCGCAGGCGGACGGAACGGCCGGAGATTTTGATTATTATGTGATGTCGCTGTCGTGGTCGCCCAACTGGTGCGCCCTCGAAGGTGACGGTCGCGACTCGCCGCAATGTGACGAGAGCGAGGATTTCGGCTGGGTTCTGCACGGGCTCTGGCCGCAGTATGAAACGGGCTGGCCCGACTACTGCCGCACCACGATCCCTGCCCCAACCCGCCGCCAGACCGAAGCCATGGCGGACATCATGGGGACATCTGGCCTCGCATGGTATCAGTGGAACAAACACGGCTTCTGTTCAGGGCTGAATTCAACCGACTACTACGCCCTCGCCCGCGAAGCCTATGAAACGCTGACGATCCCGCAGGCGTTCCGCAAATTGGAACGACAGGTGAGCCTGCCTGCCTCGCTGATCGAAGAGGCGTTCATGGATCAAAACGATGGGCTGGACGCGAATGAGATCACAGTGACCTGCATGTCGGGCTATATCCAAGAGGTCCGCATCTGCCTGACCAAGGACCTAGAGTTCCGGCGCTGTGGTGCGGATGTGTCGCGCGATTGCACGTTAGACGACGCGCTGTTTGATCCCGTGAGATAGAAAAAAGGCGGCCCGTTCAGGACCGCCTTTTTAAATCTTACACCTGAGTGCAGATGTATTTCAGTTCGAGGTAGTCCTCGATCCCGTGGTGGCTGCCCTCGCGGCCAAGACCCGATTGTTTGACGCCGCCGAAGGGTGCAACTTCGGTCGAGATGATGCCTGTGTTCACGCCAACGATGCCGTATTCCAGCGCCTCTTGAACCTTGATCACGCGGGACAGGTCGTTGGCGTAGAAGTAGGAGGCGAGACCAAAGATCGTGTCGTTCGCCATGGCAATCACGTCATCCTCGTCCTTGAAACGGAAGAGCGGAGCGAAGGGGCCAAAGGTTTCTTCTGTCGCGACCTTCATATCGGTGGTCGCATCGCAGACGATGGTGGGCAGGAAGAACTGACCACCGAGCGGGCCAGCCTCACCACCCGTAAGAACCTTGCCGCCCTTAGCCAGCGCATCCGCGAGGTGTTCGCGCACTTTTTCGACCGCTTTCGGTTCGATCAGCGGGCCAAGGTCGGTACCAGCCTCAAGGCCATCGCCAACCTTCAGAGCCTCAACCGCAGCTTTGAGTTTCGCGCTAAATTCGTCGTAAACGCCGTCCTGAACGTAGATGCGGTTTGCACAAACGCAGGTTTGACCGTTGTTGCGGAATTTACAGGCGATGGCGCCTTGAACGGCTGCGTCGATGTCCGCGTCGTCAAACACGATGAACGGTGCGTTGCCGCCCAGTTCCATCGAACATTTCATCACGTTGTCCGCGGCCTGTCGCAGCAGGATACGGCCCACTTGGGTCGAGCCTGTGAAGGTCAGTTTGCGCACCTTGAAGTTTTCGCAGAACTCTTTGCCAACGCCCGATGCGTCCTCGGACGGGATAACGCTAAAGACGCCTTTGGGCACGCCTGCTTGTTCCGCAAGAACCGCCATGGCGAGCGCGGACAGCGGAGTTTGCGAAGCGGGGCGGATGACGAACGAACAGCCCGCCGCCAGCGCTGGAGCCACCTTGCGGGCGATCATCGCGTTGGGGAAGTTCCACGGTGTGATACCAGCAGCAACGCCAATCGGCTGTTTGATCACGGTGATGCGTTTGTCGGCCATGTGACCGGGGATGGTTTCGCCGTAGATGCGTTTCGCTTCTTCGCCGAACCATTCCACAAAGGACGCGCCATAGGCGACCTCACCACGAGCCTCAGCCAGTGGTTTGCCCTGTTCGGCAGTCATGATGATGGCGAGGTCCTCTTGGTTCTCCATCATCAGGTCGAACCATTTGCGCAGGATCTTTGCCCGTTCTTTGCCCGTTTTCGCGGCCCATGATTTCTGCGCGTCGTAGGCTGCATCAATCACCTTGGCGGTTTCTTCGCGGGAAATATCCGCGACCTTGGCAATCACGTCGCCACGGGCAGGGTTTATCACGTCAAAGGTCGCACCAGATTGGGCCATGACCCATTCACCAGCCAGATAAGCTTCTTCGCGGACGAGCGCGGGGTTGGATAGCAGGGATTTCAGGTTCGTCTCGGGCATTTGGTCCTCCGGTCGAAAAATTTGATCATATTTGAACCACGGCAAATCCCAGTCGTCCAGTCCATTCACGCCGGATTGACCAATAATTCCGTCGCTCTAGTCCCGTGTGACCAACCAATGGCCCAAATAGGACAAACGCGGCGTGTCATTGAGGGAGAACGGGAAATCCCCAAAGGCATATTCAGAAACGACAACCACGGAATTGCCGTCCCCGATCCGGAGAAGAATCTCTGCCACGACATCACCGACAAAGAAGTCATCGAGCGTTTCTTTGACCCCTGCCCCAAAACCAGTGACGACATAGGTCGTATCCACGAAGGCCCCCGCCAGATCGCGATTGAACGGCACGGGCAGCCCTTCGGCGGGTTGATCAAAGCAGTAGGACAGCAGTGCCTCTTCGTCGGGGAAGTGTCCCGCAAAGACGTAAAGGCGCACTTTGCCCTCGGGCGTGGTGGGGACGGTATCGTCGTCTTGGTCGCTTTGCGCTGCGACATCGAAGAGTTCACGCCAAAAGCTCATGCGACAGACCGATGTTAGGGTTTGGATTTCTTCTTTTGCGCGGCGTCGCCTTTGACGGCCTGCCACGCGGCATGGGACAGAACCTCGACGGTTTCATCATCGGGCACACCACCCGCCGAGAGGAATTCCCGCGCGGGGCCATAGATGATCGCAGAGGCGAGAGGCCAAGGCATATCCTTGACTGTCCCCTTGGACGCCCATTTCGCGTAAATCGCCGCACCTGCTGCGCTCTCATCGCTTAAATCTTGGGCAAAGTCGGCGAAGTCGGGGTCATTGACCGCTCTAGCCGAAAGCTCTTCGTGGAGGCGGAACAGATCGGGATTATCGCGGCCCCAGAACAGGAACGATTGGATCATCGCGGTGATCGCTTTGCGCGGTTTATCCTTACCCGTGATGCCCTGCGCCTCAATCGTCCACGTGGACCGTGCATCCAAGAGTAGCGCCCGCGCAATCGCGGCTTTGCCCTTAAAGGCATGGTAGATGGAGCCAACCGTCGATGCACTGTCCCGCCCGATCTGCGCAATTGTCGCCGCAGCGTAGCCTGAGGACAAGAAGATCGCCTGAGCGGCAGTTTTGATCGCGTCTTTACGGTCGGTCATATTATACCCCGTGTTTGGTCTGTTGCGGGCAGGATACGCAGGCTTTTCCCTATTGCCCACCCTGCATTTTAAGTCACACCTCATCACAACCATGCAATTTTCCCGCGAAAAATTTGCGCTTTGCGGATGAAATGGTATCAGAGCCTAAATGGATTCCGGACGATTTAGATGCTTTTGAATATTCCCTCTGCCCTGCGCGCATTTTTGGCGCTGACCGCTTTGGTCTTTATCTCGGCCTGCGCCGAAGAACCTGTGCCCGAACCCGCGCCTGCGCCGACCGTTGTTCCGGGCTATGCGCTGTTGATGGACAATGGCTACGCCTTGCCGCCCGTTCCCCCGCGTCTCCTCGAAGAACCGAACCGCCGTGTGTTGGTCTATTACACAGGCGACGAAAAACCGGGCACCATCGAAGTCGACCGTTACGCAAAGTTTCTCTACTGGGTCATGGATGACGGCACCGCGTGGCGTTACCCCATCGCCGTGGGCCGTCTAGGTCGGTCTATCAACGGTGACACGGTGATCAACCGCAAGGTTGAATGGCCAGGCTGGACGCCCACCGCAAACATGCTGCGTACAGAGCCCGAGATTTACGGCGATTTCGCGGGTGGCATCCCCGGTGGCCTGCGCAGCCCGTTGGGGGCGCGTGCGCTCTACCTCTATCGTGGGGGGCGCGACACCTACTACCGCATCCACGGCACAAACGACATGGAATCGATTGGCAACTCTGGCTCTGCGGGCTGCATCCGGATGTTCAACCACGACATCATCCACCTCTTCGAGATGGTCCCGAACGGCACCCGCGTTGTCATGCGCAGCGAGGCGGATTCAGAACGGATCGAAGAAGAGTATTTCAACCGCGGTGAAGAACTCCCTGCGCGGCGCGTCGACCCCGATGCCATCTACGGCGAAGAGGCCCTGATGGCCGATAGACCGCTGTCAGAGATCCTCGCGGATCAGTTGGCGGAAAAACCGACAGAGCCTGAAACGGACGCGTCGGAAATGTGATAATGGGTGGGTTGTTTCGCTGGCAGGTATCGAACTTGGGGTAACCCAGAGCTTTTCTTGTGAAAGGACGACGACACCAAGAAAGCGATGGAAGTGGACCAGCGCCGCTATCTGGAGGGTAAAGTTTGACCGATCTTTTGATCCCTGCGCTGATCTTAGCTGCGATAGGTTGGTTCGTCCCCCGCCTCTGGGCCAAGGTTCTGCCCGAGGGGGTAAAGCCGCTGATGGTCAATGCACTGGTATCGACCCTGACGATGGGGATCGTGGGTATCGGCTATTTCATCGTGCTCTACCTGATCCAAGGCTATCCGATCTCTGAACTGTTCTCTGGCAACATCGCCGACACCATCGCGCATTTCGGACGGCTGTCGCTGATCTCTGCGCTCTTGTGGGGGCCAGTGATGCTCTTGTCGGTGATGGGCCTTGTGAGGCGTTGGAAAAAGGTGGTCTGGTGATACATCGGTTGATCGAAAAAGGCCTGATGTTCGGTGATGAGAGGCCGATAAGATGAAATTTCTCTATATGCTGGTGATCTGGTTTGTCATCACGACCCTGCTGTATTTCATGATCTCGGTCTATTCGCGCTCTGTTCGGCGCGAAAAACTAGAGAAACAATGGGCCGAGGATCATCAAGGGGGTGATAGCGAGGCCCGCACTGCTTATATCGAAAACGGTATGGTCGAATACGAGCACGGGTTTCGTAAAAAGCTCATCGTGCTGGTCTATATTGTGCCTGTCGTTTTGGTGACGGCGATTTTATATCTGACGAATTGAGGCTGAGATGCAAAAACTGAAAACTGGCGTTCGGGTCATCGTGATCTTGTTTGCGGGCATGTTCCTGCATTACGTCCTGCCCCAACACGACATCGCCCGCATCACAGGCACCGAAGTGATCCGTCAGGACTTTAGCTCTGTGAACCGCATTTTCTTTGCTCAGGCGGACAGTGGGAACGTCGATGGTGCGACCCGCGATGTGCAATTCATCAGCGTGATGCGCCGCCCGACTTATCTTTTTGGCCTCATCCGTGGCGCTGAAGCCAATGACGTGATGATCTACCGCAATGAGGATACGGGCTGGATCTGGCCACCCTATTTCAAATTCGACAGCCGCGACCTGCAAGGCGAGGCCCAAGAGAACACCTCGACCGCCGAAGCGCCAAAGTGGGTGAGCATCACGCACTACGGCTGGCGGAACCGTTTCTTTACCATCTTCCCGAACGCGATTTCGATCAAACGCATCGACGATCCGAACGTGACGATCATCCCGTGGTTCAATATCGTATTCTTTATCGCGCTGATGGCAGGCATCCTGTTCCTCCGCGCTGTCTGGCTACAATTCCGTGAACGCGCACTGGACCCAACCTTGGACAAAGTCGGCGACGAATGGGACCGCGTAGAGGCAGGCGTCGCCGAACGGCAGTCTCGTCTGAAACGCTGGTTTGGAAGCTGGCGCGGGAAGTGAGTTAGGGGGGCTTAGGTGCGATTAAACGTGCTGCTGACAGTGGAGGATGCAAGTGGCATTTAATTGCCTAGAGTTGAATGGATGAATGTTGAGAGCCCAAATTTGCAGATAGCGCAGGTTATCCCAAATGTAGTTGGGTTATTTTTCGTTTTAATGAGGGACAAAGGCTTATGAAGTTAAATAGATCCGTACTTCCCAACGTGCAGATCCTTGACCTTGCAAACAGCTATTACGAGGCAGCCAAAGTACTGACCGATGCTGGAGCCAATGCAATTCCTGTTGTAAATTTGCGTTGCCATGCAATCGAACTTTTTCTGAAGTCTCTACATCTAACGGATACTGCCACGGATGTTGGTGACGGCGTATTTTTACTCACACCAAGCTCGGGACGAGATGCGGGCCACAATTTGACAACATCTTTTGGCAAGGTCTTGCAAGAGCATCGCGAGGCGCTCCTATCTGGCATGCCTGACTTCCTAGAAGAGCTAAAACTTCTTGAGGGGATATTTCAACAAAGTAGGTATCTTTATGAATATCACGACGGCTTGCCCCTCTCAAAGGCTGCTTCGGTTTCTACTTTCCTGGCGGAAAATGTTAAAACGCTTCCCCGTCTAGCGGTCGAGAATAACTGAAACAAATATGTTAGCCGATCCGCAAGCGGCGAATGCCATAAGTGAGATTCACAGCAATCTCCCACCCACCAAACACCCCTTCCCTCTCACAAACCGCCCGATCACTCAGCGCCCCACCTCACAAAACAGGTTGGACCGTGTTGCGTTGGCGGGTTTTGCGGAATTGGGCGGGGGTCATGCCGTGGTGGGCGAGGAAGAGTTTGTGGAAGTGGGATAGGTTGGGGATGCCGCAGTCGGCTGCGATCTCGGCCAAGCTGTCGGTTGATCCGATCAATTGCCGCCCTGCATAGTCCATGCGGATGCCGTTGACGTATTCGGACGGGCTTTGCCCCAGAAACTGGCGGGCGGTGCGGCTGACGTGGGCATGGGCGCGGCCTGTGACCCGCACGAAGCCAGCGGCCCCATCGCGGAACACGTCGGGATTGCGGGCGGCGGCGCAGGCCTCTGCCAACCAGCGCGGGGCACCAGCGGCAAGCGAGACTGTCTCGTCAATCAGTTCGGACAAGAGCGGCAAGAGGAACGCCGTTGCATCGAGTGCGGTGCCATTACGACGCTCGAGCCGCACGGCAGCGCGGTTCAGGTCAGCCATCTGCTGCATGTCGCGGGTGTAGGTTTCGGGCCGCTCAGAGGTCCCCCAAAAGAAACGGTCAGCGACCTGCGGATACTGCTGCCCAATCGCCTCAATCACCTTTGGATCAAAGGCAATCGACACGACCATCGCGTCCTCACCTTTGCCCTGAAGCGCGTGGGCATGGGTGGGCCGCACAAAGAGGAGCGTGCCCTCTTTGTGATCGGTGTGACCTTTGGGGCCATATTCACGGATGCGACCGTTTTGCACCCAGATCAGCTCGGGGAAATCATGCGTGTGCAGCGCCGTGGGACGCTGGCTCGTCAGCATGGCACGTGACAACTGGCACGCCAAATCGGCGGGCAGGAACTCTTTATGGCGAAGCACGATCACATTCATATCCGCAGTTTAACACAGTCGTTGTAACAGGTCTTTGGCTATGATGCCGCGGCTGCAAAGAGGGCGTGACCTTGCGCGTTTTCCGCGCTAGAACCCTGCCCGTTGCCGCAAAAGAAAGCACTCCAATGTCGTTTGACCGCTCGATCAAGATCGCACCGTCGATTCTCTCTGCCGATTTCGCAAATTTCGGTCAGGAAATTCAGGCCATCGAAGCGCAGGGCGCTGACTGGGTTCATGTGGACGTGATGGATGGTCACTTTGTCCCGAACCTCACCTTTGGCCCGCCCGCCGTCAAAGCGTTCCGCCCGCACGTGAAGACGTTCATGGATGTGCACCTGATGATCGCGCCCGTCGATCCCTATATCGAAGCCTACGCCGAAGCGGGTGCCGATATGATCACTGCGCACATCGAGGCTGGCCCGCATATTCACCGCACCATTCAGGCGATTAAGGCTCAAGGCGTTAAGGCTGGCGTGGCGCTGAACCCTGCGACCCCTGCTGAGGCGGTCGAATATCTGCTCGACATGGTGGACATGGTTCTCGTGATGACGGTGAACCCAGGCTTTGGCGGTCAGAAATTCATCCATTCGGGCGTCGAGAAGGTCCGCAAGGTCCGCCAGATGATCGGCGACCGCGAGATCCACATTCAGGTCGATGGCGGCGTCGATGTGAACACTGCGCCGCTGGTGGCTGCCGCGGGTGCGGATTCGCTCGTTGCTGGGTCGGCTGTGTTCAAAGGTGGTTCCGTCCACGCACCAGAGGTTTACGGCGAGAACATCCGCGCCATTCGGGCCGCTGCAAACGCCGCGCTCTGAGCCAAAAACCCACGTTGAATGACAGAGGCCGTGCCGAAAGGTGCGGCCTTACTTTTTTGTATAAATTTCGACGGAAACCCCAAGGATCGACGATTCATTGTGCAGATCAGAGAAATTTCCGCCTGCAGATGTTTTTCTGGCTCATCGAAACGTAGCTGTCACATTAGCCATTTAAGCGTCTGCGTATATCTTCGACACTTGGGGCGTCGTACTATGACAAAACATCCGACGAACGGCTTTGATGCTTTTGCAGGATTTCCAGCTGATCTTGTCAAAGAGGTGCTAGGCACCATCGCGACCAAAGACCAGACGCCAAAGCGCATCCAACCCGGACAACGCTATTTTCCATCGCTCTTTATTTCGGACATGCATCTGGGGGCCCATAGCTGCCAAGCGGACGCCCTGCTGTCGTTCCTCGAATGCCACGTGGCTGATACGATCTACTTGGTTGGTGATATCTTTGATATCTGGCGGCCAATTGGGTCAAACTGGAAACCCGTCCACCATAAGATCGTGAACCTGCTGCTGGATCGTATGCGGTCTGGCGTGCGGATCGTTTACACCCCCGGCAACCACGATGAGTTTTTCCGTCATTACTTTGGTGAATACTTCGGCAATCTGACGGTCGCGGATTACGTTTATCACACCACATCGAACGGCACCAAGTTCCTCGTCATTCACGGCGATTGCGTTGACCTGTTCGAACGTAAGGCGCCTGTGTTGTCAAAGCTCGGCGCTCATGCCGAAAACCTGCTGCGTGGCGTGCAATTGCTGGTGAACCGTGGCCTGAATGCCTTTGGGCGTGAGGACTGGTGCGGCGTTGATCATTTGGTCGCCTTTGGGAACCGTTTGGTACGGGCCAAGGAAACCTTTCAACTCCGTCTGGCCGATCTGGCGCGCACACATGACGCCGATGGCATCATCTGTGGGCACTTCCATCAGTCTGCGCTGCACGATGACCACGGTGTAATCTACGCAAACTGCGGGGATTGGACTGAGAACTGCACGGCTCTGGCGGAAACCGCCAGCGGTCAGTTGATGATGCTCGATTGGTCCGCACACAGCGCGATCGCTCGTAAAGAGGCGCGGGTTGCGGGCGGCAATGGCGCCTCGGTTACGGCACGCGCATGACCGATATTCTGACAGGACTGGCGATCGGCCTTTTGGGCGCGACATCGGCGTTGCAAGTTGCGTCCGTTGGCGCGGCGCTTTGGGCGACTGAACGCCCGCTGCAGAAATCCGTGATCACGGGAACACCGGGGGTGACGGTTCTGCGGCCTGTGTGCGGGTTGGAAAATAACCTTGAAGACACCCTACGCACCACATTCCGGTCGAGCTATCGCGGCCCGCTTCAGATCATCTTCTGTTGTTCGGATGCCAATGACCCCGTGGTTCCGCTGGTCAATCGGTTGATCGAGGCGCACCCCGAGGTCAACGCGACGCTCTTGATCGGTGATGACCGCCTGTCGGGCAATCCAAAGCTTAACAACCTCGTCAAAGGTTGGGCGGCGGCAGAGCATGATTACATCCTGATGGCCGATAGCAACGTGCTGTTGCCGCATGACTATATCCAACGCCTCTTTGCCCGCTGGACTGAAGGCACGGGCCTTGTCACCTCGCCCCCGTCTGGCATCCGCGCAACGAACCTGTGGGGTGATCTGGAGGCTGCGTTCCTCAACACCTATCAAGGCCGTTGGCAGCTGTCGTCGGATGTGTTCGGCAATGGCTACGCGCAGGGCAAAATGCTGTTCTGGCGGCGGGATATTTTGGACAATGCGGGCGGGTTGATCGCCTTGGGTCGTGACATGGCCGAAGACGTCGCATCGACCAAGGTCGTCCGCGAGGCTGGCCTCAAGGTCCGTCTCTTGGGCAACCTCCTCCCCCAGCCTATCGGATCTCGTGATTGGAAGAGCGTTTGGACCCGTCAGGTCCGCTGGGCCAAGGTGCGCCGCATGGGGTTCCCTGCGCTCTACGCCGCTGAGGTTCTATCGGGGATCGTGGTGCCGATGCTTTTGACGCTGTTCCTGACCCTAAACGGCGCCCTGAATTGGGCAAGCCTCTTGGCCCTGCCGATCCTGTGGTTCGGCCTCGAATACCTCTTGGCCCGCCGCGCGGGATGGCCTGCGAAACCACGCGACATCGCGACGTGGATCATGCGCGACGCGATGGTCCCTGCCCTGTGGGTTGCGGGATGGCGCGGAAAAGGGTTCGAATGGCGCGGTAACTCGATGTCCTCGGACGCCGTGGGCACAACGACCGAAAGCTAAGAATGGACCTCTCGACGATCCAAACGCTGGTGCAGGCACATGGCCTATGGCTGCTCGCGCCCGTCACGGTTCTGGAAGGCCCAATTGTCACGGTGATCGCGGCCTATATGGCCTCGCTCGGGTTGCTGAACCTCTATGCGGTTTACGTGATTTGCGTGTTGGGCGATCTGGTTGGCGACGCGGGTATCTATGCACTGGGCCGCTGGGGGCCAAAGACGCTCCCTGGTCGGTGGCAGGTGCGGCTGGGGTTGAACCGAAGCCGCCGTAACGGGCTCAAGGATCACTTCCGCGACACAGGTGGGCGGACGCTTTTGATCGGGAAGCTCACCCATTCGGCGGGCGCTGCGGTGCTGTTCGCTGCGGGCACGGGCAAGATGCCGTTTGGGGCATTCCTCGGATGGAACCTCTTGGGCACTTTGCCCAAAACGCTACTGTTCGTCGTGATCGGCTACATGTTCGGCTACGCCTATTCGACCATCGACAACTACATTTTCCGCGCCACGCTGATCCTTGCGGCCTTGATCGCTGTGGGTGTCATCGTTTGGTATTTGCGCGGTAGATCGCAGGCCTCTCAATGACGACACTCAGCTGCATTATCCCCGCTTATAATGAGGCCTCTCGTATCGACGCCGTCTTGCGGTCGGTCGTCGGTCATCCGCTGATCGATGAAGTGATCGTGGTTGATGACGGGTCATCGGATGGCACGGCAGAGGTGGTCAAGGGGATCGACGGCGTTCGGCTGATCGAACTGCCCCAGAACAAAGGAAAGACATGGGCCGTCACGGTCGGGATTGAAGCCGCAACAGGTGACACGCTGATGTTCGTGGATGCGGATTTGCTGGGCTTGGACGCCTCGCATCTGACCGCGCTGATTGCGCCCGTTCAACAGGGTAAGGCGGATATCACGATCAGCCTGCGGGCCAATGCGCCACGCCCGTGGCACTGGATCGGGATTGATTACATTTCGGGTGAACGGGTGATGCCGCGCGGGTTGCTGATCGATCAGATCGACACAATGCGGGCACTGCCGAAATTCGGGTTGGAGGTGTTCATGAACAGCCTCCTCATCCGCCAATCGGCCCGCATCGCCATCGTGCAGTGGCCCGAAGTGGAAAGCCCGCTCAAGGGAGCAAAGTTCGGCTGGTCAGAAGGGCTAAAGCGCGACGTAAAAATGATCCGCGACATGGCGCAGACCGTCGGGCTGTTGGGGTTGGCAGCGCAGGTCTATCGCATGCGCCGCCAGAGGGTCGTTTAGGCCATACGCTCTAGCGCGCGCTGAACGGCTGGGCGGTCGTAGAACCGCTTTTCGTAGTCCACGACGTTGGTGAAATCAGACCAGCCCAGTACGTCACGCGCACCGTAGTAGTCGAGCGTGGTCAGCCATGGCGCAATCGCCATATCTGCAATCGAATAATCGCCAGCGACCCAGTCGTGTTTGTTCAACTGTGTATTCAGCACGTTCAAAAGACGTTTGGATTCATTGATATAGCGGTCGCGGGCAGTGGGATCTTCCATCTTTGCGCCTGCGAATTTGTAGAAAAAGCCCAACTGCCCAAACATCGGACCCGCGCCGCCCATCTGCCACATCAGCCATTGATAGACGGTGAACTTCTCCGATGCGGTGCTGCCCGCGAACTTGCCCGACTTATCCGCCAAATATTGCAGGATCGCGCCGCTCTCGAACAGGCCGAGCGGGGTACCATCAGGCCCATTCGGGTCAAGGATCGCAGGGATTTTGTTGTTCGGGCTCAGCGACAGAAATTCGGGGCTGCGCATGATGTCATCCGACAAACCACCGGTGGAGTGGTATTCATACTCGATCCCCATTTCTTCGAGGGCGATCGGCACCTTGCGACCGTTCGGGGTGCCGAATGCGTAGACCTGAAGAATGTCAGGATTTTGCGCGGGCCAGCGTTTTGTCACGAGGAAATTAGAGAGGTCGGCCATTGGAATACCCTATGGTAAATGAATTCTACCGCTCATCCCTACACTGTAAAATTAGGCATAGAAACATCCCCAAGGTGGGATATACCTGTGCGCACTCGCGCAGGAAAACAACCTATGCGTGGGCAGAACAAATGGGGGCATATCATGCTTAATGAATTCAAAGATTTTATCTCCAAGGGCAATGTCATGGACATGGCTGTTGGTATCATCGTCGGCGCCGCATTCACGGCCATCGTTTCGTCGCTCGTCGCGGACCTGATCAACCCGATCATCGGTCTGATCATCGGCGGCATCGACTTCTCTAACCTTTACGTCGTTCTCAGCGGCGATGTTCCTGCTGGTTCGAGCCGTGATGCGGCACGAGAGGCAGGCGCTGCAGTCTTTGCCTACGGGTCGTTCTTGATGGCTGTGATCAACTTCCTGATCATCGCATTCGTTGTGTTCATGCTGGTCAAACAGGTGAACCGCATCAAAGACGCGACGGCGAAGAAAGAAGAAGCCGTCGAAGCACCTGCAGCACCCGCAGGTCCGACCGAGTTGGATATTCTGATGGAAATCCGCGACAGCCTGAAAAAGTAAGCTGTCCGCCCAAACAAATGAAAAGGCCCGCCAAACGGCGGGCCTTTTGCGTTACTCCTACAGGGGAGGAAATCAGAGCAACGAAGCAGCGTCTACAGTCGGCAGGCCCAGAGCCTCGCCCACGGCAGCGTAGGTCAACTGACCAGCGTGAACGTTCAGGCCGTTCAGCAGGTGTTTGTCGTCTGCGCAGGCTTTCTTCCAACCCTTGTTCGCCAGAGCGATCATGAACGGCAGGGTCGCGTTGCCCAGCGCGAGGGTCGACGTGCGCGCCACAGCACCCGGCATGTTGGCGACGCAGTAGTGCATGATGCCGTCAACTTCGTAGATCGGGTCTTGGTGGGTGGTTGCGCGGGAGGTCTCGAAACAGCCGCCTTGGTCGATTGCAACGTCAACCAGAACTGCACCCGGTTTCAGCTCGGAGAGCTGCGCCTTGGAGATCAGTTTCGGAGCAGCAGCACCCGGGATCAGAACAGCGCCGATGATCATGTCAGCCTGACGCGCCAGTTCGATGGTGTTCGCAGCCGATGCATATGCGGTCTTGAAGGTACCACCGAATACGTCGTCGAGGTAACGCAGACGCGGCAGCGAACGGTCGAGAACGGTTACGTCAGCGCCCATGCCCGCAGCGATTTTCGCCGCGTGGGTGCCGACGACACCGCCGCCGATAACCAGCACGCGACCGGGTGCAACGCCTGGCACGCCACCCAACAGCACCCCACGACCGCCATTCGCTTTTTGCAGCGTGTAGGCACCAACTTGCGGCGCCAGACGACCTGCAACTTCGGACATCGGGGCAAGCAGGGGAAGGCCGCCACGGTCGTCGGTTACGGTTTCATAGGCGATGCAGGTTGCGCCAGACGCAAGCAGGTCTTTGGTCTGCTCTGGATCGGGAGCGAGGTGCAGATATGTGAACAGAAGCTGGCCTTCGCGGAGCATCTTACGCTCAACCGCCTGAGGCTCTTTTACTTTTACGATCATGTCCGCAGCAGCGAAAACTTCGGCAGCGGTCGCAGCGATTTTCGCGCCAGCCGCGATGTAGTCTTCGTCGGTGAAACCAGCGCCCATGCCTGCAGCGGTTTCAACGGTAACGGTGTGGCCGTTTGCGATTGCTTCTTGAGCAGCCGCAGGTGTCAGGCCTACGCGGAATTCTTGGGGTTTGATTTCTTTGGGGCAGCCGATGTGCATTGGGGTCTCTCCTGTTCGTTGTGATCAAGATGACGCGCCCATTGCGCAATTACTTGGACATTATGCGTGCCAATGGTATAAGTTTTCGAAGATTATTCGAATAATAATGGAAATACTGGGATGAATTCGCGCGAAGATGGATTGGATTCGATAGATCGTCGGATTCTTGAGGTTCTGCAAAAAGATGGGCGAATCTCGAACGCGGAACTGGCGGATAAGGTCCATTTGTCGGCCTCTGCCTGCCATCGGCGGGTTCAGCGGCTTGAGAAGGACAAGTTTATCAAAGGCTATGTTGCCCTCGTCGATCCGCGCAAAATCAATCGCAAAACCACCGTGTTTGTTGAGATCACGCTCAGCGGTCAGGCCGATGAAATCCTCAGCGGTTTTGAAAAGGCCGTATCGCTGATCCCTGACGTGCTGGAATGTCACCTGATGGCGGGATCTGCGGACTACCTGCTCAAGGTCGTGGCCGAAGACGCCGAGGATTTCGCCCGCATCCACCGTCGCCACCTCGCGGGGCTTCCGGGCGTGCAGACGTTGCAATCGTCGTTTTCGCTGAAACAGGTGCGGCAGACCACAGCCCTGCCCGTCTAAAGAAAAAGCCCCCGCAGCCAAAGCTACGGGGGCCAATTTCGCCACGTTGGTGTGCTCTTAGAGCATACCCTCGCGTTGCAGCTTTTTACGAGCCAGCTTGCGCTGACGACGAATCGCCTCAGCCTTTTCACGGGCCTTCTGGATGGAGGGCTTCTCGAAATGTTGCTTGAGCTTCATTTCACGGAAGACGCCTTCACGCTGCAGTTTTTTCTTAAGCGCACGGAGCGCCTGTTCTACGTTGTTATCGCGAACACTAACCTGCATGTGGTTTTCACCACCTTTCTAAGTTGGATTTGCAAAAGATTGCAGGATGGCCGCGTATAGCAATGGCACTATGTTTTGTCTAGTCTGCCGCCAGAAGGAGAACGCTATGCCGATCACCCCCCTATCACCGATGCAAAACCGCCTGCTGGACGCCATTGAACCCCATGTCATTTTCGACGGGTGGAGCGAGGACGCCTTTAAGATGGCGATCGCGGATGCTGGACTTAGCGATGCTGACGCCCGCGCCGCCTGCCCGCGCGGTGCGACCGACCTTGCCGTAGCCTATCACCAGCGGGGCGATGCAGCGATGGTCGCACAGATGAAGGACGCCAATCTGGCGTCGATGCGTTACAGCGAACGTGTGGCCGCTGCGATCCGATTCCGCCTAGAGGTCGTGGACCGCGATATGGTGCGCCGTGGCATGACGCTGTTTTCGATGCCCCACCTCGCGCCCATTGGAACGCAGTTGGTTTGGGGCACGGCGGATCTGATCTGGGAAACGCTGGGCGATACCTCGGACGACATCAACTGGTATTCCAAACGCACGATCCTATCGGGCGTCTATGCGTCCTGCGTGGTCTATTGGCTCGGCGATGAAACGGGAGGCGAAGCGACCGCTGCCTTTATCGACCGCCGCATCGACAACGTTATGCAGTTCGAGAAATTCAAATCCACCGTGAAAAAGACACCCGTTCTGGGGCAATTCGCGACAGGGATGGAAAAGCTACTCTCTGGCATCAAGGCTCCGAAACGGGGCGCGGCAGAAGACCTGCCCGGACGCTGGACCCTGAACGACTAAGGAGGAAGGCCAATGGCCGATATGATGCGCGCGGTTGAAATCACCCAAGCTGGCGGACCAGAGGTTTTGCAACTGTGTTCACGTCCGATCCCCACGCCCCAAGCGGGTCAGGTGGTCATCAAAGTGGCCTATGCGGGCGTGAACCGTCCCGATGCCTTGCAGCGCGCGGGCCTCTATGCTCCCCCTCCAACGGCGAGCGATCTACCTGGGCTTGAGGCATCAGGCACCGTCGTTGCAGTCGGCGCAGGGGCCGAGGGCGTGAAAGTCGGCGATCAGGTTTGCGCCCTCCTCCCCGGTGGGGGCTATGCCGAATACGTGGCGACACCCGCCGCGCACTGCCTGCCCGTGCCAGATGGTCTTTCGATGAAAGAGGCCGCGTGCCTGCCCGAAACATTCTACACCGTGTGGTCGAACGTGTTCATGCGCGGCGGTCTGCAAGGCGGCGAACGGTTCCTCGTCCATGGCGGATCGTCGGGGATTGGCACAACGGCGATCCAACTGGCCAAGGCGTTCGGCGCACGGGTTTTTGCGACCGCGGGGTCAGCGGACAAATGTCAGGCTTGCGAGGACCTCGGCGCCGAGAAATGTTTCAACTATCGCGATGAGGATTTCGTCGCGGGGATGAAAGCGGTCGGTGGCGCGAACCTGATCCTCGATATGGTGGGCGGGTCGTATATCGACAAAAACATCAAATCGCTGGCCGATGATGGACGGCTCGTTCAGATCGCGTTCCTTCAGGGCTCCAAGGTCGAAGTGAACTGGGCGCAACTGATGATGCGCCGTTTGACCTTCACAGGTTCGACCCTGCGACCCCAGTCCGATTTGGCAAAAGCCCGCATTGCGGATGAGTTGCGCGCAAAGGTCTGGCCGCTGCTGGACGCGGGCAAGGTGCGCCCCGTCATGCACAGCGAGTTTCCGTTAGAGGCCGCGTCCGAGGCGCATACCCTGATGGAGAGCAGCGCCCATATTGGAAAGATCGTTCTAAACGTCGGCGGTTAAGGTTTCCGCCAGACCGCACCAATGGTTGCGGACATGCCATCGTGTCCGCGACCTTCCTGTAGCTGCAGTTCGTCAATCGACAGACGCAAGAGCGTGTAGTCGGCAAATGCCTCGCGCAAGAGGGTTTCGGAATAGAGGTGCGCCACATCGCGCGGCCCGCCTGTGTTGAACGCCAATTGTTCAGGGCGATAGCCGACAATCACCAGATAGCCGCCTGATTTCAGCGCCTTTCGCATCCCCGCCCATTTGCGTGCGCGCTCATCTGGCTTGCTGAACTGGGTGAACACCTCGGCCACCACGTCAAAGGCGGCCTCGGGATAGTCCCAATCATGGGCATCCCCGAGTTCCAAATTGATCGGCACGTTGTGGCGTTCCGCCAGCGCCTTGGCCCGCGACTGGGCGGTGGGCGATACATCGACAGACGTCACATCTAACCCGTGACGCGCCAGCCAAACACCATTGCGCCCCTCACCATCCGCCACGGCCAACGCCGTCCCATCAGTCGGCAAAAGACGGGTCACATCGCGGAGGAAATAGGTCGGCTCTTCGCCGAACAAATAGCCATCGGTATTGGCAAAGCGAGCTTCCCAGTCGAGTGTCGGAAGGGCCATCGGGGTCTCCTGTATTCGGTTGGTATTTATTTAGGTGCTTTACGGCTGGGTTACTATGCGCGGCCTACGATCATCGGATGCGTAAAAATCGCGCAGGGTTTTGCCAGCCTCGTCTTTGAAGCGTTCGTCCTCGGTTATGTCTGCGATGCGGTCGATGCGAAACATGCGAAAGCCCGCACGCAGTTCGCACCAACAAACCATCGTCCAGACCTTCCCCCAATACCAAAGCCCCAAGGGACGCACAGTGCGGGTCGTGGCAGAGCCACTCTCATCGCGATAGGTGATCGTGAGGCGGCGTTTTTCATAAGATGCCCGTTCGATTTGGTCGATCAACTGGCGCACTTCGGGCGATAGGTCATTCATATCATGAGCATTGACGCCAACCGCGTTGACCCGCTGGCGCAATCGCTCTGGCAGAACGGCTTCGATTTTGACGATTGCTTCGGTCGCGCCTTCGGCCATCGCAGCGCCGCCCCAGACCTGCATCATCCGTGCCCCCGCGACGAGGGCGACGATTTCTGCCTCGGTGAACATCAGGGGTGGCAGGTCATAGCCGTCACGCATGATATAACCGACGCCCGCCTCGCCCTCGATCGGGACGCCCGTAGACATCAGATCGGCCACGTCACGGTAAATCGTCCGCGGCGTGACCTCTAGTTTTTCAGCGAGTTGCGCTGCCGTCACCAAACGCCCGCCACGCAGGAGTTGAACGATCTGGAAAAGACGGTCAGCGCGGCGCATCAGGCGGCCTCGAACAGGCCGATGCGGTTGCCATCGGGATCACGGGTATAGGCAAATCGGCCCTGCGGGATGTCAATGATCGGGCTATCGACCGCGCCACCATGCGCCGGCACCCGCGCAAGTGCGTTTTCCAATCCGTCGGTCACGGTCATGTGCAAAACGCTGACGCCTTGGCCCGCAGCGGGGTCGACAAAGAGGTCGGTTCCAACGCTGCCATCGGTTGCGACAGCGGCGACACGACGACCGCCTTCTTCGCGGAAGGTGACATCAATTTTCAGGATGGCCGCGTAATAGGCAGCGGCGGCGTCCAGATCACGCACGGGGGTTTCAGTCCAGATAACAACAGGTTGGGCAGTCATTTCCAATCTCCTTTGGATTTGTGATGCCCTGTCATGACACACCCCTACTGACAGCGTACTGTCAGCATCTTTGCACGCCTAAGCAGAAAAAGAAAAGGGCGACCCGAAGGCCGCCCACCGAGGGAGAATATGGAAGTGGGAGATTAGCCCATACGCTCCGATACATATGCACCCGGGGAGGCGGGGAATACGACGGTCTTGTTGCCGTTGAGGAAAACGCGGTGCTGAACGTGCGCGTGGATAGCGCGGGACAGGCACTGGCTCTCTACGTCGCGGCCGAGCGATACATAGTCAGAAGCCGACTGAGCGTGAGTGATGCGAACGATGTCCTGTTCGATGATCGGGCCTTCGTCGAGGTCAGCGGTCACGTAGTGTGCAGTTGCACCGATCAGCTTAACGCCGCGCTCGTAGGCTTGTTTGTAGGGGTTCGCGCCTTTGAAGGACGGCAGGAACGAGTGGTGGATGTTGATGATCTTGCCGGACATCTTTGTGCAGAGGTCATCCGAGAGAACCTGCATGTAGCGAGCCAGAACGATCAGCTCTGCTTCGGTGTCTTCGACAACCTGCATGATCGCGGCTTCTGCCTGCGGTTTGTTCTCTTTGGTCACTTTGATGCAGTGGAACGGCAGGTCGTGGTTCACGACGACCTTCTGGTAGTCCATGTGGTTCGAGATCACTGCAACGATGTCGATCGGCAGCGCACCGATTTTCCAACGGTAAAGAAGGTCGTTCAGACAGTGACCAAAGCGGGACACCATGATCACGACTTTCATTTTGACGGATTCGTCATGGAACGCGTAGTCCATGCCGAACTTCTCAGCCGTCGCGGCCATGCCAGCGTTCAGATCGGCAAGCGACATGCCCTTTTCCGAAGTGAAGCTGACGCGCATGAAGAACTGACCCGTGCCAGCGTCGTCGAACTGCGATGCGTCAGTAATGTTACAGCCAGTATCGGCCATGTAGTTTGCGATAGCTGCAACGATGCCACGGGTGGATTGGCAAGTCACTGTGAGGGCGTATTTGGACATGGAGGACTCCGCGTTGGATTTAGTGCGGTGATACACCCCAAACGCGTTTCGCAAAGGTGCGCGAAACGTCATTTTCCAGCCTGAAACGTCATTTAGGACACCGCTAACGGTCCAAAATTTCCTGATGTTTACGGCTGTTTATCATAAGCGACATTCGTTCTCTGAACTGCGACCTCGGCTATTCCAGCTCGGCGGCGGGGATGATTCCAAAGAAAGTCTCCATCGAGCGAACGCCGAACATATCGCCCTCGACCTCGCCCAGATCGACAAGGCGGTAAAACGACTTGCGGTCAATCAGCGCCCAAAGGTTACGTCGGATCAGCACATAGGGGGACGGCTCGCCCGTTTCGGGGTCACGTTCAACGCGGATCGGATGGTCGGGGCCAGCGGTTACAACGTCATCGACATTGGTCACAAACTCTAGCCCGTCCTCTGTCACCTCAAAATCAATCGCCACAAAGGGCGCGTCATCGACAATGATCCCGACCTTTTCGACGGGCGTGACGAGGAAATAATCATCCCCGTCCTTGCGAATGATGGAGGAGAACAGTTTGACCAGCGGCTTACGGCCAATCGGCGTGCCCAGATAGAACCACGTCCCGTCGCGCGCGATCCGCATGTCGATGTCACCGCAAAACGGTGGATTCCATTTGTCAACGGGCGTCGGGCCCTTTTTTGAGGCAGCTTTCGCAGCAGAAGCGAGACTTTCCGCCGACGGGGTAACATTCTTTTGTGCAGTCATGTTTTTCCCATTGGGATCAGGGGTGATATCTGGTTCTTTAGGAACATAGTGTGACCGAGGAGCATTGTCATGGCAGCACCCGCCGATCTTGTCGTCGAAATCGAAGCATTGGGCGAAAAGCTCGTTCTGGCGCGGGATAGTATCGCCAAACAATTCATCGGACAAAAGCGGGTTGTGGACCTGACCTTGGCGGCGCTGGTTTCTGGCGGGCATGCATTGTTGGTCGGTCTTCCTGGGCTTGGCAAAACGCGGCTGGTGAATACGCTCGGCACTGTGATGGGGCTGGATGCGAACCGTGTGCAGTTTACGCCTGACCTGATGCCAGCGGATATCCTCGGCTCCGAGGTGCTGGAAACAGCGGCGGATGGCACACGGGCGTTTCGGTTTGTTGAGGGCCCTGTGTTCTGCCAACTTCTTATGGCGGACGAGATCAACCGCGCCTCGCCGCGCACCCAATCCGCGCTCTTGCAAGCGATGCAGGAACGCGAGGTGACGATTGCAGGGCAACATCGCCCCTTGGGGAAACCGTTCCATGTTCTGGCAACCCAGAACCCGTTGGAACAAGAGGGGACATACCCCCTGCCCGAAGCGCAGCTCGACCGTTTTCTGTTGCAGATCGACGTGCCCTACCCGACCCGTGATGTGGAACGCGAAATCCTCTTGGCAACCACAGGCGCGACCGAAGATACAGCCCACGCCGTCTTTACCGCAGATGAACTGATCGCAGCCCAAGCGTTGCTACGTCGGATGCCTGTGGGCGAAAACATCGTTGAAATGATCCTCGATCTGGTGCGGGCTTGCCGCCCTGACCCGGATGCGCCCGAAGTAATCCGCCAAAACGTGGCCTGGGGTCCGGGTCCGCGTGCGGCGCAGGCGCTGATGCTCTGCGCACGGGCTGAGGCGTTGATGAACGGGCGGCTCGCCCCTTCGCCCGAAGATGTGCGTGTGCTCGCTGCCCCTGTGCTGTCGCACCGTATGGCATTATCCTTCGCGGCACGGGCACGGGGTGAGAGCCTCACATCCATCATCGACACCGTTTCCGCCCAAATCACCAAGGTTGAGGCCGCCGCGTGAGTGATGCCCTTGCCTTGCGTGCTGGGGCAGAGCGTTTAGCGGCCCCGCTTCCTGCGCTTCTCGCGCAGGCAGAGCATTTGGCGACCACGGTTATTCTAGGCGATCACGGTCGGCGGCGCGCAGGTCTAGGCGATACGTTCTGGCAATACCGCCCAGCGCAGCCCCACGATGAGGCGCGTCTGATTGACTGGCGGCGGTCCGCAAGATCCGACACGGCGTTTATTCAAGACAAGGAATGGCAGATCGCGCAGTCGGTGATCCTCTGGGTCGATCGCGCGGCGTCCATGTCGTTCACCTCGGGCGAAGAGACAAAAGGCCACCGCGCAAGTGTACTGGCTCTGTCGCTCGCTATCCTACTGTTGCGGGGTGGCGAACGGGTGGGCCTTACGGGGCTACGGCTCCCGCCGAAACGTGGTGAAGCGCAGGCGCTCCATCTGGCAGAGCTATTGGCGGAACAATCGACCGATGATTACGGTAGCCCTGACACCGACGGGATGTTGCCCCATTCCCGCGCCCTCTTTGTCTCTGACTTTATGGGGGACATCGCGGGCGTTGAGGACGCGATGTTGCGCGCTGCGGATCGTGGTATCGGCGGCGCGATCCTACAGGTGCTCGACCCGCACGAAGAGGCCTTTCCCTTTGATGGGCGGACGGTGTTTCAGTCGATGGGCGGTAGCCTAACCCATGAGACGCAAAAAGCGGGCGATCTAAAGGATCGCTACCTCGAACGGCTCGCCGAACGTAAAGATCGACTGGCGCATCTCGCACGCGTAGCGGGGTGGCAGTTTCACACGCATCACACAGGGCAAAGCGCGGCCTCGGCCCTATTGTGGCTCTACGGCGCGATGGAGCGGAAATAACGATGTTCCAACTCGGCCCCATAGGTTTCGCAGCCCCTTGGCTTTTGATCGCGCTGGTCGCTCTGCCGATCTTGTGGATCGTGCTCCGCGCTGTACCCCCTGCCCCGATCCGCCGCCGCTTTCCTGGTGTGGCGCTCCTCCTCGGGCTGTCTGACAATGAGGTTCAGACGGATCGTACACCGTGGTGGCTGTTGCTTTTGCGGTCTTTGGCTGTTGCGGCGATGATCATTGGCTTTGCGGGTCCAGTGTTGAACCCACAGCAAACAGAGGGCGGCGCTGGCCCACTGTTGATCGTAACCGATGGCACATGGGCCAGTGCGCGGGATTGGGCGACGCGGCTAGACCGCATCGACGCGATGGTGGCGACTGCAGGACGGCAAGGGCGCACGGTCGCTGTTGTTTCCCTGACCGATTTGCCTGCCGATGGCGTTACGTTTCAATCAGCGGACGCCGTTGGGCGAACGGTCGCGGGGCTGACGGCAAACCCGTGGGAACCAGCTGCAGACGACCTCAAAGCATGGATCGCGGGGCTTGAGGGATCGTTCGACACCTACTGGCTGTCTGATGGGCTGGACCGCGACACGCGGGCTGATCTTATCACCGCATTCCAATCTCACGGCGATCTGCGCGTGTTCGAAACCGCGCGTCCTGTCTATGCACTGCGCCCCGCCGAATTCGCGGATGGGAAAGTCACGCTGACCGCCCTGCGTAGCATCTCGGGAGTTGAGGTTGAGCTATCGGTGGCCGCAATCGGCCTCGACCCATCGGGCATTGAACGCCAGCTCGCCACCCAAGCAGTGACCTTTACGGCTGAAGCAATTGAGGCCTCCGTTACCTTTGACCTGCCGCCAGAGTTGCGCAATCGGGTGACGCGGTTTGAACTGATCGGCCAATCCACAGCGGGCGCAGTGACGCTGACCGACGACAGCTTGAAACGGCGCGAGGTGGCGCTGATTTCTGGCGGGGCATGGCGCGAGGGATTGGAACTGCTGTCCCCCCTCCATTACCTCCGCGAAGCGCTGGCGGAAAATGCGGACCTCCTCGAACTGCCGCTCAGCGATGTGATCCCCGCCAATCCTGACGTGATCATCCTCGCCGATGTGGCGACGTTGTCCCCGCTCGAATCCGAGGCGATCACCGCATGGGTCGAAAACGGCGGGCTGTTGGTGCGGTTCGCAGGGCCACGGATGGCGGCGGCGGAGCTATCGCGGCTAGAGGATGACCCACTGATGCCTGTCCGTCTGCGGTCGGGTGGCCGCAGCGTCGGCGGCACGATGAGCTGGGGTGCACCCAAAACGCTCGATACTTTTGCGGCGACTTCGCCTTTCGCGGGGCTCAATGTGCCTGATGATGTGGAGGTGACATCGCAGGTCGTGGCCCAACCCGATCCCACCCTTGCAGAGCGTGTGATTGCGCAACTGACTGACGGCACGCCTCTCGTGACGCGGACGGAATTAGGGGCGGGACAGATCGTTCTGTTCCACGTCACCGCAAATGCGGAATGGTCGAACCTGCCGCTCTCTGGCCTCTTTGTTCAGATGCTCGAACGGCTCGCCGTATCGACGCGCCCATCGCAACCGACATTGGACGACCTCGCAGGCACCACATGGATGCCAGAGCGGGTTCTGGACGCTGCAGGCACGTTGCGGGACGCGGGAACGCTCGCGGGTGTGAGCGGCGAACGCATTGCCGAAGGCACCGTTGGAGCTGACCTTCACCCCGGTTTGTATAGCGGAGAGGATCGCGCATTGGCCGTGAATGTGCTGACCACGGACAGCACAATTGCCCCCGCAACATGGCCCGCTGGCATCACGGTTGAGGGCGCACGCGACGCGACGACGACTCCGCTTAAAGGGGCATTGCTCTTTGCCGCGCTGCTCGTTTTGATGGCGGATATCATTGCGTCACTGTCCCTCTCGGGCCGACTGCGCGGCGCACGGGCGGTGATGGTCGGTTTGATCGCACTGGGCCTGATGCCACGGGACGGCATGGCACAGGACGACAGCTTTGCTATTTCGGCGACCTCGGACGTGGTGTTGGCCTATGTCATCACGGGTGATCAGGCGATTGATGATATCTCTTACGCGGGGCTCTATGGGTTGTCGGATACGCTCTATCGGCGGACGTCGATTGAACCCGCAAACCCGATTGGCGTAAATATCGAGATGGATGAACTGTCGTTCTTCCCGCTGCTCTACTGGCCGATCACCCCCAACCAACCGATGCCCAGCCGCGAAGCCTATGCGAAGCTGAACCGTTACTTGCGCAGCGGCGGGATGATCCTCTTTGACACGCGTGACGGCGATGTGGCGCAATATGGCACCTCCACCCCTGAGGCGCGCAAACTGCAGGCTATTGCGGCAGGGCTCGACATTCCGCCCATTGAACCGATCCCCGAAGACCACGTCCTGACGCGGACCTTCTACCTGCTCCAAGATTTCCCCGGTCGCTACAATTCGCCCGAGGTTTGGGTCGAAGCCTCACCGCCTGACGCGGAACAGATCGACGGGATGCCGTTCCGCAACCTCAACGATGGGGTGACGCCCGTGGTGATCGGCGGCAATGACTGGGCGTCGGCTTGGGCGATGGATGAGGCGGGGCGCCGCCTGCTCCCTGTTGGGCGCGGTATGGCAGGCGAACGCCAACGCGAGATCGCCTATCGGTTCGGGGTGAACCTCGTGATGCATGTGCTTACGGGCAATTATAAATCGGATCAGGTCCACGTGCCTGCGCTACTCGATAGGTTGGGGCAATGACGGGTGTTGTGTTTGATCCGCTGATCGGCTGGCCGTTCATCTGGGCGATTGCAGCGCTTAGCGCGGCGGTGATCGGTCTGTCGCTCTGGCGCGGATTGCGGGGCTGGTGGCTGCGTGGTTTCGCGGCGGTAGCGTTGCTGGTCGCTTTGGCAAACCCTGCCCTGCAACGCGAAAACCGCGAGGCTCTCTCTGACATCGTGATCGCGGTGATCGACGACAGCGCGAGCCAATCCGTCAGCGATCGCTCCAGCCAAACCGCCGATGCGCTGGCGAATTTGCGGCGCGAGGTGGCGGGCTTTGCCAATACCGAACTGCGTGAAATCACCGTGCCTGACGGGACAGGCGACGCAGGCACCCGTGCCATGACCGCCCTGACCGAAGCCTTGGCCGAGGAACCATCGGGGCGGATTGCGGGCGTTGTCGTGCTGTCTGACGGACGTATCCACGACATGGACCGTATGCCCACCGTGCCTGCGCCTGTGCATTTGTTGCAATCAGGCAAGGCCACCGATTGGGACCGCCGCCTGATCGTGCGCAACGCGCCTGCCTTTGCCATCATCGGCGAGCCTGTCTCGCTCACCCTACGGATCGAGGATCAGGGCAACGCACCGACCAATGGTGGCCTCGCGCCACTGACCATCGCGATTGATGGCGGCGTACCGATGCGGTTTGACGTGCCATTGGGCCAAGATATCGACCTGCCGATCACCCTACCGCATGGCGGAATGAACGTTCTACAATTCGCGACCACCGCCGATCCGACCGAACTGACCGACCGCAACAACGCCGCCGTGGTGCAGATCAACGGCGTGCGGGATCGGTTGCGCGTTTTGCTGGTCTCTGGCGAACCCCATGCGGGCGAACGGACATGGCGCAATCTGTTGAAGTCCGACAGCGCCGTGGATCTGGTCCATTTCACCATTCTGCGTCCGCCCGAAAAACAAGACGGCGTGCCGGTGGACGAGCTATCGCTGATCGCCTTCCCGACCCGCGAGTTGTTCCTCGAAAAGATCAACGATTTCGACCTGATCATCTTTGACCGCTATCGGCGGCGCGGGATTTTGCCGAACGCCTACTATGAGAACATCGCGAACTACGTGGAACAGGGCGGCGCGCTTTTGGTGTCCTCTGGGCCAGAGTTCGGGACGGCGGATAGCATCTACCGCAGCGCCTTGGGCGATGTGATCCCCGGCGCACCAACCGCCCGCGTGATCGAAGAGGGCTTTGTTCCCACCGTGTCCGACCTTGGCCAACGGCACCCTGTGACCGAAGGGCTAGAGGATTACACCGACCGCCGCGAGGATGGATCGGCGGGTTGGGGCCGTTGGTTTAGGCTGATGGATGTCGTGCCCACGCGTGACGCCGAGGTTGTCATGACAGGCCCCGATGATCGCCCGCTTTTGGTGTTGAACCGTGTGGGCGATGGGCGTGTTGCCTTGCTAACGTCGGATCAATCGTGGCTCTGGGATCGCGGTGTTGAGGGCGGTGGTCCGCAGCTCGAGCTACTGCGCCGTCTGGCACACTGGATGATGAAGGAACCCGAGCTCGAAGAAGAAGCGCTTTGGGCTGAGGTCACAGGTCAATCGATCCGCATCATTCGGCGCACCTTGGGCGATACGGTCGGCAGTGCAACGGTTATCGCGCCCGATGGAACTGAGGTACAGATGGACCTCACCCAGACGGCCCCAGGTCGGTTTGAAACCAGCTTTGATGCGGTCGACATGGGGCTCTATCGCATCCGCGAGGGCGATCAGGAAACAGTCATCGCCGCTGGACCTGCCGCCCCCAAAGAGTTCGAAGAAACCATCGCGACCAACACCGTTATCGCCCCCTTGATCGAGGCCACAGGCGGCGGCACCCTGCGGATGGAGGATGGCACATTCGACGTTCGCCCTGTGCGGGCTGGTCGTGTGGCGGCGGGCAACGGTTGGATCGGCATCACACCACGCGGGGCCTATCGCACGGCTGAGGTCGCGGTCTTTCCGCTCGTCCCAGCGTGGTTATTCCTGATGCTAGCGGCGCTTTTGATCCTTGCCGCGTGGCTGCGTGAAGGGCGGCGTTAATCGCCCTTCTTTTCCAGCAGAATTTCACGCGGAGCTGAACTAAATTCACGGCTCCACAAAAGATACGTGATGCCTACTGTGGTCACGGCCAAGGCAATCGGCCCAACCAGCCACCCCAATGCCCCCAGCGCGAAATACATCGCCCGCAGGCCACGGGTGAAATTCAGGGACGCGCGGATGTTTAACTCTCCCGCTTGTTTCCAAAGCCGCGTGCCGCGCTCTTCGCCTGCGCGGCCAACGGCCCCCATGACGACGGCGCAATATCCAAACAAACGGTGGGCCCAGACGAATTTTAGGAACGCAAAGGTTAAAAAGAACCCGACAAGCACGAGTTTAAGCTGCCAAATGAATTCAGGCGCGTCGGCATTGGCGAACTCTTGCGCCACGCCGCGCAATTGATCCGTATTCCCAATCAGCGCCAAGACACCGCCGATCGCCAAGATCGAGGTCGAGGCAAAGAACGACGTGCCCTGCCGCAACGTGCCCATGATCTGTGCGTCAAAGATACGATTGTCGCGGGCCTCGAACGCTTGCATCCAATCCATGCGGTAGGACACCATCAAGGTGGACACCGACGGACGACCCGCAGGCGGATGTTCGATCACCCATCCCACAGTGGCCCAAGCCAATAGAATAAAGGCAGCGGCTAGCCCGTCGCCAAGCGTCAGCAGTGTCAGGTGATCAATCAAAGTCATGAGGGCAGACTATGCGCGCCTGTGATTTCTTGCCAGAGGCTATAACATAGAGATAGCTGCCATAATGCTGCCGCATGGCTCTGGCAAAAGGGTGGCGAACTAGGGAACCACAATGCGTTTGATCGTCTTACTCATCACTCTGATGCTGGGCGCGACTTCGGTCGCTGCGCAGGACGGTCGGCTTGTGACCCTCTCGACCTCGAACGATGGCCGTGGATGGGAGGCCGTAGGTCGCCTCGACATCTCGGGCAAAGGGTTCTGCACAGCTGCCCTGATCCGTGATGACCTCATCCTCACCGCCGCCCATTGTGTCTATGACCGCGATGGCCGCCCGATTGAGGCTGGCCGTTTCAGCTTTGGCGCGGGACTGCGCGAAGGTCGGGCCGAAGCCTACCGCAACGTTCGCCGCGTCGTCGCCCACCCCAACTACCGCTTTGGCGTCGGCACAACAGGCGAAGAAGTGGCCCGCGATCTGGCTCTCTTGGAACTCGACCAACCGATCCGAACCACCCGCATTTTCCCCTACCCCATCGCCGCCACGCCACGCGCAGGCGATCAAGTTGGCGTCGTGTCCTATGCCCGTGGACGTGAGGATGCCCCCTCGCTCCAAGAAATTTGCGATGTTCTGGGCCGCCAGAACGGCGTTGTCGTCATGACCTGCGACGTGAACTTTGGCGCCTCAGGATCGCCCGTGTTCAGGGTTAGAAATGGCGTGGCCGAAATCGTATCGGTTGTCTCTGCGATGACCAATCTGGACGGAACACCTGTGTCCCTCGGCGCGTCGCTCGATCAACCCTTGTCCGAACTGATAGCCTATTACGATATGGGCGCGCAATCGATCCTGCCCCGCGCGATCATGCCCGGACAACGCGGCGATACGGGCGCGAAATTCATCCGCCCCTGACGGGCTTGAAATCGTAAAATCGCATCCCCAAATCAAATGAACAGGACGCCACAATGGGTCCTGTTTCACGGCCTGTCCCCTATGGGAAGGCGCAATTTTGGTATCGCTCAATGGAGGATAACCCATGCGTAGTTTTGACCTAGCCCCCCTGTATCGTGCCACCGTCGGTTTCGACCAAATCGCTGATCTGATGGATCGCGTCATGTCGACCGAGGCAACACAAACCAGCTACCCCCCATACAATATCGAAAAAACTGGCGAACAAGCATGGCGCATCTCGCTCGCTGTTGCTGGATTTTCCGACGAAGATTTGACCGTAGAGCTGCGTGAAAACGCCCTTCTGGTATCGGGCCGCAAACCTGAAGAAGAAGGTGAACGCGCTTATCTGCACCGTGGCATCGCCACCCGCGCCTTTGACCGCCGCTTCCACCTCGCCGACCATGTCCGTGTGACGGGTGCGAGCCATGAGAACGGTATGCTCCACGTTGACCTCGTGCGCGAAGTGCCTGAAGCTCTCAAACCGCGCCGTATCGAGATTAGCAAATCGCCTGCGTATGAGGCCGATGTCATTGAAACGAAGGCTGTGAATTAAACCAAGGTAAAGGGAGGGGGCAGTCTGCCCCCTCTTGTCCCCTTTGGGGCCAATTCACCCCCGAGGATATTTGCGGCACAAAGGCATTGTTAACTTTTCCCTGTCAGAGTGAGCCTGCGGTACAGGCGGGGACGCCGATGACCGTGCACGAAGGCGCAAGCCGAAGCCCGACCAGAGAAACCCTCTCGTCGGGCTTTTTCGTGCCTTTGTGCCTGAAATATCCCCGGGGGAGCGCGGAACGCGCGGGGGCAGAGCCCCCCCCTAGTGCGCCTCGGCCCAATTCGCGCCAACGCCCGCATCGACGCTAAGTTTAACGTCGAGCTTCACCGCAGGATCAGCCGCGTTTTCCATCACCTCGCGAGCCCGTTCGATCAGAGCCTCCTCGGACCCATTTTCGACCTCAAAGATGAGTTCGTCGTGCACCTGAAGGAGCATCTTTGCTGGCAGATCGGCGATAGCGTCATCCATCCGCACCATAGCGCGGCGGATCACATCGGCGGCGGTACCTTGGATCGGGGCGTTGATGGCGGCACGTTTGGCAAAGCCAGCGGTCGGGCCTTTAGCGTTGATCTCTGGCGTGTGGATTTTGCGACCAAAGAGCGTCTCAACATAGCTGTGCTCTTTGGCAAAGGCGACGGTGTCATCCATATAGGAGCGGATGCCGGGGAAGCGTTCAAAATAGCGGTCGATGAACCCCTGCGCCTCGGCCCGCGGAATGCGCAGGTTGCGGGCGAGGCCAAAGCCCGAGATGCCGTAGATCACACCAAAGTTGATCGCCTTGGCCTGACGGCGGATGTCCGAGGTCATCTGATCCAGTGGCACATCGAACATCTCGGACGCTGTCATCGCGTGGATGTCGTGGCCGTCTCGGAAGGCTTGTTTCAGGGTCTCGATCCCTGCCACATGCGCCAGAATGCGCAGTTCGATCTGGCTATAGTCGAGTGAAACGATGACCTTGCCCTCTTCGGCGACAAAGGCTTCGCGGATGCGGCGGCCTTCTTCGCTGCGGACGGGAATGTTTTGCAGGTTCGGATCGGTCGAGGCCAGACGCCCCGTGTTCGCGCCCGTTTGCAGGTAGGATGTGTGCACGCGCCCCGTATCCGCGTTGATGTGGTTTTGCAGGGCGTCCGTGTAGGTCGATTTCAGTTTCGACAGCTGACGCCAGTCGAGTACCAATCGCGGCAATTCGTGCTCCGTGGCGAGGTCTTCGAGGATGTCCGCACCTGTCGCATAGGCGCCCGTTTTACCCTTTTTCCCACCCGGAAGGCCAAGGTGATCAAAGAGCACTTCGCCCAATTGTTTGGGGGAGCCGACGTTAAACTCCATCCCCGCTGTGGTCTTAATCTCGTCCTCTAGTGCTGCCATTTTCTGGGCAAAGGCGTTGGACATACGGGACAGGGTATCGCGGTCGACCTTTACGCCAGCCTGTTCCATCCGTGCGAGAACGGGGACCAGTGGGCGCTCTAACGTCTCGTAGACCGTTGTGACTTTTTTCTGGGTCAGTTGCGGTTTGAACAATTGCCAGAGGCGCAGGGTGATATCGGCGTCCTCGGCTGCGTATTTCACCGCGTCATCGACGGGCACCCGATCAAAGGTGATCATGGATTTGCCCGAGCCCAAGAGCGATTTGATCTCGATCGGGTTGTGGGACAGGTAGCGTTCGGACAGGGCATCCATACCGTGACCATGCAGGCCAGCGTTCAACGCATAAGACATCAACATCGTGTCGTCGATGGGCGCGACCTGCACACCGTAGCGGCTCAGGATTTTGGCATCGTATTTGATGTTCTGACCGATTTTGAGGATCGACGGGTCCTCTAGCATCGGTTTGAGGATCGCGATGGCCTCGTCCAAATTCATCTGGCCCTCGGCCAGTTCAGCCCCCCCGAAGAGGTCGTCCGCCACAGAGGATTTATGAGTGAGAGGAATATAACAGGCCTCGCCCGCCGTGACGCAGAGCGACACGCCAACGAGGTCCACGACCATCTCATCGAGGCCGGTCGTCTCTGTATCAAAGGCGATGTAGCCGCGATCATAGGCGCGGGCGACCCACGCCTTGAGAGCCTCTGCGTCGCGAACACATTCATATTTCTCATGATCAAAGGGCAGCTGCGCTGGCATGTCCGCCGCGATTGGGTCAGCGCCTTCTGGCGTGGTGTCAGGGATCACGGGGCTATCGACGCCCATCTTATCCGCGATCCGTTTTGACACGGTGCGGAACTCCATCGCAGAGAGGAAGGCCAAGAGTTTATCAGCCTCGGGATCGCGGATTTCCAGATCGTCGATACTGAAATCTAAGGGCGTGTTGCAGTCCAACTGCACCAGTTGTTTGGACAGTTCGATCTGCGCGCGGTTGTCGATCAGGGTCTCGCGGCGTTTCGGCTGTTTGATCTCGCCCGCGCGGTCCAAAAGGGTCTCCAGATCACCAAATTCGTTGATCAAAAGGGCTGCGGTTTTCAGACCGATCCCCGGTGCACCCGGCACGTTATCAACGCTATCGCCCGCGAGCGCCTGCACATCGACGACGCGCTCTGGGCCGACGCCGAATTTCTCGACCACGCCGTCGCTGTCGATGCGTTTGTTCTTCATCGGGTCGAGCATTTCGACGCCGCCGCCGACCAACTGCATGAGGTCCTTGTCCGAGGACACGATGGTGACGCGGCCACCCAGATCACGCGCCTGACAGGACAGCGTGGCGATGATATCGTCGGCCTCGTAACCTTCGATTTCGTGGCAGGCGATGTTGAACGCACGTGTCGCTTCGCGGGTCAGAGGAAACTGCGGGATCAGGTCTTCGGGTGCGGGCGGACGGTTAGCCTTGTATTTGTCGTAGAGATCATTGCGGAAGGTTTTTCCAGAATAGTCAAAGATTACGGCGACGTGGGTGGCCGCATCTGGGCCAGAATTCCCCTCGACATAGCGTTGGAGCATGTTCACAAATCCACTGACGGCACCAACAGGAAGTCCGTCCGATTTGCGGGTTAAGGGGGGCAGCGCATGGTACGCGCGAAAGATAAACGCCGATCCATCAATAAGATGGAGGTGACAGCCTTTTCCGAACCCGCTCATGCATTTTTCCCTTCGCTTTTCAGTTACCAAAGGTTTTGACATGTTCCGCGTCCTGCTTCCAGTCGCCATTCTCTGTGCCAGCACAGTAAACGCCCAATCCAACACATCCTGTTCGATGACCGATGACGCGGAGAACTGTAACCGCGTGGTGGCTTGTGTGGGGTCTGAGGGGCTTTGGTTCAATGGACGCGCGTTTGGGCGCGGCGAAGGGACCTTTGTCGGGAAATTATCGGACGGGACACTGTGTGATGGCACATGGATGTCGCGCAATTCGCTGGGCCTTGGGCAAGCGGACGTCACCTGCGAAGACGGACGTTCGGGGCGCGTCTACTATACCTATCAGGACAGCTACACTGGCACCGCGATTGGCAACGGCCTAATGAACACAGGCGAAGGCATAAAGATTTGGTCCGGCAACAATGTGCTGGCCTATCTGCGCGGTGACACAGGGGAACGGATCGCCATGCTGCCGTGTAACGGTGCGGCGATCCCGATTAGCTAAGGATCAGTGGTGATCTTTAGCGTTTGCGCTGACTTCGTAGCGGCAGTCGCAATAGGGGCATTCCACGTATTTCGTGTCATGCGGAATGGTCAGCCAAACGCGCGGATGGCCCAGAGCCCCCTCACCGCCATCACAGGCGACTTTCCATTGATCGACGATCTTGGTTTCGGGTGCAGGAATGGTCATCACTTGGCCTATCTGGTTGTCGCGGGACTTCGTCCGCTTTAGATCGGGTTGTAAGTTATATCAACCCCACGCACGGGCAAGCGGGAAAGCAAGATGACCGAAAATGCGATTGAAATCGAAGGTCTGCGGAAAACCTACGCGGCGACAGGCCGATCTGCGGCCAAAGAAGCGTTAAAAGGCATTGACCTAAACATCCCCCGTGGTTCGATTTTTGGCCTCTTGGGGCCGAATGGCGCGGGGAAATCGACGATCATCAATATTCTGGCGGGTCTGGTGAACAAATCCGCTGGTCGGGTGAACATCTGGGGATTCGATCAGGACAAAAACCCACGCCAATCCCGTGCGGCCATCGGCATCATGCCGCAGGAACCGAACCTCGACCCGTTTTTCACTCCGCGCGGTAGCCTTGAGGTTCAGGCGGGCCTTTATGGCGTTCCGAAATCGCAGCGTCGCACGGATGAGATTCTCGAACTGATTGGCCTGACAGATAAAGCCGAAGCCTATGCGCGGTCGCTGTCTGGCGGGATGCGGCGGCGGTTCTTGCTGGGAAAGGCGCTGGTGCACAGCCCGCAGATCCTCGTCCTTGATGAACCGACGGCAGGTGTGGATATCGAACTGCGCAACATGCTCTGGGCGAACGTCCGTCGCCTGAACGAAGAGTTGGGCATGACGATCATCCTAACCACGCACTACCTCGAAGAAGCGCAGGAAATGTGCGACGAGATCGCGATCATCAACCATGGTGAACTGATCACGCGCGACACCACGGCGAACCTTTTGGGGCGGTTGGACAGCAAAACGATGGTGATCACCCCTGCAGAGCCCATCGCGCAACCTGACGTGCCTGAAGGCATCACCGTTGCAGCGCGCAAAGATGGATCGCTGGCCTTTACCTATAAACCCCGCGAAACCTCGGCTGAGGCGGTATTGGCTGCGGTTCACGCTGCGGGCATCCGCATTGCAGACGTGAAAACCGAAGAAGCCGACCTCGAGGATGTGTTCCTCGCGCTGACGTCGAACCGTTAATTTAGGACGGTGAACCCCTGCGCCTCGAACAGGGCGAGGGCGGTGAGACCAGAGAGATAGTCGAGGAACGCGTTTTCGGCCTCGCTGTCGCGCCCTGTGATATCTGCCACGGGATAGACGATAGCGGGATAACTATCGGTCGGGAATTCGGCGACCACATGGACGGAAGGCTCTGCCAAAACGTCTGACGCATAGACGATCCCGAACGGCGCCTCGCCCAACGCGACGAGAGCCAGTGCCGACCGAACGTTATCCATTTGGGCGACCTGCGGTTGGATGTCGGCCCAAAGGCCCAAGGTTTCCAACGCGGCCTTCCCGTAAATCCCCGCAGGCACCGAATCGACCATGCCCATCGCGATCCGTTCGTTTCCGAGGGCTTGGGGAAGATCAGCCAAATCAATCGCTTCCGTGCTCTCTGCGCTGCCGATCAGAACGAGCGTATTGCCCAGCAGATCGCGGCGTGTTCCGTCCTCAATCAGGCCCTCCCCCTCGACCACGTCCATCCAGTCGGTGTTGGCCGAGATAAAGATATCCGCAGGGGCGCCTTGGGTGATCTGACGGGCCAGCGCGGATGATCCCGCGTAGGACAGGACAACATCGTGGCCCGTCGTCTGCGTGAACTCTGCCGCGATCTGGTCGAGCGCGGTTTTGGTGCTGGCGGCAGCAAAGACCACGACCGTATCCGCAGCCGCCGTTTGGGCAGCCAATACGGTGCAGAGGCTCAGCGTGCGCCACATGGCATCAGGCCTTTGGCAACATCCGGCCCAGAACACGGCCACCCAAGATATGCAGGTGGAAATGCGGAACGTCCTGAACGCCCGCTTCACGGGTGTTGGCGATGGCACGGAAGCCGTCCTCAACGCCTGCAATTTTGCAGACCTCAGCGACCGCCTGCATAAAGCCGACCTGTTCCTCGGCAGAGGCTGCCATCGCGAAATGGTCCAGCGACATATACGGCCCCTTAGGGATGATCAGGATATGGACAGGCGCTTGCGGTGCGATGTCTTCGAACGCGAGGGCGTGATCGTTTTCATAGACAGTCTTATTCGGGATTTCACCGCGCAGGATTTTCGCAAAGATGTTCTGCGGATCGTAGTTAAAGTCCATGAGGGGCCTCAGTCGACGTAAAGATAAGGGGTCTGTGCGATCGTTCGCGCCACATCATCGGACACAGACAAGAAAGACGCAATGGCCACCGCGTTGTCTTCGGGCGGGACCAATTCGCGGATGCGGTAGTAGTGTTCAAAGCCACCGTCACGGATGCGGTCGCTTTCGTGGGCAAAGTCGTTGCGCACCGTCGGCAAAAGCCGCGCCACGGTATCAGGTGGGGTTTGGTGACCCATCAGACCAACGCGGCTAGAGTGACCGATCAGGTATTCGTCCGAAAACTCGCACTGGATTTCGAGGATTTTTGTCGTCGCACGGTCGGAGGCAAAATCCTGCATCAGATCGAGGTTCGCCGTATCCATACAGATCACCATTTTGTCGGTCTGGTGATAGTCGAACAGCATCCGCATCATCGCACGTCTATGACGATGCCGTTTGCCCAAGGTCGCCTGAATACCCCCCAGATCAGGGAGCGGCGTGGCCTCTTCGTTAAAGAGATAGGCAACGGTCGGGATATTGGCGTTTTGGTTGATGGCGTCGATCAAACGCTTGGCCACGTGCCATTTCTTACAAGCGACGATCAGCAGTTCGCGTTCGCGGCCAAGGCTGGCTTCGGCCTCCCAGAAACGGGGGGCAAAGCGGCGCCCTTCGCGACCACGGCCAGACAGGAACTTGAACAGGTTCCGACCTTCGTTCGAGATTTTGAAATCGTCTTGGTCAGAGGCATAGAGCCGACCGAGCCGTTTTTTCAGGTCCACCGCTTCGGGGCTGATCTTGCGGGCAAAGAGCGAATCCTGCGCCAATAGCATGTCAAAGTGATCGTTGTAGAACGTCACAGGCATCCCGTAGTCGGTAAACATCAGGAAGGTCAGCGTGCGGGTGTCGATCTCTTTGGCTGGGATCAGGTGCCGCACGAGGGTCTGGAAAAACGTCTCGTCAGGAATCCACGTGGTCGAAAAGAACTTCATCACGTCTTTGCGCTGACGTGTGAAATCGAGAATCCACTCGATTGTGCGGCGGCGCAAGCACCACCACTGGCTACCGATCTGGACCTGAATATCGTCGGGGATCGCCCGTTTCAGCCCTGCCCAACGTTGGAACCAGAAGGACCAGTAGAACAGACGTTTGTGCACACGTTCATTGAACCAATGGCGGTAAATCAGGCGTTCCTCTTTCATCCCCGTTTTGATCCAATCGCTTTCGAAGAAATCAAAACTTTCAATGTAATCGACATCGCGGCCGTCGAGGAATTCTTTTGCGTATTTCGCTGATTTGATCGCCATGCAATCGCCAGACACCATGTAAAAATGGGTCGCACGCGGGAAGGCCTCGATGGCGGATTCAATGGCGTAGAGCGTCGCTTGAACGAGGCTCCATTCACCCCAGCCGCATTTGATCCGCTTTTTCGCGAAGGTGACATTTGGGTTGTCGGCCAAGGCCTCGCGGATCAGCTGATAGTCGTCTTTGGACGCGCTGGCATCAAAGTGGATCGAAATGTAATCCCCAACCGCGGTGAGCTGTTGGGCTTGCTGCACAATCGCCTCGGGGTTCTTGTGGCACAGGAGAATGAAGGCGATTTTTGCCATATTGGAAACAAAACCCTGCGGTCGAACTGATCAGTTTCCCCCTTGATAACCCGAAGACCCGTTGAATAAACAGCGTTTCTTTGATTTTTATGGTGGATAATGTCCCGCACGATCTGGCAACAAGGGACAAAGGGTAACAAGGGGCGACGAGTATGGGCTTTCCTGGAACGTGGATGACTGAGAGCGAGAGCATGGTGTATCGGGTTGTGCCGAAATGCGCCTGCTCCTCAATCGGTCAGATTATGTATTACTCCGACCACGGAGAGTTCTTTGACGGCGACATCCACGATGCCACAGACCGTATGCACAAATGGGCGTTTGAGGCCAGCCAACCGCTGATCACCGACAACGTCAAAGCGCACAAAAGCTATGCCTTTACCTGCGTGCGGAACCCTTACACCCGCATCCTGTCATCGTTCTTTGACAAAATCTGCGGGATTCAGCGCAACGGGAAACGCTACCGCGGGAACCTTGTGCCGCAACTGGCGCAGAAATACGGGATCGAAGTCGGCTCGCCCGAGGATGATTTCGATTTCGACCAGATCAAATCGTTCCGTCGGTTCCTCTTGTTCGCACGCGACACCATCCGTTGGAAACGGCCGATGGAGCCTGACATTCACTGGTCGGCCATGTCTGGCCATATCGCGACCTTCATTGCGAACGGCGGCAGCTACGACCACATCTTCTTTACCGAGAAGTTCAACGAAGGCATGCAGGTCGTTCTCGACAACTGCGAAACCGCGCATCCGATCGACCTGAAAACCATCCCCCGCTTTAACGAAAGCGAAGGGCACGGGCCGAAGCGGGCGCATCCTGTTGAAGATTACTTTGACGATCTGTCGATGCACCTCGTCTATGAAATCTACAAAAAGGATTTCAATCTGTTCAAATACGACTTTGAAAATCCGGGTAACAAGATGCCAATCGGCGAGATCGATCTGGCAGAGGTTCACGCCAAACTCGGCGACTAGAACCGTCCTAATACATTAGGATTTTGCTGCATTGTCCTATGGGTAAGCCTGACGTAACGTCTGGGCAACAATGACTCATGGGAGGATGCAATGACACAAGACCTCGGTTTTGAAACACTACAAATTCACGCTGGAACAGAGCCGGATCCAGCCACCGGCGCACGTCAGGTGCCGATCTATCAGACCACCGCTTACGTGTTCAAAGACGCCGACCACGCCGCGCGTTTGTTCAACCTCCAAGAGGTCGGTTACATCTATTCGCGCCTAACCAACCCGACCGTTGGTGCGCTTCAGAACCGTATCGCGGCGCTTGAGGGCGGTGCGGGCGCTGTTTGCTGTTCTTCGGGTCACGCGGCGCAGATCATGGCGCTCTTCCCGCTGATGGGGCCGGGCCTGAACATCGTGGCATCGACCCGTCTATATGGCGGCACGATCACGCAGTTCAGCCAGACAATCAAACGGTTCGGCTGGTCGGCCAAGTTCGTTGATTTCGACGATCTGGATGCTGTGAAGGCGGCGATTGACGACAACACCCGCGCTGTGTTCTGCGAAACCATCGCAAACCCCGGTGGCTATATCACCGACCTCGACGCGATTGCTGCGATTGCAGACGCTGCTGGCATTCCGATGATCGTTGATAACACCACGGCGACCCCGTATCTCTGCCGTCCGATCGAACATGGCGCGACGCTCGTTGTGCATTCGATGACCAAATACATGACGGGCAACGGCACCGTGACAGGTGGTGTGGTCGTAGATTCGGGCAAGTTCGATTGGTCCGCATCGGACAAGTTCCCGTCGCTCTCGGCGCCTGAACCTGCCTACCACGGCCTGAAATTCCACGAAGCGTTGGGCCCGATGGCCTTTACCTTCCACGGCATCGCCATCGGTCTGCGCGACCTCGGCATGACGCTGAACCCGCAGGCGGCACATTACACGCTGATGGGTCTGGAAACGCTGTCACTGCGCATGGACAAACACGTGGCAAACGCGAAACAAGTCGCTGACTGGCTCGAAGCGGATCCGCGCGTGGATTACGTGACCTATGCGGGTCTGGACTCCAGCCCTTACAAGGACCGTGCCGAACGTCTGGTTCCAAAAGGCGCAGGTGCGCTGTTCACCGTTGCGGTTAAGGGCGGCTATGACGCTTGCGTGAAACTGGTGGATAGCCTGCAGCTGTTTAGCCACGTGGCGAACCTCGGTGATGCACGGTCGTTGATCATTCACCCTGCGTCCACCACGCACCGCCAGCTGTCCGAGGATCAGCAGCGCGCAGCAGGTGCAGCACCCGAAGTCGTACGGATTTCAATCGGGATCGAAGACCCGAAGGATATCATCGCCGATCTCGATCAGGCGCTGGCAAAGGCAACCGCCTAATCCCAAAACCAAAGGCCGCCCAGTGGGCGGCCTTTTCGTTACTCTGTTGCGATTCCGTAGACGATACTGACCTGCGCCGACACGGTGATGTCCCCTGCGACCAAGGGCACATCCATTTTCGGCGCACCGCTGTCAAAGGAACGGGCGGACATCGCCTCCATCACGACAGGGGCATAGCCGCCGTAGCTGTTTTCGCTCAGCGTGAGAACTCCGCCCAAATCAACGCCAGCCGCCATCGCATAAACCTCTGCTCGGTGACGCGCGTCCTCGACCGCTTTCGCACGGGCCTCATCCATGAGAGCGGAATCGTCGTCGATCCCAAAGGACACACCATTCACCGTATTTGCCCCACCCGCGACCACATCGGACAGCAATCCGCCCAACGTTGTCAGGTCATGGGTGGTCACGGAAAGCGTGGTAGACGCGGTGTATCCTTCGATCTGGGTGTAATCAGGTGCCCCCAGAACGGTCCGACCATAGCGCGGGATCAGTGACACGCGGCCTGTTTGAATGTCACCCTGCGGAATCGCAGCGGCCTCTAGCACGGCAAGGATACCTGTAGTTGCCATGCTGACCGCATCCAACACCTCGCCCGTCGTTTTGCCCTCGTGCATAACGCCGACTGTGACCACGGCCATATCAGCGGGCGCGGTGACAATCCCCTCACCCGAGACGGAAATTGACGGCACAACGCGGTCCTGCGCCATCGCACCAAGGGGCGCGGCCATGAGGCCAGAGATCAGCGCTGCACGCATAAAGGTCATCATCGTTTGATCCTTTCACTGGGAACGATTCTTAATCAACCCTCAGGCGATCACAGCCAGTGGTAGAACACGAGTAAATTTTCCGAGTGGGCGGGAAGTTGCTGTAGCTTAAATCATTGAGCGCCGTTACATTTCCGCTCCAAAGAAATCATGTTAGTCCCAATTTTATGACACCAAATTTTGCACTCTCACTGTCGTTCGAAGGGATCCGTTTATTGCAACGAGGTTCCGACGGCTGGCTTTTGGTGGACGAGGTCGCGCTGGATGACGCCGATCTAGGCGCTGCCCTTGCACGGATGAAGGATCGGGCGGCACAGCTCGACCCATCGCCGCTGCGGACCAAGCTTCTTATTCCAAACGATCAGATTCGGTATCTTGCGCTGGATAATCCCCGTGCCGATGAAGACGACATTCGCGCGTCTCTCGACGGGGCGACGCCATACGCGCTTGATGATCTGGTGTTCGACTATTCGCGCGGGGGTGGCCGTACCTACGTGGCTGCAATTGCACGCGAAACGCTTGACGAGGCCGAAGGCTTTGCTGCGGGATACGGGTTTAACCCTGTCAGTTTCGCGGCTGTGCCTGATGCCTTCACCTTTGTCGGCGAGGCGTTCTTTGGCCGAACGAGCGCGGCGGCAACTCTGCTGACCGACGGGCAGACCATCGAACGTGATGTGGATGCCGTGGTGGTCGTGGGTCGCGTGGCCGAACCAGAGCCTGAGCCTGAGCCTGAGGTGATCGAAGAGCCGCCAGTGGCAGAGCCAGAGGGTGTTGAAGAGGCCGTCGTCGAACCAGTCGAACCTACGGAAGAGGCGCAGGCTGAGGACGAACAGGTAGAGCTAGAGTTTGATATCGACCTCGATATCGACCTGTCCGCCATCGAAGAGGCCCCTGCCCCCGTTGAGGCAGAACCAGAAGCCGCGCCAGAACTCTCGGAAGAGCCCGAAGAGACTGCGGAACCCGTTGTGTTCTCGAGCCGCGCGCGGACGTCTGATGCCACGACACCGACACTGACCACGGGGGACAAACCGACGTCCACGATCCAGCCACGGATCACGCCGACAATCACCCCCACGGCCGGCATTCCACCCGCGCCCAGCGATCTGGACGCCGCTCCTATTTTCGCAGCAACACCGCGCACCGTCCCAACGGAAGCCAAGCAAGAGGACAAGACCTCGCCGCTTGCGCCCGTCATGGCGGCAGCAACCTCTGCAAAGACGGCACTCGGCAATGGCCTCGCCGCACTGAACGACCGCCGCAAAACCCGCCGCGCGGAAAAGGATGCGGAACGAGATGCTGCTGCCTTGGCCAAGTTGGAGGCCAAAGCGCAAGAGGTGGTGGCCGAACTCGACGGCGATGCCGAACCCGCTGACGAAAAAGTGCGGCTGACCATTTTCGGTGCCCGCCGCAAAGCCCAAGCCAAAGCGATCAAACGGCCCAAATACGTCTTTGCGATTTTGATGGCGCTTTTGCTGGCCTTTCTTCTGGCGGTCGCGATCTGGTCGTCGACTTTGGAAAACAGGATCGCGGGATTGTTCGGCGGCAATGACGTGACGGTTGCCACGATCGACGCCGACAACCCTGCCCCCGAAGACGAGGCGGCAGCAGACCTCGGCGATGCGATGTCGGACGTGGATATCGCGATTGAAAACCTGACCCAAGACGGGGCGCTATTGCCGCCGACTGACCTGCCTCTTGGTCAAGTGCTCAGCCCCGCAGAGGCACAGCGCCTCTACGCCGCGACGGGTGTTTGGCAGCGTGCGCCGACCTTCCCTTACACGCCCAAGATCGAGACGACCGACGGCGTCACCATCGCGGCCATCGACCCTGTAACGTTCGGGACAGATGCGGTTGCATTGCCTTCTATTACGGCAATGCAACCCGATCTGTCCGTTGTTTCCCCTCTCGCACCACCCGCTGCGGGAACCGAATTTGACCGTGACGCGAACGGCAATATCCGCGCGACCGAGGCAGGCACCGTTTTGCCTACGGGCATCACCGTTTTTGCGGCAACCGCCACGACGACCCGCCCGATTGCGCGTCCTGAGGGGATTGCGCCAAATCCAGAGGCCGCGCCGACCACCAATCCTGACCTTGTGACCGCTGGTGGTGTCTCACTGGCCAGCCTCCGCCCTCGGAGCCGCCCTGACAACCTCGCTGAGAACATCGAACGGGATACACTGGGTGGATATATTGCGTCAGAGTTGGCCGCGCTGCGTCCGCGTGAACGTCCTGACAATTTGGTCATCGTCGCGTCAGAGCCAGCACCACTGCCAATCCCCGAAGCTGACGTTGACGCCATTGCAGCTGCGATCGCTGCTGCCGCTCCGCCAGATTTGACCGCTGGGGCATCCCAATACGCGGTCGCGTCGTCGCCGCTACCGATCCAGCGTCCGCGCAACTTTGATCGGATCGTCACGGCGACTGCTGCCTCGCTCCAATCAGAGCCTGAGGCAAGCGCGCCAACGGATGTATCGGCAACCATGCGGCCTACGGGCTCTGTCCCAGGTGGCGTGGCCCGCGCCGCAACCGAAAACAACGTTTTGACCATGCGCGACATTGCCTTGATCGGTATCGCAGGCAGCAGTTCTAGCCGGATCGCATTGGTGCGGATGGGCAACGGGCGGATTGTATCGGTTCGGGTTGGTGATACCCTCGACGGAGGTCGGGTCACCGCGATTGGCGAATCCGTTTTGAACTACGAAAAACGGGGTCGCGTGGTGTCGTTGGAAATGCCGAGGGGTTGATCCCTAGCAATTTCTTAAGTCAGCCCCAAGTGTATAAGGCGACATTACCAGCGCCATCGAATTTTAGTTAATAAGACGGACACCGATGGAAAGTTTTCTCTTTCAGGCAACCATTTACCTAGGCGCAGCAGTGATTGCGGTGCCTTTGGCAGCACGTTTGGGCCTTGGGTCTGTGCTGGGGTATTTGCTGGCAGGGATCGTCATCGGGCCCGTGTTCGGATTGGTCGGGTCGGAATCCAAAGACGTCCAGCACTTTGCCGAATTTGGCGTCGTTGTGATGCTGTTCCTCATCGGGCTCGAGCTCGAGCCGCGCGTCCTCTGGCGGATGCGGGCCAAGCTCTTGGGACTGGGCGGGCTTCAGGTCATCCTGACCGTCGCAGCCCTGTCTGGGCTGGCCTATCTGATGAATGAAACGGCACTGGATTCCATCGCCATCGGGATGATCCTCGCGCTGTCCTCAACCGCGATCGTTCTACAAACTCTGTCGGAAAAGGGGCTGGTGCAGACGGCGGGAGGGCGCAACGTGTTCTCTGTTCTGCTGACGCAGGATATCGCCGTGATCCCCATGCTGGCGCTCATGCCGCTTTTGGCTGTTGCCGCGCCAATAATGATTTCGCCCGATGGGTCGATCCAACGCGCCGCCGACGACACGCACCACGGTACGTTCTCGCTCGTTGAAGGGTTGCCAGGATGGGGCGTCACATTGGTCACTGTAGGTGCAATCGCGGTGATTATCCTCGCGGGTGTGTTCCTAACACGGCCCGTGTTCCGCTACATCCATCAGGCCCGCATTCGGGAGATGTATACGGCGCTCGCCCTTCTCATGGTGGTGGCGATCGCGGTGTTGATGCAGATGGTCGGCCTGTCGCCCGCGCTAGGGACGTTCCTTGCGGGCGTGGTGCTGGCGAACTCTGAATTCAAACACGAGCTAGAGACCGACCTTGAGCCGTTCAAAGGGCTGCTGCTCGGTCTGTTTTTCATCACCGTTGGCGCAGGTTTCGATTTCCAAGCGTTCTTTGGCGACCCCGTGCGGATTGTGCTACTGACCCTCCTTCTGATCGCGGTCAAAGGCGGTATCCTATATGGTCTTGCGCGTATTTGGCGGTTGAAACCTCACGACCGTTGGCTATTTACCCTCAGCCTCGGTCAGGCGGGTGAGTTTGGCTTTGTCCTGATCAGCTTTGCTTTGGGGATCGGCGCACTTTCCCCCGCCCTCGCGCAAAAGCTGCTTCTGATGATCGCATTATCGATGCTGATCACGCCGCTGTTGTTCATCCTCTACGAATATCGCACCCGCAAAATGGCGAGCGAGGATGAAACCCATGATGCAGACGACATCGATGAAACGGGCACGGTGATCATCGCGGGGATAGGGCGGTTTGGGCAGATCGTGAACCGTCTGGTCCAGTCGGCGGGATTTTCGACCGTGGTTTTGGACGCCGATCTGGAAACCGTTCAGACCATGCGCAAGTTCGGGTTCAAGGGCTTCTTTGGCGATCCGACACGGCCTGACCTACTGAAAGCGGCGGGAATTGCAGAGGCAAAGGTGCTGGTCGTGGCCGTCGATGGACGAGACAAGGCGACGGCGCTGGTGCGCTATGCCCGTCAGATGCGCGACGACATCCACATCGTCGCCCGTGCGCGGGATCGGCAGCATGTCTATGAACTCTACGCCGCTGGCGCGAATGACATCGTGCGCGAGCTGTTCGACAGTTCGCTGCGTGCGGGGCGCTATGCGCTCGAAAACCTCGGGCTGTCGGAATACGAGGCGGCTGAGGCAGAAACCATGTTCTACCACCATGATCGCGGCATGATGAAGGAATTGGCGACGCTCTGGAAACCCGATGTGCCGACGTCGAAAAACACGGCCTATCTTAAGCGGGCAAAGGAATTGAATTCCGATCTGGAACTGTCGCTTGCCTCCAAAGAAGAGGCCGAAGCCGAGGCGGAAACCAAGGGTGGCATCGGGCGCCGCCGTAGCGACAGCGCCCTATTACCAAAGGATCAAGGGGACGCTTAGGCGTCCGATACCCCTGCTTCTGCAAAGGTGAGCATGCCAGAGTGACACGCAATCGCGCCCTTGAGGACGCTGATTGCTAGAGCCGCGCCAGAGCCTTCGCCCAGACGAAGGCCGAGGTTCAGAAGCGGTGCTTTGTTTAGATGCGCCAGAAGTTTCGCATGTGCGCCTTCGGCACTGACGTGGCCCGCAACAGTGTGATCGAGCGATCCCGCGACTGCGCATTCCAGCGCAGCAGCGGAGGCGGTGCAGATGAACCCGTCGAGGATCACTGGGATGCGCAGGCTACGGGCGCGTGCGATTGCACCTGCCATCGCCGCCAGTTCACGACCACCGAGGCACCGCAGCGCCTCAAGCGGATCAGCGATCACATCGGCATGAAGCGCAAGGCCATCGGCAACGGCAGCGGTCTTGCGGTTCAGACCTTCGTCATCAACGCCCGTTCCGCGCCCCGTCCAATCGGCAGCGTCGCCACCAAACAGGGCCGCCGCAACTGCCGCCGCAGCGGTGGTGTTCCCGATCCCCATTTCACCAACGACCAGCAGGTCGCTTGTCTCTTTGACGGCGGTCCAGCCAGCGACGAGCGCGTCGACCACTTCGTCCTCGGTCATTGCGGGTGCCGTGGTGAAATCAGCGGTGGGCGTGTCGAGCGACAGGGACACGACCGACATGTCAGCGCCGAACGCCTTGGACAATTGGTTGATCGCGGCGCCACCGTGTTCAAAGTTCGCAACCATCTGAACAGTGACTTCAGGCGGAAATGCCGACACGCCACGCGCACAAACACCGTGGTTGCCCGCAAAGATGATCACTTGGGGGTTCTCAATGGATGGACGCGGATTGGCGCGCCATGACGCATACCAAATCGCCAAATCTTCGAGACGACCCAGAGCCCCCGGAGGTTTCGTCAACTGACCGTTGCGTTCCTCTGCGCCAGCCTTCGCTTCGCTATCGAGCGAGGGGGCGGCAGACAGAAGAGCGCGAAATTCGGCGAGACTAGAAAATGGGCGGGTCATGGCGGTCCTCGTTGCACTTTTTGTGCGCCTTTAATAACCCTCGTGGCACAGAATGAAAGGTCAGAAAGGGTCGCACCTATGTCCAACTCCGACATTCGCAAATTTCAACCCGCCGATGTGCTGGCTGCGCTGGGTCTTTTGACCCGCCTTCCCGTAAAGGTCGACCACGAAGCCGCAGGGGCACGTGCGTCCAAGGCCGTCTGGGCCTACCCGCTGGCGGGTCTAACGGTCGGGGTGATCGCCGCATGTGTTGGCAGCGTTTGGCAGTGGTTCGGTGTGTCCGACGGTCTGGTTGCCGCCGCCGTTCTAGCCGTCATGGTGATCATCACCGGAGCGATGCACGAAGACGGTCTGGCCGATAGCGCCGATGGGCTATGGGGCGGCTGGGATCGGGATCGTCGGCTTGAGATCATGAAAGACAGCCGCATCGGGTCCTATGGGGTGATCGCGCTGTGTTTGTCGCTCTTGGCGCGGTGGATCGCGATTGAGGCCCTGATCAGCGCGGGTTGGATGTGGTGCGCCTTACCCATCGTTGCCACCCTCAGCCGCGTTCCGATGGTCGCCCTCATGCACCTGATGGAGCCTGCACGGGCGGGCGGATTGTCCCGTTCTGTCGGGCGTCCTGATAAGGCTCCTGTTGGGGTCGCTCTGCTGATCGGACTGGCAGTTGCGGCAGCTTTGGGCGGGTGGACGGTGTTCCCGCTCTTTATCTTTGTAACCCTAGCCACGGTTAAGGTCGCGCTGATCGCGCAGGCAAAGATCGGCGGGCAAACGGGCGATATCCTCGGCGCAGCGCAGCAGATCGCAGAGATCACAGCGCTTGGCGTGTTGGCCTCAATCGCAGGTTAAGGCGGCGGTGAGGCTATCGGGACCAGTGTAGGGACCAACATCACGGGTGATGTAGCCCGTGGCGTCATGAGATGTGACCATAACGCGGGTCCAATTGGCGTTGGCGGTTGCGACCTCTGGCTGACCGCAATCGCGCAATCCGCCTTCGATCACCGCAGAGCCAAGATGGTGATTGGTCAGCCCCTCAACCGCGCCATCGGGCGTGAGCGTCCACGTGTCGTCGGCTAGCGTTACCTCTAAGAACCGCAGCGTTTTGGCGAGGTGGGGCCGATCGACATAGGCAATCTCTGCCGCGCCATCACCGTCGAAATCCGCGATACCTGCGATTGCGTACCACCGATTGCGTTGCCCAAACGGTGCGCCATGGGCGATGGGTGCGATCACGTCGGACGATATGCCAAAGATCGAGATCCGTGCCCCATCGTTAAATCCGCTGAGAACCGTGACGACCTCAGCCGTGCCATCCCCGTTCAAGTCAAAAAGACGCGGGTTCGTATCTTCGAACACCGCGTCTTTGTATTGAAATGTATGGCTCTGCCCCTGCCACGTGACCTCAAGCCCCGCGTATTCGCCATTTGCGACCGCCCCGTGCCCATAGGCATCGGTAGGGTCCACGTAACGGGCCGTCAGAGGATCAGCACCCGCCGCATATGGCCAAAGAGCCAAGAGCGGCCAGAGGCGCATTAGATTTGACGCTCGGGCAGGTTCACAACCAAACCGTCCAACGCATCGGTCACTTTCAGCTGGCAGGACAGACGCGAACGGTCAGGGTCAACTTCATAAGCGAAGTCGAGCATATCTTCTTCCATCGCTTCCATGCCCGGAACTTTGTCTTTCCACTCAGCAGGTACGTAAACGTGGCAGGTCGAACAGGCGCAAGCGCCACCGCAGTCGGCCTCAATACCCGGAATGCCATTATCACGGGCACCTTCCATAACGGTCATACCGTTTTTCACCTCAACGCTGTGTTCGGTGCCGTTGTGTTCGATATAGGTGATTTTGGCCATGATCTGCTCTCGTTCCTGTAAAGTCGCTGTAGATTTAATGCGTTGTACGTGGCTGTTCCAGCCTTCTGTCGCAGTTTAACCGACACGGATCATAAAATTTGCGCCATTGGTCGAAAAATGCCATAGAGTTTTTATAAAAGAGAGGCAGAGCAGCCCCAGATGAAACGTGTCACCCACTCCGCAGCCCTATTTGGGCTGGCGCTGTCCGCTTGTTCGGATGGTGGGGTGCCGCCGTATTCCAACCCGCCTGCCTTTACCGAAGCTGGGATCGAAACCGATTATTACGGCAAATGTTTTGGCCGCGATGTGACGCCAGCGCAGACCCATACGGTCACGGATCAAGAACTGGTTAAGGAAGAAGTCCTCGCGCCTGATGGCAGCGTTTTGGAACCCGCCGTTTACCAGACTGTCACCAATCAACAGATCATCCGCGAACGCCGCGAAGTGCTGTTCGAGGTTGTCTGCCCCTCTGAGATGAACAGCGGTTTCATCGCATCGGTTCAGCGGGCGCTGGCAGCGCGCGGGTTTTATCAGGCCCCTATCACGGGTGTGATGGATGACACGACGACCGCGGCGGTGCGGCTCTATCAGCGGCAACAGACAGGCGTGGACAGTCCGTTGTTGTCTGTTGATGCGGCCAAGGTTCTAGGGCTGGTCGCGCTCACGCCAACCGATCTAGGCATGTAAAAAGGCGCCCGAAGGCGCCTTTTTTGTCAGGTTAATCACCCGATTATTCCACGATGCGCAGCGCCATAAAGCGGGTCATGCCGTCACGGTTCACGAGGATCAGCAGGGATTTGCGACCAGCGTCACGCGCTTCGCTCACGCGGTCTTCGAAATCGGCAACCGATGTTACGGGTTGCTGACCAGCTTCAGAGATCAGATCGCCAGCCTGTAGACCGTTCGACGCCGCATCAGAGGTCGGATCGACGGCAGTGATCACCAGACCCGAAGCATTCGGAGCAAGGCCAAACTGGCTGATCGTCTCTTTGTTGACCTCGGACAGCGTCAGGCCGAGCATTTCAGTCTGTGTCGGCGCCGCGTCTTCCATTGGGGCCTCAGAGCCAGGCATGGAGGCTTCGGCGGTTTCGCGACGACCCAGAGTGACCGTCAATTCAACCGTTTCACCGTTGCGAAGGACGTTCACGAGGACCTCTTGACCCACGGGGGCATCCGCCACGATGCGAACGAGTTCGCGGGTGTCGGTGATTTCTTTGCCGTCAAAGGTCAGGATCACGTCGCCAGCTTCGATCCCTGCGTCCATCGCAGGACCCGGAGGGACGGAGCTGACCAAAGCGCCAGCCGCGTGATCAAGGCCAGCGATACCTTCGACCATATCGGGGGTGACGTCTTGGATACGGACGCCGAGCCAGCCACGACGGGTTTCACCGAACTCTTTCAACTGGGCCACGACGTTTTTCACAACGTTCGATGCCATCGAGAACCCGATACCGATCGAGCCACCGTTGGGCGACAGGATCGCGGTGTTCACACCGACGACATCGCCATCCATGTTAAAGAGCGGACCACCAGAGTTACCACGGTTAATCGCGGCGTCGGTTTGGATGTAGTCGTCATAGGTGCCCGACAGTTCGCGGTTCCGCGCTGATACAATACCAGCCGAGACAGAGAACCCCTGCCCGAGCGGGTTACCCATCGCCATGACCCAGTCGCCAACGCGAGCCGTGTCGCTGTCGCCGAAGTTCACGAACGGCAGGTCGGTCGCGTCCACTTTCAAAAGCGCGATATCGGTGTTCGGGTCGGTACCGACCAAGGTCGCAGCGAGCGGTTCGGTCCCACCGGGGAAGAATTCGATCAGGATCTCATCCGCACCTTCGATAACGTGGTTATTGGTCACGATGTAACCATCCGACGAGATCACAAAGCCAGAGCCCAGAGCCGACGAACGGCGCGGGCCTCGGTTCTGGAAGTCTTTAAAGAAGTCCTCAAACGGGGACCCTTCAGGCACAACGCCGCGCGGGCCACCATTGGTGGACACAACAGTCGTCGTCGTGATGTTCACAACGGCGGGGCTAAATTTCTCGGCCAAATCGGCGAAACTGTCGGGGCGCGATTGCGCGAAACCTGCAACGGTTTGGGCCAAGAGGAATACAAAAGACAGCAAGATTGCCACGGCATAGGACAGACGGGTCTGTTCTGTGTGGCGGGAAACAGTGAGTGCTTGAGACGTCACGGTGCCTCTCCTTTTTGCGGTTGCGGGGCGTCACACCCCGATGGCAATCCAAACTCTATGCATGGCGCGAGGTAACTCAAGACATGCTACAGCCACCTCAACCACCTGTGAATTTCAGTGTAGGCCGCGTGCGCAAAAATGCACAAGTAGAACACCGATAAAAACCGCGATCAGGCCGACAATGCGCCGCTGTTGGTGGGTCAGTTCGGCCAATGCGGCGAGCATTTTCTCAACGAAAGAAGGGGCCAGCGCGTAGGCCAGCCCCTCGATCACGAACACCAGCCCGAGGGCGATGCCAATCATCCAGATCATCAGTTGCCTTCCGAGGACTTCATATACTTGAAGAACTCGCTGTTCGGCGACAGCACCATCGATGTGTTGCCGTTTTCGAGCGCGGTCGCATAGGCGTTCATCGACCGATAGAATTCAAAGAACTCTGGGTCAGCGCCGTAAGCTTCTGCAAAGACGCGGTTGCGCGTTGCGTCGGCTTCACCGCGGATGATCTCGCCCTGACGTTCTGCGTCAGACACAAGCTCGGTCACGGTGCGGTCAGCTTGCGCACGGATCCGCTGTGCAGCTTCGTTACCACGAGCGATTTCGTCAGCCGCTTCGCGTTCACGCTCTGCCGTCATACGATCATAGGTCGCAGCAAGGTTTTCTGGCGGCAGGTCAGTGCGTTTCAAACGCACGTCGATGATTTGCAGGCCCAGCGCCTGTGCCTCGTCGATTGCACCGTTGCGGATGCGCTGCATCAGCGCGGCACGGTCAGTCGACAGAATGTCGTTCGAGGTCACGCTACCCAGAACCTGACGGGTTTCAGCCCGCAGGATGGAGTCCAGACGCGACGCCGCAGCCCGCTCAGCGCCCACACCCACCGCACGGCGGAATGTTTCCACATCGGTAATGCGGTAACGGGCAAAGGCGTCAACGACGATACGACGACCGTCAGAAGCGGTGACTTCCAACTCTTCCATGTCACGGCTCAGGATGCGGTCGTCATAGGTGACCACTTCTTGGATGAATGGAATTTTAAAGCCGAGACCCGGTTGTTCTTGAACGCGGACAATCTGACCAAACTGAAGCACGAGCGCCTTTTCACGTTCATCAACGATGAACAGCGACGAGAGGGCCACAGCGCCAGCAACGACCACAGCGGGGATGAGAAACGCGGTCTTACGCATTAGTTCGACCCTCCTTCGGTGGTGCTTCGGCGGATTTCATTGAGCGGCAGATAAGGCACAACGCCAGTGCCGTCGCCGTTGTTGTCGTCCAAGAGCATCAGATCAACGCTACCCAGAACCTTTTCCATGGTTTCCAGATACATACGCTGACGGGTCACATCAGGTGCCATCTGGTATTCGGTCAGGATCGAGCTAAAGCGGCTCGCCTCACCTTCGGCGGCGTTGACGACCTGTGCGCGGTAGGCTTCAGCTTCTTCGAGAAGCTGCGCTGCCTGACCACGGGCCTCTGCCACAACGCGGTTCGCGTAGGCATCTGCCAGCGATTGCAGACGGTCACGTTCCTGTTCGGCGTCCTGCACCTTGCGGAAAGACGCGATAACAGGCTGCGGCGGGTCGGCCTTGTCAAAGTTGATACGAACGATGTTCACGCCGCTGTCATAGCTGTCGAGAGTGGACTGAACGAGGTCAGTCAACTGCTGCGCAATCGAAGCACGGTTCACGTTGAGGATCGGTGCCAGTTCCGACTGAGCGATAATTTCGCGCATTGCCGATTCAGACACAGCAGCGATGGTCGCGGCCGGATCAGCAAGGTTGAACAGGAAACGCTGTGGATCGCGGATGTTCCATACGACTTGGAAGTCGATATCGACGATATTTTCGTCGCCCGTCAGCATCAGACCTGCATCATTGCCGACGTTCGAGGTGCCGATTTCAATGGTGCGTTCGGTCGAAACAGCCAGAACTTCGCGCGTGACCAGTGGCCAAGGGGCAAAGTTCAGACCGGGGTTTCCGACTTGATGGAATTCGCCAAGGAACAGTTCGACCGACTGTTCTTCGGGCTTCACGGTGTAGAACGACGCCATGCCCCAAACGACCACAGCCGCAGCAGCGGCAAGGCCGATTGTGCCACGCGTGAACGCCGGACCAGAAGGTGCGCCGCCGCCAGAGCGATTGCCGCCACCATTGCCGCCGCCCATCAGGACACGGAACTGTTCGCGTCCCTTGTTCAACAGCTCGTCGAGTTCGGGAATCTGGTCCCCGCCCGCCGGACGCCGCGGACCGTTGTTTCGGTTGTTATCGTCGTCTCCGCCAGAGCCGCCTTTATTTCCGCCGCCGCCCCATGGGCCACCATTATTCCCAGCCATGAACCTCTTTATATCCCTATGCAATGCCCCGACGTTCGGGGCCTTTAGTCAGATTTGGGGACTCAGCCCCGAATTTCAAGCCGTTCGCGTCGGCGTTTTCATTGTGACCAGCTCTTCGGCCATGGTCGGGTGAACAGCGCAAACACGGTCGAAATCTTCTTTGGTTGCACCCATTTTAACGGCGATACCAACCATCTGGATCATTTCACCCGCTTGCGGCGCGACGATATGCACGCCGAGCACCTTGCGTGTCGCCTGCGAGACGATGAGTTTCATCAACACACGATCTTCGCGCCCAGCAAAGAGGGTCTGCATCGGACGGAAGGACGAGGTGTAAACCTCAATCGGTTCCTGATCGCGAGCTTGTTCTTCGGTCAAGCCAACAGCGCCGTATTCGGGCTGGGTAAAGACCGCAGAGGGGATCAAGTCGTGATCGACAGGTGTTGGGTTGCCTTTGAACACCGTCTCAACAAAGGCCATCGCCTCGCGGATCGCGACGGGGGTCAGTTGAACACGGTCGGTCACATCGCCCACGGCGTAGATCGACGGAACGTTGGTCTGGTTATACTCATCAACGATGATCTCGCCACGGCGACCGACATTCACACCGACGTTTTCGAGGCCAAGGCCTTCGACGTTCGGGGTGCGGCCTGTGGCGAACATGACCTGATCAAAGGTTGCTTCGGTGCCGTTGGTCGCCTTGGTCCGAATTTTTCCGTCGCGACGCTCCATCTCTAGGATGTTGGTGCCGCAATGCAGGTTCACGCCCTTATCACGCATCTGATCCGCGATCAGGCCACGTGCTTCATCGTCAAAGCCGCGCAGGATTTGGGCACCGCGGTAGTATTGCGTGACCTCAACACCGAGGCCATTGAGGATGCCCGCGAATTCACATGCGATATAACCGCCGCCGATGATCAGGATCGATTTTGGCAGGTCTTCGAGAAGGAAGATTTCGTTCGATGTGATACCGAGATCAGCATTCGCCAGATCAGGTTTCACAGGACGACCACCGACGGCAATCAGGATGTGTTTCGCGGTGATGTCTTCGCCCGTCGACAGCGTGACAGTGTGTTCGTCTTTGATCGTTGCGCGCGCGTCATATGCTGTGACCGACGACCCGTCCAAAAGACGACGATAGATGCCTTCGAGACGATCAAGTTCGGCATGCATTTTGGTGCGGAAATCGGTCCAGTCGAAATCGCCCGACGATACGTCCCAGCCATAGGCCTGCGCGTCCTCAATGGCGCTAGGGAACTCGCTCGCAAACACCATCAATTTTTTCGGGACACAGCCACGGATCACGCAGGTGCCGCCCATGCGGTATTCTTCGGCCAAGGCGACCTTTGCGCCAGTGGCTGCTGCAACGCGAGCGGCGCGCACACCGCCCGAGCCGCCACCGATGACAAAGAGGTCATAATCAAAGGACATGGGATGTCTCCGTCTAAATCTATTTGACCCTGATGTGGTGGGCCATTCGGGGGCGGTCAATCTGCCCCCACGCACACAGCAGTCGCTTAATCTGCGATATCGCCAAAGATGTTATCGTCGCCAAGGAAATCGAATTTGTCTTCGGTGATCGTGCCCTCATGAATATCGCGCACTTCAACGCGACCATCGCCGTAGCCGATGACAACCGCATCACAGACATCAAGGAAAAGACCGTTTTCAACGACGCCAGGAATTTGGTTCACAACAAAGCTCAGCTGGCGTGGGTTACCGATCCGTTTGAGATGCAGGTCGAGGATATGGTTCCCTTCGTCGGTCACAAAAGGTGCATCGCCGTTCATCCGCAGCGTCACGTCGCGGCCGAGAACGTCCATGCCGATCAGCGCCTCTTCGACGATGGATTTCGTGGTCTGCCAGCCGAAGGGGATCACCTCAATCGGCAGAGGAAACGCGCCGAGGGTTTCGACCGATTTAGAAGCGTCCGTGATCACGATCATCTGGTCCGAAGCCGTCGCGACGATCTTTTCCTGAAGATGTGCGCCACCGCCGCCTTTGATCAGGTTCAACTGCGGGTCGAATTCGTCCGCACCGTCGATGGTCAGGTCGAGCCATTTCGCCTCATCCAGTGTGATAACGTCGATACCAACCTCGCGGGCGAGGATCGCGGTGCGGGTCGAGGTGGGCACGCCTTTGATCCGCAGGCCCTCTTCGCGGACCATTTCGCCAAGGCATTTCACCAGCCACGCCGCCGTTGATCCCGTGCCCAAACCGACCTTCATGCCGCTTTCTACAAACTGCGCTGCGCGTTTCGCGGCGACGAATTTGGCTTTGTCGATGGGGGACAGATCGATGGGCATATGGCAGCTCCTCATGGATGTTGCCGATCTTATAGGGCCTTCCCCCACAACTGGCGAGGGGCGCGGTCGAAAAACCCGAACCGCTGGGCGTAAAACTCTGCCCCAATGTCGTTATCGGACAGAGCAGTGTGGTTTTGCCAGATACACTCAAAGAATGATGACGCGCTATCGCCTGCACTATGCCCCTGACAATGCCTCGCTCTGCGTTCGGTTGACGCTAGAGGAATTGGGTGTGCCCTATTACACCGTTTTGGTGGAACGGAGCAAGTCAGCCCAGCGCGATCCAGCCTACCTCGCCCTCAATCCCAACGGCCTGATCCCCGTACTAGAAACCCCCGACGGGGCGATGTTTGAAACGGGTGCGATCCTGTTGTGGCTGGCCGATCGGCACGGTGCACTTGCCCCTGATCCGCAAAGCCCTACTCGCGGTGATTTCCTAAAATGGCTATTCTGGGTGGCGAACACATTGCACCCCGCACTACGGATGTTGTTCTACCCCGAGAAATTCAGCCCCGATCACCCGATTGAGTTTCGCGAGGCAACAAAGGTTCGCATCGAAGGGCTTCTCGATATTCTGGCCGATGGTCCTGATTTGACGGCACCGTCGATCCTGCAAACCTACGTGGCGCCGCTGCTGCGGTGGCTGGCGCTCTACCCTATAAATGACACGGCGTGGTTCGATTTATCAAAGTGGCCCGCCTTGTTTGACTTCTGCACAATGATGGACGACCGTCCCGCAACCTTGGCCGCGATGCAGGCCGAAGGTCTGGGATCGAGGCCGTTCTCTCAACCGTCATACCCTAATCCCCCCGAAGGAAGCGCACTCTAATGTTTCTCTCTGTCTTTGACATGTTCAAGGTGGGCGTTGGCCCGTCGTCTTCGCACACAATGGGCCCGATGGTGGCGGGTGCGATGTTCCTCGACCACCTGCGCAAACAGCCGTTTAGCGTGGCGGGACTGCGTGCGTCGCTGCATGGGTCGTTGGCGTTTACGGGTGTGGGTCACGCGACCGACCGCGCTGTGATCCTCGGTCTCGCTGGGTTCCTGCCTGACACCTATGACGCTGAAAAAGCGGATGCAGAGCTGGAACGGATCAAAACCGAAGGCACCGTGACACCCGAAGGCTTGCCCGTCCTGAACTTCAACCCCAAGGACGACGTGATCTTTGACTACGGCCCGAACCTTGAGGGCCACGCCAACGGTCTGATCCTGCGCGGCCTCGACGCCCAAGGCGACGTGATCACCGAAGTGACCTATTATTCGGTTGGTGGCGGCTTTGTCCTCACGGCTGAAGAACTCGCTGCGGGAAAAGACACCGATGACGGCGCGCCTGTGCCTTTCCCTTTCAAGTCCGCCAAAGAGATGCTCGATATGGCAGCGGAAAGCGGGCTGTCGATTGCGGATATGAAACGCAAAAACGAACTTTCGCGCTGTGGTTTGAACGAATTGAACCGTGGTGTGGAACGCATTTGGGACGTGATGAACCAATGCATTGATCGCGGTTTGACCCGTGATGGCATCCTCCCCGGTGGGCTATTTGTGAAACGCCGCGCGAAGGGGATCTACGATAGCCTTATGGCGGAACGTGGTATGAACCTCTCGGCCCCGCACCAGATCAACGACTGGATGGCGACCTACGCGATGGCCGTGAACGAAGAAAACGCGGCTGGCGGTCAGGTCGTCACAGCACCGACCAACGGGGCGGCAGGCGTGATCCCGGCGGTGATCCGTTACTGGCTCGACCATGTTCCAGGTGCGACTACTGCCAAAGTGCCCGAGTTCCTACTCACCGCCGCCGCGATTGGTGGGTTGATCAAATACAACGCGTCCATCTCTGGCGCGGAATGTGGCTGTCAGGCCGAGGTTGGCAGCGCGTCGGCAATGGCTGCGGCGGGCCTCGCTGCGGTGATGGGCGGGACGCCTGAACAGATCGAGAATGCGGCTGAGATTGCTCTCGAACACCACCTCGGTATGACCTGCGATCCTGTGCGCGGCTTGGTTCAGGTACCATGTATCGAACGCAACGGCCTTGGCGCGATCAAGGCTGTGTCGGCGGCGTCCCTGTCGCTGCGTGGCGATGGCACCCACCTCGTTCCGCTGGATGCCGCGATTGAGACGATGCGTCAGACTGGCGTCGACATGAACGCGAAATACAAAGAAACCTCTCTCGGCGGGCTTGCCGTGAACGTGCCAAACTGCTGAAGCTGGCGCAGATATCCTCACTCTGTCGGAGAGATCATGAACGACCGCATCCTGCCCGGTATTCTGCTGATGCTCGGCTTTTGTGTGACGGCGCCCATTTTGGACGTTTTCGCAAAGCTGGCGACGGATACGACCCCCGTGATGCAAATCGCCTCTGCGCGGTTCATCGTGCAGGCGGCGATCATGTTGCCCGTTCTGGTTCTCTTGCGCCACGCCATCCCGCGTGATCCATCGCTGCGCTGGCCATTGGTGCGGCGTGCGCTGTTCCTTGGCATTTCGACCTATTGCTTTGTTGCGGCGACGAATGAAATGCCCATCGCTGACGCGCTCGCTATCGCGTTTGTGGAGCCATTCATTCTGCTGATCCTTGGCAAGTTCCTCTTTGGCGATGAGGTCGGGATGCGCCGTATCATCGCCTCGGTTGTCGGGTTCGGTGGATCGCTTTTGGTCATTCAACCGAGCCTCATGACCTTTGGCCTTGTCGCACTCTACCCTCTCGGCACGGCGCTGTGTTTCGCGCTCTATATGCTGGAGACTCGATCCCTGAGCCGAAAGATGCACCCGATCCCGATGCAGTTCGCGACCTCGGTTCTGACGGCACTGTTCTGTAGCCTCTTTGTTGGGGTCGCTTGGATCGGTCAGTGGGATGCCCACGCCCCCGTGATGCCCGAAGGGATCACTTGGCTTTGGCTCTTTGGCGTTGGTGCCGCGTCAGCGCTGGCGCATATCATGATGACCTACGCCCTTCGGTTCGCACCCTCTGCGACCCTCGCGCCGCTGCATTACCTAGAGATCATCAGCGCTGCGATCTTGGGCCTTTTGGTGTTCCAAGACTTCCCGAACACGCTAACGTGGGCGGGCATCGCGATCATCGTGTCGTCAGGGCTCTACATCATTCACCGCGAACGGTTGACCGAAAAGGGCAAGGTCCGTTTGAAAGTTCCTGCCGAACTCTAACCCAGCGCGGACCAAAGCGCGGGCAAATTGGCCGCGGAAGTCGAGAGAAGAACGGGACCAGAGGCACGGACCGTGATCGGGCCAGCGACCTCGTTCGAGGAACTTATCATACCATCAGGCGCGAGGGCATGACCGTCTAGGTTCCACCGAAACCCCGTTGTCCATGCTTGTGACACCCCCAAAGGCATCAGGGCAATTCGGTCCCCAACAGGTAATGTGAGGGACAGCCCAACGTTGGGAACGACAACGGCGCAATCCCCAGCACCGAAAAGAACCACGCGTCGGTCCGCATAACGGGCCACAACATTGAGAACGGCGAGCTGGTGGTCGATACGTCCACCCATGAACCCCAAGGCCAGAATGCGCGGCGCATCAATTCGCATCAGGCATTTTTCGAAATCGGTGGTCGCTTGTTCGCTGACATGTTCGATCACATCGGCCAAGCTAAGGCGCAAATCGTCGGCAAGGCTGTCTAGATCACCAATGACCCTCTCAGGACGGAAGCCAGCGGCCGTAACCTGCGCCGCACCACCATCAGCTGCAACAATCCTTGGCGCTAACCGCATAGCGGTGCTAATCTCATCGTTGCCAGTTTGCGCACCGCCGATCAGCGTGACTGGTTCGTTATAAGCAACAGTTCCCATTACCGACCCACTGATTGTCCACAAATTCGCAACTTGCCTCAAAAGGGTCACGAAATAATACCGTCCATAACCTGATTTCGTTCCGTTTTACGAACCAATTGGACGTCAGAGAGTGAATTACTGGACTAGGGGAAAGAAAGCGAGCGCATGTAGTTATGGTTGGATCGAGCAAGATTTTAACCGTCTCCTACGGAACCTTCGCGTGCACACTTGAGGGATTCGATGATTCCTTCGACACGATGAAGGCCATTGCGGAATATTTCCGCGATCTGGCGGCGGACGATAGATATTTTGGGGCTGAACCCCCAACACCGGATGCAGAAATGCTGGCGCGCATTGCCGAAAACGAAATTGCGCGCCGGGTCGAAGCCCGTATGGAATCATCTGGAATCGTGTTGCGTGCGGCTGCTTTGGCGGCCTCGGAAAATCGCGCTGCCGAACCCGTAAAAGAGGAACCGCAGGCCGTTGCGCCGAGCGTGGCACCTGTTATGCCGCCGCCCGTCGAGACACCTGAGGTCGTGGAAGAAGTTGCGCCGCAACCCGCCCCAGCGCCCGCAATGTCCGAAAGCGTTGCCGCGAAACTTCAGCGTATCCGCGCTGTCGTTGGCAAATCGTCGACTGGCGAATCCGATTACATCGAAGACATTCACGCCTCCGAACCCGAAGAGGACTTTGACCTTGGCTCTGTTATTGATGCCACGGAAGAAGCGCCAGCTCAGGTGGCGCCGATGGATGTGTCGATTGCAGAGACCGAAGTGACCTTTGATGAACCAGAGGACACGATTGGTGAGGACGCCCCTGCGGCTGAACCCGTTGCGCAACAGTCTGCTCCTGTTGCCGATGTGGCATCGCCGCAGGAGGCCGCCCCGCTCCGCCGCACTCGCGTGATCCGTTTGAAACGTTCGGAATTTGACCGCGCGCTGAATAACGGCACCATCGAAGCGGTGGCTGACAAAGCTGATGAGGACGTTGTTGCTGCTGCGCTTGCTGCGACACCGACCGAAAAGCCTGTCGAAGAGGTCCAAGACTGGGCCGATGACACCACAGCAAACGACTACGACGAAACCTACGACGATGCGGATATTGTCGAGGCCAGCATTATGGCCAAACTCGCCGCGGCCGAGGTTGAAGCGAACGAAGCCGAAGCAAACCAATTCGACCTCGCCTCTTTGGATGGTGCGGACGACATTGATTTCGACGCGGATAGCTCGCTCTCTGACGAAGAAGAAGCCGACCTCCTGCGTGAATTGTCCGCGCTGGATGACGACGAAGACGACTTTGACGCCGACGAAATCGAATCGCAGAACGCTTTCGTGATGGAAGACGACTACGAGGATGAGGACGAAGAGCCAGTTGCAGATGCGCGTGCCGACCAACGTGCGCGCGCCCTGCTGGACCGCGAACCCGAGGCTGACGCCCGTGACATGTCCCGTATCTTGGACCGCACGGACGAACAGCTTCGCGCGCCGGAAACCGATCTGCGTCGCCGCACGCTGAGCCACCTGAAGGCCGCAGTTGCTGCGACCGAAGCGGCCCGCCGCATGGGTGAGCCGGTCAAATCGAAAGAAGACGAAGAGACCGATTTCCGTAGCGACCTGAGCGCGGTAGTTCGCCCGACACGTCCGACCGCTGGTGGCGTCCTGCCACGTCGCGCCGAACGTGGCGACGATCAGCCCCGCACAGAGCGTCCGCGTCCTGCGCCGCTCAAACTGGTTGCCGCCCAGCGCGTCGATCTGGCCCCCGAAGAGGCCGCCCCCGCTCGTCCCGTCGCACCCGTGCGTCCGCGCCGTGTCGCAACAGAACCGGTTTCAACGATTGATGCCCGCGATGCAGAGAGCTTTGCCGACTATGTCGAAGAAATGGGTGCGCATAGCCTGCCCGACCTTCTCGAAGCGGCAGCGGCTTATACCTCTTTCGTCGAAGGTCACGAGGAATTCTCGCGTCCGCATGTGATGAAAAAGGTCCGTGAGGTTCTGCAAGACGACGACTTTAACCGCGAAGACGGTCTGCGCGTATTCGGCACGCTCCTGCGTGAGGGTCGTATCAGCAAGGTCCGCAACGGTCGGTTCCAAGTCGCCGAAGGCACACGGTTCCGCCCCGAGCCCCGCGCCGCTCGCGGATAAGGGCACAACAGAATGAAAAAGGGGTCGGTTTTCCGGCCCCTTTTTACGTTTGATATCGCGAGTGCTTATTTCTGATCAGGATCTTCTTTGCCGATCCCGAGAAAGACCCATTTAAACGGCAACGCCCATGCAAGACCCAAGATCACGTAAGTGGGCAGCTCTAACCATTTTGGCAGGCGGTCGATGTTCGACATCACCGTCACCGCGAAAATGACATAGAGCGGCATCCCCACAATGAGGATCAAGAGCGACAGGCGTTTCCGTTTCTTATAGTCCATCAGTCAGCAAACGGGTCAGTAACAAGGATCGTATCGTCACGCTCTGGCGAGGTCGACAGAAGCGCCACAGGGCATTCAATCAGCTCTTCAACGCGTTTGACGTATTTGATCGCATTTGCGGGCAGATCGTTCCACGACCGTGCGCCTTCGGTCGATTCCGACCAGCCCGGCATTTCTTCGTAGATCGGTGTGCAACGCGCTTGTTCGTCGGCTGCGGTCGGCAGGTAATCCATTTGCTTACCGTCGAGGTCGTAACCCACACAGATTTTCAGCGTCTCGAAACCGTCCAAAACGTCCAGCTTGGTCAGCGAAATACCAGTGATGCCCGAGGTCGCGCAGGTCTGGCGAACCAGAGCAGCGTCGAACCAACCACAGCGGCGCTTACGGCCAGTGGTGGTGCCAAACTCATGGCCGCGTTCGCCCAGACGGTCGCCATCAGCGTCGTGCAGTTCGGTTGGGAACGGACCTTCGCCAACGCGGGTGGTGTAAGCTTTGACGATGCCGAGAACATAGTCGATCGAACCCGGGCCAATGCCAACGCCCGTTGCCGCCTGACCTGCGATAACGTTCGAGGAGGTCACAAACGGATATGTGCCGAAATCGATGTCGAGCAGCGCGCCTTGTGCACCCTCAAACAGGATACGCTTACCAGCTTTGCGCTTTTCGTTCAGAACCTTCCAAACAGGCGCCGCAAATTCCAGAACCGACGGAGCGATGTCTTTGAGTTGCTGGATCAGGTCGTCACGGTTGACCTCTTCCATACCCAGACCTTTGCGGAGCGGGTTGTGGTGCTGCAGTGCACGGTCAACGCGGGCGATGAGGGTTGCCTCATCCGCGAGGTCAGCAACGCGAATTGCGCGGCGGCCTACTTTATCCTCATAGCACGGGCCAATGCCGCGACCGGTGGTGCCGATCTTTGTGCCTTGGCTTGCGGCTTCTTCGCGAGCGCGGTCGAGTTCGCCGTGGATCGGCAGGATCAGCGGAGTGTTTTCCGCGATCATCAACGTTTCTGGCGTGATTTCCACGCCCTGCTCACGAACGGTTGCGATCTCTTTGACGAGGTGCCACGGATCAAGAACAACACCGTTACCAATAACCGAAAGCTTACCGCCACGCACAACGCCAGACGGCAGCACGTGCAGTTTATAGACTTTACCGTCGATAACGAGCGTATGGCCTGCATTGTGACCGCCCTGAAAACGCGCGATCACGTCAGCGCGTTCCGACAACCAGTCTACAATCTTACCTTTTCCTTCGTCGCCCCACTGAGCGCCGACGACAACTACGTTGGCCATACCTGAGTCTCCTCGATTTCCGGCTCAAAACCCGCGCCCGTATAACGGGGTAGAACGAGGCAGGAAACCGCAATCTGTCATAGAACCGATACGAATGCGTGTTTCGTCCAATTTAATGTGCTGACTTACCCGTCAAAGGTGCAAGACTGCAGAAAACCGACACTCGGTCACGTTGAGGGGTTGCGGGGAACGCACTGACCTTCTAGATACCCACCGTTCACGAAAGTGCAGAGAAGAGCCCTATGGAAAGCGTCGTACTGGTCATCCACCTGATCCTCGCCCTCAGCCTCATTGGCGTTGTGCTAATGCAGAAGTCTGATGGCGGCGGCCTCGGCATGGGCAGCGGCGGCGGCAATGGCCTCGTTTCTGCTCGTGGTGCGGCAACTGCACTGGGTAAAGTGACTTGGGGTCTGGCGGCTGCGTTTATCGTAACCTCGATCACCCTGACAATCATCGCAAAGCAGAACGCAAGCACCGCGTCTGCACTTGATACTGCGGTTCCTGCTGCGGTCGAAGATGCCCCTGCGGCTGATGCGCCTGCACTGCCGGGCTTGGGTAGCGACCTGCTTCCGCCGTCGGTTGACAGCACTCTGCCGCCGGCACCTGCAAACTAAGCCTTACCACTACGTATAGGTTTTGGGGCATTTGCCCCAACATCATGTTGCGTACCCGGTTGCGTTCGCGGGGCGATTCCGGTTATACTTAACTCCCGTGATACTGCGTTTTGTTCGATAGATTCGGACAGCGTTTCCACATGATTTCGGATTGACTCACGGGGGATGCCTGACCATGGCACGTTTCATTTTTATTACTGGTGGTGTTGTGTCCTCCCTCGGCAAGGGGCTTGCTTCTGCTGCTCTCGGGTCGCTGTTGCAGGCGCGTGGCTATTCGGTCCGCCTGCGCAAGCTTGACCCCTACCTGAACGTTGACCCAGGCACGATGTCCCCGTTTGAACATGGCGAAGTGTTCGTGACCGACGACGGTGCAGAAACCGACCTCGACCTTGGTCACTACGAGCGCTTCACTGGCGTTCCTGCCCGCAAGACCGATTCTATTTCGTCGGGCCGCATCTATTCGAACGTTCTCGAAAAAGAGCGTCGTGGCGATTATCTGGGTAAAACCATTCAGGTGGTTCCGCACGTCACCAACGAAATCAAAGACTTTATCCGCATCGGCGAAGACGAAGTTGATTTCATGCTCTGCGAAATCGGCGGCACCGTGGGCGACATCGAAGGCCTGCCCTTCTTTGAAGCGATCCGTCAGTTCATCCACGAAAAACCGCGTGGCGAATGCATTCTGATGCACCTGACGCTGCTGCCCTACCTCGCTGCATCGGGCGAATTGAAAACCAAACCGACCCAGCACTCTGTTAAAGAGCTGCAATCCATCGGTCTGGCCCCCGACGTACTGGTCTGCCGTTCCGAACAGCCGATCCCAGAGCGTGAGCGCGAAAAGATCGCCCTGTTCTGTAACGTCCGCAAAGAGCACGTTGTTGCAGCCTACGACCTGAAGTCGATTTATGAGGCTCCGCTGGCTTACCACGGCGAAGGTCTGGATCAGGCAGTTCTCGATTGCTTTGGCATTGCGCCCGCACCGAAACCGAACCTCGATCGTTGGCTCGACGTTCAAGACCGTATTCACAACACCGACGGCGAAGTGAACGTCGCGATTGTTGGGAAATACGTGCAGCTTGAGGACGCCTATAAGTCGATCAAAGAAGCACTGGTTCACGGTGGCATGGCGAACCGCGTTAAGGTCAACGTCAATTGGGTCGACGCAGAAGAATTCGACCGCGAAGACGTTGGTGAGCACCTGTCGGGCTACCACGCAATTCTGGTTCCGGGTGGCTTTGGCGAACGCGGCACCGAAGGCAAAATCAAAGCAGCGCAATTCGCACGTGAACGTAACATCCCGTATCTGGGCATCTGCCTCGGTATGCAGATGGCGGTGATCGAAGCAGCACGCAACGCGGCTGGCATCGCCAAAGCAGGGTCGGAAGAGTTTGACCACGAAGCAGGCGAAAAGCGTTTCGAACCTGTTGTTTACCACCTCAAAGAGTGGGTTCAGGGCAACCACACCGTGACCCGCAAAGCGGATGACGCGAAGGGCGGCACGATGCGTCTGGGCGCCTATAACGCGACGCTCCTCGATGGGTCCAAAGTGGCGAACATCTACGGCGAGACCAAAATCGAAGAACGTCACCGTCACCGCTATGAAGTCGACGTAAAATACCGCGAGAAACTGGAAGAGGCAGGTCTGTGCTTCTCTGGTATGTCGCCCGATGGTCGTCTGCCTGAAATCGTTGAGTGGAAAGACCACCCGTGGTTCATCGGCGTTCAGTTCCACCCAGAGCTCAAATCCAAGCCGTTCGAACCGCACCCGCTGTTTGCGGACTTCGTTCGGGCCGCGGTCGAAAACTCGCGGTTGGTTTAACGGATTACGGCGCCTTAGGGCGCCGTGTTTCATTGGGGGCGCTGCCCCCGTCTGCGATGCAGACTCCCCCGGGATATTTGGGGCACAAAGGCAGGGCGATGCTTTCTTATCAACATATCTATCACGCTGGAAATTTAGCTGATGTGCAAAAGCACGCGCTATTGGCCTGGGTGCTGGCCTATCTGACCAAGAAAGATAAGCCGCTGACCTATGTTGAGACCCATGCGGGGCGCGGACTTTATGATCTTGGGTCGTTTGAAGCGTTGAAGACAGGGGAAGCGGCCGCAGGGATCGCGGTTGCGGAAGAGCGGGGTTGGTTCAAGCCGGATCATCCTTATGCGAAGGTCTTGAAGAGTGTTCGTGATGAACATGGGCGCGACGCCTACCCTGGATCGCCGCTGGTTGCGGCTGGTGTTCTGCGGGCGATGGACAACCTTCAGTTGGCCGAGTTGCACCCCAAGGAATTCGCAGCACTTGACGAGTTGATGGCGGGGCGTGCAGTTCGGGTAAAACGGGACGGCGTGGAATATGCGAAGTCCATCTTGCCGCCAGATCCAAGGCGCGGTGTGCTGCTCGTTGATCCCCCCTATGAGATCAAAGACGACTACAAAACGATGGCGGACCTTTTGGTGCAGGTGCACAAAAAGTGGAACGTGGGCGTTTTGATGCTCTGGTATCCGATCCTCAAGGATGGGCCGCATAAGCCAATGCTGCGCACGTTAGAACAGGCAATTCCCGATGGAATTCGACACGAGGTGAAGTTCCCGCCTGCGCGCGACGGGCACCGCATGATCGGATCGGGGATGTTTGTGGTGAATGCGCCCTATGGGTTCACCGAAGAATCGGCGCGTCTATCCAAGCTCTTTGGCACTTTGGCGTGAGCGGGACTTTCCCACGGGTCTACAGGGGCTTATACCTCTCTTATGATAGCTGATTTCCTGCGGCGTCTGACCGCCCCCGCCCAAGACCCCCTGTCCGATGTGGATGCCCGCCGTGCGATCGGTGCGCTTTTGGTTCGGATCGCGCGGTCCGACAACCACTACGCCCCCGACGAAAAGGCGCGGATTGATCGGATTTTGGGCGCTCGGTTTGGGCTGAATGAGGCAGAGGCGAAGGCACTCCGCGAGGAATGCGAAACGATTGAGGCCGAGGCGCCTGACACTGTTCGTTTCACCCGCGTGATCAAAGAAGCCATTCCGCTGGACGACCGCGAAGCCGTGGTGCGTGCCATGTGGGAGGTCGTTTTGACTGACGGTTCACGGGACCAGCATGAGGACGCGTTGATGCGGATGGTCGCGCCGCTGCTTGGTTTTACCGATCAGGACAGCAACCGCATCCGTATCGCGATTACGAAAAACTAATCGCACCTTAAGCGAGCAAAATGCACAAAACGGGCAAATGGATTGCGCAAATCGGTCGAGTGGCCCTAACGTCAACCCATAATGGACGTTGCGCTGGACAGAAAATTCCGCACTACTCCGCAGCCAAACAGGGAATACAGACGCCGTGACTTTGAACAGCCCCGTCATCGAAATTCGCAACCTACACAAGGCCTATGGCGCCTTGGAGGTGCTCAAGGGTGTGGATATTAGCGCCGAGGCCGGACAGGTCATTTCGCTCATTGGCTCGTCAGGGTCAGGGAAGTCGACGCTGTTGCGCTGCGCCAACCTTTTGGAAGACAGCCAAAAAGGCGACATCCTGTTCAAGGGTGAGCCTGTTGCGTGGAAAGGCGAAGGCCTGCTGCGTCGACCTGCGGATCGCAAACAGCTGCTTCGTATTCGGACGAACCTGTCGATGGTGTTCCAACAGTTTAACCTTTGGGCGCATATGACCGTTCTGCAGAACGTGATGGAGGCGCCTGTGACCGTGCTGGGCCGTGACAAAGCTGAAGTCGAAGAAAAGGCGCGGATGTATCTCGATAAAGTGGGCATCGGCGACAAATGCGATGTTTATCCAGCGCAGATGTCGGGCGGGCAGCAGCAACGTGCGGCAATCGCGCGCGCGCTCTGCATGGAGCCTGAGGCGCTATTGTTTGACGAACCGACCTCGGCTCTGGACCCAGAGCTAGAGCAGGAAGTGGTGAAAGTGATCCGCGGACTGGCCGAAGAAGGCCGCACGATGATGATTGTGACCCACGATATGCGGATGGCACGGGATATCTCTGATCATGTCGTGTTCTTGCACCAAGGCTTGATCGAAGAAGAAGGCGCACCAGATGCGCTCTTTGGAGCGCCGAAATCCGAGCGTCTCCAACAATTTTTGTCGCATTCGCTCCATTAAGGGGCCGTGCTGATTGACCCGATGGTCAATTTTGGCACGATGCGTCACACAGACAACCACAAAGTCCCGTTAAGGGGCGATTCCACGGGCAACAGCCCACCAACCTTTGGGAGAGACCAATGAAAACCCTTATCCTCAGCACCGCGATTGCCGCGCTGGCCGCTGGCGCAGCTCTGGCTGAAGGCCATGGCGCAACCGTTCGCATGGGCACCGAGGGCGCCTACCCTCCGTACAACTTCATCAACGACGCTGGCGAAGTTGACGGTTTCGAGCGCGAGCTGGGCGACGAACTGTGCGCACGCGCTGAACTGACCTGTGAGTGGGTGACCAACGATTGGGATTCGATCATCCCGAACCTCGTATCGGGCAACTACGACACCATCATCGCTGGCATGTCGATCACCGACGAGCGTAAGCAAGTCATCGACTTCACCGAAAACTACACCCAGCCTGATCCGTCGGCATTCGTCGCTGTTGCAGGCAACGATGTTGACCTCGCTGGCGCAGTGATCGCAGCACAGGCTGCAACCATTCAGGCGTCTTACGTTGCTGAAATGGGCGCAACCCTGCTCGAGTTCGCGACTCCGGAAGAGTCGATTGCAGCAGTTCGCAACGGCGAAGCTGATGCGGTTCTCGCTGACAAAGCGTTCCTTGCTCCTGTCGTAGAAGCCGAAGCAGACCTCGCATTCACTGGTGACGACGTTCTCATCGGTGGCGGCGTTGGCATGGGCGTTCGTCAGTCGGATACCGAACTGCGCGACAAATTCACCGCTGCGATCCAGTCGATGAAAGCAGACGGCTCGCTCAACGCGCTGATCGCTAAATGGGAAATCGGCGAGCAGTTCTAATCGCCTGACCTAAATACCGCGGGGCGACTGACACCAGTCGCCCCGTTTTCTCTATCCTCTCAACAGACGGTGGCAGCTATTTTCAGTTTCTGTTCCGATCCAGCCTCGCTCGAAGGCATCGAATGGCTCAGCTGCTATTTGATCACAGGCAAACATCTGGGGATCTACTGGTCTATTGGGACGGTCCTGTTGTTGCTGGCCATCACAGCACCTGTTGCGCTGTTTTTCGGCTTTGCAGGGGCAAGCGCCGCACGCTCGCGTATCCTTCCGATTGCTTGGTTCGGGAAGGGATATACCGCGATCGTTCGAGGCGTGCCCGATATCGCCTTTTTCCTATTCTTCGTCATCGCGCTCGATCAGTTTTTTGAGTGGATACGGCACGAGGTGAAATGTCCCGACTGGGATATGCCGATCCGACAGGGCAACGATTTCGTCGTCTGCCCCGAGGCAAAGCTACCCTTGGGGACGGCCCCACAGTGGGTGCATGAAACCTACGGCTTCTCTCTTGCCGTTCTCACCTTTGCGATCGTGTTTGGGGCCTTTGCAGCGAACGTTCTGTCGGGCGCAATGCGGGCCGTGCCACATGCCCAGCTCGAAACGGCCGAGGCATACGGCATGACACAGCGCCAAACCTTTTGGCGCGTGCTGGTCCCGCAGATGTGGGTCTACGCCCTGCCCGGTCTGTCGAACCTCTGGATGGTTTTGATCAAAGCCACGCCGCTGCTGTTCCTCCTCGGTGTTGAGGACATCGTGTATTGGGCCCGCGAGCTCGGCGCGACTAAGACCGCAAAGTTCACCGAATACCCTCACGGCGATTGGCGGATGTGGTATTTCCTCGCCCTCTTGGTCTTCTATCTCGGCTTCACCAAAGTGTCCGAAGTCGTGCTCGATAAAATCATGTCGCGCCTCACACGTGGTCAAGCGACCGCCGCTGGCGAAGCCCAGAGAAAGGCCGCAGCATGACCTGTTGGGATATCCTATCGGACTACGGCTTGCGCAGCTTGGGCATTGGCGAACGGCTGCTGCCGCGTGATAATTTTACCATCTGTCAGCAGGTCGTGCTGATCGGATCGGGGATGATCTGGAACACCTACTTTGGCCTTTTGGCGCTGGTGTCTGGGTTCTTCTTGGCCGTGGCGACCGCAGTTGGCAAAGCGCACCACAACCCGATGTTCCGCAAACCCGCTGAATGGTTCATCTTTGTGTTCCGTGGATCGCCGCTGTTCATCCAGTTCTTCTTTGCCTACTTTACCTTCCAGAGCCTCAAGGGCGCCTATCCGATCTTTACCCCGCTGACCTCGGCATGGCTCGGCGCGTTGATCGTGTTGTTCCTCAACACGGCGGCCTATTCTGCAGAGATCTTTTACGGCGCACTGATGTCGATCCCCAAAGGCGATATTGAGGCCGCAGATGCATACGGCATGTCGGGCTGGAAAAGGTTCCGTCGGATCACCTTCCCGACCATGCTCCGCCTCGCGTGGCCTGCCTACACGAACGAAGCGATCTTCTTGTTCCACGCCACAACGCTGGTTTTCATGTCGGGCTTTCCTGCTCGCAGCCAGATGGGTGATGCGCTCTATTACGCGAGCTATTTTGCGGACAAAACGTTCAACCCGTTTATCCCTTACCCGATCCTCGCTGGGTTCTTTATCCTACTGACGCTGACCGTGATCGGCACCTTCGGGCTGATCAACAAACAGCTTAACCGCCATTTGCCGCAAACAAATCGTGCTAAAATACGCTTGCGTCTAAATCTGATCCGGTAGTATACATAATTTGATCAAATTTACCGGGTGGGTCCGCGCGAGCGGCAGCTACAACCCAAGCGACGGGGTTTGATCCGATCAATGAAGGGCCAAGGGCATGGACCTGTGACGTGGCTGCGTATTCCGCGCGCCACCCCGTACCATTGCCTTGTCAACGGCCCTCTTAAACGGGTGAGACATGAGTAGTTGGCTGGACGAGAATCCGCATATCCGCAGCATTCGCGCGGGCGCTGCCGACCTTAACGGTCAGGCACGGGGCAAACGCATCCCTGTAAAATTTGCGCGTAAGATGGAAACCGAAGGCATGCGGTTCCCGCTGTCCGTTTTAAACCTCGATATCTGGGGCGAAGACGTAGAAGACAGCCCCTTGGTTTTCGAAGTTGGCGACCCCGACGGGATGCTTTTCCCGACCGAGCGCGGCTATGTTCCAATGCCGTGGCTTCAGACACCGTCGGCGCTTTTGCCGATGTGGATGTTCACCGAAGAGGGCGTGCCGTTTGACGGTGATCCGCGCCACGCCTTGTCGCGTGTCGTCAAACGCTATGCCGAGTTGGGCCTGAAACCTGTTGTTGCTTTCGAGATGGAATTCTACCTCATCGATGACAGTGGCAAAGAAATCCAGCAGCCGAAAAGCCCTCGGTCAGGAAAACGCCGCGCGGGTGGCGAAATCCTGTCGCTGCGTGCGCTGGATGCCTTCGATAACTTCTTTAACGACCTCTATGACGCTTGCGACCTGATGGAGATCGAAACTGAGGCGGCGACCTCTGAGGTTGGTGTCGGCCAGTTCGAAATGAACCTCGTCCACGTGGCCGACGCCCTGAAAGCCGCTGATGACGCCTATCTGTTCAAGATGCTTGTGCGTGGTCTTGCCCGTAAACACGGGATGGCAGCGTCCTTTATGGCGAAACCCTATGAGGAATACGCAGGCAACGGTCTGCACGTCCATTTCTCGGTCGTGGATGAGGACGGGAATAACGTCTTTGCCGATGGCAGCTTTGAGGGCACGGATACGCTCAAGCACGCGATCGCGGGCTGTCTGCGTGGCATCCCTGATCTGGCGTTGGTCTTTGCACCGCATGAAAACTCGTATGCGCGTCTGGTGCCCGAAAGCCATGCTCCAACGGGCATTTGCTGGGCCTACGACAACCGCACAGCGTCAATCCGCGTGCCAGGGGGTAACCCCGCTGCACGTCGGATCGAACACCGCGTGGCAGGGGGCGATGTGAACCCCTATCTGTTCCTCGCTGCAGTGCTGGGGTCGGCTCTGGTTGGGATTGAGGACAAACTCACCCCGCCGCCGCCCATCAGCGGCAACGCTTACGAACAGGAAATGGCGCAGATCCCCGATACATGGGCCCAAGCCATTGATCGGTTCGAGACGTCTTTCCTTGCGGAACGTGTCTTTCCACGGACACTGATTGACAACCTTGTGATGACGAAGCGCCAAGAACTCCATTATCTGGGCGAGTTGTCGGAACAGGAAATCCTAGACCTTTATCTGGATACCGTCTGACCCATTGCCGCCTGTGAAAACCGCAGGTAGCCTGAGTTAACGCTCCTTATTTGGTGACTTATGAAGATCGGCATTCTGATCGCAGGGCATTCGCCCGAAAACCTAAGGCCGGAACACGGCGAATACGACGTGTTCTTTCAAAACCTGCTGGCTGGTCAGGGGTTTACCTTTCAAACGTGGTTTGCCGTTGATGGCGAATTGCCCCATGACGTGCATTCGGCGGATGGCTGGCTGATCTCTGGATCGCGCCACGGCGCATATGAGGACTTGCCGTTCATTCCGCCGCTCGAAGACTTCATTCGCGCGGTCTATGCGGCGGCTGTTCCTCTGGTCGGGATTTGTTTTGGCCACCAGATCATCGCCCAAGCCCTCGGCGGTAAGGTCGAAAAGTCCGATAAGGGCTGGATGGTTGGCCGTCAGGTCTACAACTTCGAAGGCGAGGCTGTGGCGCTTAACGCGTGGCATCAGGACCAAGTGGTCGAATTGCCCAAAGATGCCAAAGTCATCGCCTATAACGACACCTGCCCCTATGCCGCGCTTGGCTATGGGCATAAAGCGTTCACCGTGCAGGCGCACCCTGAGTTCTCGAACGGTTTCCTCGGCAAATTGGCCGAAAGCCGTGGGCGGGGCGTGGTGCCTGATCCGCTGATCGATACTGCGATCGAAAACACGGAAAAGCCGACCGATAGCGCCATTCTGGCCCGTCGCATCGGCGCATTTTTTAAACAGAAAGAGCCACAGTCATGACCGACTGGACTGAAAAATTACCCGAGGCGGCTCAGGAATACCTGAAGGACCGCCGTTTAGACGAAGTTGAATGTATTATCGCCGATATGCCCGGCATTGCCCGCGGCAAGGCCGTTCCCGCGTCCAAGTTCGCGCGCCAAGAATACTTTCACCTGCCCGACAGCATCTTTTACCAAACCATCACAGGTGAGTGGGGGGATGCAGCGGGCGAGGACGGCTTTATCGAACGCGATATGATCCTGAAGCCTGACTACGACACAGCGACCGCTGCACCGTGGACGGGCGACTGGACGCTGCAGGTGATCCACGACGCCTACGACCGCAAGGGCAACCCGATCGAATATGCGCCCCGCAACGTTCTGAAACGAGTGGTGGAACTCTATCGCAAGCAAGGGTGGGAGCCCGTCGTCGCGCCCGAGATGGAATTCTATCTCGTCGCTCGCAACCTCGACCCCGCAAAGACAATCGAGCCGATGATGGGCCGCTCTGGTCGCCCAGCTGCGGCGCGTCAGGCCTATTCGATGACCGCAGTTGACGAATTCGGCCCTGTGATCGACGACATCTACGACTTTGCCGAAGCTCAAGGGTTCGAGATCGACGGCATCACCCAAGAGGGCGGCGCAGGTCAGCTAGAGATCAACCTCCAGCACGGCGACCCTGTGAAACTGGCTGACGAGGTGTTCTACTTCAAACGCCTGATCCGCGAAGCCGCACTGCGCCACAACTGCTTTGCGACTTTCATGGCAAAACCGATTGCCGATGAACCCGGCAGCGCGATGCACATCCACCATTCGGTCAAAGAGATCGAAACGGGTCAGAACATCTTCTCTGGTCCGCAGGGTGGCGAAACGGACGCGTTCTATCACTTCATCGGTGGGATGCAGAAATACCTGCCTTCCGCGATTGCAGTGATGGCGCCCTATGTGAACAGCTACCGCCGTTATGTGCGCGACCATGCCGCCCCGATCAACCTTGCGTGGGGCCGCGATAACCGCACGACGGGTATCCGCGTGCCGCTCTCTGGTCCGTCCTCGCGTCGAATTGAGAACCGCTTGGCTGGGATGGACTGTAACCCATACCTTGGCATCGCGGCGTCCTTGGCGTGCGGCTATTTGGGCATGATGGAAGAACACCGCGCAGGTCCGTCGTTCAAAGGCGATGCCTATGAGGGTGACGAAGATCTGCCGCGCGTGATGGGTGACGCTCTCGACCTGTTTGAAGAGGCGACCACCCTGCACGACATCCTCGGCCCAGAATTCGCACGCGTCTATTCCATCGTGAAACGCGCCGAATACGAAGAATTCCTACAGGTGATCAGCCCGTGGGAACGTGAACATTTGCTGTTGAACGTCTGATGAAACCAACCCGCCGCCCGACAAAGATGGAAAAACCAACCGGACCACGGTCGGCGGGGATGTTTTCGCATGGGGGGAAGGCTCAGAAATCCGCAGGACGGTTGAGCATGAAAAACAGCCCCTCCCTCAACGGCATTTCGGCCTTTCGCGAAGATAAGGTCGAGGTCGCGCAGCCCGTAAAGAAAACCCAATTCACGGTCGCCATCGAACCCAAGAGTGACGAATGAACCCGCTCTACTGCAATGACACGCGCGGTGAATTTCCGCCCTCTTGGTATGCGGCGACCACTCCACTTCCTGCGCGGCGCCCGTCCCTGACTGGCGATCAAAAGGCGGACGTTGTGATTGTCGGTGCGGGCTACACGGGCCTTCATGCGGCGTGGGAACTTCGCAAACGGGGGCTGTCAGTCATTGTCCTTGATGCGCACCGCGCGGGTTGGGGTGCCTCTGGTCGTAATGGCGGGCAGGTCGGGAGCGATTACAACAAAAGCCAAATCTGGCTGGGTGCGCGGATCGGCCAGCCTCTGGCCCAAGACCTGTGGAAGCTGGCGCATGAAGCCACCGACATGGTCAAAGATTTCTGCACCACCTACGCACCCGAAGCGAATTTTCGCCACGGGATCGCGCACGGTAGTTTTGACGCCAAAGATGTTGAGATGGAGCGCCGTATCTACGACCTGATGGACAAACACTATCCGGGTCATGAAACGACGGTCCTGAACGAAAAGGCGTTCCGCCGTTTGGTCAATTCCAAACTCTACGCGGGTGGCACCATCAACCGACGCGCGGGCCATGTTCACCCTCTCCGCTATGTCCTCGCCCTCGCCCGCGAGGCAGAGGCCGCAGGCGCACAAATCTATGAAATGACCGAGGCAAAGCGCATCCAGCACGGCGCAAAGCCAGTCGTTCATTGCGAAAATGGAACCGTCACGGCGGATCATGTGATCCTTGCGGGCAATGGTTATATGCGTGGCCTTGATCGTGGAAACGATGCGCGGGTGATGACCGTGAACAGCTTTATCGGTGTGACCGAACCCTTGGGTGATTTGGCCGAAAAGGTGCTCGGCGAAGACATCGCCGCCTGTGATTCATCTAACGTGGTGAACTATTTCCGCCTGACCGAGGATCGCCGTTTGTTGTTCGGTGGCCGTGCCAACTACACGCGCCAGTTCCCAGACGACATTGGCAGTAAACTGCACAAACGCATGGGCGAGACGTTCCCGCAAATTCGCCACGTGCCCTTTACTCATACGTGGGGTGGCTCGCTCGGCATTTCGGTCAGACGTTTGCCTGTCGTGCGGCGTGTCGCACCGAATGTCCTGTCGGTCTCTGGCTACTCTGGTCACGGCGTCGCTTTGGCGGGTCTGGCTGGTAAACTCATGGCCGAAGCGGTCGCAGGTCAGGCCGAACGCTTTGACACCTTCAGCACCATCCCCCAAGGCCCCTACCCCGCAGGCCATCTGGCCCAAGGTCCACTTTTGACCCTCGCCATGGCATGGTTCCGACTGCGCGACAAACTCGGCATTTAATCGCCTTTAAGGCAGACATTCGTAGAATTGTAACAATGCATGTGTTAAGGATTTCCGAAATGACTTTTCGGGAATCCCAAAATGACCACATTGCCGCCGAATGTTTATGACGCCGAAGCAATCCCAGCCTCTGCATTGGCCGAAGTCGAACGTCTCCTGACCTCTGGCGATCTGTTCCGCTACACAAACGAGGGTTCCCCCGTTCACCTTCTGGAGCAAGAATTCGCAGCATTCCTCGGCTCTAAATACGCGCTGGCTGTGTCGTCCTGCTCTGCGGCTCTGTTCCTCTCGCTCAAAGCTCTCGGCCTGCCCCGCGACGCAAAAGTCCTGATTCCAGCTTTCACATTCGCCGCTGTACCATCCTCGATCGTACATGCCGACTGCATTCCCGTGCTGTGTGAATGCGCCGACAATTACCGCATCGACATGGATGATTTCCGCGCCAAGCTTTCCGATGTGGATGCGGTCATCATCAGCCATATGCGCGGCCACACCTCTGACATGGACGCAATTATGGAGGCCTGTGACGCCGCAGGTATCCCCGTTGTCGAAGACGCCGCTCATAGCCTCGGCACCAAATGGCACGGCAAAAACATCGGCACCATCGGTCAGATCGGGTGTTTCAGCTTCCAGAGCTACAAAATGCTCAACTCTGGCGAAGGCGGCATTCTCGTCACCGACGACGCAGACCTGATCGCCCGCGCAGTCATCATGTCTGGTGCGTACGAGCATAACTGGAACAAAAACATGGGCCTCAAAGAGGCGTTTGAACGCTGGCAGAACCAACTGCCACTCTACAACGTGCGCCTCAACAACCTCTCTGCCGCCATCGTCCGCGCCCAGATCCCAGAGATCAACCGCCGCATCACCGACGGTCGTCGCAACCACGACCACGTCGCAGCGCAGCTGAACGCTTCGCCTTGGATTTCGGTGCCCGACAAACTCGCCGCCGAAGACCGCGCGCCGGACTCGATCCAGTTCAACCTCGTTGGCATGGGCGACAACGCTGTCAAAGCTTTTGCCGCCGCAGCCGCAGAGCGCGGCATCAAAGTACAAGTCTTTGGCCGTAGCCAAGACAACGCGCGTGCATTTTGGAACTGGCAGTTCTTGGGCGAAACACCCGACCTGCCACAAACCCGCGCGATGCTAATGAATGCCTGCGACGTACGCCTCCCTGCCCGCCTCACGCTTGAGGAATGTGATGTGGTGGCTGGCGCTCTGATCGACGCAGCACAAACGGTCATGGGGCAATCGCTCGACACGGTGGCAGCGGAATAACCGCGCCACCTACTTTTGCCAATTCACCCCGCGTCCCACCGCCGCACTGGACAGGCTCGTGCCATCCGCTAAACAGTTCGTATGGCTAAACCATTCGATATTCCCGCGACCGCCGCAGCCCTGAAACAAGGCGACCGCCGTGCTCTTGCCCGCGCGATCACCCTCGTTGAGAGCGGTCGCGCTGATCACCGCGCGCTTGCGCTGGACCTCCTTGATGCGCTCGGCACGGAGAGACAGGCGCTGCGCATCGGTCTGTCTGGCACCCCTGGAGTCGGGAAATCCACCTTTATCGAAGCGTTCGGCCTTGCGCTCACTAGCTCTGGCTTGCGTGTCGCCGTGCTTGCCGTTGATCCGTCCTCGGCACGGTCTGGCGGGTCGATCCTTGGCGACAAAACGCGGATGGAGCAGCTGAGCCGCGATCCCAACGCCTTTATCCGCCCTTCACCATCGCAGGCACAAATGGGCGGCGTGGCCCGTCGCACACGTGAGGCTATCGCGCTATGCGAGGCGGCGGGATTTGACGTGGTTCTGATTGAAACCGTCGGCGTCGGTCAATCTGAGACGATGGTCGCTGAGATGTGCGATATCTTTACCCTGCTTCTGGCCCCCGCGGGTGGCGACGAACTGCAGGGCGTCAAACGCGGCATCATGGAGATTGCCGATCTGATCCTTGTGAACAAGGCGGATGGCGACCTCAAACCACAAGCGACCCGCACCTGTGCGGATTATGCGGGCGCCCTGCGCCTCTTGCGTAAACGGTCCCAAGACCCCGCCGATTTCCCCAAGGCTATGACCGTGTCCGCCTATTCGGGCGATGGCATCGCGAAGGCATGGGAAGAAATGACCACGCTCGCCAAATGGCGCCGTGATGAGGGGCATTGGGATGCACGCCGCGCAGAACAGGCGCGCTATTGGTTCCACGAAGAGGTGCGATTGCAACTCCTCGAACGGCTCCAGCGCGATCCAGCCTTGGCGGCACGACTGGCGCAGGCCGAGGACCAGTTGCAGCGCGGCGAAACCACCCCGACCCAAGCCGCTGCGCGGGTCTTGGACGGGTTCACAGGTGGCTGAGGCCGACGAAGGCATCCGAATTTTCGATGGCGCCCGTTTGCGCCTGACCCATTTTGCGCGGGGCCACGACAAACTGCTCGTGTCCTTTGACAGCCGCGAAATTGGCCGTACAGGCTTTAAGCCGCCCAATATGATCAACGTCTATGATCGGCGCGGCTATGACCAAATTTCCGTCCGCACGTCGGTCAACGATTGGTTCATCAACGCGGAAACCACCGCCGCCGAGCGGGTATTAGAGGCCGTGGCGAAACCGTATCGCGATGTGGCTGCGGTCGGGTTTTCGATGGGGGCCTATGGTGCCCTCCGCTTTGCTCGCGCGATTGGCGCGACGCGGGTGCTCTCTGTTTCGCCCCAATGGTCCATCCATCCTGACGATGTGCCGTTCGACAAACGCTATCGCGCTGAGGCTGGTAACTATGACCAGAGGCTCGGTGCGCTAGAGCCCAGAGCCGTGCCGACCCTAAAGGGGATCATCGCGGTCGACCCGATGAACCGACTGGACCTGTGGCACGCAGAGCGGCTCCAGATGATCTTTCCTGCCCTTCGGATCGCACGGCTCACGTTCGGCGGACACCCCGCGACCCAAGTCATCACGCGGGGCGGTCGGTACGGGGCCACGGTGCGGGCGCTTCTCTCTGATCCGCCTGACCCGACGGTGCTGACCAAGATGCATCGTGAATTACGCCGCGACGTGCCATTTTACCTCGACCGACTGTCCCAACGCGGCAAAGACAGGTTTCCAGAGGCCGCCGCATGGGCAAAACAGCGGTTGGCATCATTGCAGGCTTGACCGTTTCGCGGAATCGACCTATTGCCAGCGCTCATAACTGGTTCCACGAGGTGTGGGGCCTGTTGGGCTATTGCCCGTTTAACAAACTGGCCCTGGTGGCTGGAACCAATAAATAAGGATATACCCATGTCGCGTAAATGCGAACTCACTGGCAAAGGCCCGATGTCGGGCAACAACGTCAGCCACGCTAAAAACCGCACCCGTCGCCGGTTCTTGCCGAACCTTCAGGACGTCACTCTGATCTCTGACGTACTGGGCCGTTCGTTCCGCCTGCGGATTTCGTCCGCTGCGCTGCGTACTGTTGACCACCGCGGTGGTTTTGATGCGTTCCTCCTCAAGGCGAAAGACGCCGAGCTGTCGAGCGAAGCACTCAAAATCAAAAAAGAAGTCGTTAAAGCATCTGCTTAATCTGACTGACTACCGAATTCGTCAAAGCCCAGACATCACTGTCTGGGCTTTTTCGTTTGTAGGCCCTGCGACGCGCTGACCCTTTTCCCGCCCGATCGGCGGTGATAATGGTTGCCCCATGGTTTGGCTCAGATCGCTCATTGCTATCGCGCTTGCCCTGCTGGTGACCGTCACCTCGCAGGAAATGGCGATATTGCGTGGGCAGACAGGCGCCGTTGGCACGACTGTGTTGTGTATTGGTGAGGTCGCTGTCGAAGTAGCCGTTGATGCGAATGGTAAACCCGTCGGTCCGCGTCATATCTGTCCAGACTGTGCCCTGAATGTGATCGTCGCGCTAGCGACACCGGATCTGCCTCAGCGGATCGTCAATGGCCGTGCTCTAACCCTTCTTCCGGTCCATGACATCCATACAGCCGAAGCGCAGCGCCTGACGCCCTCGGCCAGAGGACCGCCTGTGGTCGTTTGATCCCCAACATCAAACATCTACACATCACAGGACAATCCAATGTTTTTGAGATCCGTTAAACTGGCGGCAGTTGCCGCTACCCTTTTCGCAACCGCTGCTTCGGCTGAGAGCATCATCACCGTTAACGACGCCTATGCGCGGTCGTCTGGCATGTCGGCTATGGCTGGCGCTGCCTTCATGGTGATCACCAACACAGGCGATACCGATGACCAACTCATCGACGCCCGTTCTGACATTTCGGCAAAGGTCGAACTGCACACCCACATCATGGAAGACGGCATCGCTAAGATGCGTCAGGTCGAAGGTGGCTTCCCGATCCCTGCTGGCGGTGAACATGTTCTGCAACGTGGTGCTGACCACGTGATGTTCATGGGCCTCAAGGGTGCGATGGAACAAGGCGATATCGTCACCGTGACCCTCGTCTTCCGTGAAGCGGGCGAAATCACCGTCGATATCCCTGTCGACCTCGAACGTCAGCCCCAAGGCGGCCAAATGAACCAAGGTCAAATGGACCACAGCAATATGGGCCACGGCAACATGAACAACTGATTGACAGCGTCAGTTGGATCAAAGAACGGCTCGCCCTCGCGGTGAGCCGTTTTTCATTGTGCAGGACATTCGGCGCGGCTAGATTTTCCGAAATCGTTTTAGGAGACGCAAGTGATCCGACTCTCAGGCCCTTGGCGCGCTGTTGCTTCAGTGTTTTTCTTTAATGGGGCCCTGTTCGGGCTTTGGGCCTCGCGTATACCTGCTTTTGCAGACCGTTTCACGCTTTCCCCTGCCAACTTGGGCTTGCTCCTGTTGTGTTTGGCGGCGGGGGCAATTGTGGGATTTCCGCTCGCTGGGCGCACTGCGGACCTGCGCGGCGCGCGCAATGCAACGATGGTCTATGGTGCGCTCTATATCGTTGCGTTCCTCTGTCTGCCTCTCGCCCCTAACGTCTGGGTTCTCGCCCCGATCCTTGCCCTGTTCGGCATGGCTCACGGGGGACAAGACGTTGCCATGAATGCTTGGGCGGCTGAGGTTGAGCGGCACATGGCACGTCCCGTCATGTCGAGCTTCCACGCCGCGTTTTCGCTTGGCGCGGGGATCGGTGCGGGCTCTGGGTTTATTGCGATCAACTGGGGCGCCAGCGTCGCGCTGCACTTCTGGCTCGGCGGTCTGGGGATCACGGGTTTTGTCGCACTTTTCGCTTTTATCCCGTGGAGCAGCGTCACAGGAACGGCAGAGCACGGCCCCCTCTTTGCCCTACCCAAAGGCCCGCTGTTGATGGTGGGGATCGTCGGACTGTCGTCAGCCATCGGCGAAGGCGCGATGGTCGATTGGTCGGCACTCATCCTGACCGCTGCGAAAGGCGTCGATCAGGCTCAAGCCGCGCTGGGGTACACGATATTTTCGACCCTGATGGTAGCGACCCGCCTCGCAGGACCGATCCTTGTCGCCAATTTGGGGCCCGCGCAAACCACCCGAATTTCGGCAGCCAGCGCGATGATCGGCGGGCTACTGGTCCTCGTGGCACCGTCCCTACCCGTCGCATTGATCGGCTTTGCCGCTTTTGGCATCGGCTACGCGATGATCATCCCATTGGCGTTTTCGCGTGCCGCTAATGACCCCGACGTTCCCGCAGGCCGTGCCATCGCGAGCGTGGCCACCCTGACCTACGGCGGCATCCTAATCGGGCCGCCGTTGATCGGTTTCGTGGCCGAAGCCACCTCACTGAATGGCTCGTTGTGGCTGTTGATCGCCTTAGCGGGCGTCACGCTCTCTATGGCAGGAGCGCTACGCCGCTAAACCCAATCAGAAGCGCGGTTTTACCTGCATCAACTGCATGACGTTGCTCATGTCAGGCCCGCTTGCGCGACCAGTGACCGCCTTACGGAGTGGCATGAACAGGCCCTTGCCCTTGCGACCAGTGGCTTCTTTCACAGCGTTGGTCCATTCAGCCCATGTGTCTGCGGTGTAGGCTGGCTCGCCCAAGAGGCTGAACGCTGTCTCGATCATTTCGCGGTCTTCGTCATCAACCAAGGCGGGTGCACCATCGCGGAACAGGGTCCACCATTCGGCCATATCGCTCATAAAGGTGATGTTCTCACGAACTACGGTCCAGAAGGTTTCGGCCAGATGCGCAGGAACGCCCAGTGCTAGAACTTCGTCCTTGACCGCGTCGAAGGGTTTTGCAGCATTGATACGAGCGGTGAGCGGCTCGAGGTCGAGAACATCGAATTTGGTCGGCGCAACGCCGAATTTACCCAGCTCAAAGCCGTCGATGATCTCTTGAACCGTGTCACGCAGTTCGACCGGATCAGCAGAGCCCAGACGCGCCATCAGGCTCATGACGGACATCGGCTCGATGCCTTTGGCCTTGAGGTCTTTGAGCGACAGCGTGCCCAGTCGTTTCGATAGCGCCTCGCCTTGCGGCCCCGTGAGCAGCGAGTGGTGGGCGAACTGCGGAACCGTGCCGCCAAGTGCACGGATCATCTGGATTTGCGTTGCGGTGTTAGTCACGTGGTCAGAGCCGCGCACAACGTTGGTGATGCCCATATCCACATCATCCACAACGGACGCGAGGGTATAGAGGAACTGACCGCTTTCCTTGATCAGAACGGGGTCAGATACCGATGCCGCATCGATCGAGATATCGCCAAGGATACCGTCGGTCCATTCGATGCGTTCCCAGTCGAGCTTAAAGCGCCAGTGCGACCCGCCACGCTCTTCGCGCAGACGGTCTTTGTCAGCCTCAGACAGGTCCAGCGCCGAACGGTCATAAACCGGCGGCTTGCCCATGTTCAGCTGCTTTTTACGTTTCAGGTCCAGTTCGGTCGGCGTTTCAAAGCACTCATAGAGGCGGCCCATTTCGATGAGTTGCGCCTTAGCGGCCTCGTAGCGTTCCAGACGTTTGGACTGATATTCGATGCGGTCGTAGGTGATGCCCAGCCATGCCAGTGCATCCAAGATACCGTCCACATATTCCGGCTTCGACCGTTCCTGATCGGTGTCGTCGATCCGTAGGATAAACGTGCCGCCTTGCTGTCGGGCAATGCAGAAGTTCATCAGCGCAGCGCGCAGGTTACCAATGTGCATCCAGCCAGTGGGCGAAGGGGCGAAACGGGTTGTGGTCATGTGTATCTCCTGTTCCCCTCGCCTGTTTCATATTGGCCCGCTTTTGTCCATATCGGCTGTGGTTTCAGCCCCCGTGGACCGGCATGAACGATACGCAATTTTCGACCATTTGATGCATGTCAGTGGCGTCGTCGCCGACAGCAGACTATGTTAGGGCTAACGAAACGCTCTGATGGCGGCCATGATGCCTGAAATTCTCACTGTCACGCTCAACCCCGCGCTGGATATCGCAACCACTGCGCCGCAGGTCACGGCGGGGCACAAACTGCGCTGCTCTGATCCGCAGATTGATCCAGGTGGTGGTGGCATCAATGTGGCCCGCGCGATTATTCAACTGGGCGGGCAGGCAACGGCTTTTGTGGCCTTGGGCGGCGATACAGGCGCGCATCTGCGTCGACTACTGGACGCGGCGGGCATCCCCGTTATTGCCCACGCGGCACCCGGCGACACGCGGCAGAGCCTTGCCGTCACCGATCTGTCCATCAACAACCAGTTCCGTTTTATGCTACCCGGCCCGAACTGGAGCGGCGCGGACGTCGTATCCGCTAGCACGGCCATCTGCGCCAATGCGCCTAAAGGTGGGTATGTAGTTTTGTCGGGGTCTGGACCATCAGGAACAACGGCCTCGCTCTATTCTCAACTCTGCGCGGACCTCTCAGGACACGGCGTGCAGGTTGTCGTCGACACCTCAGGCGCGGCTCTGTCACATTTAGCCGAAGGTCACACTATCCGCCCCCACGTGCTGCGCATGGATCAAGTCGAAGCCCAAGAGATCAGCGCCACGCCCCTCACCACCCGCGCAGACACTGCGGATTTTGCGTCTGGTCTGGTGGCCAAGGGAGCCGCAGAGATTGTGATTATCGCGCGTGGGGCGGACGGGAACATCCTCTCAGACGGGACAAACCGTTGGTTCTGTCCCGCCGTCAACGTGACGGTCAAATCAAAGGTCGGGGCGGGTGACAGCTTTGTCGGCGGGTTCACATGGGCTTTGGCACAGGGCAACGACCTGCCAACCGCCCTCGCCCACGGTTCTGCCGCCGCTTCTGCGGCCTGCATGACCGATGGAACCGAGCTATGCCGCAAGGACGACTTTGCCGAGTGTTTGGCTAGAACGGAGCCCTCTCCGCTCTAGCGCCATATTGAGATCAGATCAGGCCGTGCTGAGCGAACAAGGCCTTCAGGTCACTTTCCGCGCGTGCGCCGATATGGCTGATGACTTCGCTTGCCGCGACGCAACCCATACGGCCACAGGTCTCTAGGTCATGACCGTTGGTCAGGCCCCAGAGGAACGCACCCGCAAAGAGATCGCCCGCACCCGTCGCGTCTACGATCTGGGTCGGAACCGCAGGGGCATGCCAACGCTGACTGCCTGACAGGATGTGCGCACCATTATCGCTGTCTGTGCAGGCAACGATGGACACTTCTTTCGCGGCCTGAGCCAAGGCTGCGTCGAAATCTTCGGTCTGATACATCGACAGCATTTCAGCGCGGTTGCAGAACAACAGGTCCACGTCTTCGCGGATCATCATACGGAACGCATCGCGGTGGCGTTCAACGCAGAACGGGTCGGAGAGGGTAATCGACACCTTACCGCCGTGGCCCTTGCACGCATTGATCGCTTTCGCGAAGGCAGCGTGGCTGTCAGGGCCGTCAAAGCGGTAACCCTCAAGATAAATCCACTCTGCATCGGCCATCATATCAACGTCGATGTCGGACGGTTCGAGGAACTCTGTCACGCCCAGATAAGTGTTCATCGACCGCTCACCATCGGGGGTTACGACGACGATGCAACGACCCGTTTCTTGGGCTGCGTCTTTGGGGGCGAGCTTGGTTTCATAGACCGCACCCTGCGCCCTCAGATCGTGGGCGAAAATCGCGCCAAGCTGATCGTCCTTCACCTTGCCAACATAGGCTGTCCGCCCACCAAGGTGCGCAATCCCCGCAATCGTGTTCGCCGCAGAGCCGCCCGAGATTTCCTTGGCCGCGCCGATACGGCTGTAAAGGTCAACCGCACGATCCATGTCGATCAACTGCATGATGCCTTTTTCGATGCCCGCCTCGGACAGAAACGCTTCGGTCTCTTGGGTCAGCACGTCGACCATTGCATTGCCGATACCGACGACTTGAAACTTCTTCATAGGTTCTTTTCCTCAAACAGACAGAGATCGCGGATCACACAGGTCGCGCATTTCGGGTTACGGGCAAGGCATGTATACCGCCCGTGCAAAATCATCCAGTGATGAGCGTGAAGCTGGAAATCGGCGGGAATGTGATCCTCGATCGCACGCTCAACGGCGACGACATCCTTACCCACAGCCACGCCAGAGCGGTTCCCGAACCGAAAGATGTGGGTATCAACAGCCTGCGCTGGATACTGCCACCACATATTCAAAACCACATTCGCCGTCTTCCGCCCGACCCCAGGAAGGCTTTCGAGCGCCGCACGGGAGTTCGGAACCTCGCCGCCATAGTCATCAACGAGAATACGGCTGAGTTTGATGACGTTCTTAGCCTTATTGCGGAACAGGCCAATGGTTTTGATGTGCTCGATCAAACCTTCTTCGCCGAGGTCCAACATCTTTTGCGGGGTATCCGCGATTTTGAACAATTCGGCGGTGGCGCGGTTCACGCCCTTATCGGTGGCCTGCGCAGAGAGCGCGACAGCCACGACCAGCGTATAGGCGTTGACGTGATCCAGCTCCCCTTTCGGCTCGGCCTCGGCCTGCTGAAAGCGGGTGAAAATCTCGCGGATGGTATGATAATCGAGCTGCTTAACCATAGCGTGGGTATGCCCGCCGCAATCCGATCAGGCAAGAACAGGATTGCCGCATAAACCAAAATCCAATGGGCGAAATTTTGCCCGTTATTGTTGCGTTATTGGATATCAATCGCGTTTGAGGCATATGAAAGGGCAATAGGCGCAACCTTCTGCGTCGTTCAATAAGACTGGATAGACTTATGATTCTTGCTCGTTCTTCGCTCGCTGTTGCAGCTTTCGCGCTTTTCGGCACGGCTGCATGTGAAATGACCGACCCATCAAACCCGAACCGCAACACGCAGACGGGTGCGGTTGTTGGTGCTGGTATTGGTGCGCTCCTTGGTGCGTCGACTGGTGGTAACGATACCGCAGAGCGTCGCCGCAATGCGATCATTGGCGCTGCTATTGGCGGTGGCCTTGGTGCCGTAGGCGGGCGTCAGCTCGACCTTCAGGAAGCTGAACTGCGTCAGCAACTGGGCAACCAGTCCAGCATCGTGAACACGGGCAACCAGCTGATTGTCACCATGCCGCAAGATATCCTCTTTGCGACCGACAGTGCGACCCTGACTGGTGGCCTGCAAAATGACCTCTACACCGTCGCACGGTCGATCAATGCCTATCCGAACACCATCGTTCAGGTTATCGGCCACACCGACAACACTGGCTCCGCAGCCTATAACCAAGACCTGTCGCTGCGCCGTGCACAGGCTGTGACCTCAGTCCTGATCAACGCAGGTGTTCCTGCGATGCGCATCCAATCCGCAGGTCGTGGTGAGAACCAGCCTGTTGCGGACAACCTGACACCGCAGGGTCGCGCACAGAACCGTCGTGTTGAGATCATCATCATCCCGACGAACTGATCCACCATCAGAAGAGATCGAGGCCGCCCCGAAACGGGCGGCCTTCTTCGTTTCCAATGCTTTGCCGCAAAAACAAAACCCCGTCTGCAGCGCAGACGGGGTTCCATTCAGGTGATGACGCCGGGCGTTAGTGGAGCTTTGCTTCCACAGTCGCGATCGCGTCGTCGATCAGTTTGTTCGCCGAAGCTGCGGTCATCTGTTTAGCGACCACTTCTTTGGCTGCAGAGACAGCGACCATAACTGCGCGGTCCTTGACCTCTTTGACTGCAGACGCTTCAGCGCTTGCGATCTGGTCTTGGGCGGCAGCAAGACGACGTGCAACAGATGCTGCGATGTCTGCTTTGGCCTGAACTGCAGCGGCTTCAGCTTCTTCTTTAGCTGTTGCCACGATGCGGTCTGCTTGCTCCTGCACTTCTTTCTGCTTGCGCTCGAAAGAGGCCAACAGGGTCTGAGCTTCTTCGCGGATCGATTTGGCTTCTTCCAGGTCAGACCGGATAGATGCCGCGCGACCGTCGAGCATTTCGCCGACCTTCGACGGAACCTTCAGTTTAAGAAGGACACCAACGAAGACGAGGAACGCCAACAGAACGATGAAGTCAGTGTTGTGCAGCGACCAGAATTCAGCCGCGAACGGGTTTTTGGACGATGCCAGCGCAGGCTGAGCCATCAGGATGAATGCGGGGATCAGAAGCTTCTTCATAATCTCAGCCCTTCATCTGAGCGGCGACAGCAGTAGCGATAGCTTTGTCGTCAGCTTGGCCACCCAGCGCAGCGACCAGAGCAGCGGCAGTTTCCGTTGCTACATCGGTCACGCTGGACAGCGCGTTATCACGAATTGCCGCGATGGCTTTTTCGCCCTCGGCAGTTTTGGCTGCGATCTCGTCGTCTGCTTTAGCCAGTTCGGCGTTCAGCTGCGATTGGATCTCTGCCTTAGTCTCATCAACGATACGAGCTGCCTCGGAACGAGCGTCAGCAAGTGCTTTGTTGTAAGCTTCTTCAGCTGCAACAGCTTTCGCTTTCAGCTCTTCAGCTGCAGCGAGATCGTTGGTGATGGTTCCCGACCGTTCTGCCAGAACCGCAGCGATGCGCGGCAGGGCAATTTTGGACAGGACCAAATAGATCACGACGAGCGTGACCAGAAGCCAGAAAATCTGGTTGGAAAAGGTCGTAGGGTCGAGCTGGGGCATTGCTGCACCGCCAGCTTCGGCACCATGAGCCATGTCTACTGCGTGTTCCGCAGCATCAGCGACATGCTCGACCGTGTTGTGTTCGTCTGCCATCTCGTCTCTCTCCGTCGGACCCTTGGGTGTCATCGGGGGCGCGGGGTTAGTCCCGCGCCGCCCGACCGTAAGGATGCGTCAGGTGATTAGACTGCGAACATCAGCAGCAGAGCAACGAGGAACGAGAAGATCCCCAGTGCTTCTGCGAATGCCAGACCGATGAAGAGGGTAGCGGTCTGCGAAGCAGCAGCCGACGGGTTACGCAGAGCGCCCGACAGGTAGTTGGCAGCAACGTTGCCTACACCGATAGCAGCAAGGCCGGAACCGATTGCGCCAAGGCCTGCGCCGATGAACTGACCGAGTTGTGCGATATTGCCTTCCATGATTGTATCTCCTTACGATGGAATTGGCTGGATAGGAATTCAGTCCTGCGTCTCTTAGTGCGCTGGGTGCAGCGCATCTTTGAGATAGATGCAGGTCAGAATGGTGAACACGTAAGCCTGAATACCGGCTACGAGAACTTCGAGGCCGTAGACTGCTGCGATAGCCACAACAGACACCGGAGCCACAGCAGCGATCGCGGCAAAGCCTGCGAACACTTTGATCATCGCGTGGCCTGCAGTGATGTTACCTGCAAGACGGATGGAGTGGCTAACGGGACGGACGAAATAAGAGATAACCTCGATGATCGCGATGATCGGGCGCAGCGCGAGCGGAGCGTCTTTCAGCCAGAACATGCCAAGGAAGCCGATGCCGTTCTTCACGAAGCCAATCATGGTTACGATGATGAACACGCCGAAGCCGAGAACAGCAGTCACTGCGATGTGCGAGGTGGGCGAGAACGACAGCGGCAGAAGGCCGAGGAAGTTCGCAAAGAAGATGAAGCAGAAGAGCGAAAAGATGTACGGGAAGTACTTCACACCATCGTGGCCGGTGATGTCTTCAACCATCTTGTAAACGAAGCCGTAGAACAGCTCTGCGATCGACTGACCGCGCGACGGCACGATTGCGCGACCGCGGCTACCGATGACGAACATCGCAACAATCGCCAGAACAGCGAGGGCCATCCACAACGTTGCGTTGGTGATGGTGTACCAGTGAACGGGGCCATCCCCGAACAGCGGAGTTACCTTGAACTGGTCCAGCGGGTGGAAAACAAGGCCTGTGCCTTCGCCATGCGCTTCAGTCGCCACGTCAGTGATCCCCATCTTTGCTGGAAGGTTGCTCCAGCAGTTTCCTCTGTAGTTCCTGAGCAGAGCCGATCACGGTTTTAACACCGGCCGCAAAGCCCAGAAAAATGAATATCACCAGAAATACAGGCATGGTGCCAAAGGCGTAATCCAACCCGTACCCGATGACGAAGCCGATCAGAAGACCGGCTACAAGCTCGGTGACCATCCGCCACGCATGCTGCGCTTGAGAGTAGTCTTTCTTCATGTGGTTCGTTTCGGGCGCTTTGGCTTTCACCTCTTTGATCCGGCTTTCTAGCGCCTTTAGGCGGTCAAGATCGTTCGGATCAGTCACACGAAAATCCCCTCAGAAGGTTGGGGACTAGCTATGGCCTTAGGACCAATGAGTCAATAAGCCGTGATGTGACAAATCGTTCGACGTAATGCATTGTTAATTAACAAAAAAACTTTCACCGCTTCCCCGCCAACGATTCCGCCCACAGCCCATTTACCCCCGAAACCACCCATTCTTTATATTCAACCAATCGGTTGACCTTTGGGATTAAGGCGGCTTAATCGGCGGATATGGCAGCTACACTTGATACCGTCTTTATGGCCTTGGCCGACCCCACCCGCCGCGCGATCCTGTCGATGCTGCTGGAGGATGATATGGCAGTAACCGATGTGGCCGAACCATTCGCCGTGTCGCTTGCCGCGATTTCAAAGCATCTTACCGTTCTGGCTGACGCTGGACTGATCTCTCAGGAGAAACGCGGACGGGTGAAATGGTGCAAGCTAGAGCCCGACGCCCTGCGTGAAGCGAGCGTTTGGATGCAGGGCTTTGGCCAGATGGACGGCGTTGATCTCGATGCGTTCGAACAATTCCTCGCCTCTGAGGGCGTCATTCTCGCAGAAGAAGAAGCAGAGCGATAAGCGTCATTGCCACGCCGACTAGCACGATCCCTGGCGGGACGTAGGCATGCCGGATGTATTCCCACGCGATCACCCATGTCGGCACAAGGTATGTGTAGGCCATGACCTTGGACGATGGCAGGCGTTGGGTCGCGAAAAGCAGCAGCAGCGATGAGACAGAGGTCGCAAAGACCGCGATATATAGGATCGTGATCCAAACGAGGTTCGGAAGGTTTGTCCAATCCGTCACCAACAGATCACGCCAACCATACCCCGTGATCCAAATCGCCGCCGCGACCAATGTGCCGAAAGTGTAAGGAATAACATGCGTGCCGCGATTGAGCCTCCGCGCGAGCGGCGTGTAGATCGCGTGCGCAGCGCAGCCCCAGAAATAGAGCGCCTCACCGCTGCCGACCTCGAACGCGAGGAAGGCACTGAGGTCCCCACGGAAGATCACCCAGACCGCACCCGCACCGCCAATGGCGAGGGCCAGCGCGATGCGAGGGGACATGACTTGTCGCAGCAGAAAATACCCAAAGCCACCCGCCATGACAGGCGTCAGCGTGAACACTACTGATAGGTTTACAGGCGACGTGGATTTGAGCGCCATGAACATCAGGACAAAGTAGCAGGCATAAAGCCCGCCCAAAATCGCGTAACGCCACGGGGCTTTGAACGTCTGGCGACTTCCCTTCCCTGTCAGTCTCATCACGATACCGAGGATCGCGACGGCTACCCAGAACCGAACGGTGTTCAGCGCGACAGGCGAAATGTCATTGGCAACGGAGGCGCCGAGCGAAAAGCTCCCCGCCACTGAGGCAGAGAACACCAACATCGCCAAATGTCCCGCTAGATGGGGGCGGATCAATCGACCCACGACTTTGCCTCTTCCTTGAGGAACTTGAGGAAGGTCTGCACCTTTGGCGTCCGATGCAGATCAACGTGCGTGACGAGCCAGAGGCTGGTTGACCATTCTTCGCGCGGCGGCATGACTTGCTGGACACCTGGCATCAAGCCAAATTCGTAGGACGGAAGGAACCCGATCCCTGCCCCCGCCGCGATGGCGTCCCGCATCGAGCGGTTGTCCATCGTGCGATAAACGATCTGCGACGACGGCACGTTCGCAAGAAGCCAACGGTGGAACGGCGCACGGCTGTCAGAGTCGTCATGGCTAACGAACTCGTGCTTTGCGAGGTCCGCGTCGTTCTCTGGCATTCCCATGCGGTCGATGTAGCTTTGGGCGGCGACCATCGCGACGGTCTGTTTGATAAAGGGCTGGACCACGTTGTCAGGCTGATCAGGTGCCGCGCCCGCACGGATCGCGACATGCGCCTCACCGTATTCGAGGCGGAACAGACGGTCGCCTGTGAGGTAGCGGATCTTTACCTCTGGATTCTGCTTCTGGAATTTCACCATCACAGGCGTGAGCATCGTCGAGAACGACGCGAGCGACGTCACCGTCAGATCGCCCGTCACACCATCCCCGTGCCCCTTTAATCGTGCACCTAGCTGATTAAACTGATCGTCCGCTGCCTTTGCGACCTTTAACAGGTCTTGCCCTGCCTCAGTGGGTGTGTAGCCCCGTGCGTGTCTCTGGAACAATTTCACGCCCAGACGCCCTTCGAGAGCGTCGATGTGACGGATCACTGTCGCGTGGTGAACGCCCAACACTTCGGCCGCGCCGCTGACTGTGCCCAAACGCGCCACCTGATAGGCCGTGCGCACCTCATCCCAATGATCCATCGTGGAAATCCTTTAATCGACCACGTCAATCTAGCCACTGAACCAAAAGGCGCAAGGGCAAGGCGTGCTTGACTCACTGGTTCCACGCGCGTAAACGCAGGCCAAATTCCCCGGAAGCCGAGTCTTCCGGTCCCTTCCCTATTCGGGGGGGATCGCCGTCCATCAGCGCGTTGCGCCCATGGGCGCGATTGTGGTTTGAGCGGTCGATGCCTATGTAGCGACCAAATGATTAACGGGTCGCTGGAGGGCCATGGCATGTTTGAAAATCTATCCGAACGCCTTGGCGGAGTGTTTGACCGTCTGACGAAACAGGGTGCCCTGTCCGCAGACGATGTTAAAACCGCGCTTCGTGAAGTGCGTGTCGCACTCCTCGAGGCTGACGTTTCCCTGCCCGTCGTTCGCAGCTTTGTTAAAGCGGTCGAGGCCAAGGCAACGGGCTCTGCAGTAACGAAGTCGATCACCCCCGGTCAGCAGGTCGTTAAGATCGTCCATGACGAACTGATCGCAGTTCTGTCGGGTGGCGCAGAAGCCGACCGCCTGAAAATCGACAATCCACCTGCCCCGATCCTGATGGTCGGTCTGCAGGGTTCGGGTAAAACCACGACGACCGCGAAACTCGCAAAGCGTTTGAAAGAACGCGAAGGCAAGCGCATCCTGATGGCCTCGCTCGACGTGAACCGTCCTGCGGCTATGGAACAGCTTCAAATCCTCGGTCAGCAGATCGGTGTAGACACACTCCCGATCGTCAAAGGCGAAGATCCCGTCACGATCGCAAAGCGCGCCAAAACTCAGGCGAGCCTCGGTGGCTATGACATTTACATGCTCGACACCGCAGGCCGACTGCACATCGACGAAGAGCTGATCCAACAGGCTGCTGACGTCCGTGATGCCGTGAACCCGCGCGAAACACTCTTGGTCGTGGACGGCCTGACGGGTCAGGACGCGGTGAACGTTGCAACCGAGTTTGACGCGAAGATCGGCGTCACTGGCGTTGTCCTCACCCGTATGGACGGTGACGGTCGCGGCGGTGCTGCGCTGTCGATGCGCGCCATCACGGGTAAACCCATCCGCTTTGTCGGTCTGGGCGAAAAGATGGACGCCATTGAGACCTTCGAGGCGGAACGCGTTGCTGGCCGTATCCTCGGCATGGGTGACATCGTTGCACTGGTCGAAAAGGCCCAAGCAACACTCGAGGTCGAACAAGCCGAACGTATGATGAAGCGCTTCCAGAAGGGCCGCTTCAACATGAACGACCTGAAGATGCAGCTGGACCAGATGCTCAAGATGGGCGGTATGGAAAGCCTGATGGGTATGATGCCCGGCATGGCGAAACACGCTGGCAAGATCAAAGAAGCTGGTTTTGACGACATCATGCTGCGTCGCCAGATCGCGCTGATCAACTCTATGACCAAACTCGAACGCGCTAACCCCGATGTGATGCAAGCCAGCCGTAAAAAGCGGGTTGCTGCGGGTGCTGGCCTCGAGGTGTCGGAACTGAACAAGCTGCTCAAGCAGCAGAAGCAGATGGCCGACGTCATGAAGAAGATGGGCAAAATGGGCAAAGGCGGCGCTCTCAAAGCAGCCGTTAAGCAGATGTTTGGCAAAGGCGGTATGCCTGACATGCCGAACATGGACGACCCCAAAGCAATGGAACAAGCGGCCAAGGCACTGGGCAGCCAGTTGCCGGGTGGCAAACTTCCGGGTCTGGGCGGGCTTGGTGGCCTCGGCGGTTTGCCGGGTGGCCTATCGGGTCTGGGCATGGGGAAAAAGAAGTAAGCCATGCAAACGCTCGAAACCCAACGTCTTATCCTGCGCGAGCCGAAGGCTTCGGACATGGAGGCCGCATGCGCCTTTTTCATGTCTGACCGCGCAGTAGGCGTGGGTGGACCGCATGATCTGGGCAAGTCATGGCGTGCTTTCGCGGCTGAGATTGGCCATTGGCAAATCCGCGGCTACGGCATGTGGATCGTAACCCGTAAGGGCGACGACACACCGCTGGGCATGATCGGCCCGTGGTTCCCTGCCGATTGGCCAGAGACCGAAATTGGCTGGACCGTTTGGGACCCGTCGATCGAAGGCACAGGCATCGCGACCGAGGCCGCTCGCGCAGCGATCGATCACGCGTGGAACGTTCTGAAGTGGGACACCATCGTCAGCTACGTCGGCATCGGCAACACCCGCTCTGCGAACCTCGCGGAAAAGCTGGGCGCTGTGCTGGATGAAACCGCACCACAGCCGAAACCCGATCAACCGTGCTGGGTCTATCGCCACCCAAAACCGGAGGCCGTTCAATGACACGTGCATGGGAAAACGCTCCTGAAGGCCAAGCAGCCGTTGCAACCGACCGTATTCGCGGCGCCCTGCCCCGTATCATCCTTGATCGTGTGACTCTGCGCGCACCGCGCATCACCGACTTTGAGGACTACGCGAAAATCGTCTGCACCGAGCGCGGCAAATTTGTTGACGGCCCAATGGACCGCGACCAAGCGTGGCTCGATTTCAACCAGCTGATCGCGGGTTGGGTTCTGCGTGGCGCTGGCCTCTGGACCGTTGAGCGTAACAGCGATTTCGTGACCTTGGGCTTTGTCATGCTCGACCATGAATTCGGCGATCCCGAGCCCGAAGTCGGTTTCCTCTTCCTCGAAGAATATGAGGGCCAAGGTTACGCCTATGAAGCTGCCCGCTCTGCCCGCAACAACGCGTTTAACGCGCTGAGCTGGCCGACATTGGTAAGCTACATCCACCCCCACAACACCCGTGCGATCCGTCTGGCTGAAAAGCTGGGCGCGGTGCGTGACGAGGCCGCTGATTTTGGCGGCTGCATCACCTACCGCTATTCGCCCGATATTCCAGCGTAAGAGGACAAAATGACCGACGCCGTTCAAAAAGCAGCAGCGATCCTCAAAGGCCACCGCGAGTCCATCGACCGTTTGGACGCGATCCTCGTCTTTACGCTGGCCGAACGCTTTAAGCACACCCAAGCCGTTGGGAAGCTGAAAGCGGAAAACGAACTTCCTCCGTCTGATCCCGTGCGCGAAGAGGCACAGATCAAACGGTTGACCGACCTTGCGGAACAGGCCGATCTGGATCCTGAGTTCGCCAAGAAATTCCTGAATTTCGTCATTCAGGAAGTGATTCAACACCACAAACAACACCAATCCTGACGGCCCGCCCGTCACCACGCCATTCAAGGAGATCAACCCATGGCTATGAAAATCCGTCTCGCTCGCGGTGGTTCGAAAAAACGTCCTCACTACGCAATCGTTGCTGCTGACTCGCGCATGCCGCGTGACGGTCGCTTCAAAGAGAAACTGGGCACCTACAACCCGCTTCTCGCAAAAGACAGCGAAGACCGCGTAAAACTGAACGTAGAGCGCGTTCAGTTCTGGCTCGCTCAGGGCGCACAGCCGACCGACCGTGTTGCACGCTTCCTCGAAGCTGCTGGCCTCGTTGCGAAAAAAGTCCGCAACAACCCGAACAAAGCTGTTCCGGGTAAAGCTGCTCAAGAGCGCGCTGCTGCTAAGGCTGCAAAAGCTGCCGAAGCTGCTGCACCGGCAGAAGAAGCTGCTGAAGAATAATAAACGTTCTGCTCGGCCTTTCGGGGCCGAGCAGTCCCCCTTGTCTTTGGGGCTATTTTGTCTGACCTTGCCAGCACAACGACGGGCAATGCCGCGCAAAGGAGCCATCGCGCATGACTGGGTTCTCACCCGACTTTCAAAGTGACCTCTGGTCGCTGATCCGCATGCGCCGCGATGTCCGTCGGTTCAAACCTGACGCCATTGATCCCGAGATCGTTGACCGTTGTCTGCGTAGCTTTTCGCTCGCCCCGTCTGTTGGTTTATCCGAACCGTGGCGGATCGTGATGGTGAACAGCGCAGAGGGTCGCGCCGCCGCACGAGAGAACTTCCTCGAGGCGAATGCCGATGCGCTGGCGGGTTACAGTGGTGACGATGCCAAGATTTATTCGGGACTAAAGTTGTCTGGCATGGATTTGTCCCCCGTTCAGATGTCCGTTTGGTGCGACGCAGGCACGACCAAGGGCAAGGGCCTCGGCGCGGGAACGATGCCCGAAATGAAGGCCTACTCCTGCGTTTCCGCCGTCATGCAGTTTTGGCTCATGCTCAAGGCGCATGGGGTCGGCATGGGATGGGTGTCCATCCTCGATCCTGACCGTTTGGCACGTGACCTTGATGTTCCGGACGGCTGGAAATTGATCGGCTATTTCTGTATCGGCTATCCCGAAGAAGAACATGAAACTCCAGAACTCGAGCGCGCCGGTTGGGAACAACGGCAAGCTCTCCCTGATATGCTGGTAAGGTAAGAGGATCGACATGCCCGAAGATCGCGTTGTCGTAGGTTCTATCGCAGGTGCCTTTGGCGTCCGTGGTGAAGTGCGCCTGAAGTCGTATTGCTCTGACCCCGAAGCCATCGCCGACTACACGCCTCTTTATACAAAGGACGGTCGTAGCTTCCCTGTTGTTGTCCTGACGGGCATCACCAACAACGGCCTCACCGCACATATGGACGGGATCGTCACCAAAGAGGACGCAGATGCGCTCAAGGGCACTGAACTCTTCGCATCGCGCGATGTCATGCCCGACCTTCCTGATGACGAATACTATTACAACGACCTGATCGGCCTTTCGGTCTTTGATACGGGCGGCAATGACCTTGGCACCGTGAAAACGGTCGTGAACCACGGCGCAACTGACCTCTTGGAAGTGACCAAGATGGGCTACCGCGACACCGTTCTGTTGCCGTTCACCAAAGCCGCCGTGCCCACCGTCGACATCGCCGCAGGCCGCATCGTCGCTGACCCACCCGAAGGGCTCTTCCCCGATGCCTAAACGTCGGATTTTGCTGCACCCAGGCTTTCACAAGACTGGCACCAGCTCTATCCAGCATTTCTTTTGGACCAACCGCGAAAAGCTGGCACCGCATGTGCATTTGTTCATGCTCCGCCACCTCAAGCCCGTCACCCAACTGACCCACAGTTATTCGCGCAGCGGCAATCCTCTGACCTTGATCGATCTGGCTGATCGCCTTGATGAGGTCTTTGCCAACACGCCCGACGATGCCCGCGATATACTGATTTCCTGCGAGGCGCTCTGCGGGCACCTCCCCGGTTGGCCCAAGGTGAAAACCTATCAGGCCGCGACCGTTATCCTGACCTATGTCTCAGGCTACCTGCGTGATCGTTTTTGCGCTGAGGTCGAGATCGTCGTGACCACGCGCGATGCCGAACCGTGGCTCTATTCCGCCTACCGTCACCACCTCAAAGGCCAACGCCTGACGCTCGACCCCGATGCCTTTGCCGCGAAATATGCCAAGGCCGCCGACTTTGCCCCGATCATTTCGGCCATCGCGACCCAATGTGGCCTGACCCAAACGCTACCGTTGGAAACCTCAGCGCTCCATCCGTTCGGCCCCGGTGGTGCGCTCCTCGACCTGTTCGGCATCCCGACCGACGGCTTTACCCCCGTGGGCAAAGGCAACGAAGGGCCGTCGGATACCCTGTGGCGCGAGTTCCTGACGCTCAACCGCTCTGACCTCACCGACGCCGCGCTGATCGACGCCAAAGACGCGCTCGCCAAACAGTCGAACTTGGGCGGATGGCGCACGGGGGACGTTCCCAAACCCAGCCAATTGCCCTAAGACAGCCGCATGACTGATACACCCGATACCCCCCGCAGCATTGGCCGCAAGGTGATGCGTCCGACCCTGAAACCGACCGACCTGCTGACCGAACAGCCGGAGTGGGTGGGGACGTGGACCGCGCAGATCATCACGCTGATGCCTGATGCTTTTCCGGGGGTGCTCGGCGATAGCCTGACGGGCAAGGCGCTGCGGGAAAACCTCTGGGCACTGCGGACGATCAACCTGCGTGACTACGGGATCGGCAAACACAAGAACGTCGACGACACCCCTGCGGGCGGTGGCGCGGGCATGGTGATCCGCGCCGATGTCCTCGACCCCGCGATCCAAGAAGCGGGCCGCAATGCCCGTGGCCGTATGCCTCTTGTCTACCTCTCCCCGCGTGGGAAACGGTTCGATCAGGCGATGGCGCGGGAGTGGGCGTCTTACGACGGGATCACCATGATCTGTGGCCGTTTTGAGGGCATCGACCAGCGCGTGATCGACGCCTACAACATCCAAGAAGTCTCGCTCGGCGATTTCGTCCTAACGGGCGGTGAACTCGCCGCCCAAGCCATGCTCGACGCCACGGTGCGCCTGCTGCCTGGTGTGCTGGGGAACGCCGAAAGCGTGGTGGACGAAAGCCACTCAAACGGCCTCTTGGAACACCCCCAATACACCCGCCCCGCCGAATGGCGCGGCCGCGAAATCCCCGAAGTCCTCATGTCCGGCCACCACGCGAATATCGAAGCATGGCGCAAGGAACAGGCCGAGGAGCTTACGAAGGAACGTCGGCCAGATATGTGGGAGAGGTATGGGAAAATTTAATATTGCCACCCATACATCCCACTATCCACAAGCATCTGATAGGCTTTTTTGAGCGCCAGACCAGTCTCTTGATCTACGAAGAGAGATGAGCGATTTCCACATGGTTCACCCAAAATATATCGTTGCATAGTCGTCCAGCTTTCTGATCGCACTGCCCATTCCCACGCTGGTATTTCCTGCTCCAACATCAATGGAATTGCCAATGCTTTAGGTATCTGCTGATACGCAGGAAGCGTTCCAGCCCATTCACACTTAACAAGAAGGGTAGTTGTGCCTTCAAGGTACATCTGAGTTTCCAGTTCACGAATTGTTATCGTGAATTTTGGATGGTTCGGCAGTTTCTCAACTGAATCAATTATCTTCTGAACGTTGCCGCTCCCTGTGTATGGACAGGTGATAAAACCGTTTACAAACCAAACAGTGTGATCCAGCCCTTCGTAGCCGCAACGACGATTGGGAAAAGTCTCTGGCACTCTTGGCGAGTGATTTCTCACCAACGGATGCCAACTTGGATAATCTGAAACCACGGGACCCAACTCTCGCTCAATCCGATGCAATTCAGCAGCCGCCGCTTCTTTTTGTTCTTTCGTAAATTCTATTGGAATTAGGTACTTTTTCGCCCGATCGCGCCCCGCTTCCACCTGCTCGTTCATTCTAAAAGCCATCACATCGCTCCATTATTACGCAACACTTCAACATATAAAGCACGTTTTTTACTTTTAAATCATAAAATTAAAAAAACGTGCTGAAAACTACAGTGCAATGCCCCTTGCCCAACACCCCCCAATCCCCTATACGCGCCCTGTCTAGGGGTCCTTGCGATTCCGTAGGCCCGTGTTGCTATTGCTTTGGCGCGTTTTCTTCGGCAGCCACCACGGCTCGCAGCATCGGTGAATAAGTAAAGTCGACCTGAACTCTGGCGGGCGCTACGGCGGACCCGAAAGAAGACCAAGAGCTCTGAGGACGCATTAACTTTGTGGGACCACCACAAGCATCATAGGAGAAGGTCAGATGGATCTGATCGCACAGCTCGAGGCGGAACAAATCGCCTCCCTCGGGAAAACCATTCCCGACTTCAAAGCCGGCGACACCGTTCGCGTAGGCTACAAAGTGACCGAAGGCACCCGCACCCGTGTTCAGATGTACGAAGGCATCTGCATCAGCCGTAAAAACGGCAAGGGCATCGCTGGCTCGTTCACCGTTCGCAAAATTTCCTTCGGCGAAGGCGTAGAGCGCGTATTCCCGCTCTTCTCGACCAACATCGACTCGATCGAAGTTGTACGTCGCGGTAAAGTCCGTCGCTCGAAACTGTACTACCTGCGCGCACGTCGTGGTAAATCCGCACGTATCGCAGAAGTCACCAACTACAAACCGCTCAACAGCGGCGCTGACGCGTAAGGAGACGGATTATGAAAAAAGACATCCATCCCGACTACCACTTCATCGAAGTGAAAATGACCGACGGCACCGTTATCACCATGCGCTCCACTTGGGGCAAAGAGGGCGACACGATGGCACTCGACATCGACCCGACCGTGCACCCTGCATGGACTGGCGGTACTTCGCGTCTGCTCGACCAAGGTGGTCGCGTATCGAAGTTCAAAAACAAATACGCAGGTCTGGGCTTCTAATCCCAAACCCACGGTTTACGGAAACGCCGCGCATTTTGCGCGGCGTTTTTGTTTGGGCGATCGGGTGGCCAGTTAGTGAAACGAAAAACGCGGACCCGAGGGCCCGCGTTTGTCATTTTATCCTGCGGCGCGATTGCCTTGGGGCTTACGGCGACGCTGGCCGCCCCCTGCTGGTTTAGCAAACGACGGACGATCGCCAGCGGGCTTACCGAAGGAACGATCCCCTTTGGGTTTGCCAGCACCACCGCTGCCTTTGTTGCCAAAGCGACGCGGACCACCACGGCCATTGCCAGCAGGTTTGCGTTTCGGCTCGTTGCCGAGGACTTCCCACGGACGGCCAGATGCCACTGGGATCGTCGTTTTGAGCGTCTTTTCAATGTCGCGCAGATCCGACATTTCGTCAGGTGCACAGAACGCAACGGCGCAACCGTCCGCACCTGCGCGCGCGGTACGGCCAATACGGTGGACGTATTGATCAGGCACGTTCGGCAGCTCGTAGTTATACACGTGGCGCACGCCCGGAATGTCGATGCCACGGGCCGCAACGTCAGTTGCCACGAGAACGCGCACCTTGCCCTCTTTGAAGTCTTTGATCGCGCGGTCACGCTGACCTTGGGATTTGTTCCCATGGATCGCAGCAACGGCAAAGCCCTTGTTTTCGAGAACGCGCGACAGTTTCTCCATCCCGTGCTTGGTACGGCCAAACACTAGCGCCAGTTCGTCGCGGTGTCCGTCGAGCAGTTCAACCAACAGGTCCGTCTTTGCGGCCTTCGCAACAAAGTGGATGCATTGTTCGATTTTCTCGGCCGCCTGACCCGGAGCGTTCACCTGAACGCGGATCGGGTTGGACAAGTAGCTTTCGGCCAATTCAGCCATCTGCTTCGGCATGGTCGCCGAGAACAGCATGGTCTGACGCTCTTTGGGGATCAGCGTTGCGATTTTGCGCAGCGCGTGAATGAAACCGAGGTCGAGCATCTGGTCAGCCTCGTCCAACACGAGGAACTGCGTCTCATCAAGGCGCACAGCACCACGGTCGATCAGGTCGAGCAAACGACCGGGGGTCGCAACGAGGATCGAGGTACCTTTCTCGAGACGGCGGCTTTGGCCCGTGATCCCTGCGCCACCGACGACCAGAACGGTCTTGAGGTGCGAGCCAGAAGAAAACGCAGACAAGCTATCCGCAATCTGTTTCGCAAGCTCACGGGTCGGCGCGAGGATCAGCGCACGCGTGGTTTTCGGCGAAGGCTTTTCACCGTTTTTCATCAGCGCATCGAGCATCGGCAGACCGAAAGCAGCGGTTTTACCCGTGCCCGTTTGGGCAAGGCCCATAACGTCGCGACCGTTCATCGCGTGCGGGATCGCCTGCGCTTGGATCGGGGTCGGGTCAGTGATGCCAAGTTCGGCAAGTTTAGTCACAAGGCGGGGGGCGAGCCCCAGCATATCGAAGTCCATAAAAATCCTGTTCCGCGCAGCCCAACGGGCAACGCATTGGTCCGGCCCAGCGCCGGAGACTGCAAGAGTTGCGCGGATCGCTCGCCGTTCGACCGGATGTCGAACTGCCGGATCTACGCGGCCCCTTGCGTGAAAGTGGGAACCTGTAGGTTGATGACGTCTTGCGCACATCTCAGCGCACGTCTCACGCGGACGGGACGGTCATCAGTGGCGGCGTATGGACCCTTAGCCGTTATACGTCAAGGATTAAGTAATTGCGGCATCACAGGCGGCACATCTTTTCCTTGGCGGTTTCGCGCCATATAGTACGGCCAAGTAACAGCACTGGGGATCGGGCGTGGCGCATATTATCGTCGTCGGTAACGAAAAAGGTGGCGCGGGCAAATCGACCGTGTCGATGCATGTGGCAACGGCTTTGGCGCGGATGGGACACCGGATTGGTGTGCTCGACCTCGATATGCGGCAGAAATCGCTGGCGCGGTATCTGGATAACCGTAAGGCATATTCAGACGCCGAAGGTCTGAACCTCGCCATTCCTGTGTACCGCGACCTCCCTGAGGTGGATCAGGCCGACCTGCAGCCCGGTGAAAACGCATTCGACCATCGCCTGTCCGCCGCCGTGGCAGCGCTGGAACCCGAAAGCGATTTTATCCTGATCGACTGCCCCGGTTCGCACACCCGCCTGAGCCAAGTGGCACATTCGCTCGCCGATACGCTGATCACACCGCTGAACGACAGCTTTGTTGATTTCGACCTTCTCGCCCATATCGACAGCGATGGTGAGAACATCACTGGCCCCTCCGTCTATTCCGAAATGGTGTGGAGTGCGCGTCAGTTGCGTGCCCAAGCAGGCCTCCAGCCGATTGACTGGGTCGTGGTACGGAACCGTTTGGGTGCACAGGCGATGGTCAACAAACAAAAGATGGAATCCGCGCTGAACAAACTGTCACGTCGGATTGGGTTCCGTGTGGCGCCAGGTTTCAACGAACGCGTTATCTTCCGCGAATTGTTCCCGCGTGGCCTGACGCTCCTCGACCTCAAGGATGTTGGCGTCACGCAGTTGAACATCTCGAACCTCGCGGCCCGTCAGGAATTGCGCGACCTGATCAAGGCGCTGAACCTGCCGGGTGTCACTGCGGACTTCTGATCACCACCTGATCACATGACCACGTCTCTGCATGGTCACTTTGCAGGGACGCGTCCTATTCGACCATAAGTCTATGAATTCACGCGGGCTCTCCTTTGACGTGGCCTGCAAACTCGCTAAGCTATCCCAAAGAGGAGCCTCGCGTGATCGACACCCATGACCTGAGCGGTGGACAAACGCCCGTGTCCGATGAGGCATGGGTCGATGTGCTGCGGGCCGTCGATAAAACCTACGCAGAGCTGGTCAGCTACCAAAGCGAGCTAGAGGTTCGGAACGCCGAACTTGATGAAATGCGCGGCTTTATGGCCTCGGTCTTTGCCTCGGTGTCGGACGTTTTGATCGTTGTCGATCGGGACGGATTGATCGAACAGGCGGCGGGGTCGTTCCAAATGCTCTTGGGCCTCGACCCTGCCAGTGTGCGGGGCCGCCCTTTGGCTGATCTCACGTCAGATGCCGCACTGCATCAAGCCGTACAAAAGGTCGTGCAAAACCGAAAATCCGTTCGGTTTGAGACGGAATTGCCCACCTCGGCTGGCCCGACCCCGATTGACTTGTCGATCACCCCTCGCATTGGGGAACGCGGCAAAAGCCTTGGCGCGGTGCTGATCGGGCGCCCTGTGGGCGAACTGCGTCAGGCCTATTCCGAACTCGCCGAAAGCCACCGCGCATTGCAAGAGGCCCAAGCCCACCTTGTTCGCAACGAAAAGCTGGCGTCTCTGGGTCGGTTGCTCGCAGGCGTTGCGCACGAACTCAACAACCCGATTTCGTTCATCTACGCCAACACCCATGCCTTAGAAAAATACGTGGCGCGGTTTGTGACCTATTTCGAACAGGTGCAGGCGGGGGCGTCGCGGGCGGAACTGATCGAGTTGCGCAAGGAACTGCGGCTCGACCGTGAACTGGCGAATATGCGCACCGCGATTGACGGTGCACGGGACGGCTCCGAACGGGTCCGCGACATTGTTGAGGATCTGCGCAGGCTATCCGCAGACGGCACAGGCGAATTTGCCAATTTCGATTTGGTTGAAACAACACGCGTGGCAACCCATTGGGTCGTGCGCGGGATGAAAACCCCTGCGCCGATTGTCACCAATGCGCCCCTGACCCTTTCGGCGAACGGGCGCGTCGGTCACGTGCAACAGGTCATTATGAACCTCGTGCAAAACGCGCTCGATGCGGTTGAAGGCACAGAGGACCCACACATCCAGATCACCTTGGGCCAAGACGGCGATCACGTCTTTGTTCAGGTCGCGGACAATGGTCCTGGGATCGGGCCCGACATCGCAGGGTCCATCTTTGACCCGTTTTTCACCACCAAACCCGTGGGCAAAGGAACGGGCCTCGGCCTGTCGATCTCTCACAAGATCGCAGAGGAACACGGGGGGCAGTTGCAACTCTGTCCATCTGAACGCGGTGCCTGTTTCCGTCTCTCACTGAAACGAGGTGGGGAATGAACGTTCTCTGGCTTCAGGCGTCGGGCTGCGGTGGCTGCACGATGTCGCTCCTCTGCGCTGAAAATCCGAATGTTTTCGACCTTTTGGGTGGCGCGGGCATCAAATTTATCTGGCACCCTGCCCTCTCTGTCGCCTCTGGCGACGAGGTGCGCCGCCTCTTGGCGCAGGTTGAAGCGGAGGAGATCCCGCTCGATATCCTGTGTGTCGAAGGCGCTATCGCACGTGGTCCGCGCAACACAGGGCGGTATCAAATGCTATCGGGCACAGGCCGTAGCATGATGGACTGGGTGCAATCGCTTGCCCCTCTCGCGCGGCATGTGATCGCCGTGGGTAGCTGTGCGGCCTTTGGTGGCGTGACAACTGCAGGCGGGAACCCGTCGGATGCGGTCGGGTTGCAGTTCGATGGCACGCATGCGGGCGGCATCCTCCCGTCGGGCTTTGTCGGTAAAGGTGGACTGCCCGTCATCAATATCTCTGGCTGCCCGATGCATCCTGACTGGGTGACTGAGACGCTTTTGATGCTGGCCGATGACGCGCTCACGCCTGCTGATCTAGACAGCTACGCGCGGCCACGGTTCTTTGCCGATCACCTCGTCCACCATGGCTGCACAAAGAACGAATTCTACGAATACAAAGCCTCGGCCAAGGAACTCAGCCAGATCGGCTGTATGATGGAGCATTTGGGCTGCATCGGCACCCAAGCCGTCGGTGACTGCAACATCCGCCCGTGGAACGGCGCTGGTTCCTGCACACGCGGGGGCTATCCCTGCATCGCCTGCACCGCGCCCGAATTCGAAGAACCCCGCCACAGCTTTACCGAGACCCCAAAAATCGCCGGCATTCCCGTTGGCCTCCCCTCTGACATGCCCAAGGCATGGTTCATGGCGCTGGCCTCTCTGTCCAAGGCCGCAACACCAGACAGGATTGGCACCAACGCGACAAGCGACCGCGTGACCATCCCACCCACCATCAGGACGCCCAAGAAATGACAGACCGCAGCCTGATCGTCGGCCCGTTTAACCGTGTCGAAGGGGACCTCGAAATTCGTTTGGAGGTGCGGGACGGTGCTGTCGCTGCGGCCTACACGAACTCGCCCCTGTTCCGTGGGTTTGAAATGATGCTCATGGGCAAGGACCCACGCGATGCACTGACGATCACCCCTCGGATTTGCGGGATTTGTTCGATCAGCCAGTCGGCGGCAGCGGCCTTTGCCCTCGCCGATGCATCAGGCGCTGTGATGCCACCCCAAGGGATGCTGATCGCCGCGATCCTACATGCGGTTGAAAACCTCGCTGATCATGTGACGCACTTTAACCTCTTTTACATGCCCGACTTTGCCCGCCCCGTGTATAGCGCCGAACCTTGGCATGATCAGGCGGTCGCACGGTTCACAGCAATGGAAGGCTCAGCCGCCCGCGATGCCGTGACCGCGCGGGCAGAGCTTTTGCACATCGTCGGGCTTTTAGGGGGCAAGTGGCCCCATACCCTCGCCATCCAGCCCGCAGGCGTGACAAAGACGCCGACCACATCGGATAAGGTGCGCATCCAGACCGCGCTGCGGAGCTTCCGGCGTCATCTGGAAACGACACTCTTTGGTGCCCCTGTCGAAACCTTTGCCGCGCTTAGCCGTAAGGACGATCTGTTGAATTGGACCACAGGAGATGCTGGCCTCTTTATCAGGATCGCGCAGGCGGTTGGGCTGGATGATATGGGCTTTGGACCAGGACGGTTCATGTCCTTTGGCGCCTACCCACTGCCAGATCGTCGGGCGTTCAAGGCGGGCACTTGGGACGGCACCCTTAGCCCCGTCGACACCACACAGATCACCGAGGACCTGAGCCACGCATGGATGCTCGGCGATACTGCGCATCCCCGCGACGGCACGACCGAACCAGACGAAGACATGCGCGACGCGGCGTATAGCTGGTGCAAGGCCCCACGTCTGAACGGCCAAACCGTTGAAACAGGTGCGTTGGCGCGACAGATTATCGACGCGAACCCTTTGGCCCGTGATCTGGCGGGGCACCCCTCGGCCTTTGCCCGTGTCGCGGGGCGACTGATTGAGATCGCCCGCACGCAAATGCTTCTCGAAGATTTGGCAGCTCAGATCGACCCCAAGGATCGGTTTATGGGGCACTGGGACATGCCCGCCTCAGGCACAGGCGAAGGTCTGGTTGAGGCCGCGCGGGGTGCCTTGGGCCATTGGCTGAATTTCGACGGTGGCAAGATCACAGGCTACCAGATCATCGCGCCGACCACGTGGAACTTTAGCCCACGTGATCAGGAAGGGAACGCTGGTCCTGTCGAGTCCGCATTGGTCGGCGCACCCGTCCGCGACGGCGAAGAAACCCCGATCGCGGTCCAACACATCGTGCGCAGCTTTGACCCTTGCATGGTTTGCACGGTGCATTGATGGGTTGGCGCATCCGTGTCCGCGGGCAGGTCCAAGGCGTCGGATTTCGGCCCCACATTTGGCAACTTGCCCAGCGGTTCGGCCTGCACGGTGAAGTCCTGAATGACGCCGAGGGTGTTCTGATCCTCTGCGACACCGCACCTGACGAATTCATCACTGCAATCACCGCAGAGAAACCGCCCCTGTCCCGCATCGATCAGGTAGACGTCAGTGAAACGGACTATGATGCACCCGTTGGCTTTACCATCGCGGCCAGCGGGGCAAAGGGCGCAGAGACCCGCGTCACCCCTGATGCCGCCACCTGTCCCGCGTGCTGTGACGAAATCCACGGGGATGGTCGCAGGGCGGGTTACGCCTTTACCAACTGCACCCACTGCGGGCCGCGTTTCACCATCCTGAACGCGCTGCCCTACGACCGCGCCCAGACCACGATGGCGCCCTTTACCATGTGCCCCGACTGCGCCGCCGAATACGCGGACCCCGCTGACCGTCGGTTTCACGCGCAACCCATCGCCTGCCCCTCCTGCGGCCCGCGTATCTGGGCAGAGCCCGATGGTGACGCAATCCCAGCCACCGCGGAGCGTATCTTGGCTGGGCAGATCGTAGCGATCAAAGGCTTGGGCGGGTTCCACCTCTGTTGTGACGCGACGAACGCTACGGCTATCGAAACACTTCGCCAGCGGAAACGCCGCCCGACAAAGCCTCTGGCGCTGATGGCCACACTCGACACCATTCACCGTTACGCCCGTGTCACCGATGCCGACCTCGCGCGTTTGATCGACCCTGCTGCGCCGATTGTTCTACTGCCCAAGGCCGAGGCCCTGCCAGACGCCCTCGCCCCGCAGCAAAACCACCTGGGCTGGATGCTGCCCTACACGCCGCTGCATCACCTGTTGATCGAGGCAGTGGGCCGACCGCTGGTGATGACCTCTGGCAACCTCTCGGGCGAGCCACAGGTGATCGGCAACGATGAGGCCCGCGAAAAGCTGAGCCGCTTTGCCGATGCGTTTTTGATGCATGACCGCGACATTGCCCGCCGACTGGACGACAGTGTAGAACGCGCGACCCCACCGATGGTTTTGCGCCGTGCGCGGGGCCGTGTTCCCAGCACGATCCCGCTGCCAGAGGGGTTTCAGGACGCCCCCCAAGTCCTCGCGCTTGGGGGCCAGATGAAGGGCGCAATTTGTCTGACGAAGAACAGAGAGGCCCTGCTCGGACATCACCTCGGTGACCTAGACGATGTCTTATGTGCAGAGGAAATTGAGAAAGCCGTCACGGACTACTCTGCCCTGTTCGACCATAAACCGACCGTGGTCGCCGTTGATGCCCACCCTGAGTATCGGGCGACGCGCTATGGGCAAACGCTCGGACTGCCCGTGGTCGAGGCTTGGCACCACCATGCCCACCTCGCGTCCTGCCTCGCTGAAAACGGCTGGCCGCTGTCGAGTGGGCCCGTGGCGGGGATCATATTGGACGGCACAGGATTGGGGCCTGATGGCACACTTTGGGGGGGAGAAGTCCTCCTCGGTGAGTATCGCGCGGCCACGCGGGTGGGTGGCATTACCCCTGCCCCGCTGGCTGGTGGTGATCGGGCCGCCCGCGAACCTTGGCGCAACGCGATGGCACGACTGGATCAGGCAGGGCTGAGCGGTTGGGCCGATGAACTATTCCCCGACGCCCCCCGCGACATCCTCCGCCACGCCGTCTCCAAAGAACTGAACGCACCAATGTCGTCGAGCGCAGGACGGCTCTTTGACGCGGTGGCTGCGGTTGTGGGCCTCTGCCCGATGGCGCAAAGTTACGAGGGCGAGGCGGCGATGGCCTTAGAGGCCTTAGTCGATCCCACAATCGACGGGGCCTATGTGTTCGGTGTCGAGAACGGCCAGATCGACCCATCACCGATTTGGGGCCAAATCCGCGACGACCTACGCCGAGGTGTTTCGCTCTCTGAGATCGCCACCCACTTCCACCGCGGCCTCGCACATGCCTTTGCCGATGTCGCCCGTGACCTGTTTGAAGAGGGCAAGGTCGAGGCAGTCGCGCTCTCTGGTGGATGCTATCAAAACGCTGCGCTTTTCACGATGACCAAGGCGCGGCTAGAGGGCATTCCCACCCTCGTCCACCGTGAGATTCCCGCCAACGATGGGGGACTCGCCTTGGGTCAGGCGATGATCGCAGCAGCGCAAAGCATCTGACCACCTATACGATTAGGCGGTTATCGCCATACCGGACGCGATTGCAGCGAAATCACACTAACCACATGAAAAAATACAGTATTCCACTGTATGCGAATTTTGCACTCACTACCTACCTTAAGATCCTGATCCACCCGATCCTAAACGGACAATGCCCGAATTGCGTCTTTCGCACGGGCCAGAATTCAAAGAGGGAGGGTCATTTGTCGCAAATCGAAACCTTTTATGAAGTGATGCGGAAGCAGGGGATCACCCGCCGCTCCTTTATGAAATATTGCTCGCTGACGGCCTCGGCACTTGGCCTTGGTCCGTCGTTCGTGCCGCAGATCGCGCACGCCATGGAAACCAAACCGCGCACGCCTGTGATCTGGGTCAACGGCCTAGAGTGCACCTGCTGTTCGGAATCCTTTATCCGTGGCGCGCACCCGCTGGCCAAAGACGTCGTTCTGTCGATGATCTCTCTCGACTATTCGGAAACGCTGATGGCTGCCGCAGGGCACCACGCCGAAGCCGCGTTGGAAGAAACGATCGAGAAATACAAAGGCAACTACATCCTCGCCGTTGAGGGCAACCCGCCTCTGAACGAGGACGGTATGTTCTGCATCGTCGGCGGTAAGCCCTTCGTCGAACAGCTGAAACACGCGGCCCAACACGCGAAAGCGGTTATTTCTTGGGGCGCTTGTGCGTCCTATGGCTGTGTTCAGGCAGCAAAGCCGAACCCGACACAGGCCACACCCGTTCACAAGGTCATCACCGACAAACCGATCATCAAGGTTCCGGGCTGTCCGCCCATCGCCGAAGTTATGACGGGCGTCATCACCTATATGCTGACCTTCGACCGTCTGCCCGAACTTGACCGCCAAGGTCGTCCGGCGATGTTCTACGGCCAGCGTATCCACGACAAATGCTACCGCCGTCCGCATTTTGACGCGGGTCAGTTTGTCGAACATTGGGACGATGACAACGCACGCAAAGGCTTCTGCCTTTACAAGATGGGTTGCAAAGGCCCGACCACCTACAACGCCTGTTCGACCGTGCGTTGGAACGAAGGTGTCTCGTTCCCGATCCAATCCGGTCACGGCTGTATCGGTTGTTCCGAGGATGGGTTCTGGGATCAGGGCTCGTTCTACAACCGCGTCACCGATCTGACCCAGTTCGGGATCGAAGCCAACGCAGACAAAATCGGCATGACCGCCGCTGGCGTTGTTGGCGCGGGCGTTGCGGCCCATGCGGCCGTGTCCGCGCTCAAGGCCGCGCAGCGCAAGACTCAAGACAAGAAAGAGGAGGCATAAGCCATGGTCACCACCCCTAACGGCTTTGACCTCGACACATCGGGCAAACGTATCGTCGTCGACCCCGTGACCCGCATCGAAGGCCACATGCGCTGCGAAGTGAACGTGGACGACGAAGGCATCATCCGCAACGCGGTTTCAACAGGCACCATGTGGCGCGGTCTGGAAGTGATCCTCAAGGGTCGCGACCCGCGTGACGCTTGGGCGTTCACCGAACGGATTTGCGGCGTCTGCACAGGCACCCACGCGCTGACCTCGGTCCGTGCGGTAGAGGACGCGCTGGGGATCACCATCCCTGACAACGCGAACTCCATTCGTAACATCATGCAGTTGAACCTGCAGATCCACGACCACATCGTGCACTTCTACCACCTGCACGCGCTGGACTGGGTGAACCCTGTCAACGCTCTGCGCGCTGACCCCAAGGCGACCTCGGAACTGCAACAGATGGTGTCACCGAACCACCCGCTGTCGAGCCCCGGCTATTTCCGCGATGTTCAGAACCGCCTGAAACAATTCGTGGAATCTGGCCAGCTCGGCATCTTTAAGAACGGCTATTGGGACAACCCTGCATATAAACTGCCGCCAGAAGCAGACCTTATGGCAACCACCCACTACCTCGAAGCGCTCGACCTGCAAAAAGAAATCGTGAAAATTCACACGATTTTTGGCGGTAAGAACCCGCACCCGAACTGGCTCGTTGGGGGCGTTCCTTGCCCGATCAACGTCCACTCGACGGGCGCTGTTGGCGCGATCAACATGGAACGTCTGAACCTCGTGTCGTCGATCATCGACAAGTGCATCGAGTTCAACAAAAACGTTTACCTGCCTGATGTTGTCGCCATCGGTGGCTTCTACAAAAACTGGCTCTACGGTGGCGGTCTGTCGTCGCAAGCCTGCCTTGCCTATGGCGACATCCCAGAGCATCCGAACGATTTCTCTGCGGATCAGCTTCACCTGCCGCGCGGCGCGATCATCAATGGCGACCTGTCGGTCGTTCATGATGTAGACGTGCGCGACCCTGAACAGGTTCAGGAATTCGTTGACCACTCGTGGTACGAATACGCAGAACCGGGCATGGGTCTCCACCCATGGGATGGCGTGACTGAGCCGAAATACGAACTCGGCCCGAACGCCAAAGGCACACGCACCAACATCCAAGAGCTCGACGAAGCTGCGAAATATTCGTGGATCAAAGCGCCCCGCTGGAAAGGTCACGCGATGGAAGTTGGCCCGCTGGCTCGCTACGTCGTCGGCTACGCCAAAGGCCATGAGGACATCAAAAACCAAGTTGATGGCCTGCTGCGCACGATGGACCTGCCGCTGCCTGCGATCTTCTCGACCCTTGGCCGCACGGCGGCGCGCGCACTGGAGTCGGAATACTGTGGTCGCTTGCAGAAGCACTTCTTCGACAAGCTCGTCACCAATATCAAAAACGGCGACGAAAGCACTGCAAACGTGGCGAAATGGGACCCGTCGACATGGCCCAAAGAAGCTATGGGCGTTGGCATGACCGAAGCACCACGTGGTGCGTTGGGTCACTGGATCAAAGTCAAAGATGGTCGCATCGAAAACTACCAGTGCGTTGTTCCGACCACTTGGAACGGTTCGCCGCGTGACACCCAAGGCAACATCGGCGCCTTTGAGGCCGCTCTGATGAACACCAAAATGGAACGTCCCGAAGAGCCGGTCGAAATCCTGCGCACTCTGCACAGCTTTGACCCATGCCTTGCGTGTTCGACCCACGTTATGTCGCCCGATGGTGAGGAACTCACCACCGTCAAAGTCCGCTAAAGGGAGGATCGGACAATGAAAAAACTCGCGACTGCACTTCTCACCCTGAGCGCCACCACAGCGGTGGCGCATACGGGCCACGATGCCGCACTTGGCGACGGTATCGCGCATTGGACCCTGTCGCCCCTTCACGGGCTAGGTGTGATTGCATTGGCTGCGGTTCTCTACGGTGTTCGCTCCTACCTTCGGAAGGAGTGATCCATGGCTGATCAGTCAATTCACACACCAAACATGGAGGTCGAACCTCTGGAAGCGTCCCGCCTGACGGGGGACGCAACCGCGCAGGACATCGACAGCATCCGCCGCAGAACATCGGTCTTTGTCTACGAATGGCCTGTGCGTCTGTGGCACTGGGTCAATGCGCTCTGCATCATGGTTCTGATCGGAACAGGCTGGTTTATCGCCTCGCCCCTGCCGACCATGACCTTTGCCGAGGCCACCCATCAGTTCGTCATGGGCTACATCCGCTTTGGCCACTTTGCCGCCGCACAAATCCTAACAGTCGGGTTCTTTGCCCGCATCTATTGGGCCTTTGTCGGCAACCACCACGCAAAGCAATTGTTCTACGTTCCCATCCTGAACAAACGCTGGTGGAAAGAGGTCGTGTTCGAACTCAAATGGTATCTCTTCCTCGAAGCGGAGCCAAAGAAGTACGTCGGCCACAACCCTCTGGCACAGATCGCCATGTTCTTTTTCATGACGCTCGGGATCACGTTCATGATCCTGACAGGCTGGGCGCTCTATGCAGAAGGTGCACAGGCGGGTTCGCTCTCGCACAACCTGATGGGCTGGTTGATCGGTTGGGTTGGGAACACGCAGATCCTGCATTCTGTTCACCATCTGGGCATGTGGTTCATCGTGATTTTCATGATCATTCACATCTACGCTGCAATCCGTGAAGACATCCTGTCGCGCCAGTCGATGGTCTCCACCATGATCTCTGGCACGCGGACCTTCAAAGACGACCGTCCAGAATAATCCCATCCTTATTCAGGACAGAAACGGGCGCTTCGTCGCCCGTTTTTCTTTGTGAACACTTGATTTCCAAATATACATGAGGTCGAAAACCTACTTTCCACTATGCTGCAGCATAGCATCCCATTGCATACAGAAATTTAACTATAAAACAGTCACTTAAAACGAAATATCCGAGAATGTATTTTCTCTCACCGCCGCAAATTGAAAGCGTTACTCTCACTTAGGCGAACAGTCGGTAACCATGATTCCGGCTAGAGGGGACATCATCAGGGAGGGTTGGATGGCACAACGTGTGCTCATTCTAGGCATCGGTAACGTTCTGTGGGCCGACGAAGGCTTTGGCGTCCGCTGCGTCGAACGTATGGCAGATCAGTGGGCCTTTCCTGACAACGTGCGCCTCTTGGATGGCGGCACGCAAGGCCTCTATCTTCTGCCCTTCCTCGAAGAAGCCGATGTTCTGATCGTCTTTGATGCGGTCGATTACGGCCTCGAACCGGGCACGATGAAGATCGTCGAAGGCGACGAAGTTCCCGCCTTTATGGGCGCGAAAAAGATGTCGCTGCACCAGACGGGTTTTCAGGATGTAATCGCGACGGCGCGGTTGATGGGCTACTGCCCGCCCGACCTTTTGCTGATCGGTTGCCAACCCGAAGAACTAGAGGACTACGGCGGCGGGCTCCGCGAAATTGTTGCCGCACAGATCGAACCCGCGATCAAAGTGGCGCTCGATAAACTCGCCAAACTGCAGATCGTCCCGACCCGTGGCGAAGGTGACAAATCGCTCCTCGCGGACAAATCCATCCTGCGTTCCGCCTATGAAGATGGCCGCCCGTCCGAGGACGAAGCCTACCGCTATGGCGACGAACGCTTCCTCCCTGCGGAGGTCGAATAATGTGCGTCGGGGTCCCGATGAAAGTCATCGGCACCGAAGGCATCGCCGCGACCTGCACGGACGGCGAACGGATCGAATTAATCGACCTGTCGCTGGTCGGTGACGTACCCGCTGGAACGTGGCTCCTGACGTTCCTCGGCGCAGCCCGCGACATCATCTCTGCCGACGAGGCCGAAAAAATCACCGCTGCATTGAATGGGCTGCGCTCCATCATGCAGGGCGGCGATCTGGGTGAAGCCTTTGCCGACCTGAACGCCCGTGAACCGCAACTCCCCCCTCACCTCGCCGCCGCGCTCGCGGATGGCAAATCGACTGCATGAGGCCGCAATGACCCATCCGTTAATCGACCGACTGACCTCCGAATTTGGCTACCCCGTCCTGAACACGACCCAAGACCTGACCGAATACACTCGGGGCGAAGGCGTGCATTGCGTGTTCATCACGGGCGACCCCGTCCGCAACCTCGAAACCACCGATGTGGCTGTGGTTCTGCCTGAACTGAAAATGACCTTCCAAGGCGCGTTCGACTGCGCCGTCGTCGCGACCGAATTCGAAGACGCCGCCAAAGAGGCCGCAGGCGTGTTCAAAACACCCGCACTCGTCTTTTACCGCGAAGGCGTGGTCTTGGGTTCGATCCCAAAGGTCCGCGACTGGGACGACTACATGTCCCGCATCCCCCAAATCCTCGCGCTACACCCTGAAGGAGCCTGATCATGTCGAATTTCGTAATGCCCCCGACCGGCTTTGGCCCTGGCTCCCAGCCCTTGGCTGAGGATGACGAGCTACAGTACACCGTCATGCCGCAGGACATGCGGACCTATTCCCCGCACACGCCAGAGATCGACGATCCAACCCGCGTTGCAGCTGGCACCGCGCTGATGCACGACATCGCCAAATCATGTGCTGATTGTGCGATTGACGGGCAAAGCCGCAGCCATGACCTATCGCGTCTTGATCAGGCGAACCGCGCATTCATGGCCGACACCTTGGGCGAAGGTGAAGTCTCGCTCCGCATTCGTGGTATCCCCGCGATCCGTGCACAGGAGTCGTTCTTTGCGGGTGTCTGGCTCATGGCAGGCGAAGGCGTCGACCGTGTAGAGGTCGCCCCCATTCCTGCGATCGCCATTGAGCGCGCCCACACCCCACACAAACCCGCGCTTTTGACCGCAGCCCCGAAACCATCGACCATCGCCAACGCGCCTGCGCTATTGGCCGAGCTGATGGATAAATCGGCGAGCTACCAGAAGGGTCAAATCCCGCATGTGATCAACCTGACCCTCCTGCCCCACACCGAAGGCGATCTGGAGTGGTTGGACGCTGCCCTCGGCGAAGGGGCCGTGACGATCCTGTCCCGTGGCTACGGCAACTGCCGCGTCACCGCGACCGCGTTGAGCAAGGTCTGGCGGGTACAGTTCTTTAACTCCATGGACACGCTGATCCTCGACACGTTCGAAGTCACCGACATGCCCGAAGTCGCGCTCGCCGCAGACGAGGACCTCCGCGACAGCGACGCCCGCATCCGCGACGTGATGGAGACACTGGCATGAGCGGGTTCGAGGGATCATTCCTCGGCGCGATGGACAAGATCAGCCGCGCCGCGATCATGGAATGTAAAATCTGCTGGACCCCCTATGACCCAGCGGATGGCGACGATTACCGTCAGATCGAACCCGGCACGGCCTTTATCGACCTGCCGCATGATTGGTCCTGCCCCAACTGTTCCGCTCCCAAGGAACAATTCATGGTCCTCGAAGACCCCGGTGCAGATAGCGTCAAAGACGCCAATGACATGGCCGCCGTCTCTGCCGCGCTTGAGGCCGATTTCCGCGAAATCTGGCATGCGAAAATGCGGGACGTGCCCTTGGTGAACAAGGTGCTGCATGTGCAGGCCGTTGGCTTTCACCGCTATGAGGGCCGACCATTGGGCGTGCTAATCACCCCGTGGTTCATGAACCTGTTCCTCTTGCCTGCCGAGGGCGAGGATTGGTCGACCCTCACCGTCGGCGCTAAGGAAACCATCGCGTTTCCATCGGGCAATTACGAATTCATCCATAACGTTCGCGAACAATCGGGCGGCTATAAGGCCTGTTCGCTGTTCTCTCCGATGGGGGACTTCAACACCCAAGCCCAAGCGGTCGATGTGGCCCGCGCTGTCCTGACGGAACTCTTCAAAGAAGAGAACCGCGCAGAAACGGACCGCCGCGAAGATATCCGCGCCGCGCGCGAGGCAGAACTCAACCCGCCAGAGGCCGAGGAACCTGAAATCGACATGGCTCCGTCCCGCCGCAAGGTGATCACCGCTGGCATGGCGTCAGATATGGCGACCGAGGCCGAATAATGATCCAGACCCGCGCACGATATACAGTCACCGCAACGCCGGAGCTTCCGGTGGGTGAATTGTTGCGCGGGCGCACAGCGCTGGATGCGGCGGAAACCTTGCCGCGTCTGTTCAACCTCTGCCGTGGGGCGCAAGAGCTTGGCGCACGGTTGGCCCTTGGGCTGCCGACAACGCCCGACCTGATGCAGGCCGCCCACCAAGAAGCCATCCGCGACCACGCCCTGAAACTATTCATCGCACTCCCATCGCGGCTGAACATCGGCTCCCCGGCCCTCCCCCAAGGCTGGCAGAGCGATGCAGCGGCAATCATCCGCGCGGGCTTTGGCCAGAACGGTGTGCCACGGCGGCTCGCTGATTTTCGGGCGTTCATGACCTCGGGCGATGGCATTGCCCCGCTCTTGTCAACGATCCAGACCACCTTTGCAAACCGCATGGCCGACACGGGCCTCGTGCCTTTGGTCAGCGTGGACACCATGTTCAAAAAGGCACCCGTCGAAAATTCGGTTGCAGGTCGTCACGCCGATCACCCCCTGATGATCCAAATCGCGGAAAACTACGGCTACGGCCCGCTTTGGCGCACGATGGGCCGCGTGATTGATCTAACCCGCCCGTATCCATCCCCGCGCCGCACCGCCTTTGGTACCATCGTCAGCGCCCCACGTGGCGACTATGGCCTGCGGATCGGCATATCGAACGGGCATGTCACCGATCTGACACGGATTACCCCGACGGATCACCTGCTCGCCAAAGGTGGCGTCTTGGACAGATCGCTCGCGTCCTTAACCGACGCTGGCCTTGCGCCGTTGCTTTTGGATATTCTGGATCCCTGTATCCCCGTCACCGTTCAAGAGGCCGATCATGCATGAAATGTCCCTCTGCGAAGGCATCCGCAGCGTGATCGAAAACGCGACAGACCGCCCCGTGACCAAGGTGCGCGTGGAAATCGGTCGCTTTGCAGGCGTGGAAAAAGGCGCGTTGAGCTTTGCCTTTGACGTGGTGATGCGCGGGTCCGTCGCGGAAAACGCGGAACTTATTATGATTGACCTCCCCGGTCGGGCGCTCTGCTACGACTGCATGAAAGAGGTCGAGATCGACAATAGACTGGACCCCTGCCCTGACTGTGGCGGCGGGAAATTGATGCCCCAAGGGGGCGACGAAATGCGGATCAAAGATTTGGAGGTGGAATAATGTGCACAGTTTGCGGTTGCGGCGATGCAAAACTCGAAGGTAACCACCATCATGATCACGGCCACCACCATCACCACGGGCACGGGCATCACCACCACGATCACGGCGATATCCACTTTGGCCACGGCCCTGCCGGCGTCGAAGTACCAGGCATGTCCCAAGAGCGCCTGATCGAGATCGAGACGGATATCCTCGCCAAAAATGACCGCTACGCGGATGAAAATCGTGCGGCCTTGGCGGATCTTGGGTGCTTTGCGATCAATCTGGTGTCCTCACCGGGGTCAGGCAAAACCACCCTCCTGTGCAAAACCATCGAAGCCTTGGATAACGCGCCACTTGCGGTGATTGAAGGCGACCAGCAGACTGCCAACGATGCCGACCGCATCCGCGCAATAGGCGCCCCCGCGATCCAAGTGAACACGGGCAAGGGCTGCCACCTCGACGGTCATATGATCGGCCACGCGATGGAGCATTTGAACCTCGCGGCAGGCTCGTTCCTCTTTATCGAAAACGTCGGCAACCTCGTCTGCCCCGCCTCGTTCGATCTGGGCGAGGACTGCAAGGTCGCGATCCTCTCGGTCACCGAGGGCGAAGATAAACCGCTGAAATATCCCGATATGTTCACCGCCGCCCGTGTGGCGATCCTGAACAAAATCGACCTCGCCCCGCATTGCGACGTGGACCTCGACCTCTATGAGGAAAACCTACGCCGCGTGAACCCGACCATCGAAATCCTCCGCGTTTCGGCGCGCACGGGCGAAGGCATGGACCAGTGGATCGGCTGGCTCACCGCGCGGCTCGCGGCGAAATCCGAACCGAGGGCCGCAGAATGACCCTCCCCACGGTTCTTTTGATTGATGACGAGGCGCATAGCCTTGCCTCTATGCGGATGGCGCTTGAGGACGACTTTGACTGTCTGACCGCGGCCAATGCGGATGAGGCACTGGCCCTGATGGAGGACAACTACGTCCAAGTCATCTTTTGCGACCAGCGGATGCCGGGCAAAACTGGGGTCGAATTTCTGTCTGAGGTCCGCAACCGCTGGCCCGAAACCGTGCGGATCATCATCACGGGCTATACAGAGACCAACGACATGATCGCCGCCATCAATGAGGCGGGCATCTATCAGTTCGTTACCAAACCGTGGCACCCTGATCAGCTTCTGATGACCGCCAAAAACGCGAGCCATCTGTTCCAGTTGTCCCGCGAAAACGACCGTATGTCGCTCGAGCAGAAATACCTCGGGCAAACGATGGAATCGAAGCTCGAAAAACAGCGCAAGGCGCTGCGCGAGGGGCTGGGTTTTGAAAACGTCCTGCGGTCGCCCAATTCGCCGCTGAACCCCGTTCTGACTGCCGCCCGCCAATACGCGTCGTTCGACGTGCCTGTTTTGCTGACAGGCGAGGCTGGCGTCGGCAAAACTCAGATCGCACGGGCGATGCATTATACCTCACTCCGCTCTGATCGGTCGTTCTTTGAACTGAACTGCGCGGGCATGTCGTCGGAGATGGTCGAGCTCGAGCTGTTCGGCGCGAAGCGCGGCGCGATCCCCAGCCTTCAGTCGAACAAGATCGGCCTCTTGCAAAAAGCGGATCGCGGCACGCTCTTCCTTAACGGCGTCGAAACCCTGTCGCCCGAACTGCAACTGTCGCTCTTGCGCGTCGTGACCGAAGGCAGCTTCCAACCCATCGGCGGGCACGAAACGCTGTCGACGAACATGCGACTGCTTACGGGCGCCCATTGTGACCTACGGGCGCGGGTGGCGGATGGGCTGTTCCGTTCGGACCTGTTCTACGCGCTGGCCGTCACTGAACTGTCGATCCCACCTCTGCGGGCACGGGTCGGTGACATCGCCGTTTTGGCGCAGCACCTCTTATTTGAGGCAGCGCAATCGCACGGCAAACCTGTGCATGGCCTTGCGGATACCGCTCTGGAATTTCTGGAAAACTACGATTGGCCCGGCAACCTCAAGGAACTCGAAAACGAGGTCACGCGCATGTTGATCTTTGCGCAGGAACCCGTGCTCGGCCCTGAACTGATCTCGCGTCATATCCTTCAGGCTGATCCGTCAGAGGATGGCGCGGATCGTCGCGCCGAAGAGGTGCTGACCTCTGAAGGCACGCTCAAAGACCGCGTTGAACTGATCGAAATGCGGATTTTGCGCGAAACGCTCACACGCCTGAAATGGAACAAAAGCCGTGCGGCGACCGAATTAGGCCTGTCACGGGTTGGCCTACGCGCCAAACTCGACCGTTACGGCATCACCCCGCCCCGCCGCATTAACGCAGAAGAGGACTAAGCCATGTGCCTAGGTATCCCCGGCCAGATCGTGGCCATCACCGACCCAACACGCATGATGGCAATGGCAGATGTGTCTGGTGTCAAACGCGAAGTGTCCTATGCGCCCGTCCTAACAGGCAACCCTGACGACCTGATCGGTCAATACGCCCTGATCCACGTCGGCTTTGCCATGGCGATTATCGACGACGACGAAGCCGCCAAAACGCTCGAAGCGTTGCGCGGGTTGGGCGAGGCCCAAGAGACGCTTGAGGCGATGGCCGAGGGTGCGAAAGCGCTGGAGGAAACGAAATGAGATACGTCGAAGAATTCCGCGACCCCACTGCTGCAAAATCCCTCTTGGCCGAGATCGAAAAGGTCACCAACCAGATCGGCGCGACCAAAGAAAAGCCCGTCCACATCATGGAAATCTGCGGCGGCCACACCCACGCGATTTTCCGCTACGGGTTGGATCGGCTAACGCCCGAAGGCATCGAATTTATCCACGGTCCGGGCTGCCCTGTTTGCGTCCTGCCAATGTCCCGCGTCGATGAATGCGTGCAGATCGCCGAAAAACCGAACGTGATTTTCACGACCTTTGGCGATGCGATGCGCGTGCCGGGAACGAAAAAGTCTCTCCTTCAGGCCAAGGCGGACGGAGCCGATATTCGCATGGTCTATTCCCCGCTTGATGCGTTGGAACTGGCCCGCCGGAACCCTGACAAAGAAGTCGTGTTCTTTGGCCTCGGGTTCGAAACAACGACGCCCTCGACCGCGCTCTCGATCCAACAGGCCGCGCGTGATGGGCTGACGAATTTCTCTGTGTTCTGCAACCACATCACCGTGCCCGAACCGATCAAGGCGCTGCTGGATGATCCTTACATGATGCTCGACGGGTTTGTCGGGCCGGGTCACGTGTCGATGGTGATCGGCGTGCATCCCTATGATTTCATCGCCCGCGACTACGGCAAACCGATTGTCGTCGCTGGGTTTGAACCGCTGGACCTTCTGCAATCGGTGCTGATGGTCCTCACCCAGATCCGCGATGGCCGCGCCGAGGTGGAAAACCAATACGCACGGATCGTGCCCGAACATGGCAACCCGATTTCAATCGCAGCAATCAACGATGTCTACGAACGCCGCCCTTCGTTTGAATGGCGCGGGCTGGGCGAGATTGACGCCTCTGGCCTCAAAATCCGTGACAGCTACAAAGCGTTTGATGCCGAAGAAAAATTTGGCATCGGATACGCCGCTGGCCCCCGTATGGTCCAAGAACCCGAAGACTGCGAATGTGGGGCCGTCATGACGGGCCGCATGAAACCCACCGCTTGCCCGCAATTTGGCAAGGGCTGCACGCCCGAAATGCCACTGGGCGCGCTGATGGTCAGTTCCGAGGGCGCCTGTGCCGCCTATTGGCAATACGGCGGACGCCGCGCTGTGGAGCCTGCCGAATGACCCTGCGCGACGACAAAGTAACGCTGTCTCACGGTGGCGGCGGCAAAGCCATGCGCGACCTGATCGCAGAGGTTTTCACCTCGGTCTTTGAACCCACCAGCCGCGAGGATCAGGCCCGTCTGACCCATGAGGCGCTTCTTGAAACGGGCGCGCAATTGGCCTTTACGACTGACAGTTACGTGGTGACACCCGTCGAATTCCCCGGCGGCGACATCGGCAAAATCGCCGTTTGCGGCACAGTCAACGATCTGGCCGTTGGGGGGGCGAAACCGCTCTGGCTCTCTGCGGCGTTCATCATCGAGGAAGGCACCGAAATCGCCCTCCTCCGCCGTATCGTCGCCAGCATGAAGGCCGAAGCGGACAAGGCAGGCGTAAAGATCGTCACGGGCGACACAAAGGTGGTCGGGCGTGGCTCTGCCGACAAGGTGTTCATCACCACCTCGGGCGTCGGCGTGATCCCAGCGGGACGTGATCTACGGGCGGACATGATCCAAGCAGGCGACGTTGCCATCGTGAACGGCGTGCTCGGTGATCATGGGGCGACGATCCTCGCTGCGCGGGGTGACATGATGCTGTCCTCTGACCTCCAGTCCGATTGCGCCGCACTGGGCCACCTGATGGAGGCCACCTGCACTGCCGTTCCCGTCCGGGCCTGCCGTGATGCGACACGGGGCGGGATTGCCTCTGCGCTCAACGAAATGGCCGAGGCAGCGGGCTGCGCGATTGAGATCGACGAGGCCGCGCTCCCCCTTCGGGCAGAGGTCAAAGGCACCTGCGAGATCCTCGGGCTTGATCCGCTGTATTTGGCGAATGAGGGAACGCTCGTCCTCTTTGTCCCTGCAGAACATGCGGATGCGGCGCTGGCGGCGATGCGATCCGTGGACACGGGCAAAGGCGCAACCATCATCGGTCGGGCCAAAGAAGGCGCGCCAATGGTCACCATGCGCACGGCTTTTGGCGGCAGTCGGATTGTCGATATGTTGGTGGGCGAACAGCTGCCGCGGATTTGTTAACCGCGGCGCAAGAGCCACTTCATCACGATGGGCGCGAAGGCGATCACCAGTGCGATCCGTGCGAGGTGGTGAACCGAGATATACGCCACCTCCGCGTTCATCGACAGCGCGACAAGGCTCATTTCGGTCAATCCACCGGGCGCATAGGCGAGGATCACCTGCTCTGCCGTTTGGCCGAACAACCCATGGAACAGAACCGCAAAGACCAAGGTGACGGTCAAGGTCAGCAGCGTCGCACCGAGGCTCAGAACAAGCGACCGCACCACCATCGGTTTTGGCGCCCCGACAAAGCGGCAGCCCAACACGGTGCCCAAAACCACCTGCGCGACGATCACCAAAACGGGCGGCGGTGCGGAATGGGTCACACCCACGATATGCACAATCGCTGACAGGATCATCGGTCCGACCAGTTGCGCGGCAGGCAAACGCAGCCAACCACCCAGATAGACGCCCGCCACAGCACAGGCCGTAAGGATCGCGACATCCACCATACCCAGCGACACGGGCTCGATGGCAAAGCCCGCAACCTTCAACCCCAGAACCACACGGAACCAGAACGCGATCACCGCAATCGTCACTAGAATTCGTGCCGCATGAGCGAGGATGATCTTGCGCGGATCGGCCCCCATCGCCTCACCGATGAGCATCATGTCATTCACACCACCGGGCATCGCCGCGAAAAACGCGGTGGTCCGGTCGAACTTACCAATGTGCGTGTAGAACGGAACCACGATGGCCGATGCGACCGCGAGGTAGAACCCGAGAAAGGCCAACGACACCGCCCAAGCACGCGCATCAGCTAGGATGCCGCTGTCAAATCCGGACCCCAGCATGACCCCGATCACCGAGATCACGATGGGCCGCAACATTGCAGGCGCCTTGAGCTTTGCCCCGCCCATGACGACCGCAAATGTCGCGATCATCGCGCCGAGCATCCACGGCAGGGGCAGGTGGAAATAGTAGAAGAACCCACCCCCGATCCCGCCGATCGTCAACGACAGCGAAATTGGTAAAGCATTGGAAAAGATCGTTTTTGCAGACACAGAAGCGCACGCCAAAAGTTCGGAGAGTCGAAAGGCTTGCGCTTTGCATACCTCGGTATACAAAAACGTTCAACGGGTCAGTTTACTCTGCCGTCGCGATCTTTGCACCGTCCAGCGCCAAAGGCGACAGACCTTCGCCGCCAGCATCGATGTGCGATTTCAACTGGCCCCGCATACGCGGCTCCCAAAAATCTTTGATATGCGCGGCAACGCGGTCCGCTTTGTCATCGCCAGGCTGCGAGGAAAAGAAAGTGGCGATTTGGTTCGCCATGTAGACCATTTTTTCAGACTTCATCGGGGATAATCCGTTCAGGATGGGTAAAGACATCAAAGCCATCGCCACGCGCTAACGCGGCAATGGTCAGGTTGGCGGCATCGGCGATCTCAACCGCTTGCACGGTCGGCGCAGACACGGCGATCAGGATCGGCGCACCAGCGATCACAGTTTTCTGGACCATATCGACCGACACCCGCGAGGTGAGAACAATCGCGCCCGTCGCAGGGTCGATACCGCGCTGCACCAAGGTGCCGATCAGCTTGTCGAGGGCGTTGTGACGGCCCACATCTTCGGTCACGGCAACTATGCCATCGCACCAGAACCCCGCTGCATGAACGGCGCGTGTCTGGTCATGCAAGGGCTGGTGCTGGCGGAGGCTTTCGGTCGCTGCGTTGACCTCAGAATAGGTTAACGTCTTGTTAATGTTGACAGTTGTCAACTTTCGCATCGCCTGCTCTAGGCTATCGATCCCGCAGAGGCCGCAACCCACCGGACCGATCATCGACCGACGTCGATCCTCCATTCGTTTGGCGGCTGCATCCGCGATCCACATCCGCACTTCGAACCCTTGGTCATGTTCGATGACTTCTAGGCTTTCGATCTCATCGGCATTGGTGACGGTGCCTTCGGTCAGGGCAAAGCCGATCCCAAAGGCGTCCAGCGCGTCGGGCGTCGCCATCATCACGGCCTGCGTTGTGCCGTTAAAGACGATGGCCACAGGCACTTCTTCGGGCAAGGCGCGGTGCATATCCTGCACCCCGCCCCGCCAGCTTTGTCCGGCGATGGATTTCGCCGCGCTCACTCTGCCGCCGGAAGGATACGACGCGAGGCGGTGGCCTGCGCGTTGTAGTCCTCTTGCCACGCGGACGGACCGTTCGACGGGCTGACCTGAACGGCAGTGACCTTGTATTCAGGACAGTTGGTCGCCCAGTCACTAAAGTCCGTGGTGATCACGTTCGCCTGCGTATCTGGGTGGTGGAAAGTCGTGTAGACCACACCCGGTGAGACACGATCCGTGATCTGCGCTTTCAGCGTCGTTTCACCAGACCGCGATGCGAGCTTGATGAAATCACCGTCCTTCACGCCGCGGACTTCTGCGTCATGCGGGTGAATTTCCAGAACGTCCTGATCATGCCAGACAACGTTCGCGGTCCGACGGGTCTGAGCGCCCACGTTATACTGCGACAGGATACGACCTGTGGTCAGCAACAGCGGGAAGCGCGGACCTGTTTTTTCGTCAGTCGCCACGTATTCGGTGACGATCAAGCGGCCCTTGCCACGGACAAAGCCGTCGACGTGCATCAGAGGCGTGCCATCTGGCGACTTGTCGTTGCACGGCCATTGGATCGAACCGCGTTCTTCGAGCAAATCGTAGGTCACATTCGCAAACGACGGGGTGGTCGCTGCGATTTCTTCCATGATCTGGCTTGGGTGGGTGTAGGTCCAACCTGCGCCCATCGCGTTCGCCAACATCTGGGTGACTTCCCAGTCGGCATAGCCGTTCTTCGGTGCCATCACCTTGCGCACGCGGTTGATGCGGCGTTCAGCGTTGGTAAAGGTGCCCTCTTTTTCCAAGAAAGTAGAACCGGGCAGGAAGACGTGCGCGTAGTTCGCGGTTTCGTTCAGGAACAAGTCATGGACGATCACGCATTCCATCGCAGCAAGGCCAGCGGCAACGTGTTTGGTATCAGGGTCGGACTGAAGGATGTCCTCGCCCTGACAGTAGAGGCCCTTGAAGGTGCCATCGACTGCCGCGTCGAGCATGTTGGGAATACGCAGACCCGGTTCAGGATCAATCGCAACGCCCCATGCCTTTTCAAATATTTCGCGGACATCAGCGTTTTTTACATGGCGGTAGCCCGGCAGTTCGTGCGGGAACGACCCCATATCGCAGGAACCCTGAACGTTGTTCTGACCACGCAGCGGGTTCACACCAGCGCCGTTGATACCGACGTTACCCGTCAGCATCGCGAGGTTGGCGATACCGATGACGGTGGTCGAGCCTTGGCTGTGTTCGGTCACGCCGAGGCCGTAGTAGATCGCGGACTTGCCAGCCGTCGCATAGGTGCGGGCCGCCGCACGAACCTCTGCCGCAGGCACGCCTGTCAGCATTTCGACAGCTTCGGGCGAATGGCGCGGATCGCTGACAAACTCTGCATAAGCGAGGTATTCGTCCCAATCGCAGCGGGTTTTAACGTAGTCTTCGTCGATCAGACCCTCGGTTACGATCGTGTGCGCAAGCGCGGTGACAATCGCCACGTTGGTGCCCGGACGCAGCGCAAGGTGGTGGTCGGCCTTGATGTGGTTCGATTTCACCATGTCCGTGCGACGCGGGTCGATCACGATCAGCTTTGCGCCCTGACGGATACGCTTTTTCAGGCGCGAGGCGAAAACGGGGTGACCGTCGGTCGGGTTCGCACCAATGATCAGCGCACAATCGGTTTCTTCGACCGAGTCAAAGTCCTGTGTGCCAGCAGAGGTGCCGTAGGTCTGACCCAGACCATAGCCAGTCGGCGAGTGGCAGACGCGGGCACAGGTGTCGGTGTTGTTGTTGCCGAACACAGCGCGGGTCAGTTTCTGGACGAGGAAGGTCTCTTCGTTCGTGCAGCGCGACGAGGTAATCACGCCAATAGACTTCTGACCGTATTTCTCTTGCAGACCGCGCAGACGGGTCGCGGCAAAAGTCAGCGCCTCGTCCCACGACACTTCGCGCCATGGTTCATCAATCGTGTCACGGATCATCGGGTTGAGAATGCGGTCTTGGTGCGTGGCGTAACCGTAAGCAAAACGGCCCTTGACGCAGGAGTGACCACGGTTCGCTTTGCCGTTCTTATATGGCGTCATGCGGACGAGTTCGTCACCGCGCATCTCTGCCTTGAACGAACAGCCCACGCCGCAATAGGCGCAGGTCGTGATAACGGAACGGGTCGGTGTGCCCATTTCGATCACGGATTTTTCCTGCAGGGTCGCGGTCGGGCAGGCCTGAACGCAGGCACCACAGGATACGCAGTCGGACGACAGGAAGGTGTCGTTCAACGCGCCAGCGGACACGCGGCTGTCGAAACCACGGCCTTCGATGGTGAGTGCAAAGGTGCCCTGCACTTCTTCACAGGCACGAACGCAACGCGAGCACACGATACACTTCGACGGATCGTAGGTGAAATACGGGTTGCTGTCGTCTTTGGGCAACCACTGCGGGTTGGCTTCGCCGCTGGTGTTTTTGGCTTTGAAGTGGGTTTCGACCGCTTCATAGCGCACATCACGCAGGCCAACAGCGCCCGCCATGTCCTGAAGTTCACAGTCGCCGTTCGCACCACAGGTCAGACAGTCCAGAGGGTGATCGGAGATATAAAGCTCCATCACGCCTTTGCGGATTTTCTGAACCTTGGACGATTGGGTGTGAACGACCATGCCAGCTGCAACGGGGGTGGTGCAGGATGCGGGCGTGCCACGACGACCTTCGATTTCCACAACGCACAGACGGCACGAACCGAACGCTTCAACGCTGTCAGTCGCGCAGAGTTTCGGAATGTCGATGCCCGCCAGTGCAGAGGCACGCATCACGCTGGTGCCTTCGGGAACGGTGACTTCAAATCCGTCGACGGTGATGGTGACGGTCTTGTCAGATTTTACAGCAGGGGTGCCGAGATCGCGATCATCGGTCCACGGGATAATAAAGTCCTTCATTCTGCGGCCTCCTTCGCGGTCGAGAATTCTTCAGGGAAATTTTGCAGTGCAGACATGACGGGGAACGGGGTGAACCCGCCGAGCGCGCAGAGCGACCCGTCTTTCATTGTCTCACAAAGATCAGTCAGGATTTCGACGGCCGCGTTATCGCCCGCCGCAATACGGTCGATGGTTTCTACGCCGCGCACCGCACCGATACGGCAAGGGGTGCATTTACCGCAGCTTTCAACCGCGCAGAACTCCATCGCGAATCGCGCCATGCCGAGCATATCGGCAGTGTCGTCGAACACAACGATACCGGCGTGACCGATCAGGCCGCCCTTTTGGTCGAAGTCCTCATAGCCAAAGGGCGTGTCGAATTTGGACACAGGCATATAGGCGCCGAGAGGGCCGCCAACCTGAACGGCTTTGACAGGACGACCAGAGGCGGTGCCGCCACCGATTTTGTTCACGAGATCGCCGAGTGGCATACCGAACGCAGTTTCAAACAGACCGCCGAATTTCACGTTGCCTGCGATCTGGATCGGCATGGTGCCTTTCGAACGACCAAGGCCGAAGTCCGCGTAGTGCTGCGCACCCTTTTCAAAGATCACAGGAACAGTCGCCAAAGAAATGACGTTGTTTACAACGGTCGGACGGCCCATGAAGCCTTGCAGCGCAGGGAGCGGCGGTTTCGCGCGAACGGTGCCGCGTTTGCCCTCAAGGCTGTTGAGGAGCGAGGTTTCCTCGCCACAGACATAAGCGCCAGCGCCCACACGGATTTCGATGTCGAACTGGTGGCCAGAGTTCAGCACATTGCCCAGAACGCCCGCATCACGAGCAATCGCACAGGCCGCTTCCATCTGTTCGATGGCATCAGGGTATTCCGAACGAATGTAGACGAACCCTTTGGTCGCATGCGTCGCGAGACCCGCGATGATCATGCCTTCGATTAGGGTGAAGGGGTCGCCTTCCATGATCATGCGGTCCGCAAAGGTACCGCTGTCGCCTTCGTCGGCGTTGCAAACGATGTATTTCTTTTCGCAATGCGCCATGCGCACGGTGTCCCATTTGATCCCTGTCGGGAAGCCAGCGCCACCGCGACCACGCAGGCCAGAGGTTTTCACTTCGTCCACCATCGCCTCGGCGGACATGGAGATTGCGCGGCGCAGACCGACGAGGCCACCGTGGGCTTCGTAGTCGGACAGGGACAGCGGGTCGATTTTACCAACGCGGGCAAAGGTCAGGCGGGTTTGCGCGGCAAAGAACGGGATCTGTTCCACATCGCCCAGCGCCTTGTCGCTGTCACCTTCAAAGATCGCTTTGACGTCAGCAACGGTCACAGGGCCATAGCCCACGCGACCTTCGGCGGTTTCAACCTCGACCAGCGGTTCGAGCCAGATCATCCCGCGGGAGCCATTGCGGATAATCTGCGCGTCGATGCCGCGCTCTTTGATCTCTGCCTCTACTGCTTTGACGATACGTTCAGCGCCGAGAGCTTTGGCGGCTGCGTCACGAGGAATATAGATTTTCATGCGCCGCACTCCGCCAGGATTTCATCCATACGAGCCGCATCAACGCGACCTTCGAGCTGATCATCGACCAGAACAGCAGGACCACAGGCGCAGAGGCCAAGGCAATACACAGGTTCAATCGTGATATTGCCGTTCGGCGTCGTCATGTGCCAGTCGCCGCCCAATTTTGCCAGAGCGTGATCGGACAGGGCATTTGCGCCAACCGACTGGCACGCCTCAGCGCGACAGATTTTCACGACATGCTTGCCCGCAGGGGCATCGCGGAAATCGTGGTAAAAGCTGACCACGCCATGCACTTCGGCGCGACCGATGTTCAGTTCGGCAGCGATCAGGGGAACGGCAGTTTCAGGGATAAAGCCGAATTCATGCTGCAAATCATGCAGAATCGGCAAAAGCGGGCCTTCGAGGTGAAGATGGCGGGCGATGGTTTCGCCTATCGCCTCTGGCGTGGGCTGGGCTTGTGTCATAGCGGGCTCCGAAAGTTTACCAGACACTCGTTGAAGTGATCACGGAAAACAATATCGATAAGCCGTCATTTGATAGAAGTTTTCTATCAACCAAGTAATCAGCAACGAATCAAAATTGCCCGAAATTCAGGCGCTTCAGCCCCGCCTTTCAGGATTCGAACACAGATGTGTCATGTTCCTGCAACAGGTGTCACGTTGAGACGTGCTCCAAAGGATAGGGTCGGTAAACAGAGGAATAAGCCAACAAGACGCACCAACTTTGACGGCGTTAAGCCTGAGTGTCGGATCGCTGCTGATCCCCGTGTGTTGAGGTACTCAAATGGCGTTTGTCGCTTTTATCGCTGGAAGTTTTATCGGCCTGCTCGCTGCCTGTGCAGGTCTCGTATTCTTGGACCTGAGCCTGATGGCTTCGTTTGCGCTCTACATGATCGCAGGCATTGCGATTCCATTGGTGTGGCTGGCGACCGACCATGCCGAACGCCGCCTGAATACCACTCTCTGATCTGCCAATCAGACCTTAGGTCGACGCCCACGTAATAATCGCGGATGCTGGAACGGCACCCGACTGGCGTTTGACCTCTTTGCCCTTGGCGAATTTCACCATCGTGGGAATGCCGCGGATCCCGAATTTCGGGCTCGCGGTTTGGTGCATCTCGGTGTTGACCTTCACCAGTCGCGCCTTGCATGACAATTCAGAAGCGGCCTTTGAAAACTCTGGCGCCATCATGCGGCAGGGTCCGCACCATGGTGCCCAGAAGTCGACGACCAAAGGGACATCATCGGTTTTCGCCGCTTTCTGAAGTGTCTTGAGGTCGATCTCGATCGCCTTATTCGACATGAGTTTGGTCCCGCAGGTGGCACATTTCGGACCAGCGGTCAGTTTGTCGTCGGGAACGCGGTTCACCTGTCCACAATCGAAACAGGTCATTTTCAGGCCAGCCATCGGTGCCTCCTTCCATATATCTCAAAAACCATATATGTTTGCGAGGTAAAGATGCAAGCCCCTTAGGCCATGGTTTCATCGGCCTCGCCTTCGCGGTCGGATGTTCGTAACGGTGCGTTGGCCGTTACGATGAGCGCGGCAATCGGTTCTCCGCGATCTTGGCGAAGGGTGGTTTGGGACAATTGAACATCCCTGAACCCCGCAACATCTAAGAGCGAACGAATATACTGTTCCGAATGGGCGTAGCGGTGAGATGGCTGGAGTTTGACGCCCTCCCCGTCGTGGACTTCGACGGTAAAGGCAAAGCGGCCCGTGTCGGTCAGGGATGCTGCGACCCAGCCGATGATCCGCTCCAACGTGCCGATATAGATGAACACATCCGCCGCGATGATCGTGTCATAGCGGGTGCCGTCTACCATCAATGTGGCGAGGTCGCGCTGTTCGAGGTGGTCATAGATCGCTTTGTCTTTGGCCTGCGCGAGCATCCGCGCGGAGAGGTCATAGCCACCCAACCATTCGTAGCGCCCCACAATTGCAGCGCCCATCAGGCCCGTCCCGCAGCCAAGGTCGAGAACGCGGCCAAGCGGACCCGAGAGCGCCTCTGAAATGCGGTCTGGCCCGCAATAGCCCAGCGCCCCAACGAGAGAGGCCTCAAACCGAGGGGCATAGTCGTCGAACAGAGCCTCGACATGCGCCGCAGGAACGCGTTCTGCCAGAGGGACCGCGCGGTGCAAATCCAACCGCAACGTCGCACCAAAACGGTCAGACGGGTCAGTGGCGAGGGCTTGGGCGTAGGCCTCTTGGGCCAAGGCCGCATCACCCGCCGCATCGGCCATTTCACCCAAACGCATCCATCCCGCCGTCCACATCGGGACTGTCGGCATGGTTTCGTGCATCAGGTCAGCCGCCGCGCGCGCATCGCCCTCCGCCAAGAGAGCGTCGGCATAAGACAAACGGCGGTCAGCCGCCAAATCACCAGAAGACGTAAGCAAAGGTGCCATGATCGCATCCAAACAAGGAATACCGCCCCGCCGGCGGCAAGCCATTTGCGATCAGACTCAGGGGGACTGTTTGGACATGTAACACGACCATGACGAACAAAGCTGCGCTACATGTTGCTAGACTGCGCCAACTGTCAAGTGGGCCTCACGCAAAGCTTGATTATTTAAGGAGAGGACCCCATCATAAAGGACGCGAGTTACTACTTATCGACACTGTCTCCGAATCCGGCTCAGTTCTTCGATCACGTTCTGACGAGCCGGCTCCGCTGCAATTCCGCGAGCGGGTTACTAAAACAGGAGACATCACGATGGCTACCGGCACCGTGAAATGGTTCAACACCACCAAAGGCTACGGCTTTATCGCCCCTGATGGCGGCGCAAAAGACATTTTCGTTCACATTTCGGCAGTAGAGCGCTCGGGCCTCACTGGTCTGAACGAAAACCAGAAAGTCGAATTCGAACTTCAGGCTGGCCGTGATGGTCGCGAATCCGCGATCAACATCACCATTCTCTAATCTGCCGTTTATTCGGACTTGATTGGAATCATGGGTGCGGGGATGCTCGCGCCCATGAGATTTTTAAAAGCAGCCGCATGCATCCTATGCGCGACCAGTATGACTGCACACGCCGAAGCACCTGATGGTGCGGAATTCGCGTTCGTCATCAAAATCTTTGAAAAAATCCAAGAGCAGTCATTTGCCGCGAACCGCGAGTTATGCGGGTATTTGGGCTATGGGCCCGATGGCGAGCTGATGACCACACGGATCAATCGCGGTGAAGAAGCGGCCTGCTATCTGCCGACTTGGCCAGCCAAGATGGATGTGATCGCCTCGTTTCACACGCACAGCACGTATAACCCTGACTACAATTCCGAACTGCCGTCCTCGACCGATATGGAATCAGACGAGGACTCTGGTATCGACGGCTGGGTCGCGACACCCGGTGGGCGTCTTTGGTATATCGATAGCTCTGAGATGATGGCCTATCAGGTTTGTGGTGCGGGATGTCTGCCGCAAGACCCCAACTTTGTCGACGAACCCGCTGGCGCAATCAAACCGAGCTATACCTACCGCGGCATCCTCAAGAGTGAGTCTCAGTAGCCCCTCGCCTCTTTATCCTGAACGCGATAATGGTGCGGGGACGATGACGACGGATATTCGCATGACCCACCCGCGCTTTTTCGGCTATGGCAGCCTCGTAAACCTGACCACCCATACCTATCCCGACCCCAAACCTGCCAAGCTGCGGGGATGGCGTCGCGTGTGGCGGCATACGCAAATCCAAGAGCCTGCGTTTCTATCGGTAGAACCCTGTGACCGCACGACCTTGCTCGGCGTGACGGCGGCGGTGCCTAATGCGGATTGGGCGGCGCTGGATGAACGGGAAAGCGGATATCTGCGCCGCGACGTGACCCATTTGATCGACGGCGCGGTGCAATCGACCGCTGTGTATGAGGTCGACGCTGCGCATTACCTCGAACCCGTCACACGCCCGATCCTGTTGTCCTATCTGGACGTGGTTGTTCAGGGGTACCTGCGGGTCTTTGGCGACGAAGGGGCGGATCACTTCTTTGATACGACCCACAATTGGGGGCCGATCCTGAATGATCGCGAGGCACCGCGCTATCCCCGTGCCCGCACTCTGACGGCTGAAGAAACTGCGCGGGTGAATGCGGGGCTGGCCGCGCTGGGCCAACCCCTCGATTAATTAGCGGAACGCGGGTCCGTGAGCCCAGATGGTGAGCGAGTAGCGTTCACCACTGGTGACAGGTGTCACGCGGTGCAGCAGATACGACGGGAACATCGTGACGGCGCCGCGTGCCTTATTCGCGGTGATCACGGCGTTTGACGGCATGACCTCTAGCGCGCCGCCCTCGTAATCCTCGGGTTCGGACAGTTGCGCGACCATGGTCAGCTTGCGTTTGGACGCCACACGACCGTCGCCAATGTCGGAATGCCATGTAAAATGCCCTTCGCGTTCGGCACCATAGCGGGCGACCTGCGGGCTTTCGGAAAAGTCGGTGAGATCAAAGCCATAGGCATCCCGATTGGCCACGCGCACGACATCGATGATGCGATTCATCACCCAATCCGCGCCCTCAACATCATCGAGCCAAACGAGATCGGCGCGGCGCAGGTTGTGGTTCTGCTCACGCCCGACAAGTTTCGCGTCCTTCGCAGGCGCAGAGCGCACCAGATCGAGAATGCGGTCGCAGTCTTCGATTGAAAAAGCGTCGGGCACCGTGTGCACAGTGATCATGGTCGTCCATTCCTTTACTGAATGGACGGTCATTTAGGCGCGAACGGTCTGGGGTCTGTTCGCTTTCCGACATGCAGGACGGAAAGCGACGTAATTATGCGTTATCGCGGAAACGGTTTGCGATGGGGTAGCGGCGGTCCAGCCAGAACGCCCGTTTCGTCAGGCGCGTACCCGGTGCCGATTGGAAACGTTTGTATTCGCTGATGTAGAGCAGATGCTCTACTTTCTTCACCACATCACGGTCGAAGCCTTTGGCGACGAGGTCGGCAACGCTGGCTTCGTCATCGACCAGACCTTCGAGGATCGCATCGAGGATGTCGTAGGGCGGCAGGCTGTCTTCGTCCTTTTGGTCGGGACGGAGTTCGGCACTTGGCGGTTTGTCGATGATTGAAACGGGGATCACCTCGCCTGCGGGGCCATTCATCCACGGGCGGTGGTTGGCGTTGCGCCAGCGGCAGGTTTCAAAGACGCGCGTTTTGTAGAGGTCTTTGATCGGGTTATAGCCGCCGTTCATATCGCCATAGATCGTGGCATAGCCCACAGCGACCTCGGATTTGTTGCCCGTCGTCAGCAGCATTTCCCCGAATTTATTCGACAGCGCCATGAGCAGCAGGCCACGGAGGCGCGACTGGATGTTTTCTTCGGTCAGGTCAGCGTCGCGGCCCGCAAAAAGTGGCGCCAGCGTTTCGGTGATCGCATCGCGGCCCTGCTTGATCGGCACATAGTCGTAGTGGACACCCAGACGGTTCGCGATGTCTTCGGCATCGTCGAGCGATCCTTGCGAGGTGTATTCAGAGGGCAGCATCACGCAGCGCACGTTTTCGGCACCGATCGCGTCAACGGCGATGGTCGCAACGATGGCAGAGTCGATCCCGCCCGAAAGGCCAAGCAGCACCTTTTTGAATCCCGTTTTGCGCATGTAATCGCGGAGCGTCGTGACCATCGCGTGATAGTCCTGTTCCCACGCATCGCCAAAGGTAGCCTTGGGGCCTTCGGCGGCTTCCCAGCCGTCCTCGGTGCGGTGGAAATCGACGTGGGCCACGGCCTCTTCGAACAATGGCAATTGGACGGCGAGTTTGCCGTGACGGTTCAGCACAAACGATCCGCCGTCGAATGCTTGATCATCCTGACCGCCGACGGTGTTCACGTAGACCATCGGCACATCGTTTTCGATCACACGGGCGACCATCGTGTTTATACGGCGGTCGAATTTTCCACGGTAGTAGGGCGATCCGTTCGGCACGACGAGGAGTTCGGCACCGCTTTCGACCATGGCTTCGGCCACGTCGGGGAACCAAGCGTCCTCGCAAATTGGCGATCCGATCCGCAGGGGGCCAGCATCATACGGCCCCTGAATGGCGCCACGATTGAACTGACGCACTTCGTCAAAGACGTTGTAGTTGGGCAGGAAGTGTTTCAGCTGGCGCGCTGCGATCTTACCATCCTTGAGGATGAAATAGGCGTTATAGAGCCGTCCGTTTTCCGCCAATGGCCCACCGATCCCGATCATCGGGCCATCCGCGCATTCCGCAGCGAGAGCGACAATGCGATCATAGCAGGCTTGCTGGAACGCAGGTTTCATCACGAGGTCTTGGGTCGAATAGCCCGCGATGAACATCTCTGGCAGAGCGACCATCTGCGATCCAGCCGCGCGGGCGGTGTCCCAAACGGTTTTGGCCTTGGCGGCGTTGCCTTCGACATCCCCAACGGTGGGGTTCAATTGGGCCATCGTGATGCGGAATGTGTCGGTCATCGGTGTCCTGTGCGCTAACTCACGACAGGTTTACCAGAACCCACGCTAAGGGAAAGCGGATTGCGGCCCAATCCCCCCTAGACCGTTGTATCGGCGGGCGGGCTCTATTAGCATCGCGCGGGCTGGAATAGGGAAAGTTAACGATGACTCGCAATCGGGCGCTATGGGGCGGTGCAGTTTTGGTTCTGTCGATGACAGGGGCCGTGGCGCAGGACGTCCAGACCAAGCAATATGAGGATGGCGGCGTCTACGAAGGCGAATTCCTGAACGGCAAACAGCACGGGACAGGGATGTATCGCCTGCCCAATGGCTATGAATACAACGGTGATTGGGTCGAAGGCCGCATCCAAGGCAATGGCGTTGCGCGTTTCCCCAATGGCTCCGTCTATGAGGGCGAATTCGCCGAAGGTAAGCCGAGCGGCACAGGCAAGATCACCTTTGCCGATGGTGGCGTCTATGAGGGCGACTGGGTCGATGGCAATATCACCGGCAGCGGCATCGCCACTTATGCAAACGGTGTCATCTACGAGGGCGAATTCCGCAACGCGATGCACCACGGCACAGGCACAATGCGCAGCCCGAACGGCTACAGCTATGCGGGCCAGTGGGTGAACGGCGTCAAAGAAGGCTCTGGCACGATCACTTATCCCGACGGCACGATCTATGAGGGCCAGCTGGCCCGTGATGACCGCGAAGGTGACGGTAAGCTGCTGATGCAGGACGGCACCATCTACGAGGGCAAATGGGTCGCTGGTCAGATCGAGGGCATCGGTCGACTAGTCCAGCCGAACGGCGACATTTACGAGGGCGATCTGGTCGCAGGTCACCGCGAAGGCACGGGCACTGTGACCTACGCCAACGGTGATATTTATCAGGGCGGTTTCCACGATGATCGTCGCCACGGTCAGGGCACGTTCCGCGGGACGGACGGCTACGTCTATGTCGGCGGCTGGGAAGGTGGCGCGATGTCTGGTCAGGGCAAAGTGCTCTACCCAGACGGTTCTGTCTACGAAGGGCAGTTCGCAAACGACCTACCCAATGGCGAAGGCAAAATCACCTATCCAGACAGCTCGACCTATGTCGGCGGTTGGGTCGATGGCGTGATCGAGGGAACAGGCATTGCCACCTATGCCTCTGGTCTCGTCTACGAGGGCGAATTCAAGAACGCAAAAAACCACGGTCGCGGCGTAATGCGCTATGGCGACGGCTATTCCTACGACGGTGAGTGGGCAAACGGTCAACGCCATGGGATTGGCACCGCAACCTATGCCGACGGGTCCGTCTACTTTGGCCACTTTGAGAACGGCCAGCGCCATGGACAGGGCAAGATCACCATCCCCGACAACCCCGCCACCGAAGCCGACGAGAGCTTTACCTACGAAGGTGAATGGCAGAACGGCGAGATTTCCGGCCAAGGGGTCGCGACCTACTCGAACGGCGATATTTATCAGGGCACCTTTGTTGCGGGTCGGCGTCAGGGGGATGGCACGATGCGCTATGCCTCGGGACAGATCGAAAGCGGGAACTGGGATCAGGACCTCTACGTGACCCGCGATGATGCCGCCCCTGCGGGTGATGTTGCGACAGGTGCGCCAGAGGCCCCCGCCGAGGCCACCCCAGACGCAGCACCCGAAGCGCCCGCGAATTAAACGACCTCGCCCGCGTCCAGTCGGGCGAGCCACGTTTCCGCATCAGCTAGAACGGTTTCCTTGCGCGTGTCGTCCATTCGGTCCCATGTGCGATACATGTTCCCCATCCGGGCATTGCCAGCAAAACGGTCGCGGTGACGAATGAGGAAATGCCAGTATAGCAAGTTGAACGGACAAGCGGTGTCGCCCGTTTTGTCTTTGACCTTGTAGTGACACGATCCGCAGTAGTCTGACATTCGGTCGATATAGGCGCCGCTGCTCACGTAGGGTTTGGACGCGATCACACCACCGTCGGCAAACTGGCTCATCCCGATGGTGTTCGGGGCCTCGACCCATTCAAAGGCGTCGGCATAAACGGCCAGATACCATTCGTGCAGTTGATGTGGATCGACCCCCGCCAAGAGCGCAAAGTTGCCTGTCACCATGAGCCGTTGGATATGGTGGGCATAGGCCTCTGTACGGGTTTGTTCGACGGCCTGAGACATGCAGTGCATCTTTGTCTCGCCGCCCCAGTAGAGCCACGGCAGTTTACGATCATGGCCCAGCGCGTTGCGGGTCATGTAGTCGGGGCCGTGCAGGAAATAGATGCCCCGCACATATTCCCGCCAGCCGATGATCTGACGAATGAACCCCTCCACCGCGTTGAGCGGCGCGGTGCCGCTGCGATAGGCGGCTTCGGCTTGTTTGCAGACCTCAAGCGGGTCCAAGAGGCCGATGTTGAGATACATCGAGATGATCGAGTGCCAGAGGAACTTTTGCCCCGTCAGCATGGCGTCCTGGAAGTCACCGAATTTCGGCAAGCCCAGCGCGATCCAGTGATCGAGTTGGGTTTGAGCCTGCTGGGCGTCGGTCGCGAACCAGTACGGGCGTAGATCGCCAAAGTTCTGACCAAAGCGGTCTTCGACGAGGTTCAGAACCTCTGCCGTGATCGCATCTGGTTCAAACCGCAACGGTCCGCTGAAATCGACGGCATCGGGCGCGGGTTTGCGGTTATCGTGGTCGTAGTTCCATTGACCGCCTGCGGGCTGATCGCCCTCCATCAAAAGTCCTGTTTTGCGGCGCATATCGCGGTAGAAATACTCCATCCGCAGCGCCTTGCGGCCCTCTGCCCAATCCTCGAAATCACGGTGAGAGGCGAGAAAACGGTCATCAGGGAACTGGTGCACTGGGATTGGCAGATCTTCGAGCGCTGAGATCAGTCGCCACTCGCCCGATTGGGTCGCAATCACTTCGGCAGCGTTGTGTTCGGAGGCGCGCCGCAGCAGTTCCCCAGCGATGCTGCCCGCATTTTCGGGATCATCCAGAGTGATGTAGTCCACCTGCCAGCCCTCAGCCCTTAGACGGTCCGCGAACTTGCGCATCGCGGCAAAGATCAGGGCGATCTTTTTGGGGTGGTGGGTGACGTAGGTTGCCTCGCCCATGACTTCGGCCATGACGACGACATCGCGGGACTTATCTGCTTCGCGCAGGGCAGAGAGGGTCGGCGAAAGTTGGTCACCCAAAACGAGAACGAGCTTTACCACGGCACGGTCGCCCCGTTGAAATCGTAGAACGACCCTGTTTGGTCTGCCCCTGCCCCGTCGAGGACGGAGAGTAGTGCAGCGGCAGAATCCGTCGGCGACAGTTTCTTTGCGGCATAGCTAGCGGTGAACGGCGTATCGACGGTCCCAGGGTGAAGGGCGAGGACGACTGAACCTTTGTGCGTTCGTTTCAGTTCCAACGCCGTGCCACGAATGATCTGGTTCACGGCGGCCTTCGATGCGCGGTAGGAATGCCAGCCGCCCAATCCGTTGTCCCCAATCGACCCAACCCGCGCGGAGAGCACACCAACCCGACCCGCTGGGGCAAGCAGTCGGGGAACCTGCTGCAGGACCAGCGCCACGCCAATCGTGTTCACCGCAAAAACCTGCGCCATCGTCTGCGCATCAATGGCCGACAGGGATTTTTCTGGCGCTGCACCGTTGGGGGCGAGGATACCCACGGCGACGATCACGCGATCAAAAGGCCCCTCAATGGCACCCAGAACACGATCGACCGAAGCAGGGTCGGTCACGTCCAGACCATTGTCACGACGCGATAGGCTGATGACCTCGCCATCAACTACATCGCAAAACGCGCGGCCTATGCCTCCTGAGGCGCCAATGATTAGGTTTCGTTTCATGCGCCAGAACTAGCCTCCCCTGCCCCACTGTCCAGTTTTCCCCGACCAAAACACGACCATTCAATGAGCCAGAGCAAAAACGGGCAAAAACGCTCTTTCCCTCGCGGGAATCATGGGTATAGTCCCGCCCCATGACGCGCTTGGATCATATCACTCAGACTGCCCGCATTTGCGGTGCGTCGTCCTCGTGCGCCCTTCTACTCCTTAGCAGCCTCTGAGCGTGCCTTCCGGCGCGACCGCTCAGGGGTGTCTTAGCGTCGGGACAAAAAGCTAAGGACAGACAAGGAATTATGACATGACCAAAGACCGCGTGTTGATTTTCGACACAACCCTGCGTGACGGCGAACAGTCGCCCGGCGCTACCATGACCCACGAAGAGAAGCTCGAAATCGCAGAGCTGCTCGACGATATGGGTGTCGATATTATCGAAGCTGGCTTCCCCATCGCATCCGAGGGTGACTTCCGCGCTGTATCCGAAATCGCTCAGCGTTCGAAGAATTCGACGATCTGCGGTCTGGCACGTGCGAACTTTAAAGACATTGATCGCTGCGCTGAAGCGATCAAGCACGCAGGCTCGGGCCGTATTCACACGTTCATCGGCACCTCGCCGTTGCACCGTGCGATCCCGAACCTGACCATGGATGAGATGGCGGATAAGATCCACGAAACGGTCAGCCATGCGCGGAACCTCTGCGACAACGTCCAGTGGTCCCCGATGGATGCGACCCGCACAGAGTGGGATTACCTCTGCCGCGTGATCGAAATCGCGATCAAAGCAGGTGCGACCACGATCAACATCCCTGACACCGTGGGCTACACCGCCCCGATGGAAAGCGCGGACCTGATCAAACGCTTGATCGAGACCGTTCCGGGTGCAGATGACGTGATCTTTGCGACGCACTGCCACAACGACCTTGGCATGGCGACGGCGAACGCGCTGGCGGCTGTGGCTGGTGGTGCACGTCAGATCGAATGCACCGTCAACGGTCTGGGCGAACGCGCAGGTAACACCGCGTTGGAAGAAGTCGTGATGGCGCTCAAAGTGCGGAACGACATCATGCCTTACACCACAGGTGTTGATACCACGAAGATCATGAACATCTCGCGCCGCGTTGCGACCGCGTCGGGTTTCCCTGTGCAGTTCAACAAAGCGATCGTTGGTAAGAACGCCTTTGCGCATGAATCTGGCATCCACCAAGACGGCATGCTGAAGAACAAAGAAACGTTCGAGATCATGCGCCCAGAGGACGTAGGTTTGGCTGGCACCTCGCTGCCGCTGGGCAAACACTCTGGCCGTGCGGCACTGCGGGCGAAACTGGAAACGCTCGGCTTTGATATGGCCGACAACCAGTTAAACGACCTGTTCGTGCGGTTCAAAGACCTCGCTGACCGCAAGAAAGAAGTCTACGACGACGATATCGTGGCTCTGATCCGTCAGAACGACACTGTCGAGGACCATATCAAGTTCAAATCGCTCCGCGTTGTTTGCGGCACCGAGGGTCCGCAGACCGCTGACCTGACCCTGCTGGTTGGTGGCGAAGAGAAATCGGTTCACGCGACGGGCGATGGTCCGGTTGATGCAACGTTCAATGCGGTTAAGGCGATTTTCCCGCATGGTGGCCGTTTGGACCTGTATCAGGTGCACGCTGTGACCAAAGGAACGGACGCGCAGGCCACCGTTTCGGTCAAGCTCGAAGAGGATGGTCGTATTGCGACAGGTCAGTCGGCAGATACGGACACTGTGGTTGCGTCGGCCAAGGCCTACATCAACGCGATCAACCGTTTGATCGTGCGGCGCGAAAAATCCGCGCCGGGTGATGACATTAAGAACGTGAACTACAAAGACACGATCTAAGGATATCGGGCGGCTTTCGGGCCGCCCTTTTCACAAGGGCTATAGCATGGACAATTGCGTCACTCTCCTCGGGACCAAGGGCGGTCCTGCGATCAGACCTGGAACCCCGATGCCGACCTCGATCCTTGTGCGGTTGGCGGGGCAAGTGATCCTCGTTGATGCGGGTCTTGGTGTATCGCGGGCGGTTTGCGATGCGGGTGTCGCGCTGACCGACCTCGATGCGATTATCGTGACGCATATGCATTCCGACCATTATCTAGAGTTGGGACCACTGATGCACACGGCATGGACCGCTGGGCTAAAGCGCGCCGTGCCGATCTACGGCCCCGCAGGTCTGACCGCCTATTGGCAGGGGTTCCTTGCCTCGATGGAGGCCGATATTTCCCTGCGGATCGCGGATGAAGGCCGCCCAGCGCTAGAGCCATTGGCCGATATTCGGCTGCTCGATGCCGGGCAGTTTGCAATCGGCAGCGTAACGGTCGAGGCGATCCGCAATGAGCATCCGCCTCTTATCGACAGCTTTGCCCTGCGTATGGCGGGTGACGGGAAATCGACGACGCTTTCAGGTGATACGGCGCCAATCGACATGATGATCGACTTTGCCAAAGATACCGACCTCCTCGTTCATGAAGCGATGCTGAGCGCGGGCATTGATGCCCTGTGCAAACGGGTTGGGAATGGTGACGACCGTCTGAGGGTGCACCTTGAACGGTCACATTCGCCTGCGGCTGAGGTGGCTAAAATCGCGACGGCGGCAGGGGTGAAACAACTCGCCCTAAATCACCTGATCCCGAGCGACGATCCTGATTTCACCTTGGAAGATTGGCACGCAGAGATCACACCACACTACAGCGGGCCGCTGTTTGTCGGGACCGACGGGATGACGATCCCGCTTTAACGAAAAGGGCCGCAGCGAACTGCGGCCCGTTGTCGTTTTAACCGAGCACTTCTTTGATCGAGTCGACGGTGGCCGCGACGATGGTATCTGCCTCGTCTTTGGTCAGGCAGAACGGCGGCGCGTAGCCGAGGATGTCGCCTTGGGGCATCGCACGCGCAATCACACCACGCGACGCCATGGCAGCAGAGAGCGACGGGCCGATTTTCTGCGATGGATCGTAGAAGGTGCGGCTATCACGGTCAGCCACGAACTCTACCGCGCAGAGCATCCCTTCGCCGCGAACTTCGCCGACATTCGGGTGATCCGCCACGGCAGATTTCATCTGGGCGTTCAGATAGGCACCCATTTCGCCAGCGTTTTGAACGAGGTTCAATTCATCTAGCAATTTGAGGTTTGCCACGCCTGCAGCCGCGCCAATCGGGTGCGCAGAGTATGTCCAACCGTGACCGATGGGACCGTTTTCGTCGGTGCCCTGCTCTAACACTTTCCACATACGATCCGAGACGATCGAGCCAGACAGAGGCGCATAGGCAGACGTCAGACCTTTGGCGATCGTGATCAGGTCAGGTTTCAGGTCGTAGTGGTGCGAGCCGAACATGGACCCCAAACGGCCAAAGCCGGTGACGACCTCGTCCGCGATCAGCAGAATGTCGTGCTTTTCCAGAACAGCCTGAATAGCAGCCCAATAGCCAGCAGGCGGTGGGACGATGCCGCCTGTGCCCATGACAGGTTCACCGATAAAGGCCGCGATGGTGTCCGCGCCTTCGCGTTCGATCAGCGCTTCGAGTTCGGCGGCGCAATGCGCGGTGAACTGCTCTTCGGTCATGTTGACGTCAGGACGGCGGAAGTAATACGGCGCCTCGGTATGAATGACTTGTTCGAGCGGCAGATCGAATTTCGCATGGAACAGACCAAGGCCCGTCAGCGATCCCGTCATCAGGCCAGAGCCGTGATAACCACGCCAGCGCGAGATGATCTTTTTCTTTTCGGGGCGACCGAGGATGTTGTTGTAATACCAAACGAGTTTGATGTTCGTCTCGTTGGCATCCGACCCCGACAGGCCAAAGTAGACCTTGGACATGTGGTCCGGCGCACGGTCGAGCACCATTTTCGACAGGGTAACCGATGCCTCAGTCCCATGACCAACATAGGCGTGGTAATAAGCCAATTCGCGCGCCTGATCGGCAATCGCTTCGGCGATGTCCTGACGACCGTAGCCAACGTTCACGCAATAGAGGCCAGCAAACGCATCAAGGAGCTTTTTGCCGTCACGGTCTACGATGTGGCAGCCGCTCGCGGTTTTGATAATGCGGGTCGGGGTTTCGCCGCGGGCGTGTTGGGCCAGATGGGTCGAGGGGTGGAAAAAGTTCTCGCGGTCCCATTGGGCCAGTTGGTCGTTCGTCAGCATCGTCATTCCTATCGGGTAGAGTCGCGCGATAGTGCCCGCGAATTGCCCGAGGCAGGATGTGAAATTCACTGATGCCGCAGATGATTCAGCTGCAAAACGCGCACTAGACCCACAATTTAGTCTGCAAATAGATGCAGCGGCGGGAGGCCCCCACCCTTGATCTGTTTGGTCACGATATAGGTGAAATAACGAGCAATCCCGATCCGCGCCTCTAACAGATCGTCCATCGTCATCTGGTAGCTTTCTACATCGCGGGCCGCGACTTGCATCAGGTAATCATAGCCACCGCCTAAGGCCCAACAGTGGGTGATGTCGTCATGCGCCTCAATCCGTGCCTCGAACGTGCGGAACGATGCGGCGGTGTGATCTGCCAGTTCAACAACGACAAAGACCGTTACCCAAGGGCCGAGTTTGCGCAGATTGAACCGCGCCCCATAGCCGTCGATCAGCCCCGCCTTTTCCAGCTTTTTCAAACGATCCCAGCAAGGTGTCGGGGTCAAGCCGACCTTTTCTGCCAGCGCCGCCTTAGTGATCCTGCCGTCGGTGGCAAGGATGCGCAGAATGGCGATGTCGCGGTCGTCCAGCTTTATCATTCGAGCCTCGGCGAAAATGTGTCGCTTTCCTTCTACCGCGTCACGAAAGGTTCTGCCATGGTCGCGGCATGACTGATTTGCACACCACCCGCGCTATCCTTTCGGACCTCATCGCATTCGACACAACGTCGATCCTGCCGAACCGCCATTGCATTGACTACCTCGCAGCCAAGCTTGAGGATGCAGGTGCGCGGATTGAGATATTTGAGGACGAAACCGGCAAAAAGGCGAACCTCTGGGCGACAATCGGTCCCGAGGGGGACGGCGGGATCGTGCTATCGGGTCACACCGATGTCGTGCCTGTTGCCGATCAGGATTGGACAAGTGATCCGTTTGAATTGGTTGAACGGGACGGGAAGCTATTTGGACGTGGCACTTGCGATATGAAGGCGTTTATCGCCGCGGCTGTCGCGATGGCGCCTGAGTTTGCAAAACACGCCACCGCCCGCCCTGTCCATTTCGCCTTTACCTATGACGAGGAAACTGGCTGCCTTGGCGGTCAGGCCTTGGTCGAGGTGCTGCGCGAACGTGGCCTGCGCCCATCCATCGGGATCGTCGGGGAACCGACCGAGATGCGGATCATCGAAGGCCACAAGGGGTGCTATGAATACACCACGCATTTCCACGGCTCCGAAGGGCATGGCTCGGCCCCCGACCTCGGCGTGAATGCCGTCGAATATGCGGTGCGGTTTATATCGAAACTTCTGGAACTAAAGGACGCGCTAAAGTCCAAGGCGCCCGAAGACAGCCGTTTTGACCCGCCGTGGACCACGATCAACACAGGCAGCCTCATCGGTGGTGTCGCGCATAACGTCATTCCGGGCAAGGCAACCGTGCAATGGGAAATGCGGCCCGTTCAGGTGTCTGACGCGGACTTTGTTAAGGGCGAACTGGCGACCCACGTCGAGCATCTGAACAAACAGATGAAAGCCGTGCATCCTGATGCTGGCGTGCACACGCACACGATAGCCGAGGTTGTCGGGCTAGAACCCATGGCAGAAAACGCGGCGCGTGATCTGATCACAGAACTGACGGGCGCGAACGGCTGCGATGTGGTGCCGTTTGGGACGGAAGCGGGGTTATTCCAATCGATCGGAATGGATGTCGTGGTCTGCGGACCCGGGTCGATCGCCCAGGCCCATAAGCCCGACGAATACATCAGCCTCGACCAATTGGAACAGTGCATCACCATGCTGAAACGACTTTGTTCCAGACTTTCGACGCCGCGCCCCTAAACTCTGCTCTGTTTGCTTCGTTTTAGTGTCGACCTCTCACTTTTTGATGGAAGACGAGCAGACATGCAGACCAAGACTGATACGGCAAAGTCGCCGTCCCCGGCCCCGAACGTTCCGACCCGCTTTTACACCACAGGCGATTTTGTCGATCTGATCAACGCGCTTCGCGAATTCGATCCGGGTGCGGCATCGCATACACTGGTAGGTTTGCTGCGCATGGCGAGCGAAAACACCGCGACGCCCGTCGAACAGACCGCGCTGCGCATTGCGGGTCTGGGTGACATCGAAGCCAAAACCTTTGTCCTGACAGATGCAGCCAAAGACCTGCTCTATGATTTCTCAACGGGTGACTATTCGGGCAATGTGCGCCCCGGTCGCTATCGCGAAAACGTGGCCGCGAAGGAAGAGGAAGCGGAAGAGACCGATTACCTCAAGACCGACGCGCCAGAACCCGTTGCCCGCCTGAATATCGGTGGCACCAACTATGTGATCGGCGAGCTTGCTGCTCTCGACATGCTGGCGTTCCGTCTGGAAAGCGGCGGCGAGTGGCATCACCTCAGCAACACCGTTGAAGATGGCTGGTCGTCAATTGCGGCTGAAATTATCGCGGCGACCCGTGACACCACGCGTGAATATATCCGCATGCACATGATCCACCGTCGCAACGTGAACGTCGGCGACAACATCCGTCTGTTCGACCTCTATGGCTTTGAGTGGTTCATTCGCATCGACGACCAAGGCTGCTTTACCCGCGTGGAAGGCCGCAACTGGGAGCCTGTGAACATCGACGGTCTAGATATCGAAGAGGACCTTGGAAAAATCGCAGTTAACGCAATTATGGTCGCCGTGCCAGATGCACGCGAGCACTTCAAAGATGACGTTGATCAGTGGGCACGTCGCATCGCGGCTGGCGCAATGGTCATGCCAGCGTTCAATATGTGAGACAGGCCGAGGGCGATTTAGTCGCCCTCTTCTGCCGCAGAGATCGATTTGGAGTTGATTTCATAGGCCCGCTGGGTCTCGATCATGTCGACGAGTTCTTGGACCACATTCACGTTCGACGTCTCAAGCATCCCTTGGGTCAACTGTCCCAGACCTTCGGCTTGGGGTGTGGCCACGATGGGGGCACCGCTCGCGAGCGTTTCAACAAAGAAATTTTCGCCGATCGGTTCCAGACCCCGCGGGTTCGGGAAGTTGCCCAATGTGATCTGACCAATTTCTTGGTTCTGTGTGTCACCCGGCATCACAACGCTGACGATACCGTCCGCCGAAATGTTGATCTGGTTCGCTCCTTGGGGGATTTGAATTTCAGGCTGGATGACGTAGCCGCTCGCCGTAGTGAGCGTGCCCTCTTGGTTCATCGAAAACGTCCCGTCGCGAGTGTAGCCGATGCGGCCATCAGGGAGCAGAACCTGAAAGAACCCCTGCCCGTTGATCGCAACGTCGAGAGCGTTGCCCGTATCAGACAGCGCGCCTTGGGTATGGAGTTTGTCAGTGCTGACAACACGAACACCAGTACCGATGGCCAGAGCCGAGGTCAGGTTAGTGTTTTCCGACGTTTGATCACCGCCGGGGCGGGACACTTGATACAGAAGGGATTCAAAATTCGCGCGGTCGCGCTTGAAGCCTGTCGTATTAACGTTGGCAAGGTTGTTCGAAATGACCTGAAGCCGCGTCTGTTGGGCGTTTAGACCCGTCTTCGCGACGTGCATTGCATTGGTAGACATCTGGGCTCCTCTCGGTGGCTCACTTACCCTGTATGGTGCAAGCGCCGTGCCAGATGTCAGTGCAGAGAAATGTTATGCTGGGGCCCGCATAATTTCAGTGCCTGCCTCGTCCAATTCCTTGGCCGTATTGATCATGCGCATGTTCATCTCAAAGGCGCGCTGAATGGTGATCGATGAAATCAATTCCTCAGTCGCATTCACGTTTGCACCTTCAAGGACACCTTGGCGGACAGAAGCCATCTGGTTCGGCTGCGGCAACGTCCCATCAAGGTTTCGGATCAGGCCGTCCAATCCTTTGACCATTGTCACGTTCGGATCAGGAACCACGGTTCCGATCGTTGCGATCTCGACAGTCTCGCCGGGAGCACCGTCAATTGGTTCGATCACAATCTGACCAACCTCGGTGATTTGCATGGTCCGATATGGCGGCAAAGTGATTGGCGACATGTTGGTGTCGAGCACCATTTCGCCAGCGCCATTCACCAATTGGCCAGCTCCATCCGTCCGCAAATCGCCGCGACGGGTAAGACCGACCTCTCCATTGCCTTCTTTCACGAAGAAGTAGCCGTCTTCCATGATCGCCACGTCGAACGGATCGCCTGTTTGGTCCATAAAGCCAACTTCGCTCGCAAAGCGACCAAACTCGGTCTCAGAGGCAAACATACGTGCCTCAAAGCTTTGATCGTCTCGCAGCACATAAGAATTGGCTTGGGCAGGAAGATCGCGCCGGTAGCCCGGCACGTTCATGTTTGCGAGGTTTTGCGCCGAAATGGCCTGCAGATCCTGAACGGTCTGCATAGAGTTCATAAGGGTGTGAACCATACGATCCATAACGGCGTCTCCTTAGGTAAATTAGCTGCGGATTTGCAGGATGGTCTGCATCAGCGAGGACGATGTCTCCATCGCTTTTGCGTTCGCCTGATAGTTCCGTTGTGCCGAAATCAGGTTCACCAGTTCTTCGGTCAGGTCGACGTTCGACCGTTCGAGCATACCCGACTGAAGACGACCAAACCCAGATTCACCTGCCGCCGAGAAGTTCGGACGACCCGAGTCAGATGTTTCTTCAAAGCTGGTGTTACCGCCCTGTCGCAGACCCTGCGGGTTTGCGAAGTCAGCCAATGCGATACGGCCAAGTGCAAGACGCGCTTGCGAGCCGTAGCTGCCCCAGATCACGCCGCCAGCGTCAACTTCGAGGCTGGACAGACCGATTTCGCGGACGCCATTTTCCTGAACGCTCGCAACCGAGAACGGCAGATCGCGCAGACGCGAACCGTCGGTATTCACGGTGTAATCAACGCCAGCAAGTGCGAAGGTCAGAGGAGTCGTCGCATCGACTTCACCCGCTTCGTCAAAGACCATCGTTGCAGGGGTCGTCGCGCCGGTCGACGGGTATTCGCTGCCGTCAACGAACAGATGCATCTGATATTCGGTGGTCGGATCAGTGGCGTCGGGGGATTTCGAACGAACAAAATAAGCACGCGCTTCAATCGTTTGACCGTTCTCATCCATCATCGGGATCGGCGACGAGAATGCGTAGGTCGTCGGATTGGTGCTGTCGAAAGCATTGGTCGCTGGAACTGCGTCCTGCTGGCCGAGCATATCTTCACCGCGAGGCATATTCACCGCGAGGTTAATTTCGGTCGTGCGAGCAACCTCACCAAAGCTCAGCGGGATCGAAACAGGGCTAAGCGATTGCGCAGACATCTCAAGAATACTGCCATCATCGGCTACAGGGTAAGCCAGTAGTGCACGACCCGAACTATCCGCAACCAGACCCTCCGCATCAATCGAGAACGCGCCGTTACGGATGTAATTGATGTCGACAACCTCATCACGGTCGGACAATTGCGGCGATACCGCAAAGAAGCCCGCGCCCTGGATCGCGATGTCGAGGGTCTGACCCGTGGCAACAAAGTTACCTTGACCGAACTGGGTCGATACGCGGGACAGGTGGGTACCAGAACCCGTCACCGTGCGGAACGCGTTCATCGGAGCCGAGTAGTAGTCATCCGAAAATTCAGCGCGGCTTTTGCGGAACGCGTTTGTGCCCGCGTTCGAGATGTTGTGCGATGTGGTGGCGATGTCCGATTGTGCTGCCATCAGGCCGGACAGGGCGGTGGTCATACTCATGTTTCAAAAACCTCCGGTTATAGGATTAACGGAACGCTGTGACTTCGGTCGTATCGAGGGCTCCGTAATCCTCGACGAGAAGAGTGATGGTGTCGCTCGACGGTCCGCCCAAAGCGGAGTCGACGCGTGCAAAGACCGAAGCCGGAACACTGATCGTTCCGTTTTCGGTTTCGGCCATGATGGACACGCGAACCTGTCCGTTGACGGCCTGAATGGCGGCAGGAACCTCGTCCCAGCCGAATTCGATCATGCCACCGACCTGCGCGCCCAGTTCTTGGACGTGGATCGGTTGGTTGGTGTTTGGATCGGTGTAGGTGACGGTCATCGACGATACGTTAGACGACAGTTCAGCCATCCCGTGAATTTCGCCCTGATCATCGACCCGCGCCATGTTGCCAGGGACCAGAACAGAGTGACCCAGTAGGCTAGCGGCCGTCGACACGCGGTTCCCGCCGAGCATATCGCCGAGCGATGTGACCGACGCGTTCACACGGTCGATGCCCTCAACGGTCGAGAACTGCGCCATCTGCGAGATGAATTCGGTGTTGTCCATCGGGGACAGCGGGTCTTGGTTCTGGAGCTGGGTAGTCAGCAGAACGAGGAATTCTTGTTGTCCCAACGAATTGGCCTGTTTGTCAGTTGTGACCTGACCCAAGTTGCCGGTGTAGAACGGGTTCGACCCATCAATCGTCGTCATCTCGTCAGCCCTTCCTTATTTGCCCATCGCGACAGTGCGCGACATGAGCGTCCGCATGGTCGACACTGCTTCGAGCGTGTTTTGGTATTCGCGGCTGGCTTCCATCATCTCGACCATCTCTTCTTCGACGTTGACGGTTGAGGCGTAGACAAAGCCATTGGCGTCAGCCAACGGGTGATCCGGCAGGAATTTGGACTCTGGGTCGCGGTCTAGCTGGACAACATCCACAGCGCGCGAGGTCGCTAAGGTGCCTAGATCGCCAATCTGACCCGAATATTCTGTCTCAAACACAGGTCGCATCGCACGGTAGGCTTCTTCGGGGGAAGACGCGACAGAACCAGCGTTGGCGATGTTCGACGCCAAGGTGTTCATCCGCACCATCTGTGCAGACATCGCCGTTTTACCGAGGTCAAAAATGTTGCTAGGGCCGCTCATCATTCACCTCTAATCACAGTCATAAGGCCGGAAATCCGACGGTTCAGAAGCTCAAGGCTGGTTTGGTAGCGAACCGTGTTTTCCGCGAATTCCATCTGTTCAAGCGCCATATCGACGGTATTCCCGTCCATCGATGGCATTACAGCGACGCGGTATCCGTTTTCGCCCGCAGGCCCAGTGGTCGGCATAGCCATGTGCTGCGACGACGAGGTCCGCAACGAAGCGCCCAGTTGAGTTTGGCGCGATAGTTCTGCTTCAAAATCAAAGTCTCTGGCTTTGAATCCTGGCACCGACGCGTTGGCGATGTTGGATGCCAAAACGTTGTTCCGCTGCCCGCGCAAAGCCAATGCTTGCGCGTGGATGCCTAAACCTTCTCTCAATCCTGTCGTCATAGTTGCTATCCGGTTCTCGGGCGAAGACCGCCAATCAGACCGGAAACTGCAAGGGCTGTGCCAACTGCCCAAAGCCGGAGCAGCGCATGTCGAAACAAAACCTCCTTCCGCGTTCAAACGCTGCAAAAAAAGCAGTGCGCGCGATTATGCGCAAAATCTCGACCGAGCCAAATAGCCCTGACATTGCGCGGTTGACCGAACTCTACGACCGAGCAGCCGATCGTGAAACGCGACGCTTGTTGCGTGCTGTGAGGATGCAAATTTTGACTGCAGAGCCGTCTAAACCAGCTAAGTTCATCCCGAAAAAGCTGCCAAAACCTGAGCCAGTGATCGAAGAGCCCATTGAGAAAATCGAAGTCGCTGAGGAAGCTCCGCCAGCGAAGGTCAAACCCAAAAAGGCATCTTCAATGATGTCGTTGGATTTGTCTGACGCGACGATGCTTCTGCAATTCGGTGGTAACGACACTGTCGAAGAGGAAGAAGAGGACCAGAGCGTAGCGGATCGCAGCGACGCCGACGACATTTCGCTCGATGGCACCGCAGACGCCCCAACCGACGAACAGGTTCTGGACGAAGTCGTCTCAGCGCTTGCCGAAGACGAGACCGACGCGCTTGATGTGTCCAACTTTACATCGCTCGCACCAGCTCCTTCGACTAACTTCTCGGCGTCAGAACTCGTGTTCCCGCCCGACGATAGTGACACAAGTCAGTCCGACGTTGACTGGGACCCTTTTGCGGAAGCCTATGAAACGGAGCGATCTGACACCACCGAAGTCGAAGCGGCCGAAGTGGTCGAACCCCAACCAGAGGCACCCAAACCCGTCAGAGCGAAAAAGGGCGTGCCCACTACAGACCTCTCCGCACTGAGCGGCGGTAGTGCCCTCTTTGACCAGTTAGGCGGAAGCTTTGGCGACGACATGGACGATTAAAAAAGGCGGCCCTCTCGGACCGCCCTTTTCTGCCGTGAGTGGCGTTTAAATTCTTAGACGAGGTTACGATCGCGTGCGATCATCGCTGCCTGCGTACGGTTCCGCGCGTCGAGCTTGCGGCTCAGTGTCTTGACGTGGAGTTTCACAGTCACTTCCTGAAGATCGAGGTCGCGAGCGATCTCTTTGTTCGATTTACCTTCGCAGATGCCACGCAGAACGTCAGTTTCGCGTTTGGTTAGCAGACCGTCACCCGCAGCCGGCGCTTCTTGCATGAAGCCGAACGGGGCGTAGGTTTCACCAGCCGCCATAAAGCGGATCGCTGTCACCATCGATTTCGAGGCAAGCGTTTTCGGAACAAACCCTGCCGCGCCAGCCTTTAGAGCGGCGTCAGCAACGTCGCGGGTCGCAGTGCCGGACAGGATCGCAACAGGGCGACCGTCGTTCGACGCGCGCATCTTGGTCAAACCTTCGAGGCCATTCATCCCCGGCATGTTGTAGTCTAGGAGAACCACATCGAAGCTACCAGTTTCTTCTGTGATCTTCACAGCTTCATCCAATGACGCAGCCGTCTTAACTTCGACGACCCCTTCAGCCATCAAAAAGGCCGCAACAGTCTCTCGAACCAGATCATGGTCGTCTGCGATAAGTACCCGCATGGTTTGCTCCGTCAATTTTGTGGAGTATCCGCCCTGTGCTAAGGGAGTTGTCCCACCTAATTTCGCGCCTTTAACGACGCCTTGTACATTTTGATTATACATCATTTCACCATTCAACCCGAAGAAATCAAACTTCGCTACTAAGGAATGGTTACCGCACAACCAGACGATGTCGTATACTTGCGTACGTATACTTTAACGTTCTCACGGCAACATAATATATACTTTAGCATACACCAATACCCCTATGCTTGAATGCAACCTACTTCAAAAGGTGCAATCTCAGAGCCTGAAGATACCAATCCACCCAGAGGAGATTCGAAAGCAAATGGAACAGTCGTTTTTAAAACTAGGAAAAATTGCAGCAACCATTTGTTTTGCATCATTTTCAACCACCTCTCACGCTGCAGATTTGGCGCAACCAAAAAGTGAAATCCTTCTGACGGTCTCTGGTGGAATCGCCTCGACAAACGCCAATGATACTGCAGTTTTTGATCTCGACATGATCAAAGAGCTCGGCATGACGTCGATCGAGACAACAACAATTTGGACCGAAGGTGTTCAATCTTTCGTTGGCGTCCCGCTCACCGCTCTACTTGAAGCTGTTGAAGCCGAAGGAACTGTCATCAAGGCGACTGCAGTTAACGATTATGCAATCGAAATTCCTCTTGATGATCCAACCAGCACAGCTGCGCTGATTGCTTATGAAAATAACGGTTCTGTGATGACACTTCGTGACAAGGGGCCCCTCTGGATTGTATATCCCTACGATGAGGCTCCCCAATTCCAAACCGAAGTCGTTTATTCTCGGAGCATTTGGCAGCTAGATCGTATAGAAATATCGGAATGATCCGTTAGGTCATGAGTAAATAGAACACGGATGGTTCGTGACGGCTCAAGGCAACAAACAACAGCCCCTAAGATGGGCCCGCTTTGGCATACTTGGTGTGGTTCTCTTGGTGTGCTTTGGCGCGATTGCCATCCTCGGCTTCGAGGTGAACCGAAAGATTAAGGAACAAGCGACCGCAAGTTCCGATAACGTGCAATGGGTATTGTCCCAGCTGGAAGTTGAGTATCTCAACTTCCACGCTGCAATCACAGAGGCTCAACTCGATGGCGACGTAGGGGATGTTCGGCGACGGTTTGACATCCTTTACAGCCGCGTGGCCACATTCCGCACGGGCCAAGCCTATGAAACGCTGAGGGGCGAACTGTCGTTTGCGAACCTGCTGGCGGGGCTAAACGCAGCCGTCAACGACATGATCCCGCTGATTGATGGGCCAGACGACGAACTGCGCGCTCAATTGCCAGAACTATCTAAACAGGTCGAAATTGTTGGGACTCCCGTTCGGCAAATTGCATTGATCGGCATCGACTATTTTGCTGGCGTCTCAGACCGAAGCAGGTCCGAGGTTTGGCTCACCTTGATGCGCGTAGCAGCGCTGACCATGGCGCTCGTCATGGCGCTCGTGATCCTCGCCATCGTTCTGTTCCAATTGTATCGCGTCGCGCAACGCAATGCCGAAGTCACACGAACCACCTCTGCCCGCCTCGAAGCGATGGTGTCTTCGACACTCGACGCCGTCATCGTGATCGATGAGGCGGGGTTGATTGTCGAATATAACGGCGCTGCGGAATACATTTTCGGTTATAGCCGGACCGAAGCCATCGGATCGCCGATGGTCGATATGATTATCCCGCTGAAATACCGCAAAGCACACCTTGAGGGTATGAAACGCCACCTTCGGGACGGAAGCACACATGTGGTTGGTCGTGGGCGCATCCAGATGGAAGCCCTACGCAAAAACGGTGAGCTGTTCCCTTGCGAATTCTCTATCGCGCGGGCGCCGGCATCGAACCGCATTTTGTTCGTGTCATTCCTTCGCGACAACTCCGCTCAGGTCGCCGCAGAGCAAGAACTGCTCAAGGCACGCGATGAGGCTTTGGCTGGGGAACGGACCAAAGCTGAATTCATGGCTGTTATGAGCCACGAAATGCGCACCCCTCTCAACGGGATGTTGGGGACGATGGAGCTGCTCGCGGAAACCGAGCTCAATCCGCGTCAACGTGATTACCTGCGGATTATCGAAACCTCTGGCAGGCTGCTCTTGCACCATGTCAATGACGTGTTGGACATCGCGCGGCTTGATGCAGGTCGGACAGGTTCTGAGAAGAGGCCGTTTAATTTGTCTGTCCTCGTGAGCGAAGTCGCGGACGGTCAGCGCAGCCTCGCACATGCGAACCACACGGAACTCGAAATCGATCTCGAAGCGCTCGGTAATCCGACAGTTCTGGGCGACCAGCAACGGTTGCGTCAGGTGCTGCTGAACCTCGTCTCAAACGCGATCAAGTTTACCCGTGACGGCGTCGTTCGCATTGAGGCCGAAAAACTGGGTGACAGTGATGTGGTCGAATTCCGCATTATCGACAGCGGCATCGGCATCAACGAAGAGGATCTTGATCGGATCTTTGATGACTTCGTGACGCTGGACACGACATATGCGCGCGAATACGGCGGCACGGGCCTCGGCCTTGGGATCGCGAAACGTCTGATTGAATCGCTTGATGGGGCCATTGGCGCAGAGAGCGAACCGGGCGATGGCAGCCTGTTCTGGTTCCGCCTGCCTCTACCAATCCTATCCAAAGGCGCTGCCGAAACTGTCGAAGTTGAAGCAAAACCAGCGCCGCGCCCAAAACCAGAACAATCGCTCGATATTCTTGTGGTCGAGGACAACCAGATCAACCAGTTGGTGGTCGAAGAGATGTTGCGCAAAGAAGGTCACAGCGTGACCCTCACCAACGATGGTCAAGAGGGCGTCGCAGCCGCGAACCTGCGTCACTACGATGTTATCTTGATGGATATTTCGATGCCGCGCATGGATGGCGTCGCCGCCACCCTAGCCATTCGTAACGGTGACGGACGTTGTCGCGACACACGTATTGTTGCGCTTACCGCAAACGCACTGCCAGAGGACATTGAACGGTTCAAAGACTCAGGCATGAACGATGTTTTGGTCAAACCGATTTCGCGTGCAAAGCTCGCCAAAGCTCTGAGCATCAAGGTTCCTGAAACAATAGCATCTGCAGCCCCCCGCGCACTGCCTGCCCTTCTCGACACCGAAGCCGTGCGCGGCCTCTTGAGCGACCTTGGCGCCGAAAGATCGTCGAAACTGCTGAACGCGTTCCTGGCCGAAACCGATAGCTTGGTCGACCAGTTCACAACCTCACCTGACAACGACGACAACATCCTGATCAGCGACATCCACAAACTGGCTGGATCGGCGTCTCTCTTTGGCACACTGCAATTCAGCGATTTGCTACGCGAGCTTGAGGTGTTGGGGAAATCGGGCCGCGCCGACGAAATGCGTGCCAAGCTGTCCGACCTACCGCAATGTTGGTCTATGACTCGCAATGCACTCGAGGAAATCGCCTCAGAAAACGTCTCGCAATAAGTCGATTGTCCTTTTCGAACAGGTTGACGAAAGCCAAAATCCAGCGCACCCTCCGATCAATATGATCAAATTATCGGGAACCTTTATGGTCCCGCCTTCGGAGGTTTCCATGTCTCAATATCATAACGATCCTGCTTCGGTCATCGAATCCGACCGCGCGCATGTGTGGCACCATCTTGCGCAACACAAACCCTTTGAAACGATCGATCCGCAGATCATCGTCGAGGGCAAAGGGATGCGCGTTTGGGACATCACTGGCAAAGAGCACCTCGATGCTGTGTCGGGCGGTGTATGGACCGTAAACGTTGGCTATGGCCGTACAGAAATTGCTGATGCCGTCCGCGATCAGCTGGTGAAAATGTGCTACTTCGCCGGCGCTAAGGGGACCATTCCGGGTGCAGAATTCGCACAGCGCTTGATCGAAAAGATGCCGGGTCTGGACCGCGTCTACTATGCGAACTCGGGGTCTGAGGCGAACGAAAAAGCCTTTAAAATGGTCCGCCAAATTTCGCACAAACACTATGGCGGCAAGAAACACAAAATCCTCTACCGTGACCGCGATTACCACGGCACCACGATTGCCTGCCTTTCCGCAGGTGGCCAGCAAGAACGCAACGCGCAGTATGGCCCGTTTGCACCTGGTTTTGTTGAAGTTCCGCATTGCCTCGAATACCGCGCTGATCAGCCAGGCGAAGGATATGGCGAACGCGCGGCACAAGCGATTGAAGACGTGATCCTGCGCGAGGGTCCAGACACCATCGGTGCACTCTGCCTAGAACCGATCACCGCCGGTGGCGGCATCATCGTGCCGCCGCAAGGGTATTGGGAACGCGTTCAGGAAATCTGTAAGAAATACGATATCCTGCTGCACATCGATGAAGTTGTTTGTGGCCTTGGTCGCACGGGGACTTGGTTCGGCTATCAGCAATTCGGCATCAAACCCGATATCGTCACGATGGCCAAAGGCGTCGCGTCTGGCTATGCGGCGATCTCTTGCTGTGTCACCACGAACGAGGTCTTTGAGAAATTCAAAGATGCCGACGATCCGCTCGGCTATTTCCGCGATATTTCGACCTTCGGCGGCTGCACGGCTGGCCCGGTTGCAGCTCTCGAAAACATGCGCATCATCGAAGAGGAAAACCTCTGCGAGAACTCTGCTGCGATGGGCAACCGCCTCCACCAGAACCTGCTCGACCTGATGAACAAACACGAATGCATCGGCGAAGTCCGCGGCATGGGTCTGTTCCAAGGTGCGGAACTGGTCAAGAGCCGCGAAACCCGCGAACCGATGGACGAAAAACGTGTGATGGCGGTCGTTGCGGACTGTCTGAAAAACGGCGTGATTATTGGCGCTTCGAACCGCTCTATGCCGGGCTTCAACAATACTCTGTTGTTCGCTCCCGCATTGATCGCGACTGCGGACGATATCGACCAGATCACCGCTGCGGTCGATCAGGCCCTGACACGCGTGATGGCCTAATCAGCCAACCGAAGCGAGCGCCAAACCGTCGACAACAGCGGTGAAGGCCTCGTTTCGGTTGATACGCGCCATTGGACAGGCGGCGCGTGCCTCGGATTGAACAAGGTTCATGAGGCTCGACCCGCCGACCAATACAACAGATGTGATTTTATCTGGTGTGAGGCCCGCACCGAAAATCGTCGCATAGATCGCCTCGCGCAACTGCATCTGAAATTCGGACAAAGAGTCGCCCATCGACCCCGCCGAGATTGGGACAGTCAGACCCTTTTCAACTGAACCCAGATCAATTTTCGCTGACCGTTCGCCCGAGTTGGCGGCGATTTTTCCCGCCTCAACCGCGAAAGCGATTTCGTGGCCAAGCTGGTCTTCGATTACAGCATGAAGTCGATCCATCGCGTCGCTGTCGACAGCATGACGCTGCATATCCTCGATCAAACGAAGCGTTTCGCGGGTATAGAGAAACGGGATCTTGGCCCAAGTTGAGAGATCGACATAGAGCGATTTGGGCACGGGCAGTAGACCTTCGCCAAAGGTGCGCCGCAACTCTCCGCCATATCCGAAATAGGGCATCGCGTGGGCCATCGAAATCGCGTGGTCAAAATCGGTACCGCCCAATCTGATGCCGTGGCTGTGCAGAATATCCAGCCGATCATCATCGCTCTGGAACACGGAAAAGTCGGAGGTGCCGCCGCCGATATCCACGATCAGCCCCGTTTGCCCAACCCCACCAAAAGCACGACTGGCCCAAGCGGCAGCTTCGGGTTCGAACATAAACTCAACGTCGTTAAAGCCCGCCGCGTGATAGCAGGCCCGCAAGTCATCCTCGGCCTTTTGATCGCGCTCAGCATCGGCAGAGTGAAACCTAACGGGACGCCCAGACAAAACGCGCGTGCAGGTCTGACCGATCTGCACCTCGGCACGGGTTTTCACCTCAACTAAGAACGCCGTTACAATGTCGGCCAGCGTGCGGCGCTGCCCACCAATGGGGCGCTGTTCGTGAAATAGCGATGTGCCCAGGACAGATTTCAGCGCGCGCATGTAGCGCCCCTCATCCCCCGCAATCAGCGCCTCAGCCGCAGCGGCACCGATCACCATTTTGCCGCGGTCAGCCGGAAAAAACACGGCAGTCGGCAGGGTATCCGCGCCATCCTCAATCGGGAGCCGACGCAGAACACCATTTTCAACGATGGCGACGGCGGAATTCGAAGTTCCAAAGTCAATTGCGAGTGTGGGAGCGGTCATAGGGTATTCCAACGTCATCAAAGTCTGCGGAGCTACCCAAAATCACGCCACGCGGCAAGTAGGTTGAGGCCTACCCTCTTTGCCTTTGAGCCGTTTCATGGTTGAAGAAGGCAAGAGGTGACACATGACTTGGATCGCAATTGACCTGACATCTGGCCGATCGTGGCTGATGAACGATCACATTCCTTTGGCCCAGCGCACGGGCACAACGCCTGAAGCGTTGATCGGCGATTGGCAAGGTCCGCAGGTGATTGCTGGGCTCCCCGATGCAGCGGTGAGCCGTGTGCCATGCAAGGCGTTGCCGCCGTCGGGACAGTTCGGGCCTGTGATTCAGGACAGCCCCGCGCATCGGCTCCCCCACTCGGCAGCAGTCGCAGGGTTTCTGGCCAGTCTGGATGATTGGGACGGTGTGATCTGTTTGGTGTCCACGCAAGTGCACTGGGTCCATGTCAGCGCAGGCGAAATCGTGAGTTTTCAGAGCTCTGTCACACCCGAAACCTTTGCCGCCTTTGCGTCAGGCGCAATGTCGACAGCAACGTTCGACGAAGGTCTGGCCCAAGCGATGGATCGACCAGAACGCATCCTGTCTCATATCGCGTCGGCCCGCATTGCAGAAGGTGACGCTGTGAGCCGAATTTTGGGGCTGCTGGTAGGGGCCGACCTCAAAGGCAGTCGGGCTTATTGGCTCGGTCAGCGCGTTGCCGTGATTGGCGACGGTGTGATCGCTGACGGATATGCCCGCGCCCTGACCGCTCAATCGGTTCCTGTTTTACAGATGCCCGACACAACACTTGCTGGCCTCGTGGCCGCCTACAAAGGACTAGCTCAATGACTTTCGGCACTCTTCCTGATGGACGTACTGTGGACCGGATCACCATTTCGAACGGTGATCTTTCGATCAGCATCCTGACCTATGGCGCAATCGTGCAGGACGTGCGTTTGAAAGGGCATGATTACAACCTAACGCTAGGGTCCGACGACATCAACGACTACCTCACTTCGATGAAGCACTACGGCCCGATCATCGCACCTGTTGGCAATCGGATCAAAGGCGCACGCGCGACCTTTGGCGGGATCGAGCACATGCTGACCCCGAACGAGGGACGCAACATCCTTCACTCTGCCGAAGGGGGCAGCCAGTTCAAGCTTTGGACTGTCGAGGATCAAACACCCGACACCGTCACGCTGACCGTCCTTTGCGCGGATGGCGAAGCTGGTTTTCCCGGCAATCAGCGCGTCATGGCCCATTTCGCCATTTTGCCCGACAACGTCATGCGGATGGAAATTACTGCGACGACGGATGAGTTGAGCATGATCAACATCTGCAATCACAGCTATTGGAACTTGACGGGTGATCCGACCTTTGCGGGTCACAAATTGCAGATCAAGGCGCAGAACTATTTGCCCACAGACGCTGAAAACATTCCAACGGAAGTGACCGAAGTTGAAGGTACCGATTACGATTTCCGCACCCTGCGTGAGGTCGTTCCAGCCAACCCGCCGATTGATCACAACTTCTGCCTATCACGGATCAAACTAGATCTACGCGATGTCGTGACCCTCGAAGGCGGGGATCTTCGGATGACCATCGCGACCGACATGCCAGGGCTTCAGGTCTATGATGGCCGCACGGCATCGAACGCGGGGTTTGCCGATTACGCCGCGCTCGCCTTTGAACCGCAGTACTGGCCGAACGCACCGCATGAACCGTCCTTCCCAAAGATCACCGTCAAAGCGGGCGAGGTTTGGACCCAAGAAGTCGAATGGCGGTTTGAACATCTGGCATAACAAACCTTCATAAAAATTGGGCAGAGCCATAAAAGTTCTCGGGAAAGAGCCGCTTATGATATTATCGGCCTAACGTCGTTTTCTTCGGCGTGGGGTTCGCACAGGTGAAAGTACTTTGATGTCATATGCCTTTCCGTTGGGTGGAATGCCCTCTCTGGATGATGATCCCGCGCAAAACGGTGCTCATTTCACCGAGAGCTACGCGCTGATCCCAGCCGCAACGATGCGGGACATTACCGCCAGCCTTCTGCCTGGGTGGATTGACACACGGTGCTGGATTTTAGCGCGCCCACTTAGCGGCTTTGCCGAAACCTTTGCGCAATATGCAGTCGAGGTCGGACTAAACGGTGGCTCCGACACGCCAGAGCCGAACCGGAATGCAGAGGCGGTGCTGTTCATCGCAGACGGTATTATGGAGCTGATCGTCGCGGGCCAGACCCATATTCTGATGGCCGGTGGATACGCGTACATTCCGCCCCATACGCGCTGGACCTTACGCAATGCGGGCGATGGCCCGCTGAAATTCCACTGGGTCCGCCGCCAATATGTCCATGCGCACGGCTATGATGCGCCAATGCCGTATATCACAAGCGACTATGACACTCCGATCAGTTGGATGTCAGAGACTAAGGATTGGGGAACATCGCGGTTCGTGGATCAAACCGATCTACGCCACGATATGCACGTGAACATCGTGACCTTTACCAAAGGTGGCCGTATCCCCTTTGCGGAAACGCACGTTATGGAACATGGGCTTTATGTTCTACAAGGCACAGCGCGGTATCTACTGAACGAACGCTGGGTTGATGTCGGCCCCGGCGATTTCATGTGGCTGCGCGCGTTTTGCCCGCAGGCTTGCGTCGCGACCAGCAACGAACCATTCCGATACCTGCTCTACAAAGACGTCCACCGTCACCCTGATTTGACGCTCTGATCCGCGGCGAGGCTATCGAGGATTGGACAGTTGGGCCGATCATCACCCGCACAACATGACACGAGATGAGCTAGGGTTTTGCGCATCTCCTTCATTTCGGCAATTCGCTGATCGATCCGTGCAAGGTGGTCGCGCGCAATAGATTTAACCTCTGCGCTTGTGCGGGTCGTATCTTCGTAGAGATGCAGCAAGGTGCGGCATTCTTCGACGGTGAAACCCAGACCACGTGCCCGCCCAATAAACGCAAGTTTGTGAATGTCGGATTCTTCAAATGCACGATAGCCGTTCGCATTGCGATCTGGCTGAACGAGGCCGATATCTTCGTAATAGCGGATCGTTTTCGCGGGCAGGTTGGTTCTAGCCGAGGCTTCTTTGATATTCATCTGCGCACTTTCCGTCCTGCTGAATAGCTACGAAGGCGTAGCGCGTTACTGACCACAAAGACTGACGAAAAAGCCATGGCGCTGGCCCCGAGCATGGGCGACATGAGCATGCCAAATGCGGGATAAAGCACGCCAGCAGCAACGGGGATCAACGCGATGTTATAGGCAAATGCCCAAAAGAGGTTTTGCCGAATGTTTTGCATAACTGCGCGGCTCATCCGAACCGATGCAACAGCACCGCTGAGGTCCCCCCGCATCAGCACAACGTCCGCTGTTTCTACGGCAACGTCTGTCCCCGTGCCCATGGCGACACCGACATCTGCCTGCGCCAAAGCGGGCGCGTCGTTGATCCCGTCGCCAAAGAACGCCACAGGACCGTTCGCTTGGAGATCTTTGACCGCTTCGACTTTGCCTTCAGGAAGCACTTCGGCAACGACCGTATCAATGCCGAGCCGCCGCGCGATGCTCTCTGCGGTGGCGATGTTATCGCCCGTGACCATCGCCACGCGCATCCCGCGTTCTTGAAGCGCAGAAATGGCATCTCTGGCCCCAGCTTTGATAGGGTCCTCAACACCGATAAGAGCGACCATCGCGCCATCCACAGCAACAAAGAACGGGGTCTGGCCTTCTTGGGCGAGGGACGCCGCCCTTGCAGAATACGCAGCGACCGAGACGTTATTTTCAGTCAAGAACCGTTCCGATCCAACCAAAACCCGATGGGTATCAACGATGCCAGAGACGCCTTTCCCTGCGGTCGATTTGAATGACTGGGCGGCAGCCAATTGGACACCATTTGACGTCGCCTCACGCAGAATAGCCCGCGCCATTGGATGTTCGGATTGTGCCTCAACAGAGGCGGCGAACCGAAGTGCTTCACGACGGTTCTGCGCGTAGATTGTGACGACCTGCGGGTGACCTTCGGTTAGTGTGCCGGTCTTATCAAAAGCAACAGTTGTTACCTCGTTCAGGCGCTGCAGAGCATCACCCCGACGGAACAATATGCCCAATTCAGCCGCACGGCCCGTCCCGACCATGATCGAGGTCGGAGTGGCAAGGCCCATTGCGCAAGGACATGCGATGATCAAGACAGAGACCGCCGCGACCACGGCATAAGAAACCCCAGGCCCAGTAATCATCCAGATTATCGCGGTGACCAAAGCAATCAAAATCACAATGGGCACGAAAATGCCTGTGATCCGATCGACCAAGCCTTGGATCGGGAGCTTCGCGACCTGCGCTTGCTCGACCATCTGCACAATCCGCGACAGGACGGTGTTGGCACCAATGGCCCGCACCTCCATGCAGATCGACCCGTCCGTATTCATCGTCCCGCCGATGACCTGATCGCCCAAGGATTTGAGGACGGGAACGGGTTCGCCGGTCAGCATCGATTCATCTAAATACGAACTGCCATCGACGACAATACCATCGACAGGCACCCGCTCCCCTGGGCGAATGCGCACAATGTCCCCGGGAACCAGTTTTTCGACTGAGGTTTGCACCTCACCTTCATCTGTAAGAACACTGGCGGTTGTCGGGCGTAGTTTGACCAAGGCTTCGATCGCAGCGCCCGTCCGCCCCTTTGCCCGCGCCTCGAAAAAGCGCCCTAGTAGGATCAGCGTGATGATCACCATCGACGCCTCAAAATAAACGGCGCGCGCCTCAACGGGCACAAAGCCCGGAGCAAAGGTCACGATCGTTGAATAGAGCCACGCAGCGCCCGCCCCCATAGCGACAAGGCTATTCATATCAGGCGAGCCTTTGAACAAGGCTGGAATACCAAGGCGATAAAACCCCTGCCCCGGACCAGCCATCAGCAAAGTCGCCAAAAGGAACTGGATACGACGGAACATGGACTGTCCGATCACCATATCGACCCAGTGATGGACCTGTGGGAACAAATGCCCACCCATTTCGAGGGCGAAAACGGGCAGCGTCAGAAGCAAAGCCATAGTGAATTGCGACCGAATGGCTGCGGCTTCTTCGGCTTTGCGTTCCGAAACGGCCTTGCGTCCACCAGATGACAGTTGCGTTGGGTAGCCCGCCTTGCCCAACGCATCGAGCACAGGCGTTAAATCGTCCAAGACCGTTTCGATCTGCGCCGTTTCTGTCGCGAGGTTCACCTGAGCCGAGACAATCCCCGCCTGACGGGTCAGCAGTTTTTCAACACGTCCAACGCAGGCCGCACAGGTCATGCCCGACACGTCGAGAGATACGCTTTCTACGCGTGCGGGGTATCCCGCTTGGCCGAGCACCTTTAAAACGGTCGATGGCACGGTGTTGTCCGAGTAGGTAATCGTCGCCGTTTCCTTGGCCAAATTCACCGACACCGTTTCAACGCCATCGGTGCGGCCGAGAATATTCTCGACTCGTGCAACACATGCCGCACATGTCATTCCGCTCACCGCGATGGTCATTTGGCGGGCCATTGGTCACCTTCTTTCCTAGGTCTTGGCTGTATTTAGTGCCTCCAGTAACTGGAAGGTCAATAGCCCCTTGACCTTCCAGCAGGTGGAAGCGCCATCTAATGTGCATAGCATGGAGACTAGAATGAAACTTTACGTTCCCGAAATGAGCTGCGGTCACTGTAAATCATCCATTGGGACAGCGATCGCTGGCCTAGATGGTGCCGCAACCGTCGAATTCGACATGGATGCGCGCAAGATCACAGTCGCGACCGATAAGACCTCTGCCGAAGTCATCGAAGCCCTCGATGTGATCGGATTTGACGCTGAAGCTGCCGACTAAACGGACCGTGAACATCTTTTTGTGCATCGGTTTACACTATAGTCGATGTCATTAAGGTTTCACGCAACTCTGCGAAATCCCCAGTCTAAAAGGGAGTAAGCCATGTCCGATTTCACCCGCTTCGCTATTTACTATGTTCCCCCTGCGGGACCGCTCGAGCAATTCGGCGCAGCTTGGCTGGGATGGGATATCGCGACAGGCAGCGCAGTTCCGCACCCGCCAGTGGACGGCCTCAACCTTGAGGCCGTCACTGAAACACCACGGAAATATGGATTTCACGCGACGCTGAAGCCACCCTTCCGACTGGCTGAGGCGCATGGTGAAGTCGAACTGCAAGCCGCAGTGGCCGACCTCGCGGATGTATTGGCTCCAGTGACGCTCGACGGCCTCAAGCTGAGCCAGATCGGCTCTTTCCTTGCCTTTACGGTCGAAGGATCGCAATCGGGCCTCAATACATTAGCCGCGGCTTGCGTTCGCGAACTCGACCACTTCCGCGCTCCAGCTAGAGCGTCAGAGATCGAACGGCGCAAGGCGGCAGGATTAACCAACAGACAGACAGAGCTATTGATGCAATGGGGCTATCCCTATGTCATGGAGGAATTCAAATTCCACATGACGCTCTCAGGCAAACTAGACCCAGAAACAGCGACACGTTCGATGGCCGCTATCGAAGCGCTGAGCCTCGGCGCACTCCCCCGCCCGTTCATCATCGACGCCATCGCACTGGTCGGCGAGCGCCCTGACGGTCAGTTTGAAACCATTCGCCGCTATAGCCTGAACGGTTAACGGCTTACCCGATCACTTTTCGGCAATTTCCATTTATATCTGGGGGATATGGTGGCGGTGCAGGGACTCGAACCCCGGACACAAGGATTATGATTCCTCTGCTCTAACCAACTGAGCTACACCGCCGAAAGTGCGGGCGGAATATTATTGGCTGGGGTCCGCGTCAAGAGGCAAAGCCAGCTTTTTTCATTCCGACCGACGAAAAAACAAAGCCGCCATTTTTGGCGGCCTTGAAACTCTATTAAAAGAAGCGTCCGCCTGCCCTATCGAGCAAGGTTTTAGCCAAGGCTTGGCCCAAAGCGGGGCCTTCGCTGATCAGACCAGAGACTTCATCGCTCAGGGATTCCGAACCGTCGATGCGCAAAATCTCTCCGCGAAGGCGCAGAGTGTCGCCCTGTAGTTCTGCCAAACCGCCAATGGGTGTTTCACACGACCCATCCAGAGCCGCTAGAAACGCCCGCTCAGCAGCGAGTCGCTGCCCTGTCGGGGTGTGGTGGATCGCAGCCAGCATCATAGCTGCACGTTCATCATCTACGCGGCGTTCGATCCCGATTGCACCCTGCGCAACGGCGGGCAGCATTTCTTCCACTTCGATGGCCACTCGCGGCACATCGGTCATGTTCAAACGATTGAGCCCAGCCATCGCGAGGAAAGTCGCGTCCGCAACACCATCGCCCAGTTTTTTCAGACGAGTCTGAACGTTACCACGAAATTCCACGATTTTCAGATCGGGACGGCGATTCAGAAGCTGTGCTTTACGGCGCAGGGACGACGTCCCAACCACGGCACCTTCGGGCAGAGCGGCCAAGCCACCCTCTTTCAACGACACAAAGGCGTCACGCACATCTTCACGCGGGAGATAACAATCGAGCACAAGACCATCAGGCTGTGCGACTGGCATGTCTTTCATCGAATGAACCGCGATATCGATCCGACCATACAACATGGCCTCTTCGATTTCTTTGGTAAACAGACCCTTATTGCCGATTTCCTTGAGCGGACGATCCGCATCGATCATCGAACGATCATCGCCTGTAGTCTTAATCACAACGATCTCAAAGGCACCCTCGGGCAGATCAAAGGCCGCCATCAAACGGTCGCGGGTTTCGTAGGCTTGCGCCAGCGCCAGTGGCGAACCACGGGTTCCGATCATAAGCGGTTCAGCGGGTGTGGGCAAAATCATGGTCATATGCGCTTTCTAGCCGCGCCTTTGCGTGCCAGCAATGGCTTGACTTGCCCTGCGTCATTGGCGACCAACCACGGGAACGAAAAGGAATGACCATGACAAAGACGATCTTGCGCGCTCTTGCCGGTGAAAAACTGCCTACCCCGCCGATTTGGATGATGCGGCAAGCAGGACGGTATCTCCCTGAATATCGCGCAACCCGCGCGCAAGCAGGGGATTTCCTGTCACTTTGCTACAATTCGGAACTCGCCGCAGAGGTCACTTTGCAACCGATCCGCCGTTACGGGTTCGATGCAGCGATTCTTTTTGCAGACATTTTGCTTTTGCCGCAGGCCTTGGGCGTCGATCTTTGGTTTGAAACGGGCGAAGGCCCGCGAATGACAACGGTCACGACACCTGCGGAACTCAAGGCGCTCAAGCCGATTGATCAGATCGATGAAGTTCTGAACCCTGTTTACGAAACGGTCAAAATCCTCTCGCGTGAATTGCCCAAGGAAACGACGCTGATCGGTTTCGCTGGCGCACCATGGACCGTTGCGACCTATATGATCGCAGGCCGCGGGACGCCGGATCAGGGCCCTGCACACGCTTTGAAAGCCGCCGACCGCGCGACCTTTGCGGCGCTCATCGACCTTCTGACAGATGCAACCATCGAATATCTGTCCAAACAGGTCGTCGCAGGGGCAGAGGTCGTTAAGATTTTCGACAGTTGGGCTGGTAGCCTTCAGGGTCAGGACTTCTACGATTTCGCGGTTGAACCCGCCCGACGGATCACCGCAGCGCTGAAAAACCGCTACCCTGATTTGCCCGTCATCGCCTTCCCGCGTGGTGCCGGTGAACGCTATGAGGGGCTGCACGAAAAGATCGGCGCCGATTGTATTGCGCTCGACGACGGCGTGTCGCCCGAATGGGCGGCAACTCACGTGCAAACCGGCGGCTGCGTTCAAGGCAACCTCGCCTCTCATCACATGGTAACGGGTGGCGACGACCTGATCCGCGAAACGCGTAAAGTTGTGGATGCGCTGTCTAATGGTCCGCACATCTTTAACCTCGGTCACGGGATCACGCCTGATGCGAGCCCTGACAACGTTCAATTGATGATCGATACCGTGCGCGGTGCGTAACCTGATCGTTAGAGATTTTATAAACGGGGACCTTCGGGTCCCCGTTTTGCCTTAGCCCCGCGTTTTCCACGCAAACCAAAACGCGACCAAGGCCAGAGCGACCGACAAGACTCGCCGCAGGACCAACCTTTTTCTCGGGTTTTCGAGAAGGGTCTGTGCCGTCCCTGCCAAGCCGACAATCGCCGCATGGATCGCCGTGGCGACGACCACATAGACAATTGATAGCGTAACTGTCTGCGACGTCACCGCGACGCCATCGACGACGAAACCTGGCAAAACGGCGATGTAGAATACGGCTGCCTTTGGGTTCAAAAGGTTTGTGATCAGACCGCGCCGAAAGAACAACACCAACGGCGAGCCGAGCGCGGCGTGTTCGATCTCTTCATCAGAATCGCGCCAACCGTCATAGGCCAACCAGAGCAGATAGAGCACTCCGCCCCAGCGTAGGGTTTGATACAGAACGGGCGAGGCATTGATCATAGCCCCGACGCCCAGCGCCGCCGCGATCCCGACCAAGGCCAACCCCAGCGCAACACCTGCCACAGCCGCGAAACCATAACGCCGCCCTTCACAGGCCGCGACAACGGCAAGATAGGCCATGTTCGGCCCAGGCGTCAGTTCGATCAAGAACGACGCTAGGGCAAATTGCAGGATCGACTGGGTTAGATCCATTTCGCCATCGGAGGTAGGCTCATCAGAACCGCGTTAGCATCGTGACCAGTGGCGAGACCGAATTTGGTGCCACGATCGTAAACAAGATTATACTCGGCATAGAGGCCACGGTGGATCAGCTGCGTGTCCTTATCCGCCTCGGTCCACGGCGTGTTGCGCCGTTTTTCGGTCACCGGAAGATACGCAGGCAAAAACGCACGACCGATGTCTTGGGTCAGGGCGAAATCTACTTCCCAATCACCAGAATTGCGGTCGTCCATAAAGATACCGCCAACACCACGTGCGCGACCACGGTGCGGAACGTAGAAATACTCATCCGCCCAAGCCTTTAGTTCGGGGTAGAGGTGGTCGCCATGCGGGTCGAGATGCTGCTTTTGCACGTCGTGGAAATGCTGGGTGTCCTCGGAATATTCGATGCATGGGTTAAGGTCCGAGCCACCACCAAACCACCACGCAGCTGGGGTCCAGAACATACGGGTATTCATATGGACAGCGGGAGCATGCGGGTTCTGCATATGCGCCACGAGCGAAATGCCAGACGCCCAGAACCGCGGGTCTTCTTCGACACCGGGAACGCCACGAGCTGCCATCGATTTTTGCGCGGCTACGCCCAGCGACCCGTAAACGGTTGAGACATTCACGCCGACTTTTTCGAACACACGACCACCGCGCATCACGCTCATAAGACCGCCGCCAGCATCCTCGCCTGCGTCGCCCTGACGTTTCGTTTCCGTGACTTCAAAACGGCCAGCAGGTAGCGAAGCCGTCGGGCCTTCTGTCTGGGTGTCTTCAAGGTTTTCAAAAGCCGCGACGATGTCGTCTCTTAATTGACGGAACCATGCGGATGCGCGTGCTTTTTCATCAGCCATTTGCTCTGTCATCGGGACACCTTTCGTCGTGCTATTGAATATCACTCGGCCATAGCATTGATATGAGGGCGAAACCACACCGCAGATGTGTGACCAATTGACGGAGATTCGATATGCGTGCTGCCCTGATCCTTTTGCCACTCGTTGCCTTGGCAGCTTGTGGCACACCTCGCGAACGTTGCATCAACGAGGTGACCTCGAACCAGCGCACGCTGAACGCCCTGATCGCTGAAACCCAAGCAAACATTGATCGCGGCTATGCGCTCGCTGAACGGTCCGAAGTTGTGACGATTGATCGGACTTGCACGCAAACGCTCGAGTCTGGCGAACAGGTTCGTTTCCCCTGCGACGAAGTGATGACCCGCGAATACAAAGTACCTGTGGCGATTGATCTGAACGCAGAACAGGCAAAGCTTCAGTCGCTGCTCCAACGCCGCGAGGCGATGGCCTCAACCGTTCAAGACGGCATCAACCAGTGCGTCGCGATTCACCCTGAATAAACGGGTTTAGTGGGCGGCGCATCCGACGGGATCGATCAGGGTGCGCCCACCGTCCACGGTGATAATCTGACCCGTGACAAAGCCAGACGCCTCGCACGCGAGATATTGAACAGCATCGCAAACCTCAGAGGCGCTCGCGATGCGGTTCAGCGGCGTGTGACACAGGATGTCTTCGCGGTATCCATCATGCTCTTTCAACGCACCCTTTAGGCTCGCGCTCATAACGCTGCCGAACGCGACAGAGTTAACGCGGATACGATGCGGAGCCAGCGCAACAGCCAGCGACCGTGTCATTTGGTCAGCCGCAGCCGTCGATACCGAATAGGCCAAAAGATCAGGATGGGTGCGCCGCGCAGCAATGGACGACAAGTTGATGATCGCGCCGACTTGCGGTTTATCCTGTCCTTCTGCCAGTTTCACCATCCGGCGCGCTGCCGCCTGCGACAACCGCAGACCCGCGAGCATGTTCTGCTCTAGCAACATCGAAACGCTGTCATCATCAGGGTTGAGCGGGTCCGTCAGGACGATCTGACGGGCCGCATTCACGAGGATATCGATCTGTTCAAACGCATCCACTGTCGCGGAGAGCAGGTTCTTGATCGTCAGCTTCTTACGAAGATCACCCGCAAAGATACGGGCAGGCCCGCTGTCAGCCTCGATCTCCACGCCGATCTCGCGCTGAAGCGCGGCTTCGTCCATGTCCGCGAACACCACATTCGCGCCCTGTTCGATGAAATGCCGTCCGATTGCCAAACCGACGCCATTTGCAGCGCCCGTCACAATCGCGGTTTTACCTTCGATGGAAAAAGACATTGGACTCTCCCGAGTGTCGACTGTCAGAGCTTAGCGGATTGGGCGGAAAGCGTGGAACAATTTAAATGCACCATCGCCGCCGATCTCTTTGACTTCTTTGAAATGGTCATTGAGCGCAGCCTCATAAGGCAGGTGTCGGTTCGCAACCATCCACAAGTGCCCAGAGGTCGTGAGGTTCCGCGCGGCATTGGCGATAAAGGCACGGCCCAATGTCGGGCTTCCTTCGCGGCCAATGTGGAAGGGCGGGTTCATGACGATGCCACCATAACTGTCGGGCGCCTTCCATGTAGTGGCATCCACCCAATGGAACGCCGCACGATCATCAGGCACATTGAGACGCGCACAATCGAGGGCGACTTTTTCCGCCTCAATCAGATCGATGCTCTCAACCCCTTCGCGTTTCAGAACCGTGTCAGACAGATAGCCCCAGCCTGCGCCAAAATCGGCCATCCGTTTGGGCAATTTATCAGGCAAAGCAGAGGCAAGCAGTTTCGAGCCGCGATCCACCTGACCATCAGAGAACACACCTGCGCTGGTATAGAACCCGTTCTCGCCTTTGATCGGATCGCCCAGCGCCCAATCTGCGAATTGGTTTTCGCCGCCGAACCAGAACAGGCGGCCATGCGATTTGGTCACGCTTGGCAGATCGCCCAGCGCCTTGCGGCATTCTTTGAACAGACTATCGGTCCCATCGGTCTTCTGACCGTCGATCAGAACCAAGGACGATTTCGCAGCCTCAGCAACCATCGCACGCGCCAGAGCCTTGGCCCGCGGCACAACGACAATCGTTACAGGCGCCTCAACTGGATCGAGGCTATAGCCCGCTCCTGACCACGAAACCGCATCTGGCTTGAACCCTGTATCAATCCACAGGTTTTCACGAGCGAACATCGACAAATCGTAATCCGCCGCGGGACGCATGACGCGAATTGGACCTTCGGGCAGGACGATGAGCCCATCATTCAGGGCAGTAGCTAATCTGGATTTGGACATCTGTGAACGGTGACGCGGGGCGTCACTCTTTCTCCATTGTGCATTGCAACGGGTGCTGATGACGCTGCGCGAAATCCATCACTTGCGTCACTTTGGTTTCAGCAATTTCGTAGGAATAGACGCCGACGACGGCGACGCCTTTTTTGTGAACGGTGAGCATCAATTCGAACGCTTGGGCATGGTTCATACCAAAGAAACGTTCCAACACGTGCACGACGAATTCCATCGGCGTGTAGTCGTCGTTCAGGATGAGCACCTTATACAACGGCGGACGCTTGGTCTTGGGCCGCACGTCAAGTTTGACGCCGATATCATTATCGTCGTCATTCCCCTCGGCCATCATAAAGAAGTCAGTTCGCTTCATGCGCTCACTAGTCGTAACTGTCCGCTGCGTTATATAATCTTATTGGGGCCTAAGAAAACCCCCAGCAGGAGCTAAGGCATGCCACACCGTTGGACGATCGCATTCGACGCAGATGATACCCTTTGGCACAACGAAAAATTCTTTCAAATGAGTCAGAACCGATTTGCCGAATTGCTGGCAGATTATGTTGATCCTCATGACCTTCGGGCGCGGCTTTTGGCGGCGGAGCGGCGTAATTTGCGGTTCTATGGGTATGGGATCAAAGGGTTCACCCTTTCGATGATCGAAACCGCTCTTGCTGTGACCGATGCAAAACTACCAGGGCATATCACTTTGGCGCTGATCGATATGGGGCGCGATATGCTGGCGCATCCGATCAATTTGCTGCCTCACGTTGAGAAGGTGATCCCCGAACTGGCAAATTCAACGCAGATCGTCCTAATCACCAAAGGCGATCTCTTGGATCAAGAGCGCAAGCTCGCCCAATCCAACCTTGGGGACTACTTCTCGTCCGTCGAAATTGTCAGCGACAAGACCGCCGCCGTGTATCAACGTATTTTTGCACGATTTGAGACCCCTCGCGTCATGATGGTCGGCAATTCGTTGAAGTCCGACATTATCCCCGCGATCGAGGCAGGTGGCTGGGGAATTTACGTCCCACACGAGCTGACGTGGGAATTAGAACACGCCGAAGAGCCTGAACACGCCCGATATCACCGACTCGAAAGTCTGGGCGACCTACCCAAGTTGATAGCCGAACTCGCCTGACGCGCCGCCCCATTTCCGCCACAATCGCCGATATAGCGGATTACCAATTATCGACCACCAGATATGGCGTTGCAGTTCAACCACCCGATGAAAGTGCTTTGAAATAAGGTGTTTTCGGCTGAATCCGACCGTGTTACTGTCTCCTCAATTAATAAGGCATCCAGCGTCAGATTGGAGCCATGAGGCAGTATGAGGCAAACCGTGGCAGGTCGTCCGAAATTTCGGGCCCTAATGGGTCTATTCGTGTCAGTCGCATTGGTCTTTGCGATGTGGGTTCCGCAGACTGCTGTGGCAGGCCCTGGTGCAACCTATGTGATGGACGCGCGCACTGGCGAAGTGATCCAGTCCTATAACGCTGACACACCGCTTCACCCAGCCTCACTCACCAAAATGATGACCCTCTACATCGCGTTCCAAGCCATCGAACGCGGAGAGATCAGCCCCGACACGATGGTCAAAATCACGTCTGAGGCTGCAGCAGAACCGCCCAGCAAGCTCGGTCTGCGCACGGGTCAGGAAATCCGACTTCGGTATTTGATCCGCGCTGCGGCTGTGAAGTCTGCAAACGATGCGGCGACTGCGATCGGTATCGCGCTCGAAGGGTCCGAAGCAGCCTTTGCGCGTCGAATGAACCGTATGGCGCAATCGATGGGCATGTCGCGGTCGTCATTCCGCAATGCGAACGGTCTCACTCAGAACGGTCACATGTCCACCGCGCACGACATGGCTATTCTTGGCCGTCACCTCGTCTACGATTTCCCGCAGTATTATAACATCTTCTCGCGCCGCTCGACCGACGCTGGCATGGCAGAAGTGTATAACACCAACCGCCGTTTCCTGAATGCTTACGAGGGCGCGGACGGTATTAAGACCGGCTTTACCAGCGCTGCTGGCTACAACCTTGTCGCTTCTGCACAGCGTGGCAACGTGCGCATTATTGCATCCGTCTTTGGCGCGTCCTCTGTCGCCGCACGCAACGCGCGGGCTGCAGAACTGCTGGACATGGGCTTTGCTCAAGCGCCGCGTAACGCACGCATCCAACGCCCACCCCTGCCCGCCTATCAGCCTGGTAGCAGCTCGAATGATGAGCCGCAAATGATCGCCGCGAACGTGACCGATGTTCCAGGCGCAGCGGGCCGCACCATTCGCGTAACCGGTGCCGTGACATCCAGCCCACGTCCGACCCCGCGCCCAGTATCCGAGCAAGCGGTTGTGGCCGTTGTCGCAGACGCCGCGGACATCGAGAACGCTCTAGCTGCCGCGATGGAAGTCGCCACGATCGAACCTGTGGCTGAAGTCATCGAAGAAGCCCCACAAGTCGTCGTTGCCCAATCGGTCCCGCGTCCCGAAGCACGCCCCGCAGCCTTTATCCAAGCCTCTGCTCCAGTTGAAATCGAAGAGGTCGTCACTGATCCCGCCGATGTTGCCGTCGCTGTGGCTGCTGCAACGGGTCCCGAAGTCGTCACCCGTGTCTCCACATCTGGCGGGCGTCACTGGGGCATCAACGTAGGTCGTTTTGGATCGCGCTATGAAGCGGAACGTATTCTCGTTCGCGTTGCTCTGAACGAAATGGCGACCCTAGATGGATCGCTGCGCCGCGTGGTGCAAAGCCCCCGTGGGTTCGACGCCAACTTTATGGGCATGTCACGCGAAACGGCTGAACTCGCCTGTCGTCGCCTACAAGCACGTGGTCAAAACTGCTTTATGATCGGCAGCGAAGGTTAGGTCGCTGCCCGACCTTCAAAGGCAGCAGCCATGAGCGCACTGGTGTAGTCCGACTGCGGAGCGTCAAAGATTTGCGCCGCAATGCCTGCCTCTACAACATCGCCAGCACGCATCACCATGATCTTGTGGGACAATGCACGCACGACCTTGAGGTCGTGGCTGATGAACAAATAGGCCAGCCCGTGCTTGCGCTGTAGGTCGCGCAACAGGTCGACGATTTGCACCTGCACCGTCATATCCAACGCAGAGGTCGGTTCGTCCAGGACCACAAGTTTCGGCCGCAAGATCATCGCCCGTGCAATTGCGATACGCTGCCGTTGACCACCCGAAAATTCGTGCGGATATCGGTGCATCATCTCAGGGTCCAACCCAACCTCAGCCATGATCTCAGCAACCATCTCGCGCGGGCTTTGACCGCGTTCGACACCGTGTACGGTTAGACCCTCGGCGATGATTTGTTCGACGGTCATACGCGGCGAGAGAGAGCCAAAGGGGTCTTGGAACACGATCTGCATGCCGCTGCGCAAGGGCCGCATGTGCTTCTGGTTCAACCCATCAACAGCCTGACCCATGAACACAATCCGCCCTTCAGATCGGATCAATCGCATGATTGCGAGAGCGAGCGTCGTTTTCCCCGATCCTGATTCACCCACGATCCCCAATGTTTCGCCCGCATGGACGGTTAGGGTCGCATCGTTCACAGCTTTGACGTAGCCCGTGGTGCGCCGCATCAATCCGCGTTTGATCGGGAACCATATCTTGAGGTTTTGGGTCTCTGCAATGACAGGCGCGTTCTCTGGCACAGGCGCTGGCTCACCAGCCGCCTCAGCCGCCAAGAGCATCTGAGTGTAGGGATGCTGCGGATTGCTGAAAATCTCAGCCGTCGGCCCGGTCTCAACGATCTCACCGTCTTTCATCACACAGACCTTGTCCGCGATCTTTCGAACGATCGTCAGGTCATGCGTGATAAAGAGCATCGCCATGCCCTCTTTGCGCTTTAGGTCCTCCATCAGGTCGAGGATCTGCGCCTGAATGGTCACGTCCAACGCAGTCGTTGGTTCGTCAGCGATCAGCAGGTCAGGCCCGTTGGCTAGCGCCATCGCAATCATGACCCTCTGTCGCTGCCCCCCCGAAAGCTCGTGCGGATAGCTCGTCAATCGCGACTCGGCATCGCGGATACCCACACGGTCGAGCAACTCGATGATGCGGTCGCGCACCTTTGGACCACGCAAACCTTGGTGCAATTCGATGGACTCGCCCAATTGCTTTTCAATCGTGTGCAGCGGGTTGAGCGATGTCATCGGCTCTTGGAAAATGAAACTGATGTCATTGCCCCGCACGCGGCGCAGAGTGGCGTCTGATGCGCCCACCATTTCTTCGCCGTTATAGCGGATCGACCCCGACACCTGAGCACTATCCGCCAACAGGTCTACCGTCGACAAAGCCGTCACCGATTTGCCAGAACCCGACTCACCGACCAGTGCGACGGTTTCACCCTTTTCGACGGTAAAGGACACGCCACGGACAGCCCGCGTTGTTTGGCTGTCCTGTCGGAAATCGACGCAGAGGTTTGTGACCTCGAGCAAACTCATGAGAAGGTCTTTCGCGGGTCAAAGGCATCGCGCACGCCCTCGAAGATAAACACGAGGAGCGAAAGCATAAATGCAAAGGTAAAGAACGCCGTAAAGCCAAGCCACGGCGCCTGAAGGTTGCGTTTTGCCTGAAGGGTCAAGTCACCTAACGACGGCGCCGACGATGGCAGGCCAAAGCCTAGAAAATCGAGGCTGGCCAGCGTCGCGATTGCACCCGTGACCAAGAACGGCAACATCGTCACGGTCGCCACCATCGCATTGGGGAGCACGTGGCGGAACATGATTGTCCTGTCACCGACCCCAAGCGCACGCGCGGCACGCACGTATTCGAAATTGCGGGCACGGAGAAACTCAGCCCGTACGACACCGACCAAGGCAGGCCAACCGAACAGCACGGTAATAAAGACCAAGAGCCAGAAGGATTTTCCCAATATGGCGACAAGGATGATCATCACATAGAGCGACGGCATCCCGCCCCAAATTTCAATGAACCGCTGAAAACCAAGGTCGACCCAGCCGCCGAAGTATCCTTGGACCGCGCCAGCAACGATACCGATGACTGAGGATACGCCAACGACCATCATTGCGAAAAAGATCGACAGTCGGAAACCATAGATCACGCGTGCCAGAACGTCGCGTTTAGTATCGTCTGTGCCCAAGAGGTTCGTGTCCGATGGAGGTGCAGGAGCGACGCCACGCACATCGACAATCGTATCGTAGGAATAAGGGATGACGGGCCAGACCATCCAACCCTTGGCGAAATCCTCAACCTCAGGTGTGCCGCCCGTCGTTACGGTGTCGTAGATGCCTTCTGGGTCATCAAAACACTCCACCGCGCCGCCAGACACGATCAGGCATTTCACCTCGATTGAGGAATAAATGGCCTCAGTCGCGAAATCGCCGCCGAAGTCCTTCTCCGAATAGAACGACAAAACGGGGCTGCGCAGTTCGCCACGGTAGCTAACAAGGATCGGTTTATCGTTGGCGATGAACTCGGCAAAAAGGCTGAGAATGAAACATGCACCTAGGATGATCAGAGACCAAACCGCACGACGGTTTCGTTTGAAGTTGCGCCAGCGCCGCTGATTGAGTGGAGACAGACGCATGCCCTACCCCCTGCTTTCGAAATCGATCCGCGGATCGATAAACACGTAGGTGATGTCGGTGATAATCCCGACGACCAGCCCCATCAGCGAAAACGCATAAAGCGTCCCAAAGACCACGGGATAATCCCGCGCAATCGCCGCCTCGTAACCCATCCGCCCCAACCCATCGAGGCTGAACAGCGTTTCGATAATCACCGAACCACCAAAGAACACCGCGACGAAAAGCGCTGGAAACCCAGAGATCACGATCAGCATCGCGTTTCGGAACACATGGCCATAGAGGACGCGGTTTTCCGTCAGCCCTTTGGCCCGAGCGGTCATTACGTATTGCTTTTTGATCTCATCAAGGAAGCTGTTTTTGGTCAGCAAGGTCAGCGTCGCAAAGGCCGAAATCGTTGAGGCCAGCACGGGCAACGTGATGTGCCAAAGGTAGTCAATAACCTTGCCCCACATGGTCAGTTCTTCCCAGTTTGAACTAGTGAGGCCGCGCAATGGGAATATCCGCCAATAACTACCGCCCGCGAAAAGAACGATCAGGAGGATTGCAAAGAGGAAGCCTGGGATCGCGTAGGCCACGATGATGGCCCCAGAAGTCCACGTATCGAACTGCGATCCGTCTTTGATCGCTTTGCGGATGCCCAATGGGATCGACACAAGGTAAGCAATGATCGTCGACCAAAGACCAAGTGTGATCGAAACGGGCATCTTTTCCAGAACAAGATCGAGCACCGAAATTTTGCGAAAATAGCTCTCCCCGAAATCAAAGCGGACGTAGTTCCACATCATGTTCAGGAACCGCTCAAGAGGTGGCTTATCGAACCCAAATCGCTTTTCCAATTCAGCGAGGTAGCGTGGATCTAGCCCCTGCGCACCCGGATAGGCGCCTTGGAGTTCGACACCCGCGCTTTGGAATTCGGCATCCCCTGCCCCGCCAGAGATGTTTTCGAACACATCCCCATTGCCCTGCATCCGCGCGATGACCTGCTCAATCGGACCACCCGGCATGAATTGGATGATCGCAAAATTGAGGATCATAATCCCGAGCAGCGTCGGGATCACGAGCAGCAATCTGCGAAGTATATAAGCGCCCATCTACCTGCCTTATTAGTCCTTAGCGGAGGGCCCCTGCGGCCTTTAGTGCTTCGGCTTTTTCGGCGTTATACCACCAGAAGCTCATCTCGCCCAGCGCATAGGGCGGCAGAGTCTCGGGGTGTTCGTACATGTCGTAATAGGCCACCCAGTAATCGCCCAGATACCATGTCGGGACGACAAACAGGTCGCGACGCATGATGCGATCAATCGCACGGACATGGGCCACCATATCATCATAGGTTTCGACGTCCTTGATCGACTCGGCCAGTTTATCGACGGCTGGGTTTGAATAGTGGGCGGGGTTAAATACATCGCCCAGACCGTCCGACCCGAACTTTTGGCCCAAGCCTTCACCCTCGATCGGACCGACACGGTAACCGTCAAAGATCATGTCGAAATCGAAATTGCGGGTGCGTTCAGTGTATTGCGCAGGATCAATACGGTTCCACTCGGCATCGACACCCAATTTCCGCAGGTTATCGACATAGGGCAGAATGATGCGGTCGAACGTCGGGCTATAGCCCAAGAATTCGACCTTCAGCGGTTCACCGTCTTTCTCCAGCATCCCGTTGGCACCGGGCACCCAACCTGCTTCCTCCATCAGCGCCAAGGCCCTGCGGAGGTTCCGACGGTCGAGCTGCGATTCACCAGAGACGTGCGGCACGGTAACTTCATCCGTCAGGATCGACGGATCGATGAGTGAAGAAACTGACTGAAGCAGTTCCAACTCGCGCCCCTCAGGAACGCCGCGCGCCGCGAGATCCGCGTTCTGCCAAAAGCTCTCGCGCTGTTTGAACAGCCCGTATTGCAGTTCTTCGTTGGTCCACGTGAAGTTATACATCAGGGCCAAGGCCTGACGGACGCGCAGATCGTCGAATTTGCCCGACTTCATGTTGAACACAAACCCCGTCGCGCCAGGCACATTTCCATTTGGCAGCGTCTCTTTCACGACCCAACCATTTTGAATCGCGGGGAAATCATAGGAGGTCGCCCAAGACAGCGAGGAATTTTCCTGTCGGAAGGTGAACTCACCTGCCTTGAATCCCTCAAACGCGGCCGTGGTGTCCGCGAAGTATTCGATGCGGATCGAATCAAAGTTATTCTGACCGATGTTCAGCGGATGATCAGCGCCCCAGAAGTTAGGGTTGCGAACGTAGATGATCTGGTGATTCACCTCAAAACTACCGACCATATAAGGCCCCGTACCCGGTCCCGTTTCGAGGCGGCTTTCATCCAAACGCGCACCCGTTTCCTCGTACCATTTCTGGCTAAACACTGGCTGACCACCGACCTGTTCGATCACTGATTGCTTTGGATAATCGGCCGCAAAGGTGAATTTCACGGTGTAATCGTCCAGCGCCTCAACGCTATCGACCATCTGCGCCACCGCGAAACGATACGATTCGGTGGCCTGTTCCATCATCAGGTTATGGCTAAAGACTACGTCGTTCGCGGTCATTGGGGTGCCGTCCGAAAACACGACATCGTCGCGCAAATAGAAGATCACCCAATCTTTGGTCTCGGGGTATTCCATCGTCGTGCACAGATAACAGTAATTCCCATCCACATCGTCCGATGTGCCCTGCAGAACCGATTCGAACATGGACGATGACAGATAGGCGGGCTTACCTTCTTGGGTCGCATAGGGGTTCAGGTTGTCAAACCCGCCTGTGAACCAAGTCGAAAACTCACCGCCTTTGGGCGCGTCAGGGTTTACGTAATCAAGATGCGCGAAATCAGGGCCGGGGTATTTCAAATTGCCATAGGTTGAAATGGCATGGGTCTGAATGATGGGCGTTTCAGCAAACACCGAACTCGCCCATGATGCGCCCGCAATCAGCGCAGCACCTGCCAAAAGCACAACGCGACGCAGATCGGTGTCGCGAACAGCAGCTTTGGTGGTGAAATTCGTCATGGTTTTCTCCCCTTTGAAACCCTGAAACAAAGCTACGGCGGGCAATACATAAAGGGCAAGACGAGAAAGCGTTATCGCATTGTGAAACGACAAAAGGCCGCCCCTCGGGACGGCCTTTGCCTAAGTGATATTCACTAAATTAGTTAGAGACGCTCTGCAGGTACGCAATCACGTCTGCACGGTCCTGAACCTTTGCCAGACCCGAGAACGACATTACGGTGCCCGGTGCATAGCCTTTGGGGTTCTCGAGGAATCCGTTGAGGTGCTCAGGCGACCAAACGTCAGCCACAGCCTCGAGAGCGCCCGAGTATGCAAAGCCAGCGATCGAGTCGACAGGACGGTTCACGACGCCGTAAAGGGTCGGGCCTGTGCCGTTCTCGCCTTCAGCAGCAGAGTGACATGCCGCACATTTGCGGAAAACACGCTCACCAGCAGCTGCGTCAGCATTTGCAAAGATTTCTTCGAAGGACGGGCCTTCTTCTACAACAGCAACTTCACCGTCGCCGTGCGAGATTACATACGCCTGAGCGTGCTCGCCCTCGTGGCCAGCACCTTCGCCAGCAGAATAAATGCTTTCAGCAGCCCAGCCACCAAGCAAGAAAACGAGGAAAGTGCCGCAAACGCCGCCCAGCACCTTGGTCATCGTCATTGTGTCGAACATGTCGCGTTCCATTCCGTTCACAGTTTCGCGGCTATCTACAAGTTTCTTGTCCACTCTTGCAAGCAGTAGAACCGCGACTTATTGCCCAAAGTAGACAAAAGAACAGTAGAGGGGACAGAAATGACCCAGAAAATCGCGTTTCAGGGAGAAGTTGGTGCCTATGGTCATCAGGCTTGCGTCGAAGCACGCCCCGATTTCGACCCGCTTCCCTGTGACACATTCGAAGACGCGATGGAGGCCGTTCGGTCTGGCGCGGCTGATTTGGGTATGATCGCGGTCGAGAACTCGACCTATGGCCGCGTGGCTGATGTCCATAGCCTGTTGCCAAAATCGGGCCTTCACATCGTAGACGAGGCATTCGTTCGCGTTCACGTGAACCTTCTCGGCGTCAAAGGTGCAGCGCTGTCAGACGTTAAAGAAGCGCATGGCCACGTCGTCATCCTTCCGCAATGCGCTGGTTTTCTAAAGAATCACAACATCACTGGCAAAGTCAGCACCGATAACGCGCGTGCCGCTCGTGAAGTGGCCGAAGCAAACGACGTGAGCAAAGCCGCGCTCGCCAGCGAACTCGCCGCCGAAATCTACGGTCTGGACGTTGTCGCGCGTCACATTGAGGACCATTCCCGCAACACGACCCGCTTTATCATTATGGCTCGTGAACCCGATACGACCCGTCGTGGCACCAATGGCATGATGATGAGCTTTGTCTTCCGCGTTCGGAACATCCCTGCAGCGCTCTACAAAGCGATGGGCGGTTTCGCGACCAACGGCATCAACATGACCAAGCTAGAAAGCTATATGGTTGACGGCGAATTCACCGCGACCGAGTTCTATGCGGAAATCGAGGGACATCCCGAAGACGAAAATGTCCGTCTCGCCATGGAGGAGCTGGACTATTTCACCGATCATGTGCGTGTGATCGGCACCTTCCCTGCAGCGGCACGCCGCCACGAAACACGTTAAACGCCCGTGTAAGACGTCTCAACATCCTCGGCAAAGTCAGCGATCCGCGTTTTGAACTTTTGGGTCAGATTGCTCTTTGCCAGCTTGAGCGATTGTAGCAGAAGACGCGCTGCCAATGTGCGCGGTGTCATATCGAGGCGAATGATCAACCGTGTGCGCGCTGGCGACAGCGGCACCAATTCAATATTGGTGCTGCCTTCCACCCCACCCGAGGTAAAGCCGATTTCAACGCCGTTTGGGTGATCAACCTTTTGCAAGGTCAATTCAGCCGCCCGCGATTTTCCGCGAAATTTGAACCCGACATGCCAATTGGCACCAACCTCAATGCCAGCAAGGCTATCCTTGCGTTCCACATCAATGCCACGGCGCATCGCCGAACGCTCAAACCCATCAAAATCAGTGATTTTGCCGTAAACGTAGTCGATCGGTGCTTCGATATCTTCTCTAGCGCTAAACCGCACTTGCTTGCCTCAAATTGAATCGCTCATTCGAACTTTGTTCTCTTTTGACCGTTTAATCTACGTTACTCAACCACCGCTTGAGCAGAAAACCCGCTATAGCGCCGTTTCTCGGCTGATTGATCAAAGGGTGTGTGCCCTCAAACACTTGTGCCAGTTCGCTACGATCAAGCCAGAGGGCATCTTCCAATTCGTTCGGGTCGATGGTGATTTGATCGGTCTCGGCCTCTGCTTCACATCCAAACATCAGATTCGCTGGGAACGGCCATGGCTGACTCGCCACATAGCGGACCTCTCCAACCTTAACGCCTGTCTCTTCGTTTACTTCGCGCCGAACGGCAGCCTCCATCGTTTCGCCCGGTTCGATAAACCCAGCCAAAACGGAATACATGCGATCGGGCCAACCAGGGGAACGCCCCAAAAGTACGCGATCACCATGTGTGACGAGCATGATAACGACAGGGTCCGTGCGTGGGAAATGCTGCCCGCCACAGGCATCACACCCGCGCTGCCAGCCACCCATAACGGGTTTTGATTCCGCCCCACAGCGGGAACAAAAACGGTGCGAGTCATGCCACCCGATTATTGCCCGTGCTGTTGCGGCGAGTTCCGCATCAAGCGCGCTAAGCATCGTCATCACAGCCCGAAGTTCCGCAAAGCCCATGGAGTCGGGCAGGTCAGGGTGGTGCTGCAACGATTGATCGAAAAACGAACCCAACTCTGTCAGATCGGCATCAGGTTCCCATTTCGAAATGTCGGTCGCAAAGATTGGCCCCGAAGGAGTGCGTCCCAAAAATATCTCAATCACTGGGGCGGCCAATGTGTCGTGATTAAGCGGCAACCGCACCAAGGCATTGTTTTCTGTAAGAACTTTACCACGCCACGTTACGATTGTTGTGGCTGTCGGGTTATTTCGGATCGGATCGAGATCGCCGCGCACTTCGGCTGCGCGATCACAGCCTGAACCAGAAAAAGAAAATGTGGGCTCGTGTGTCATGGCGAATGTCTGACACGCCGAACCCGACTGTGCAAACCCATCTGACAGGGCAAACAAAAAAGGCGGCCACTAAGGCCGCCTTTGTCGTTATCCGCGAAGGGTGCCGCCTGTCGCCTTGGTCACTTTCTCAACGATCTTGGCGCTTACGGCTTCGATATCTTTGTCTTTGAGGGTGTCCTCTTTGGGCTGCAAACGAACCGTAATCGCGAGGGATTTTTTGCCTTCACCCAAGCTACCGCCCGAGAATTCGTCGAACACACGAACATCTTCGATCAGTGCCTTATCCGCGCCCGCCGCTGCGTTAACCAAGGTCAGTGCCTCTACCTCTGCATCGACAACGAACGCAAAGTCACGCTCAACCGCTTGCAGTTCGGAGATATCCATTGCGGGACGGCTGGCCGATGCGTTTTTCGGCAGCGGGATCTCTTCAGGGAAGAGAGTGAACGCAACGGCAGGACCTTTGATGTCCATCTCACGCAGGATTTTCGGGTGAAGTTCACCAAAGATGCCCAAGACCTTTTTCGGGCCGAGGCAGATTTTACCATGACGGCCGGGGTGGAACCACGCTGGACCATCGCGCATGATCTGAACTTTGGCAGGCGCACCCATTGCAGCGAGGATCGCTTCGGCATCGGCTTTGGCGTCATAAACATCAACCGCACGCGACGCGCCATGCACGTCTTTGGGGCCAGTCCGACCGATAAGAACGCCGCTTACCTGCAGCTGCTGTTCACCCGGTTTACCGCCGGCAAAGGCATGGCCGACCTCAAACAAGGCCAAATCGGCAAAGCCACGTGCCTGATTGCGTGCTGCTGCACGAAGCAGGGCAGGCAAGAGGTCAGGACGCATGTGGCTCATGTCCGACGAAATTGGGTTTTCCAACTCGGTCGCCTCGGTACCGCCACCAAACAACGCAGCCGCTTCGCGGTCGATAAAGGTGTAGGTCACGCATTCATTGTAGCCGAGCGACGCGGTGGTGCGACGCGCAGCGGACGATCGCACCTGAAGCGGTGTCAGCACAGGTTTTGGCACGCCTGCAGTGGCGCGGGGCAAAGGTTTACCCTCAAGCTTTGTCAAAGACGCAATACGCGCGACTTCCTCAACGAGGTCCGCCTCACCTTGAACGTCGGAACGCCACGACGGAACGTGCGCCTGATCACCATCCATACGGAAGCCCAGCGCGGTCAGTGTCTGGCGCTGTTCGCTCTCTGGAATGTCCATGCCAACAAGGCTCTGCACACGCTTTGCGTCCAGCTTATACGAGCGCGCAAAATTCGGCACAGCGCCCGCAACAACAACCTCAGACGCCTCACCACCTGCGTGATCAACGATCATGCGAACTGCATGTTCCAGACCTTCGGCTGTGAATTCAGGATCAACAGTGCGTTCAAAACGATAACGCGCATCAGAGTTGATCTTGAGCGCGCGTCCCGTGGTTGCGATCTGGATCGGGTCCCACCACGCAGATTCGACAAAGACGTTCACAGTCTCATCGGTGCAACCAGTGTGGTCGCCACCCATAATGCCAGCGATACTCTCAACACCGTTATCATCAGAAATCACCATAGCGCCCGACGGCAGCGTGTAGGTCTTTTCATCGAGCGCCACGATAGTTTCGCCACCAGCCGCACGGTGAACACGCAGATTGCCCGCGACCTTATCCGCGTCAAACACGTGAAGCGGACGGTTCAGGTCGTAGGTGAAGAAGTTGGTGACATCGACGAGGAACGAAATCGGACGCAGACCAATCGCCTTTAGACAGGTCTGAAGCCATTCGGGCGACGGGCCGTTTTTCACGCCTTTGATCAGGCGGCCACAGAACAGCGGGCAGCCATCCAACGTGTTGTCATCAATGGTCACGGTCAGTTCAGACTCGAATGATGCGGGCACAGGATCAACTGTGCGGTCTTTGAGCTTGCCCAAGCCACGCGCGGCGAGGTCGCGGGCGATACCGCGAACGCCCAGCGCATCACCACGGTTCGGTGTAATCGCAATTTCGATCACTGGATCGACTTTGGACGCATCTTGTTTGGCGAGCCAATCGACAAAGCGCTCACCAACTTCTCCGGATGGAAGTTCGATGATGCCATTGTGTTCGTCTGACAGTTCCAGCTCGCGCTCGGAACACATCATACCGTGGGATTCGACACCGCGAATTTTCCCAACGGACAAGGTCACGTCGATACCAGGAACATAGTCACCTGGTTTCGCAACAACGACCGTGATGCCCTCGCGAGCGTTCGGTGCGCCGCAGACGATTTGCAGTTCGCCTTCGTCGGTCGCAACCTTGCACAGGCGCAGGCGATCGGCGTCTGGGTGCTGAACGGCGCTGACCACTTTACCGATGGTAAAAGCCTTCAAACGGTCAGCAGGATTTTCGATGCCTTCCACCTCGAGACCGAGGTCGGTCAGGGCTTCAGAGATTTCGTCAACCGTGGCGGTGGTCTCAAGATGTTCCTTGAGCCAGGACAGCGTGAATTTCATGGCTTTAACCCGTCGTTTACATTTGAGGCGCTCTTACCGCATCTGTGGCAGCGGGGAAAGCAGTCCGAACGCAAAAGACCCTACTCATGCCCAATTGTTGCCCGAATGGAAACCTAGGGTGCCATTAGTCACGTAACAGTAAACAGTTGAGGCAAGTAAATGTATATTCGTGGAGAGATGTTGTTGGTTATGGGTCTGACCCTGCTTCTGTCGCCCTTCGCACTGAAAGGCGTCGAAGTTCAGATCCACAAAAACGACACAGGAGCGGCAGTCGCAATGCTAGAGACACCGCGCATGAACTTTATCAAAATCGGCAACTAACGTTCGATACCGAGAGCAGAATTGACGAAGGCCGCGCAGAGGAGCGCGGCCTTTGTATTTTGGGAACCAACTCAGCGGCTCAAGCCACCGTGTAAGGTTGGCACATCCAGCGGCGTAAAGCCGTAGTGGCGCAGCCAGCGCAGATCGCTGTCAAAAAACGCACGCAGGTCAGGGATGCCGTATTTCAGCATCGCAATCCGGTCGATGCCGATACCAAACGCAAAGCCCTGATATTCCTGCGGATCAACGCCAGCGTTTTGCAGAACCTTCGGGTGAACCATGCCCGACCCAAGGATTTCGAGCCAATCGTCGCCCTCGCCCACGGTGACCGAACCGTTGTTCCATTGGCACTGTACGTCGACTTCAGCCGACGGCTCTGTGAACGGGAAGTGCGATGCACGGAAACGGGTCTTAACGCGTTTACCGAAATAGGCCGAGAGAAACTCTTCCAAAACCCACTTCAGGTTCGCCATCGAGACGTCTTTGCCGATGCAAAGACCTTCGACTTGGTTGAACATCGGTGTGTGGGTCTGGTCGTAGTCCGCGCGATACACGCGACCCGGCGCGATGATACGGATCGGTGCACCTTCTTTTTCCAACGCGCGAATCTGAACAGGCGAAGTGTGCGTGCGCAGTACCGGAGGACGCTCATCGCCTTCGGACTTCATATAGAAAGTATCCATTTCAGCGCGTGCTGGGTGGTGACCCGGAATGTTCAGCGCGTCAAAGTTATACCAATCGGATTCAATCTGCGGACCTTCAGCCACGGCAAAGCCCATGTCTGCAAAGATCGCCATAACCTCTTCGGTCACTTGGCTGATCGGGTGAATGGTGCCTGTACGGCGCGGACGCGTCGGAAGCGTCACATCCAGCCACTCTGTTTTCAGACGTGCATCCAAGGCAGCATCTGCCAGCGCCGTCTTCTTTGCGACGATAGCATCATTGATCTCATCCTTGAGCGCATTCAACGCAGGACCAGCGACCTGACGCTCTTCGGGGGTCATTTTGCCCAATTCACGCATCTGAAGGCTAATTTCGCCTTTCTTGCCGAGCGCGGCGAGGCGAACCTCTTCGATGGCTGCTTCGTCAGCGGCCTTAGCGATCAGGTCCAGATATTTGGCTTTGAGGTCGTCCATCACATGCCCTTTGCATCTTGCTTGCCCGCAATTACCGCGACACGCAGCGAGGGGCAAGCATTGGACGCCCGATTAACCATCCGAATGCCCAAACGAAAAAGGCCGCTCCTTTCAGAGCGGCCTTTCGTAATTCATTCGCTAAGGCTTATGCCAGAGCTTCACGTGCCTTAGCAGCGATAGCATTGAAAGCTTCCGGCTCGTGAACGGCCAGATCGGCCAGAACTTTGCGGTCAACTTCGATGCCAGCTTTTGCCAGACCGTTGATGAATTTCGAGTATGTCAGCGATTCGTCAAACGCACGGACAGCAGCGTTGATACGCTGGATCCACAGTGCGCGGAAATTACGCTTACGTGCCTTACGGTCACGAGTTGCGTATTGGTTGGCCTTGTCTACGGCCTGACGAGCGACTTTGAAGGTCCGGCTGCGGCGGTCGTAATAACCTTTAGCAGCGTCAAGGACTTTCTTGTGACGACGATGGGTAACGGTACCACCTTTGGTGCGCGACATTGTTCAGGCCTCCTTAGCGGTCGTACGGCATGTAGGACTTAACGATCTTCGCGTCCGGAGCGGACAGAGTCGTAGTCCCGCGTGCATCGCGGATGAACTTCGTGGTGCGCTTGATCATGCCGTGGCGCTTACCGGCCTGACCGCATTTTACCTTACCGGATGCAGTCATCTTGAAGCGCTTTTTGGCGCTCGACTTGGTCTTCATCTTGGGCATTTCCGTCTCCTTTGAAGAGGATTGGTTTTCGCACGACTCGGCATGCCACTGTCGGCCGGTCGCACGGTTAGAGCGCGCCGTATAGGGCTGATCCTGAATGATGGCAAGCGCTAGTTTATGAATCTTCCCACAACGCGGACAAAAGCATGTGGAATATCATCGAGCGTATATTGGCGGTCGTTTAACGCCATCACGACGAGGGTGCCGCCAACCAAAACAACGATGGCCGCAGCGCGGGGTGCACGACCCTCAGTCAATGCTCCTAGAATGGGCGGGAGAGCGAAAGCCAACAGCACTAACCCTATCGTTAGATAAAGGTCTGCATCCATGTTTCGCTCTCCCACAAATCGATTTGTGGAAACGTTACTCTGTTTCAGAGCTGTGAATCAAACGTTCCTCGCAGGGCGCAACGCGAAGGATGTTCGTGGAACCCGGCGTGTTAAACGGAACGCCCGCGGTCACGACAACCATGTCTTTCTCAGTTGCAAGTCCTTCGGCCTTTGCAGCGCGGACTGCGTAGATAACTGCAGTTTTAAAGCGGTCTACTTCGCCCGACATCACAGTGTTCACACCCCAGCTGAGGCACAAGCGACCTGCGGTCTTGGGCTTTGTGGTCAGGGCAATGATCGGAACGCGGGGACGTTCACGGGCGACGCGCAGCGCAGTGGTGCCAGATTCGGAGTAGCAGCAGATCGCTTTAACGTCGGTCTTTTCTGCGATCTCGCGCGCGGCGGATACGATACCGTCAGCAACGGTCGAGTGATCAATACGGCGCGACGCTTCGATGATCTCGGTGTAGTTCGGATCGCACTCGACCTCCATCGCCACGTTGTTCATCGTGCGAACGGCCTCGATCGGGTATTGACCAGCAGCCGATTCGGCGGACAACATGATCGCGTCAGTGCCTTCATAGATCGCGTTCGCAACGTCAGAGACTTCTGCGCGGGTCGGCATCGGGCTTTCGATCATCGACTCGAGCATCTGCGTCGCAACAATCACAGGCTTCGCAGCGGTGCGGCATTTGCGGATCAGACGTTTCTGGATCGGCGGAACGCTCGACACAGGCAGTTCAACGCCCAAATCGCCACGGGCAACCATGATGCCATCAGACACAGCAAGGATGTCGTCGAAGGCTTTGACTGCGGCAGGCTTCTCGATTTTCGCCAGAACTGCAGCGCGACCTTTGGCCAGCGCGCGCGCTTCATCAACGTCAGCAGGACGCTGAACGAACGACAGCGCGAGCCAGTCCACACCGAGTTCGCAAACAAACTCGAGGTCCTTACGGTCTTTGTCAGACAGAGCAGCAACAGGCAGAACGACGTCAGGCACGTTCACGCCCTTGCGGTTCGAGATCACGCCGCCAACGGTCACTTCACAGTTTGCAAAATCACGACCGCAGTCTTTGACGCGGAGGCGAATTTTACCGTCGTTGACTAGAAGGTTTGCACCAGGTTCCAACGCATCAAAAATCTCTTTGTGCGGAAGCTGGACGCGATTGATGTCACCCTCTTCGTCGCTCAGGTCCAGACGGAAGTCCTGACCTTCGACGAGCAGCTCTTCACCGTTCGCGAATTTACCAACGCGCAATTTCGGCCCCTGAAGGTCAGCCAAAATGCCGATCGGGCTGTTACAATCTTTTTCGACCTGACGGATGATTTCGTGACGCTCACGAATTTCGGCGTGCTCACCATGGCTCATGTTCAGGCGAAAGACGTCTGCCCCCGCTTCGTGCAAAGCACGGATCATCTCGTAGCTGCTGGAAGCAGGGCCCAGCGTAGCAACGATTTTTACGTTGCGTTGGCGTCTCATGGTGCAGTCCTCATTCTAAACATCTGGAGCGTCCGTTACCGCTAACGCTCATTTCGGTCCCTTATTACCGAATTCATTCCATTCCTCAACTATTCTGTTGGCAATCACGCGATATTCACATCAACGGACGGTGACATTCCCGCGAAATGTGGGCAGTTTGTCGGAGTAATTCGACTTTGGAGGCTAAGATGGATGACCAAACCCGTATCGAACTCGAAGCAGCAGCCTTCCGCGCCATGCGTCATCACCTCATGGAAAAACGCACAGACGTCCAAAACATCGACATGATGAACCTCGCTGGATTCTGTCGGAATTGCCTGTCGCGTTGGTATCAAGAGGCCGCAAACGAACGCGGCATCGACATGACCAAAGACGAAGCCCGTGAGATTTTCTACGGCATGCCCTACGAAGAGTGGCGCGATCAGTTCCAAACCGAAGCGACAGCCGAAACTCAAAAGGCGTTCGAGAAGTCATTTGCCGAAAACGTCGGCACAAAAGTCTAACAAATAAATTTCTGCCAGAGACTCAGATAGCCCGCTTTCATGCCGTTAAGGGGAGTGAAAGTGTAATTAGGCTTGCAAAAATGCTTCTGGCGCTCCTCCTCGCATCGGTCGGCGCTGCCCTGCTAAGCGGGGTGGTTATCCCCAATGCTGAAACCAACACAACTGATGACGTCGGTACTGGAACCGAGGGCGACGATATCGTGCGCACTTGGGCTGGCGATGACAGCATGACGGGTGAAGACGGGAACGACAGCCTATTTATGGGCGAAGGTGATGACTTCGCGGACGGCGGTGCAGGAAGCGACATCATCGTCGGCGGTCCAGGTGATGACGTGTTGCTCGGCGGTGCCGACAGTGACCTCATCCACGCAGGTAAAGACCAAGACTGGGTTTCTGGCGGCGCAGGCGACGATACGATCAACGGGCAAGATGGCGCTGACACTCTGTTCGGCGACGGCGACAACGACCTCATCCACGGTGGCAACGGCAACGACCGCATCTACGGCGGCAGTGGCAATGACATCATGTTCGGCGGTGGCGGCGATGACCTGATTGAAGGTGGCGCGGGCCACGACAAACTGATCGACACCTTTGGCACGAACACCCTTCACGGCGGTGACGGGAACGATATCCTTCGGGGCGCAGGAACGACTGCGATGTTCGGCGACGACGGTGACGATGTATTCTACATGATGCGGGGTGCGGTTGCTGCAGGTGGCGCGGGCGCTGATGAATTCAACGTCGAAGTCGATTGGCTGAACCAGCCCGTTGGCATTGCAGACTATGACCCGGCAGAAGACGCGATTGTCATCACAGTCGAAGAAGGCACGCCAATTTCACTGAACATCACCGAAACTGCCGATGGCTGGATGGTTGAACTGAACGCCGTTCAAATCCTTTTGGTGCAGGGGCCGGCAACCTTTACAGTTGCCGACCTCAATATCGTCGAAGTGCCTCCGATTACGGAAGCCGTCTAGTCAGACGGCCGTTTTCAGGCTCTCTTCGATGTAAATCTCACGCAAACGCAGCGCCATTTTGCCCGGTACGCCGTCACCAATTTTTGCCCCGTCGATCTCAACAACTGGCTGAACAAAGGTGGTCGCGGAGGTGATAAATGCCTCATCGGCATCCTGAGCTTCAGCGATGGTAAAGTTACGCTCTTCGACTTCCATCTGTGCTTCTGCTGCAAACCGCAGAACAGCAGCGCGCGTGATCCCGTGGAGGATGTCATTCGACAGGCCGCGCGTGATGATCTTGTTGCCTTTGACGATATACGCGTTGTTCGAGGTACCTTCGGTCACATAGCCGTCTTCGACCATCCACGCGTCATCGCAACCCTCTTTCTTTGCCATCATCTTGCCCATCGACGGGTAGAGTAGTTGAACGGTTTTGATGTCACGGCGGCCCCAGCGGATATCTTCGATCGAGATCACTTTGATCCCCGTTTTGATCGACGGCATATCCACGAGGTTCTTCGCAAACGTGAACAACACGATGCCCGAGGGGACCTTTGCAGGATCAGGCCACGCGAAATCGCGGTCAGCGGGCGCACCACGGGTGATCTGAAGGTAGATACCGCCCTCAACAAGGTCGTTCTTTTCGATCAGGTCACGGTGGATTTGCAGCAGTTCATCCATAGTCACTGGCGACGCCATTTCGAGCTCGCTCAGAGAGCGTTCGAGACGCTTTGCGTGACCAGCAAAATCAACCAGCTTTCCACCGATGACTGAGGTCACCTCGTAGACGCCGTCCGCCATCAGGAACCCACGGTCGAAAATAGAAACCTTGGCTTCGGTTTCGGGAACGTAGTCGCCGTTGACGTAGACAATGCGGGTCATGGTGGGATCCTCCAGAAAATGACGTGATCGGTCTTGGGTCATGCCTCGCGTTACGTCAAGTCCACAGCCGTCCTGCCGCGCAAAATTACGTCGCACTGCAGAAAGAACGCCCTAATGTCGCATGCTGCAGGTGCAGAATATCCTTGCAGACAATCGCGCAATTTCCTAACCAATCAATCAAGACAAACGTAATTTCATTACCGAGAGGAATCGAGATGTCCTTCCGCATTCAGCCTGCCGCTCCGGCTCGTCCGAACCGTTGCCAATTGTTTGGCCCCGCATCGAACACCAAACTTTTTGCGAAAATGGCTGCCAGCGCCGCAGACGTGATCAACATCGACCTCGAAGATTCCGTTGCTCCGACCGACAAAGACATGGCACGCGCCAATGCGATTGAGGCCATTAACACCGTTGATTGGGGCAACAAATACCTCTCCGTACGGATCAACGGCTTGGACACACCTTACTGGTATCGCGACGTGGTCGATCTGCTGGAGCAAGCTGGCGACCGCCTCGACCAGATCATGATCCCCAAAGTGGGCTGCGCCGAAGACGTCTATGCTGTGGATGCGCTCGTAACCGCAATCGAACGCGCAAAAGGCCGGACCAAGCAGATCTCGTTCGAAGTCATCATCGAATCCGCTGCTGGTATCGCCCATGTTGAGGCCATCGCAGCCTCCTCGCCGCGTATGCAGGCAATCAGCCTGGGCGCTGCGGACTTTGCTGCCTCGATGGGAATGCAAACCACAGGCATCGGCGGCACACAGGAAGACTACTACATGCTGCGCGATGGCGCGAAATACTGGTCGGACCCGTGGCACTGGGCGCAGACCGCTATCGTTGCCGCTTGCCGCACACATGGCCTGTTGCCTGTTGATGGCCCGTTCGGCGACTTCTCTGATGATGAAGGCTATATCGCGCAATCCAAGCGCTCTGCGACCCTCGGCATGGTCGGCAAATGGGCGATCCACCCGAAACAGATCGCATTGGCCAATGAAGTATTCACTCCGTCTGAAGCCAAAGTGACCGAAGCCCGCGAAATTCTCGCAGCTATGGAAGAGGCTAAAGCCCGCGGCGAAGGCGCAACCGTCTACAGGGGCCGTCTGGTCGACATCGCGTCGATCAAACAGGCAGAAGTGATTGTCCGCCAGTCCGAGATGATTGCTGGCAGCTAAGGCAAACCTACAAAATGCAAACGGCCGGCTTTGATTGAGCCGGCCGTTTTTGTTTGAACGCCCTCGCGATTAGTAGTCGCGCATGAACACCACACCGAAAGCGCAAAGCTTCGCACAATCGCTCGCATCGTGGCCGAGGTTTTCAATCGCGACTGACATAGCGGATGCCGGCCCTTCAAAGCGTGGATCATCGCACTCCATATCCTGCGGATACTCGCCATTGTCGTCGCCAAAATCGACGGCCGCGCAGTTGGTCATGGCCTTCGCGTCGTTGAAGTCCCAAAGTTTTACGTCACCGTTGAGATACGCCACCGAACAATCGGTTGCGTCTGCACCGACGTAGGTCCAGCTCACACTACTGGCCATCGCTGATCCATAGAACCGACGGTCATCACATTCGCCATCCATCGACCATTCACCACTATCGTCGCCAAAGTTGATGCCATCGACGATGACAGGTTCGGGCGCCGTGACGCGTCCACCCTTCACGCCTGCTTGTGCAGAGGCCGATAGTGTAATCGTGCCGGCATTAAACGCGGCTTCGCAGTCGCTCGCGTCATGCATGATGTCCGAGTCCAAAAGCGGGGTCGTCGTCATCCCCTTCCCCTCGAAACGAGGGTCGTCACATTCGCCGTCATTCGACCACTGGCTGGCATCATCGCCAAAGTTGATAGACTGCGCCGCCAAGGGGTTCGCGGCCAAAAGTGCAATCGCCGCTGCGGTTAAAACTACTCGCATGAGAATCTCCAAAATCAATCAACTCACCTTTGCAAAAGCCCGTGTTCGGCGCAACAAACAGCCTCAAGACGACAAGGCGAGTTGCAAAGCACCGCCATGCGGCCTTATATCCAGACGAAACGTAACGTCCCGAGAGGCAAGAGATGACGATTTACCTCGAGTTCGAAAAACCCCTCGCTGAGATTGAGGGCAAAGTCGAAGAATTGCGCGCCCTTGCCCGTGCAAATCCAGAGATGGACGTCGAAAAAGAAGCCGCAGGCCTCCAGAAAAAGGCCGAAGACATGCTGAGCCAACTGTACGGCTCGCTGACACCTTGGCGTAAATGTCAGGTTGCCCGTCATGCGGAACGCCCGCATTGCCGCGATTACATCGAGACGCTTTTCACCGATTACACCCCACTTGCAGGTGACCGTAACTTTGCCGAGGACAACGCTGTTTTGGGTGGTCTCGCGCGGATCAACGGTCGTTCGGTGATGGTGATCGGTCATGAAAAAGGTAGCGACACTAAGAGCCGTATTGAACACAATTTCGGCATGGCACGCCCCGAAGGCTATCGCAAAGCGATCCGCCTAATGGACCTCGCTGACCGTTTTGGCATTCCGGTGATCACGCTCGTCGACACCCCAGGCGCTTACCCTGGCAAAGGTGCCGAAGAGCGCGGCCAGTCCGAGGCCATCGCCCGTTCGACCGAAAAATGCCTGTCGCTCAAAGTTCCGCTGATCTCTGTCGTGATCGGCGAGGGTGGCTCTGGTGGTGCGGTTGCATTTGCGACGGCGAACCGTGTCGCGATGCTCGAACATTCGATCTATTCCGTGATTTCGCCTGAGGGCTGCGCATCGATCCTCTGGAAAGATGCAGAAAAAATGCGTGAAGCGGCAGAGGCGCTGCGTCTGACCGCGCAAGACCTGAACGAACTCGGCATCATCGACAAAATCATCAAAGAGCCGCTAGGTGGTGCGCATCGCGATCCCAAAACCGCGATCAAAGCTGTCGGTGCTGCAATCGAAAAAATGCTCGACGATCTTTCTGGTCAGACGGGCGAAGAAGTCCGCAACAATCGCCGCAAGAAATTCCTTGCAATGGGCGCCAAAGGCTTGGCCGCCTAATCAGCGGGATTGCTACATCCATTTGAAAAGGCAGCGTGGGAAACCCCGCTGCCTTTTTCGTTTAGGATAATTCAAAGGTCTCGAAGACTTCGATCGGATCAGCCAGTCTATGCAAGGCCGACCAAAGGAACGGATCGGTATCGTCAGCATCGAACCTAACAGCCTTCGCACCGATTTCATGGGCTTTAGCGCGGCACCATCGGACACCCTCTTCGACCTCGGCCTTATTTCCGCCAATCCACCCTGCCTCGCTCACCCCTGCAGTCATACCGCGCAGCGAAGCAAAGCCTGTTCCAATGAAGACAGCGGTTCCGTCCTCAATGGCATCTCCAAATGCACGACGCAGATCAGCGGGTCGGGCAGGAGGATTGTCGGAATGACAATCGCGATAATATTCCCAGTGTGCCTCAAACCACGCAGCCCACTCTGCAGGTTTTACGAGAACCGCATTGGGGCAAAGTTCATGATGTGGGGGCAGTTCGAACACAGCAGAGCGGCGCACGACCTGCCAGTTTTGCGGACGTAATTCGGACCCTTCAGGCAGGATCAGTCGCACACGTTCGTAGCCATCGGGAACGCCTAGTTCATCCAAATCATCACCCACCACCAACGCATCCTCATCGACAAAAGCCGATTCAGGATGCAGTGGGTTTTGAACCAAGCGGATCATTTTTGGCGGTCGTAATATCCAGACTCGACCAGCAGTTGTTCTGATCTCGTTTCGACCACATTTTCGAGCTCTTCCATGAAATCGCTCAAGGATTTGCCCGCAGGTATGGTCGGCAAAAATTCGATCACGGCAGTGCCTGGCGTCCGCATGATCCCATGGGCCGGCCAAAACGCACCGACGTTCACCGCAACGGGCACGCAGTCTTGCTTGAGTTCTTTATAAAGAATGCCCGCGCCGATCTTGTAGGGCAACTTTTCCGTCGGCGGCACGCGCGTCCCTTGGGCAAAGATGATCAACTGACCGGGGTTACCGATCCCCGCAACAACTTGAGCAACCATTTTACGGATCGCTGCGCCACGTTTACCACGATCCACAGGAACGCAGCCCATCCGCAGGCCATAAATCCCGATCACAGGCGTGTAGATCAGTTCTTTTTTCATGATGAATTTGCCGCGCGGAAGCGACGCATAAATCATGATGATATCAAGGAACGACTGGTGCTTCGCCGCGACGATAACTTCACCCGTCGGTGGCGTGCCACGGACCTCTGTCTTGATGCCAACCATCCAACCTGCAAGCCACATCGTAGACCGACACCAAGTATGGGCCGCCGCAAATGCACCGGATCGAGAAACCAACGCCCATGGCAGGAACACAATCCCCACGACCATTAGGTTGAAATAGATCAAACCGAGGAAGATGACGGAACGGACCCACTGGATCGACTGTTTCATGACTGGGTCCTTAGTGTGCGCAGCGCCGCTGCACGGGTTGCAAAAAATGCGACAACCGCCGCAAGCACAGGAATACACAGCGGTGCAAACCACCCTGCGCCTTGGAAACCGAGCCCCGTGAGGAAACCACCCGCGACTTCGGTGCTGGGCAACAAAAGAACAGCCAGCATACCCACGATAGACCCTGCCGCAGCCCCCGCAAAGGCGCGGATGGTAAAGCGACGGACAAAGGCGCCCGCGATGTAAAGGTCGCGTGCACCAACAAGGCGCATCACACGAATAACCTGCGCATTCGCCGACAACGCCGCCTGTGCGGCCAAGGTGATCATCGCCCCCATCGCCGCTGCAATCAAAAGGATCGCCGTGACCGCCAGCAACCGCAGCCGACCAGCCGCATCAATCAACGGCTCCCGCCAGCGCGTGTGATCGTCCAAGATCGCACCCGGCACCTCAGCCTGAAGTCGCGCACGAAGGCCCGTTGGATCATAGCCGTCGCCCTCTTCGATGATTTCGATAAGGCGAGGGATCGGAAGGTTGGCAATCGGGATGTCAGGACCAAACCACGGCTCAAGAAGCTCTTGCTGTTCTTCGGCGCTCAACGCACGAGCAGAGGCGACACCTGGTGTGGTTTCCAACAGCTTAATCGCGGCGGCCTGTTGTGCGTCCAATTGATCCGCAGGCGCCGAAATCCGAAGGGTCGAGGTCCGCGCCAGTTCCGCAGACCAACGATCGGCCAGACGGCCCGTGGCCAATGAGAGCGCCAAAGCGAACACTGCGAGAAACGCCATAGCGCCAGAGGTGAACAAGGTCAGACGTGCCGTATATCCCGTCGGCGGCACCGAACGATCGGCAAGCGGGTCGCCTGCCAACATAGCAATAAAACGTCCAAATGCGGTGATCATAGGTCGACCCCCGCTGCTTGAAGGCGGCGATTGTTGAGACGCAGAACACGCGATTGAACCTGCGTTTTTGCGGCCCGAATGAGGTTCATATCGTGGGTCGCGATCAACACGGCCTTGCCCATCTTGTTCAACTCGATCAGTAACCGCAAAAGCCGCTGCGACATTTCCCAATCGATATTCCCTGTCGGCTCGTCCGCAATGATAACGTCAGGCGAGATGATCACTGCCCGTGCCAAAGCGGCACGCTGACGCTCGCCGCCCGACAGTTCCGGTGGCAATTGTCCTGCCTGATGCGCGAGGCCGACCCAGCGCAGCAGGTCTTCGAGGTAATCACCCGCCTCTTGGGCACGACCCGCGACCGTAAGCGGCAATGCGATGTTCTCCGCCACGGGGAGGTGATCCAAAAACTGGCAATCCTGATGCACTACGCCGATTTTACGCCGCGCCAATGCGACCTCATCGCGCCCCATTTCACGAGCGTTTTGACCGAACAAACGTACGTGCCCAGAGGTCGCACGCAGCTCACCATAGCAGAGTTTGAGCAAAGTTGTTTTGCCGGCACCCGATGGGCCGGTCAAAAATTGGAACGACCCCGGCGCGAGGTTGAGCGAAACGTCTGAAAACAGTTCGCCCCCGCCGTAGGAATAGGCCACACGGTCTAATTCGATCACAGAAAGATCCTTTCACGCCCCCACCGCTGTGTTCTGCCGAAAACACTCGCAGAATTCAATCGCACTTGACGGGCATGGGCGTGCTTTTGCTTTTCCATTTCCTCTCAGATTGTTACTAATACTCGAACAAAGACTTACTGTTCGGACAAACCGGACGGCGGAGATGGTATAATGCGGCTGATCTGCCCCAATTGCGGCGCCCAATACGAAGTCCCAGATGACGTCATTCCGGAGGCCGGACGTGACGTGCAGTGTTCAAACTGTGGCTCAACGTGGTTTGAACGACCCGGAGACTCTGACCGCGAAGAAAACGATGCAGTTTTCACGACTGATATCCCCGTCGCTCAGGCCGCTCCAGAACCCGAAGGCGCTCAAGAAGACGACGAATTGGTGATGCCCGAACCAGACTTTGGTCCGGAACCAGCACCTGTCTTTGGGTCATCAGACGACTACGACGAAGACTATGAGGACGACCTTCCGCCGCCGACACTGTCGCCCCGCCGCCCTCGTCGGACCATTGACCCAGAAATCGCCAGCATTCTGCAAGAAGAAGCAGACCGAGCCGAGGAACGCCGTCGAGAGTCGCAACAAGACCCGATGGAAAGCCAGCCCGATCTGGGCCTAGATGAACCGCCGAGCCCCGAAGCAAAGCGCGCCGAAGAAGCACGTCGTCGCATGTCGCTGCTCAAGGGAGAAACTGAACTTAACGATGCCGGACCGCGGAGCGACCGCCTCCCCGACATTGATGAGATCAATTCCACCCTCCGGTCGGCATCAGAGCGTCCTGACAATGCCGTCGCCCAAACCGCGCAAGTCGTTCGTCGCAAAAGCGGGTTCAAAACGGGCTTCCTTGGCGTGCTCTTGATCGCGGTTATTGGTGCTGGCGGTTATGTGTTCGCTGACCGCATCGCAGCGATGGTTCCGCAATCTCAGCCTGCGTTAGAGACCTACGTTGCTTGGGTTGATGGGCAACGGATTGCGCTGGATGAAACCGTGCAGGGCATGCTCGCCAGTCTTGGCAACGATTGATCGATCAGAACCGATCTAGAAGCCGCCGCAAATAGTTGCGTTCGTCCTCTGGCCGATCCAATTCGGCAGAACGACGGCGAATTTCATCCAAGAGTTCGCCTGCGCGACGATAGATATCTTCGCCCTGCAAGAGGTTCTGATCCGTGCCGGATTGCCCTTCGGTGCCCAGCTGTCGTCCCAGCGGATCGCTCTGACGTGGGGCCGCTTGAGCGGTTTGATCCCCTTGCTGTTGACCTTGCCCGCTCTCATCGCGCTCAGACTGGGCAATCGCACGACCAAGTTCGCGCAGCCCTTCGCGTAATGCGTCCATCGCTTCGGCCTGACGATCGATAGCCTCGGCCATATCGCCGCGGCGTAACGCGTCCTCGGCACGGTCCATAGACCGCTCTGCCTGTTCGATGGCGCGACGCGCAGCTTCGGCCTCGTCACCTGACAGGTTCGGCAAATTGCGGCGCTGCTCTTCCAGCATCTGCCGCAAAGCTTCTTGACGGTCCGCTAGGTTCTGCTGACCTGGATCGCCGTTCGTGCCGTCCCCGTCACGCGGGGTTTCGCCAGGTCGTTGCTCCGTCTCTTGCTGGCCACCGTTGAACTGATCCTGCAGATCGCGGAAGGCATCGTCGGACAGTTGCTGTTGGTCGCGAAGTGTTTCGCCCAAATCTTCCATGGATTTCTGCCCCGGAGACCGAGGACCACCCTGCCCTTCGCCTTGGGTCATTTTCATGTTTTCCATGAGCTGATTGAGCTGTTCCATCAGGACCGCAGCTTCGGCCATACGGCCTTCTTCCATCAGTTCTTGGATACGATCCATGAGGGCGTTCAGCTCGTCCTGTGTGAACTGCATCGTCTCGCCGCCACCATCTGGCTGATCCGTCGAGTTCTCGTTGGGGTTCATCTGATCGGCGAGCATCTGCATGTAGTCGTTGGTTGCGTTGCGCAGCTCGTCCATCAGTTCCTGAATTTCGGCGGCACTCGCGCCGTTGCGCATCGCTTCGGCCAAACGATCTTGGGCCCGCTGGAGCCGTTCGCGCGCATCGGCCAATGCGCCTTCTTCGAATTCAATCGCGAGGTCCCACATGAGAGCCGCAACCTCATCGCGCTCTTCATCTGTCAAACCACCTTCGTATCTCGCTTCAAGCGTTTCAACGACACCACGCACCATCGGGAAATGCGTCTCGTTTCGAAAGAAACCATCAGGGCGGTTTGAAATCGCTCGCAACAATTGTGCAACGCGCGCTGCGTTGGCCGTCGACCAAAGCAGATCTCGACGCTGTTCGATGATCACGCGGGCGACAGGCTGAAAGAAACGACGTCCTGGTAGAACCATCTGGGTCTCGACGGACTGTCCCGCCTGCCCCTTAGCGTCTGTCACTTCCAGACGCACTTTCACAGGGAGATTCGCCATGACTGATTGGCTGAAGTTGTCGATCAACGCCTCATCGAAGGCAGCTCTGTCGCCCGTAATCGGAATGGGTAGATCAACAATCAGAGGCGCAATCGGGTCTGGATCGATCGCTAGGCCGTGACGGCGGTCGATCTGGGCAAGGTCAATCGACACCGTCGCGGACCCACCTGTTACACCGTAGTCGTCAGTCGCGCGAAACGGCAGGGTCATTTGGCCTTCGGCATTCGAAAGAGCCGGCCCCGTCAATTCGACCGAAGGTATGCCATCAGTCACAATGGAAACGTCCCACGCCTGACCGCCCGAGCCATCAATGCGCAATTCGCCCTGCTGCAGCGCGTCAAAAACCTGATGCTGATCCGACGCAGGCGGCAGTTCGTCAGCACGACGCCCCGACACGGTTTCCGACAACGTTAACGCGCCAATGTCGCCATAAAACCGAACGGTGAAGCGCGACCCTTCGGGCACCTCGATCCGATCTTCGTCCAGATCAGGTAGATAGAGCGTTGGTTTGCCCGTGTAGGCTGGCGGCTCAATCCATCCCTCCCACGTTGGCCCTGTCGCAGTGGTGGAAGCCGATCCCACGGGCGAGGCTTGAGCCACGGTTCCGATCCGAGTGACAGAACCGAACAAAAGCCCAACCATCAGGAACAACAACGCAACATAGCGGAGGCCGAACGGGTCGGCTTGGGACAAACGGAGGTCGGGCGAAACATAACGCGCTGCCTTGGTTCGATCTTGCATCCGCTGCAGATGGGCCGTCCAAACGGCCTCAGACGCTGGGTCACCCGCACCGACGGCTTGGGCATCGCCAAGTGCGGAAATTGGTCTACCTGGCAAACGCGCATCAACCCGCGCAAGCGCCTCAGCCCGCAGCGGCCAGCGGAAACGCCGCCACCCGCGCCACGTGAACACGGCAATACCGATCAGCCCTGCAACCGCGAGGGTCCAGACGAGTTCCAAAGGCATGTCATTGTGAACGCCCAGCAAAAGCGGCGCGAGCATGAGGAAGAGGATTGTCCAAACGGGCCAAAACGCACGCACCAAACGCTCGGCCACGATCCCCGCAAAGGTTGCGAGGATTGGGAACCGTAGATGCGGCAAGCTTTCGGTCACGTCGGCCAGCTGTTCACTCCTATGCGTCGTGCCCTGACCTTAACGTGCTCAGAGCCACTCAGGAACGATATCGCGGGCAATCATTTCTTCATAGGTGGGACGTCGGCGGATAACCGCAAATTTATCACCCTGAACGAGAACTTCGGGCACCAAGGGACGCGAATTGTATTCGCTCGCCATCACGGCGCCATAAGCGCCAGCCGAACGGAACGATACCAGATCGCCAGCCTTCAGCGGCGGAAGGTTTCGTCCCTTGGCAAAGGTATCGCCCGTCTCGCAGATACCGCCCACAACGTCGTAGGTTTCTGGCTCAACACCCGGTTCAGCTTCAATCACTGGGTCGATGTCATGGTGGGCGTCATACATCGACGGACGGACGAGATCGTTCATCGCAGCATCAAGGATCAGGAACTTACGATCCTCGCCCTCTTTCACATAGATAACTTCCGACACGAGTTGACCTGCATTGCCTGCGATCAAACGACCGGGTTCGATTTCGACCTCACAGCCCAGATGCCCAACTTCTTCGCGGATCACTTGCCCCAGTTCAACGGGCAGCGGCGGTGCCTCGTTCGAGCGGGTGTATGGAATACCCAAACCACCACCGAGGTCGAGACGGCGAATGTTATGACCATCTTCGCGCAACACTTCAGTCAGCTCGGCTACTTTGCGATAGGCGAGGCGGAACGGCTCTAGATCGGTCAACTGACTACCGATGTGCACGTCGATACCAACAACATCGAGGCCTTTAAGCTCAGCGGCACGGGCATACACCTCGCGGGCGCGGCTGATCGGGATGCCGAATTTATTTTCTTTTTTACCCGTCGCGATTTTCGCATGGGTTTTAGCGTCCACGTCAGGGTTCACACGCACAGTGATCGGCGCAACCTTACCCAATGACAATGCAACCTCGGACAGGACTTCCATCTCTGGCTCGGATTCGACATTGAACTGACGAATGCCGCCTTCTAACGCGATCTTCATTTCTTCGCGCGTTTTCGCCACGCCCGAGAACACAATCTTATCGCCCGACACGCCTGCAGCTTTGGCGCGGAGGTATTCCCCGATGGACACAACGTCGATACCAGCGCCCGCTTGCCCCAGCATTTTCAGCACCGCGACGTTCGACAACGACTTCATCGCGAAACATACGAGGTGCTCACCCCAAGCAAGGGATTCATCAAAAACTTGGAAGTGACGCAGCAGGGTCGCCGCCGAATATACGTAAAACGGAGTTCCAACCTGCGCCGCTATTTCGGTCAGGGGAACGTCTTCGGCGTGCAAAACACCGTCACGATAAATGAAATGATCCATTGCAGCCTCCGGTCTCGGGTCAGGGCGTCATACCAAATCCGCACAAAACCCCAAGCCCTTAATGCGAATTTACCGCGCGGGCCGTGTGCGCAGGAAAAGGTAGAGGGGCAAACCGCAGCTCACCCCAATGCAAAACGTCGCTGGAATGGCGATCAAGGCCGACCAATTGCGACGAACAGCCGTTTCGGCAATGACCCAGACCGTCAGCGCAATAGCGGCAATGGTCAGGTCCCACGTGAGGCCCACCGTGGATTGATTGACATACCACGCGTCAATCAATCCGCTCAGCCCTGTTCCCGTCTCCTCCATATAGGCTAGGAAATGGGACATCGGTTTGATGGTGCCCCAAATCGCAAGCGCGAGATAAAGAAGACGGAGGATAGACATCAGCAGTTCACGTTGATTTGGACGGTTTCATTCGCACCGCCGACCTGACAATTCCGAACCACTTGCCCTTGCTCGTTCACATTGAACCCAAGGTTCGCGATGGGCCGCAGCGGAAATCCATCCGCGCCACATCCCGACAAAACCAAAACCGCCAAAACGACCGCTTTTTTCACGAAAGAGCCTCTTTCCAACGCGCAATTTGTTCGCGCACACGCACCGGCGAGGTGCCACCATAACTTTGACGGGACATGACCGATGCTTCGACGGTCAGCACACCAAAGACGCCATCTGTAATACCCTGATGCACGCTCTGCATGTCGGCAAGGCTAAGATCAGGGAGATCACATCCTTTTTTCTCAGCCATCGCGACCAGCGCACCCGTCACGTGGTGCGCATCACGGAACGGGAGGTTCAGCTCACGCACCAACCAGTCCGCCAAATCGGTCGCGGTCGAGAAGCCGCTCGCCGCTGCCGCACGCAGATTGTCTTTCATCGGGGTCATGGTTTCGACCATGCCCGTCATCGCAGCAATCGCCAGCATGAGGTTGTCCGCCGCATCAAAGACTTGTTCTTTGTCTTCCTGCATGTCCTTCGAATAGGTCAGCGGAAGGCCTTTCATCACGGTCATCAGGGCAACGTTCGCACCAAAGATACGTCCGATTTTCGCGCGGATCAGCTCTGCAGCGTCAGGGTTTTTCTTCTGAGGCATGATCGACGAACCTGTGGACCATTGGTCAGACATCGACACGAAACGGAACTGAGCGGAGGACCAGATCACCAGTTCTTCGGCGAAACGGGACAAGTGCATTGCGCAGATCGACGCCGCCGCGAGGAATTCCAGCGCAAAGTCACGATCCGATGTCGAATCGAGGCTGTTCGCCGTCGGACGATCAAACCGCAGCGCCTCTGCCGTCATATGGCGATCAATCGGGAAACCTGTGCCAGCTAGTGCCGCAGCGCCCAGCGGGCTTTCGTTCATCCGCTTGCGCGCATCGGCGAAACGCGAACGGTCACGGTTCAACATTTCGACATAGGCCAGCATATGATGGCCCCATGTTACAGGTTGCGCGACCTGAAGGTGGGTAAAGCCCGGCATGACCCAATCAGCGCCAGCTTCGGCCTGACCGAGCAGGGCTTTCATCAACGCCTCAATGGCACCATCAACCGCGTCACATTGGTCACGAACCCAAAGGCGGAAATCGACTGCAACCTGATCGTTACGGCTGCGGGCTGTGTGCAGACGGCCTGCAGGCTCGCCTACGATTTCTTTCAGACGCGCTTCGACGTTCATGTGAATATCTTCGAGCGATTTCGAAAACGCGAAGTTTCCGCTTTCGATCTCTGACAAAACGGTGAGCAGGCCTTCACGAATGGCCTCTGCATCTTTATCGGTAATGATACCAGTCGCGGCGAGCATCGCAGCGTGGGCGCGGGATCCTTCGATGTCCTGCTGGGCGAGACGCTTGTCAAAGTCGATCGAGGCGTTAATTGCCTCCATGATGGCGTCCGGTCCGGCGGAAAAACGTCCGCCCCACATCGCGTTCGAAGTCTTAGTCATATTGGAGGCCCCATGCGGAAACTTGTGTCAGCGTTGCTTTATACGGCGTTTGCCTGCGTTGCAAATGCCGCCCTCGCAGAAGACAGCGTTTCGGACAAATTGATCTGGCACGATAGCCCCATGCAAAGCTCGGACGCGAGCTTTGTGACCGAGGACGGTACCGAAACGACCTTGGAGCCATATCGTGGCAAAGTTCTGCTCGTAAACTTCTGGGCGACATGGTGCATTCCCTGCCGCGAAGAGATGCCTGCCCTGTCCGCTCTCCAAGACGAATTGGGTGGGGACGCGTTTGAAGTCCTCACTATCGCCACGGGCCGTAACCCCGCGCCCGCAATCGACCGATTCTTTGAAGAGATCGGGGTCACGAACCTGCCAAAACACAACGACGCCAACATGCGGTTTGCACGCTCCATGATGGTCGCGGGGCTACCTGTAACGGTTCTGATCAATCGGGACGGTCAGGAAATCGCGCGTCTGACTGGCGGGGCCGATTGGCATAGTGCTGAGGCGGTCGAGCTGATCAAAGGCGTTATTGCACAGTAATCACGCGTGTCCAGCGGTCGACGACAGGGTGATCGGATCGATCCCCAATTGCTTAAGCGCTGCAGTCCATTTCAACTCGTGGGCGCGACCAAACAAAATGTCGTCCTTGGGATCGCAGGTTAACCAACCGTTGTGGGCAATCTCTGCCTCTAACTGCCCCGGCCCCCAACCCGCATAACCTAGCGCCAGTAGGGACATCGACGGGCCACCGCCGCTCGCCAAATCGCGCAAGACATCCGTTGTCGCCGTCATCGACGTATGGCCATCCACCTCAAGAGTGCCAGTCTCAGACGCGTAGTCCGACGAATGAAGGACGAACCCGCGACCATGCTCGACGGGGCCGCCGAAATGGACACGGATGTCACGCACACTATCGCCCGTCGGGATCTCTAGCTGTGACAGCAGATCACGGAACCTAATGTCTGGCGCAGGTTTATTGACGATCAGGCCCATAGCCCCCTCGTCCGAATGCGCACACATATAGATGACCGCATGTTCAAAACGCGGGTCGCCCATATCGGGCATCGCAATCAGGAGTTTTCCCGACAAATTGGTAGATGCAAAGTCCATAAGGCGATGATGGGTCGCGAACGAGGCAGGTTCAAGCCCTCTGCTACAAGGACTCTCCGGAACGTGACTTCCCATTACATGCATTGTCCGTAATTTAGGCGCAATGAGAATCGCAGCAGCCATCATCGCCCTATTCGGAATTACCCCCCCTGCCTTCGCCGAAGCGCCACAGGGCGTGGCCGCTGTTGATATTATCCCCGGTTGGCAGACGCCATCCGGAACGCGGATGGTTGGGTTGAAGATCACACTGGCCGACGGTTGGAAAACCTATTGGCGGGCGCCGGGTGACGCAGGCATCCCACCACAGTTCGAATGGACAGGGTCAGAGAATATCTCTAGCGCCGCCTTCCATTGGCCTACCCCCGAACTCTTCGAAACGAACGGCGCGGTGACAATCGGCTATCACGGAACCGTGGTGATCCCCATCGAACTCACGGGAGATGGCGATACCATGCACCTCAGCGGCGAGGTTGATATGGGCGTCTGCAATGACATCTGCGTGCCTGTGTCCCTGAACTTTGACGCTCTATTGGCCGATAAGGGCGGACCAAACGCCGCCATTGCGGGTGCGCTGATTGACCAGCCCATGACGGCAGATCGTGCGAATGTTTCAAAGGTTCAATGCTCGGCAGTTCCCATTCGTGACGGCCTCCGCCTGACGGCTTCAATTGAAATGCCCACCTTCGATGACAACGAATTCGTCGTGGTCGAGGCACCGGGCGCGTGGGTCTCAGAATCCCACAGCACCCGCGATGGAGGCATCCTCACAGCGACCGTCGATGTGGTGCCGATGGTCCAAGGATACATGCTCGACCGATCCAAAATTCGACTAACCGTGTTGGGCGCAGGTCGGGCCGTCGATATTCAAGGCTGCACGGGTTAAGCTCGCCGTGCACGCCCGATCATAATCCCTGACACCGCATAAATAGCCAGCGTCCCAATAGCCAAGACACCTGCATAAAGCGCGAAGGCAGCGCCCAGACTTGCCGGCAACGCGGCAACCAATGGCGCGCCAGACACGATCAGGGGCAGCACAACCACACCAAAGGCCGCGATCATTGCAACAAGCGCGACACCCACGGGCACACGAATAGAGTTTGCTCGCGCGATTGCACCCCGACGCGCCGCAGTGAACAGCCCTCCAATATCGGCCTGAACGGCGATCAGTGACGGCACAACGACCAACACCATCACCATGCCAAAGGACAGACCATAGACCAGCGTGACAACGGTAGGTTTCAAAAATTCAGCCTGACTGGACCCTTCGTATAGAAGCGGCAGAAGGCCCAAAACCGTCGTGGCCGTCGTCAGCATAACAGCCCGCAAACGGTCAGCCGTCCCGTCAATGATCGCAGGGATCAAGCCGCGTTCTTTGGCGTAGTCGTCGATGGTCGTGACCAGAACAATCGAGTCGTTGATCACGATCCCGACCATGCCCAAGAGCCCGACCACAGTGAACATGCTCATCGGGATGCCCCATGCATTATGGCCGTAGATCGTGCCCACCAATGCAAACGGAATGATCGACATCACGACGAGCGGGCGGGTCCAGCTCGCGAAAATCCACGCAAGCGTCAGGTAAATCCCGACAAGGATAAAGGCCAAGCCCGCCTTTGCATCGTCAAGAAATGCGTTTTCCTGTTCGCTCAATCCACCCAGATCAGTCGAAACGCCGTAGCGGCTCTCCACATCGGGAAGGATATCTTCGTTGATCGACAGCTTGACCTCTGACGCGCGATCCGCGTCTTTGTCATCCAAATCACCCGTCACAGAAATGAGCATGAGGCCATTTTCACGCCGCACGGTGCTAAACCCAGTTTCCCGTTGCACCGTCACAATGTCAGCCAGTGGCACATAGACGCCCGCGGTCGAACGCAACAACATGCGGTCGAGGAAGTCCGCCGTCAGTTCTTCTTCGGGGATTTCAACACGGATTGACGCGCTACGGGTGCCGTCTGGATAGGTCGCAGCCTCAACTCCACCCAACCTGCGGCGCAGTTCGGTGCCCAGCGTATCAATCGTAAAGCCCAGCGCCTGACCCTGTGGCGTCAGTTCAAGGATCAACTCTTCCTTATCGTAGGAGAGCGAATCTTCGAGCCCTGATATCTCTGGGAACCGAGCGAGCTCAGTTTTCAGAGCTTCAGCTGCCGCCTTCAGCGTATCCGCATCCGCGCCGTAAATCTGCACCTCAAGCGAGTTGCCACCTGGCCCAGCGCCCCATGACCGGAACGAGAGCGTTTCGGTCATGGGCGTCTGAACGACCTCTTGCTGAACGGCTGACACAAATTCACTCGACGAAATTGACCTTAGGTCGGCATCGATTAGCTCAATCGTAATCGCGCCGAGCTGATAGCTCTCTTTGGTATCTGCGCCAGACAATCCACGGCCCGAATTGCCGCCGATCTGGGTCAGAACATAGTTCACCGGATTGATGCCATCCTCGGCCTCATATCGCGCAGCCACGGCATTGGTCGCGCGTTCCAACTCATCGAGCATCGCCAGAGTATCTTGGCGCGTTGCGGCGGGCAGCATGGCGATATTGCCGCTGACCTGACCTTGCTCTGGCGACGAAAAGAACCGCCATTGAACATCACCGCGGATAAAGAGCGATACTTGACCGGCAAGGATCACCAACGCCCCCGCCAACACTGCGTATCGCGCCTTAACGATCAGGGACATCAACGGGCGGAAAACCCGATCCCGCACCCAACCAAAGCCACGGTTCACAACCCGCGATGGGGCATCATACCAATGCTGCTTTAACCCTGTGCCGACCGAATGGGACAAGTGGTTCGGTAGGATCACAAAGCATTCAACCAAGCTCGCCGTGAGCACAACGATCACGGTAAACGGAATATCCGCAATCAAATTCCCAAACCGGCCACCAATCACCAAGAGCCCGAAAAATGCGATGTTCGTTGTAATGGTCGCCGAAAACACGGGGCTGAACATACGACGCGCCGCGTTTTCTGCAGCAACCGCACCCGTTTCGCCCAAGCGTCGGGCCCGAAAGTCAGCGTGTTCACCCACAACAATTGCGTCATCGACCACGATGCCCAACGTGATGATCAACGCAAAGAGCGAAATCATGTTGATCGTGATGCCAGACATATACATCAGCGAAATCGCGGCGAGCATTGAGACGGGGATGCCCATAGCCACCCAAACCGCCGTGCGTGCGTTCAAGAATAAGAACAACAGCAGAAGCACCAAAGCCAAACCCTGCGCACCGTTCTCCATCAGGATATTCAGGCGGCCAGTAATCATTTCAGCGCGGGTGTTGATCATGTCGACGCTCACACCTTCGGGCAAAGTCGACCGCATCTCGGCAGCGACCTCTTCGACAGAGCGTTGCAGACCAATGGCGTCACCAGATGCGGACCGCACGACCGAGATTTGAACCGCAGGATTTTCACCAACGAAATAGGCACGGTCGCGATCTGGGCCTTCGACGGTGATCGTCGCAACATCGCCAACGGTAAGTTCCGAATTGTCGTCATTGGTACGTAGAACAATAGCCGACAGGGCATCTGCGCTTCGCTTTTCGGTGCCGGCCCGAACGCGCGAGGCCCCACCGATATCGCCTACGGGATCAGCGTTGACCTCGGACGCAATCGCAGCCGCAATTTCGCTGATCGTCACATCGTGCTGAATAAGAGACAGCGATGTTACTTCGATCAATGTCTCAGGCGCCGCGACCCCTCGGATCGTGGTCCGTGTCACACCTGCCGCAAAGAGACGTGCGACCATCTCATCCGCAAAGCGCGACAGTTGATCGACACCCACAGGCCCCGTGATGATCACATCGCTCACGCCATCCGACCAGCCTGCTCGACGGATCACAGGGTCATCGGCCTCTTCGGGCAGAGAGCTAATCGCGCTCAACGCGGCATCAATGTCTTTCTCTGCCTGATCGAGGTCGTAGTCAGTCTCAAACTCCAAATCGATCCGCGCGGCCCCTTCGGAGGAACGACTTTCACTCGAAGTAACGCCTTCAACACCAAGGAGAACGGGTTCGAGAACCTGAACCACGGCCCGATCGACGTCCTCAGCCCCTGCCCCATCCCACGCCACGCTAACGCGGATGGTTTCCGAGACGACATCAGGAAAGAACTGGGCACGCATTTTGGGAAACGCGACCAATCCCGCGATCACCATAATGACCATCAACAAATTTGCGGCAGTGCGGTGGCGTGTGAAATACGACAAAATCCCGCCTGCCCCACGATCTAGAAGCGTGCGCGACATGGCTTAGCTCCCCATCCGCGATTCAATCCGCTGCACCGTTTCGGCGGGGACCGTGTCTTGTTCAAGCTGAGCGATCAGACGGGCTTTGACGGCGTCGGGCATTTGGCTGCCCGTCACAAAGCTCACCAGTTTCTCGCGACGATCCGCGTCGAGTTCGATCATCTCTGGCGCTGCGGCTTCGGCGCCCGCTTCGCCTAGCGGATTCACCTTAATCCCCGCACCGAGGAGCGGTGAGCGTTCGGCGACAATTCGACGGCCATTCAGATCGCCAACCGCGAGGATGACGTCATCCCCCTGACGGCGCAGAACCGTGACAGGAACAGTTTTTAAGCGGTCCTCGTCGTCCAAAGCCAAAACAGCACCATCGGAGCCAACCGCCGTTGCGGGCGCAAGCACAACATTATCAAGAGGAGGTTCTACAATACGCACCATCACGAAATCACCGGGCCGCAAACCAGGAGCGGAATCAATCGACGCATAAAGCAAACGCCCTGTCTGACCATCTGCAACGGTCGGGCTTTCGCGCGTCACGCGGCCTTGGGCTTCGAGTGTAAATCCAGACACATCCAGCGTTGCCTGAACGGGCAGGTCGAGAAGATCACCGTTCGCATCAATCAGACGCGCGTATTGCGCTGTGGAAACACGAAAAGCGACTTCCAACGCGGACGGGTCGATAAGCTGCGCGATCTGTTCGTTCGCCGTTACGCGACCGCCTTCGACAACGGATACATCCGAAAGGGTTCCGTCAAAGCTGGCCGTTATCGTGGTGTCGCTCAAGGTCCGCTCTGCATCCGCAACAGACAGACGCACCCGGTCGAGGCTTGTGCCTGCCTGATCAACACGCGCCTCGGCTTGAGCTAACGACTGACGCTGACTTAGGACCGAACTATTGGCCGCGGCCACGGCAAGTTCGGCAGTCTCTACATCTGATGCCGTAACTGTTCCGCGTTCGCGCAAGGCACGGGACCGCTCGAGCGCAGCTTGGCGAAGGTTCGCCTGCGCTTGTGCTTCGGTGAGGCTGTCACGAGCAATGTCCAGCGCGCCCTCAGCTTCACGCAGTTCCGCCTCGGCGTCTTTTAGGTCAGCCTGCGCAAGGGCAAGGCTCGTCTGAGCTTCAGTCGGATCGATCTGCAGGAGCGTCTGCCCCGCCTTTACCGCGCCACCCTCAACGAAGACAGGATCGGCGCTGATCACATTACCGCCGACGGGACTACGCAGAACAAGCGTTCTCTGACTGCGAACCTCACCGAAAACCGTGATCTCAGGTTGGAGTGTCGCGGCCTGAACGGTTAGGACATTCACCGAAGCAATGCGCTCTCGCTGGCCATAGTTCGGCGCTTCTTGGGACAGTCGCGCTTGGATTGCGCTACGAACACTGTTGCCAGCAATCGCGAGCAGAGCCAGCGTCAAACCTAGAAGAAAAACACCCGTGAGGCTCCGGCGTAAAAAGCGCATGGTCGCGTCCCATTAAAGTTCAGACATGTTTTAGTGCAAACCCCACGAAGGTCCACAACATAGGTCTAACGGACGTCGATCCTATTTCCGTCGCTTATGTTCTTCGAGACGCGGGAAAATCTCGACAAAGTTACAGGGCATGTGCCGATAGTCGAGTTGCTTCACGAGGATTTCATCCCAAGCATCCTTGCAGGCGCCCGTGCTACCGGGCAGCGCAAAGAGATATGTTCCCATCGCCACGCCCGCGGTCGCACGGCTTTGAATCGCTGAGGTGCCGATCTTTTGCATCGATACAATGGTGAACACCGTTGAGAACGCGTCGATCTCCTTCTCGTAGACATCGCGGTGGGCCTCGACGGTCACATCCCGCCCCGTCAAACCCGTGCCACCTGTAGAGATGATCACGTCTACGTCTTTGCTTTCGCACCACTCCCGCAAAATCGCAGCGATATCATCGCGGTCGTCCCGAATGATTTTGCGATCGGCTAGAATATGACCCGCGTCAGCAATGCGCGCGACAAGGGTATCGCCCGATTTATCTTCGGCCAATGTGCGCGTATCGCTCACCGTCAGCACGGCAATTCGTACGGGGATGAATTCGCGGACGGTGGTTTGGGTCATGGGTTTGACAGCCGTGCTTTGAGGTCAAGTAAATCCGCCCAAGCATCACGCTTGGCCGTAGGGTTTTTCATCAATTGTTCAGGGTGCGCCATCGGCAGAACGGGCTTACCCAAAACATTGGTCCATTGGCCGCGCAGCCTCGAAATGCCTGCTTTACCAAGCAGCGCCTGACACGGACTATTGCCCATCAGAACAATAATCGCAGGGTCCACGAGTTCAATATGGCGGGTCAAAAACGGCAACATCATCGCGAGCTCAGCCGCTTCGGGCACGCGGTTTGCTGGGGGGCGCCACGGCAGAACGGTTGTCACATAGACGGAAGACTTAGGATCAGGATGGCTGCGGCTCAGCCCAATGGCACCGATCATTTTATCAAGCAATTCACCAACTGGCCCAGCAAATGGTTTGCCATGTTGGTCATCATCGCGGTTCGGCGCTTCGCCAATGATCATCACATTTGCGTTCACGGCCCCGTCGCCAAAGACAAAGTTCCGCGCACCTTTTTTCAATTCGCAATGCTCGAACGCCCGCATCGCACCGGCGAGCGATTCCAGCGTCTCTGCTGACTTAGCGGCGGCCTTGGCAACAGCAACAGGATCGACTTTTTCCTTCACTGGAATCGGTGGCGGCGCAGCTTTGCCCAAAGGCGACACTTTGGCCGCTGGCTTTTCATCGACAAGCTCATACCGGTTCATTGGTGCGTCGAGGATTGCCTCGTCCGCTCCCATTTCGACCTGCCATTCAAGCAGGGCATGTGCCGTCCAGTAGTCTTGTGCAGATTCCATGGGGCAGACCCTAATGCCTTCTGCGCCAGATGTGCAGAGGTAATCTCACGGCGTTAGGCTCCCTTGCCGCCTGCCCGCCCCTTACCTATAAGCAACCCAAGGCTCGACCGGAGGATTTCATGACATTCAATGCCGCGCACCTGCTGGGGATCGAACACCTCCACCCGACAGAAATCACCACGCTCTTGGATTTGGCGGATCGGTACGCCGAAGAAAGCCGTCAAGGCATCCAGCACAAAGACGTTTTGGCAGGTCTTACCCAGATCAACATGTTCTTTGAAAACTCGACCCGCACTCAGTCGAGCTTTGAGCTGGCAGGCAAACGGTTGGGCGCGGACGTGATGAACATGTCCATGGCCACGTCGAGCGTGAAGAAAGGCGAGACGCTGATTGATACGGCGCTAACCCTCAACGCGATGCATCCCGACCTTCTGGTCGTGCGTCACGGGGCATCGGGTGCTGTCGATCTGCTCGCCCAAAAGGTCAATTGCGCCGTGTTGAACGCCGGTGACGGTCGCCACGAACACCCGACCCAAGCGCTCTTGGATGCGCTGACCATTCGCCGTGCGAAAGGCCGTCTTCACCGCCTGTCGATCGCAATTTGCGGCGATATCGCGCACAGCCGCGTTGCACGGTCGAACATCATGCTTTTGGGCAAGATGGAGAACCGGGTTCGCCTGATCGCTCCGCCCACGCTGATGCCATCCGGGATGCAAGAGTTTGGCGTCGAAGTGTTCGAAGACATGCGTGAAGGCCTGCAGGACGTGGATGTCGTGATGATGCTGCGTCTTCAAAAGGAACGCATGGACGGCGGGTTTATCCCGTCCGAGCGCGAGTATTTCCACCGCTACGGTCTGGACGCGGAAAAACTGTCCTATGCCAAAGACGACGCAATCGTTATGCACCCCGGCCCGATGAACCGCGGCGTTGAGATCGACGGTACCATTGCCGACGACATCAACCGCTCTGTGATCCAGACACAGGTCGAAATGGGTGTCGCAGTGCGCATGGCGGCGATGGACCTGTTAGCTCGGAACTTGCGTGCAAAACGCGCAGCTCAAACCAACGTCGCCGTTTGACCTGAAACAAACCGAAGGGCGCAAAACTGCGATACTGCGGGTTTTGAAAGGAACGACCGATGAGTGACAAACGGAAATCAGATGCGCGAATGGGCGGCATGGTGGCAATGGCCGCGCTCGCTGTGATGGCGCTTTTGGTAGTGGTCATGGTCGTAATAGCTGGCTGATGGCAAATCGCGAACACCAACCTGACAATGCCATTTTGGGCATGAACCGAAACTTCGTTCCGACGCTCCCTCTCGACGACGGCGAAGCAGAGATCATGCGCATGACGGCTGACACCGTCACATTTTGGCGATCACAGGCGTGGATGGCGCTGTTTTTCTCAGTCGTCGGCGCGGGCATTCTGATCGGCATGGGCAATCCGCACTGGTGGACTGCGACCGTCGGGGCTGTTTTGGCAATTGGGGTGCGGGCGCTTTACCTTGGCCCCGACGAACGAAAATCCGTATGGGTTCTGACAAATCAACGCATGATGGGCCCACAAAACAAGGTCACGACCTTGGACAACATCACCAAGGTCAACGTGATTTGGACCGCCGTCCAAGTCGTAACACTGAACGGTGATAAACATCTGATCCGCTATCAAGCCGATCCCGACGCTGTGAAAGACGCGATTCAGGCTGCACAGGCCACTTCCCACTGACACCGCTTGCGCCCTGCGTTTGTTCGCTTATACCCAAAGACCAAAGGCGGCCTGAGGGACGGACATGGACGATATTCTTTTTCATAACGCACGACTGATTGATCCGGTCACACTGACCGATAGCCTCGGGGCGATCACGGTCAAAGATGGCAAAATCACAGCCATCCTCGAAAAAGGTGAAACGCGTCCAGCAAAAGAGACGATTGATTGCGGCGGACTATGCCTCGCGCCCGGCATCGTGGACATGGGCGTGAAGGTCGGCGAACCCGGCGAACGTCATAAAGAATCCTACCGCACCGCAGGCCGTGCCGCTGCGGCCGGTGGCGTGACAACCATTGTCACCCGCCCGGACACCACGGCTGCGATTGATACCCCTGAAACGCTCGAATTCGTCGCACGTCGTGCGCAGGCTGATGCAAAGGTCAACGTTTGCCATATGGCCGCGCTGACCAAAGGTCGCGATGGCCGCGAGATGACAGAGATCGGGTTCCTTTTGGATGCGGGCGCTGTCGCCTTTACTGATGGCGATCACGTTGTCACCGACGCTAAGATTTACAGCCGCGCACTGACTTACGCCAAAAGCCTTGGCGCACTGGTGATCGGTCATGTCCAAGAACCAACGCTTTCCGCTGGTTCATCGGTGACATCTGGTAAATTCGCGTCCCTTCGCGGCCTGCCGGGGGTCAACCCGATAGCAGAGCGTATGGGCCTCGACCGTGATATTTCGCTGATCGAAATGACAGGCGCACGGTATCATGTGGACCAAATCACCACCGCCCGCGCACTGCCCGCTCTTGAACGTGCGAAACGCAACGGTCTGGACGTCACAGCAGGGGTCGGCATCCACCACCTGACGCTAAACGAATTCGACGTCGCGGACTATCGAACATTCTTTAAGTTCAAACCGCCTCTGCGCAGCGAAGAAGATCGGATCGCCGTCATCCAAGCTATTGAGAGCGGGTTGATCGACGTGATTTGTTCGATGCACACCCCCCAAGACGAAGAATCCAAACGACTGCCGTTTGAGGACGCGGCGAGCGGTGCGGTCGGGCTAGAAACCTTGCTGCCCGCCTCGCTCCGTATGGTACATGCTGGGCATATTACGCTGCCCAAACTGTTCCGCGCCCTATCGCTGAACCCTGCGCGTCGACTCGGCCTCGACTGTGGTCGTTTGATTGCCGATGCGCCTGCAGACCTCGTTTTGTTCGACCCAGATGCGCCGTTTATCCTTGATCGGTCTAAACTCCGCTCGAAATCTAAAAATACCCCCTTTGACGGCGCCCGTCTTCAAGGCACAGTCGCAGGCACATGGGTCGCGGGTCGCCGCGTCGATCAGGAGTAACCGATGCCCGACTTCAGCCAAGCCCCGACCGCCGTCATCCTATGGGCCGTTGTCGGCTATCTTTTGGGGTCCATACCCTTTGGCATGATCCTCGCCAAAGCGATGAACCTTGGCGACCTGCGCAAAATCGGGTCGGGCAACATCGGTGCGACGAACGTTCTACGGACTGGCAACAAAAAAGCCGCTGCGCTTACGCTGATTTTTGATGGTGGCAAGGGTGCTGTGGCTGTTCTACTCGCTCGCGCTTTCGCTGGCGAAGGTGCTGCACAAGCGGCCGCGCTCTTTGCGTTCTTTGGCCACTGCTTCCCTGTGTGGTTAGGTTTTAAGGGCGGCAAAGGTGTTGCGACCTTTATCGGCATCATGCTCGCCATCTCTTGGCCGATTGGCCTCATGGTCTGCGCGACATGGCTTTTGACCGCCGTGATCAGCCGTTATTCGTCGCTGTCCGCGCTTTTGGCGTCTGGCCTATCGCCCGTCTACGCAGCCCTGACCGGACGCCATGACCTGTTCATGCTCTGCGTTCTACTGGCAGTCCTGATTTACTGGCGCCATTGGGCCAATATTCAGAGACTGCGTAGCGGAACCGAGGGTAAGATCGGCCAAAAAGGCTGATCAGTAGCTGTAATCGCCATAAATTTTAGTCAGATCGCCGTTCCAATCACCATTGTAACGAGCAATCAGTTCGTCCGCAGGCGCTTGACCCGTTTCAAGGCTCTCTTTTAGGGCATTCAGGAAATGGGTCTCATCAGGAATGAGGCCATTCGCGCCGACCTTGGCACGGGCTTTCAAACCAGCCTCGGAAATAGCTACGACCTCTTTGGCGAGGTCCATCATTTTGATATTACCGACCTGCGCATGCAGACCATCAACTGACGCAGCAACACGCAGAGCTTCGCGGGTTTCAGCATCAAACCCTTTGGCCAAGTCCCAAGCAGCGTCGAGCGCGGATTGGTCATACATCATGCCAACCCATAGCGCAGGCAACGCACACAGGCGACGCCACGGACCGCCATCCGCACCGCGCATTTCCATGTATTTCTTGATACGCGCCTCGGGGAATGCCGTGGTCAGGTGGTCGGCCCAATCCGACAATGTCGGGGTCTCACCGGGCAATGCGGGCAATTGACCCTTCATGAAATCGCGGAACGACTGGCCCAGCGCATTGATGTATTTGCCATCGCGGTAAACAAAATACATCGGCACATCGAGCGCGTAATCCACGTAACGCTCAAAGCCCATGCCGTCTTCAAATACGAAGGGCAGCATACCCGTGCGGCTGTCATCAAGGTGACGCCAAATCTGCGAACGCCACGATTTGTGACCGTTCAGTTTACCCTCAAAGAAGGGCGAGTTCGCGAAGAGCGCCGTCGCTACTGGCTGCAGCGCCAGAGCCACGCGGAATTTCTGCACCATGTCGGCCTCAGACGCGAAGTCGAGGTTTACCTGAACCGTACAGGTCCGATACATCATCTGCGTGCCACTTGTGCCAACGCGGCCCATGTATTCGGTCATCAATTTGTAACGCCCTTTGGGCATCACAGGCATATCTTCGTGCTTCCAAATCGGCGCGGCACCCAGACCGATAAAGCTGACGCCCACTTCATCCGCGATAGAGTGCACTTCACGCAGGTGTTCGTTCACTTCATCACAGGTCTGGTGGATGGATTCCAGAGGCGCTCCCGATAGCTCCAGCTGCCCACCCGGTTCTAGGCTCACATTGGCGCCATTGCGGGTCAGGCCGATCAGTTGCCCCGCTTCGTGAACGGGATCCCAACCATAGCGATCACGCAACCCTTCGAGCATAGCTTTGACCGACCGTTCGCCCTCATAGGGGATCGGGCGTAGGCTATCACGGCAGTATCCGAACTTTTCGTGTTCGGTGCCAATACGCCAATCTTCTTTGGGTTTGCACCCAGAGGCGAGGTATTCCGCCAGCTGGTCATGGCTTTCGATCGGGCCTCCGCCGGATTGTGGTATAGACATGGGGTCGCCTCGATCTGTTGAATTCGTAATGAAGCTTTGAGGTGGACTTGTTAGCGGGTCAAGTCAAGGGATGGTCAGACCTGTTTTTCCACGTGCAAATCACCTGCGCGCCACAGCACAAAACGTTGTTCTTTTTTCGCCTCCAGCGCCTTGAGGGCCGTTGCGAAATCGAACCCTTTTAGCGCCGCAAGCGCATCGATAAGTTTCTCAGCGCCCTGAGCCGCAGATGGCACAGCCAACCTCTGGCCGTCCGTCTGTGTGAAAATCCAAAGCGCCTTTGCGCCCGCAGTCACCTGAACCTCGACCATTTTCAGCAGGTCCATGTCTACGGCCCCGCCAAAATGCGCCGACATCCAAGAAATCCGACGTTCGTCAATCTCGACGATCCCCGGACCGTCACCTGAGGCCGCTTTATTGAACCGTGCCCGACGAAGCCCATCAATAGCCACAACGAAACCGACCAGAGTGACCGCATAAGCGAACCAAAGGACGATCCCAAAGCTAAAAGACGCGAGCCACAGGCCCAGCGCAACAATTGCGCCACCCATAATTGTTTGCTGATGACGTAGCAGCGCCGCCTTGGCTTCGGGCCTGATCAGGTTTGCCATGTCTTACCAATCGCCCAATAGCTGCTGCCAAACCGTAAGGGCAGCCACGGCAGCTGTGTCGGCGCGCAGAATGCGCGGACCGAGGCTCACGGAATGGGCATAGGGTTTAGATTTCAGACGTGTGCGCTCTGCCTCGGAAAACCCGCCTTCTGGTCCGATCAAGATCGCCCATGGGCCCTTGCCAGCACCTGTCAGAACCTCTTGGGCACCGACAAGCGCCTCGTCACAGAACATCAACTGTCGGCTTTCGTCCCAATGGTCGAGAACCTTGGACAGTTTCTCCATTTCCCCAACCTCTGGAACATAGGTGCCGCCGCACTGCTCTGCCGCCTCAAGCGCGTGGGCCTGCAAGCGTTCTACATTCACACGCCCAGAGTTGGTAAAGTCGGTTTGAACAGGGATGATCCGCGCCGCGCCCATCTCTGCTGCTTTCTCGACGATGAAATCAGTGCGGTCTTTTTTGATCGGTGCGAAATAGAACCAGAGGTCAGGCGGCATTTGCAGCGGCTTTGTCTGTGACACGCACACAAGCGATCCTGCCTTTTTACCTGCCTGTGCAACCTCTGCATCCCATTCGCCGTCACGACCGTTGAACAGCGACACGACTGTGCCTTCGGTCAAACGCATCACGCCAAAAAGGTAATGAGCCTGCTCTTTTTCAAGAGAGACGGTTTGCCCTTCACCAAGGGCCTGTTCTACATATAGCCGAACTTTAGATGCCATGGGGCGGACAATATGAGCGACACCGACCAAATGCCAGAGGGCACAGTAGCCGATGCGGTGAAAGGCAATTGGGTCGACACGCTAGCACCCGCATGGACCCGCCCCTACCTCAGGCTATCTCGCGCGGATCGGCCCATCGGGACTTGGCTCTTGCTCTTGCCATGTTGGTGGAGCCTTGCGCTCGCCATTCTGCACACAAACAGCGTTGGTCTATTCGACCTCTGGATCGCCGTCAGTTGCGCGGTCGGGGCGTTCTTAATGCGTGGTGCAGGCTGCACGTGGAATGACATCACGGATCGGGACTTTGACGCGGCGGTCGCACGAACACGGTCCCGCCCGATCCCGTCAGGCCAAGTCACCCCAAAGAAGGCAGCCCTCTGGATGGGGCTTCAGGCACTCATTTCGCTCGGGATCCTCGTCAGCTTTAACACCTTTACTATCGCCCTCGGTGTCGTGTCGATTATTCCCGTACTGATCTACCCATTCGCAAAACGGTTCACATGGTGGCCACAAGTGTTCCTCGGCATCGCGTTCAACTGGGGCGCACTTATGGGCTGGGCCGCGCACACAGGATCACTGGGTTGGCCGCCTGTCCTGTTGTATCTCGGCGGCATCGCATGGACGCTGTTTTATGACACGATCTACGCCCATCAAGACACCGAGGACGATGCTCTGATCGGCGTAAAATCGACCGCTCGTTTGTTTGGGGATCGCTCTGCGATGTGGCTAAGATGGTTCTTGATCGCGACCGTTGCGCTGCTGGGCTCTGCTGCCGTTCTGGCCACGATCGACCGTTCAATGCTATCTCTGGTGGTAGCCGTTTGTGGCGTGTGGGCGATGGGCTGGCATTTGATGTGGCAGCTCACACGTTTCAATTCCGACGACAACGCCATTTTGTTGAAACTTTTCAGATCTAGCCGCGATACTGGGCTCATTCCTGTGCTGTTTTTCGCCTGCGCGGTTTTACTTTGATTGCACCTTTGGGCTGTAGGGCCTAGACAATACGAAATTCAAAAAAGAGCCGCCCTACATATGCGTCTATCCTCGGTTTTCATTCGCGTCGGCACCTTCGGAGTGGCTGCCCTGATTGCAACCTTGGGCGCGCAGAGTGCCGTGCACCTTCTCGAAGACAAATCCACGCTCGCCGTTCAAGAAGCCCTGCTCGATGCTGATCTAGGTTGGGTTCGCGTGATCGGTGATGGCTTGCAGGTCGTCCTAGAAGGCGAAGCCCCTGACGAAGTGTTCCGCCTGCGGGCTGTGAACGCGGCGGGTGGTGTGGTTGATGCAAGTCGCGTGATCAGCAATATGGGCGTTGCCAATCAGACCGGCATTGAGGCCCCCGATTTTGCCATCGAAATCCTGTGCAACGACAGCGGCGTGTCGCTGATTGGGCTTATCCCCGCTTCAACGGATCGGCAAAACCTGAATGGCCGTATCGCGACCGCTGCAAAGGGCAGCACTGTGACCGACCTTCTTGAGGGCGCGGATTATCCTGTTCCAGAAGGCTGGCGGAGCGCTGTGAACTTTGCTCTGCGGGCGCTGGAGGTCCTTCCTCGCTCTAAAATCTCGGTCAGTGCTGGGTCAGTGACAATCAACGCCAGCGCAGACAGTGGCGATCAACGACGCGATCTAGAGCAACGTATCAGGTCGCTAAAACCGGACAATGTAGCTCTTGCTCTGACAATCACCGCACCGCGTCCCGTTGTGTCGCCCTACATCACGCGCTTCATCATCGACGAAAACGGCGCACGGTTTGAAGCCTGCACAGCAGATACGGCAGCGTCGCGCGACAAAATCCTGACCGCAGCCCATGCGAACGGCTACGAGGGGCGCGATTCGTGCACCTTGGCTTTGGGCGTTCCATCGCGCACGTGGGGCGATGCTGTTTCGCAATCGATCAATGCATTGGGCGAGCTGGGCGGCGGGACACTGACCGTTTCGGACGCCGACGTCACCGTGACCGCGCCAGTTAATACAGATCAGGCGACTTTCGACGACGTCATCGGTCGTTTGGACAACGCTCTGCCTGAGTTATTCGCACTCACAGCCCATCTGCCGACTACGACGGAAAATGGCGCCGATGGCCCCGAGCAATTCATTGCGACACTGAGCGAAGACTCCAAACTGGACCTCAGCGGCCGCGTACCAGATGACCTGACAAATATGGTTATCGAAAACTACGCGCGGGCAAAATTCGCTGGTGATGAGGTCGTCATGGGCACGTTGGTCGACAGCGAGGGACTGCCCGCTGGATGGCAAGTCCGCGTTCTGGCTGGCTTAGATGCATTGTCGAACCTGTCGAACGGTACCGTGACCATCCAATCCGACACGATTTTGATTACTGGTCAAACTGGTGACGAAGAAGCCTCTGCCAATATTTCAGGCCTGCTGGTCGAGAAGTTTGGGTCGGACGCAACCTTTAGCGTCGATGTCGAATATGTACCGCAGCTTGACCTCGTCGTGGAAACACCGTCGTCTGAAGACTGCGTTGCACAAATCAATGTCGTCACCGAAAATCGCAAAATCACCTTTGATCCTGGTTCTGCGACGCTCACCACTGACACGCTTCCTGTGATGGACGACATCGCGGAAATCCTAAGCCAGTGTGTGGATATTGAGCTCGAGATCGCGGGCTATACCGATAGCCAAGGCAGCGAAGAGATGAACGCAAGGCTCAGCCAGAATCGCGCCGAATCTGTTGTGTCGGCGCTGCGTATGCGCCGCATCATCACCTCTAGCTTCACAGCCAAAGGATATGGTGAGGCAGATCCGATCGCCGACAACGACACCGAAGAAGGCCGCGAAGCAAACCGCCGTATCGAATTCCACTTGGTTCAGCCCGAACCGACCGAAGACGCAGCAGCAGAGCCTGAAGCGACCGAAACACCAACCGACGAAACCGCGCCCGTGACCGAGGACGCGCCCGCCGACCCAGCCGCCGAATAAGGGACACGTCATGAACAGAACCGAGCTTATCTTTGCAACGGCAGTCATCCTGTTTGTGGCCTTCTCTTTGGGATGGTTCGCAAGCTGGCTGATCAACCGCTTCACCCGCGTGACCAAAGCCGAAATCGGTGAATTGGACCGGATGGCACAAGCGCTGCACGAAGCCGAAGAAACCCGCGATCAGGCGATCACCTACCTGCAACAGCGCGAGGCAGAGATCACCAACCAACTCGCGCAGACAGAAGCAGAATTACGGGCCGCAATGGACGGCCTACGTGACGCGCGTCACGAGGCTGAAGAGCTTCGGATGTATATCGAAAAGAACAACCTCGGCTGAGATTGCGTTAGTCCCGAGGGGCAGCTGCGCGAGCAAGGCGATCATTGATCGCGCGACCCAGCCCAACGTCAGGCACAGGCGACACGGCGATTTTTGCGGCCCCCAGTGCGTTCAGTTGATGCAAGCAATCAAATAGGTTCGCCGCAGCTTCGACCAAATCACCCGTTTCAGACAACGACAGTGTCGCGCCTTCAACTGGGCCGAATCCCAGAAGGGTTTCGTCTGGCTGTGGGGCAGTGACGTTCAATCGCATGGTGCCTTCGGGCGCATAATGTGACGCGAGTTGCCCTGGCGCGACGATTCCCTCTCCCGCAGGGACCAAGGGACGGCCCAGCGCAGCCTCGATAGCCTCAGCAGGGACACCGCCCAACCGCAACAACGCGGGTTCACCGACACAGCCGACAATTGTGGACTCGACGCCAACACCGCACTGACCACCATCTATGACCGCATCAATACGGCCCGACAATCCAGCAATGACGTGGGCCGCCGATGTAGGGCTGACGCGACCCGATGGGTTCGCCGATGGGGCAGCAACAGGTCCGTGAAAGCTGCGCAAAACACCCTGTGCAACATCGCCTTGAGGCACACGGATCGCTAACGTTTCAAGGCCCGCGGTCACGAGCGGTGAAATACCCGCATCTGCCCGCAACGGCAGAACCAACGTCAAAGCGCCGGGCCAAAATTGAGCGGCGAGAACCTCGGCTTCGGTCGAGAACGTCACATACTGACGGGCCGTTTCCACATCAGGAACGTGAACAATCAAGGGGTTAAACGACGGGCGCCCTTTGGCCGCGTAAATCTGCGCAACGGCATGATCGTTCCGCGCATCTGCGCCCAGCCCGTAGACCGTTTCCGTTGGGAACGCGACCAGCCCTCCGTCACGCCAAATCTGGGCGGCACGGGTCAAATCATCACTTTTGGACGAAAGTAGTATGGTCTTCACGGTGGTCATGACGCTGCGTTTCAGTTGCGGGGTCGGAGGGCATGGCTACCCTACTCTGTGATAAAGTGGAATAGACTGACCATTCTTTGGCCAATCCCGTGAAGTGAAGGACATAAGATGCCGTATCGTAGCCCCGTTTCCGATTTTCGGTTCATCATGGATCACATTGTCGATTTTGACGCTCTTGCGCAAACAGACAAATACGAAGAGGCCACACCTGATCTGGTCGACGCAATCCTAGGCGAAGCGGGCAAGCTCTGCGATGAGGTCATCTATCCCGTCCAGCGCAATGGTGATCTGCACCCTGCAAAGCTGGAGAACGGCATCGTACGCACCTCCCCCGGTTTCGCTGAGGCCTTTTCTGCCATCGCCGAAGGAGGCTGGATCGGCGTATGTGCGAACCCAGAACACGGCGGCATGGGCCTTCCTGTTACGATCGGCACAGCAATCAATGACATGCTGTCGGGTGCGTGCCTGTCTCTTCACCTCAATCCGCTCCTGACCCAAGGCCAGATTGAAGCGCTGGAACATCACGCAAGCGATGAGATCAAAGAACTGTATTTGCCGAAACTGATTTCGGGCGAATGGACAGGGACGATGAACCTGACCGAACCGCAAGCTGGTTCTGACGTTGGCGCGCTGTCATCCAAAGCGGAACCGCTGGGCGACGGCAGCTTTGCGATCACGGGGCAGAAAATCTATATCACTTGGGGTGACAGCGATTTCAGCGAAAACATCTGCCACCTTGTTTTGGCCCGCTTGCCCGATGGTGTTCCTGGCACCAAAGGCATCAGCCTCTTTATCGTTCCCAAATTCATCCCGAACGCGGACGGCACTTTGGGTGAACGCAATAACCTGCGCGTTGTGAGCCTTGAACACAAACTCGGTCTTCACGGTTCGCCCACTGCTGTAATGAGCTATGAAGGTGCGCGTGGCTGGTTAGTCGGCCCCGAAAACGGTGGCATGGCCGCGATGTTTACCATGATGAATAACGCGCGTTTGGGTGTCGGCACCCAAGGGATCGGGATCGCCGAAGCCGCGTATCAAGCTGCTTTGGCCTACGCGATGGACCGCAAACAGGGTAAAGTTGGCGGCACTGGCACCATTGTCGAACACCCCGATGTGCGCCGTATGTTGGCAACGATGAAGGCCGAAATCTTTACCGCACGCACGATCGCGTTGGCGTGTGGCACCGCGATTGACATGGGCATCGCGACGAACGACGAGAAATGGAAGGCCCGTGCGGCCCTACTCACCCCGATTGCAAAGGCGTTCGGAACAGATGTTGGTATTGATGTGGCCAATACGGGCATCCAAGTTCACGGCGGCATGGGTTTTGTCGAAGAAACAGGCGCAGCCCAGTATTTGCGCGATGTTCGTGTGACCGCGATTTATGAAGGCACCAACGGCATTCAGGCCATGGACCTTGTTGGGCGCAAAATGATGGACGGCGGTGATGCGGCCTATCGCTTACTCGACGAGGTCGAAGCAGGTGCAGATGCCGCAAAAGCGAGCCTCCCCGAACTCGCCGAAGCTGTCTGGCAATCTGCAGAAACGCTGCGCGAGACAACGGAATGGTTGGTCGGCCAAGACATGACGGATCGCTTTGCCGTGTCGGTTCCTTACCTGCGTGCGTTCGCTCGTGTGCTGGGTGGCCACTACCACCTGACAGCGGCTCTCAAAGGCGACGAAACTCGCAAGAAACTGGCTGCGTTTTACATCAAACGCCTGCTGCCCGAACATGTCAGCCTCTGCGCTCACGTGCGCGAAGGCAGCGATGATCTTATGGCGATCTCGCCAGACGATCTGGCAGCGTGATGGACGGCAGCAAAAGCCTGATCCGCTACCCGCACGAAACACCGCCCGAAAATGGTGCGGCTATCGAAGTAGCCGAAGGCGTCCTCTGGATTCGCCTTCCGCTGCCGATGGCGCTCGACCATGTGAATGTCTACGCGCTCGACGATGGCGATGGCTGGACGCTTATTGATGCTGGCATCAACACGCGGAAATGCCGTGCAGCGATGGAAACTGCGATGGCGGGGCCTCTGGCTGGCAAGCCGATCACGCGGGTCGTTCTGACCCACCACCACCCCGACCATGTGGGTTTGGCTGGGTGGCTGACTGACCTCGGGGCAGAACTTGTCATGCCCCGCACGGCTTACCTTTTGACGCGCATGCTCACCATGGATGAGCAACCCAACTACTCGGCCCATAATCTTGCCTTCTATCGGCGCAATGGCATGGCGGCCGATGTCCTAAAACAGCGCGAAACGGAACGTCCGTTTAACTTTGCCGACTGTGTTTTGCCGCTCCCTGCGGGCTACACGCGCATTTGCGACGGTGACACGATCACCATGGGCGGGCGCACATGGGACATTCGGATGGGCGACGGACATGCGCCAGAACACGCAACATTCTGGAGCCGCGATGACACCCTCGTTCTGGGCGGTGATCAACTGCTGCCGTCCATCAGCCCGAATATCGGCGTCTACCCGACCGAACCCGAAGGTGATCCATTGGGCGAATGGCTCTGGTCCTGCCGTCAGTTCGCACCGATTGCCAGCCATGAGCATTTCGTTCTAGGGGGGCACAAATTGCCCTACTACGGGCTGCCAACACGGCTGCAGCAATTGATCGAAAACCACGAAGGTGCGCTAAATCGCATCGAGGAACACCTTTCGACACCCCGCGTCGGCGGTGACTGCTTTATCCCGCTGTTCAAGCGCGAGATTACTGGCGATCAATACGGACTGGCCTTTGTCGAAACGGTTGCCCATCTCAATCACCTTTTGAAACAAGGTCGAGTGACCCGTGAAATGGGTCCCGATGGCGCGTGGCTCTGGCAACGGGTCTAGACCTCGAGGCAGAGAAGGCTAGTGTTACCCCTGACAATGGGGGCACCAATGAGCGAACTTTCCGACACAATCGAAACTTCGGCGGAATATGCCGAGAACGCAGTCCTACCGGCACTTCATGAAGTCCACCTCAATCCTACTGCTCAGTCCGCAACACCGACGCAGATCCCGTCCAATCTTCAAGATAATGGTGAAGAGAAAAGCGCAGCGCGGTGGGCTTATGAACGCCTAATCCTGTATATTCAGAACTTCGAAAAGCAGCTGAACGCAGACCAAGAGGTTGCGATGGGCTTTACTGGCTCGGACGCAGGCGTGATGCGGATTGAAGGTTTGGGGTATTTCGACCCCGATATCGTGACGTTCTACGGCAGCACCGACACGGGCACACGCACTCAATTGATCCAACACGTGGCTCAACTGAACGTCATGTTGATGGCCCTTCCGAAACCAACCGAGCAAGCAGAGCCCACGCGGATCGGGTTTGAATTGGCGAAAGACCTCGAAACGACGGCATGATGGACATTTTGACATCGTGACAGACAGAATTGAATCGTCTATCCACGCGCAAAGCGAACAGAATTCGAGAAGGAGCCTCACATGGCTGAACACAAGCACGGCACCATGGACGCCAGCACACACGAAGCAACCTTTGAAGGCTTCGTAAAATTCTCAACCCGCGTCGCGACGATCTGCATTGTCGCACTGGTGTTGCTTGCTCTGATTAACGGCTAATCAGCAAGTCACAAATTTCGCGCTTTGGGGGCGCGCATTGATGGATCGGCGATCATTCTTGATAGGCGCGCCGCTGGCATTGGCTGGCTGCGCCGCCGAACCCGTTTGGGCTCCTGACAATCAGGTTGCCAGTATGCGCTATCATCACGATGGCCCGCCCCGCCTTACCCTTATGACCATGCGCAACGTAGGTTCCGGGCGCGGCGCCCATACGAGCCTCATGGTCAATGCATCCGAACGAGTCATTTGGGACCCCGCTGGATCGTTCAAACATCCTTCGATCCCTGAACGCAACGATGTCATCATCGGTGTCACGCCACAGATCGAAGAATACTATATCTCTTACCATTCCCGTGCGACGTTCTACACCGTTGTCCAAGAGCTTGATGTCTCTGCCGATGTTGCGGAACGTGCGTTTCGGGCGGTGATGACACACGGTGCCGTGCAGAAAGCCAATTGCGCACGGTCGACCTCGGCCATCCTAAAATCCCTACAAGGGTTTGAACACATCCGCGTCACGTTCTTTCCTGAAACGTTGGAAACGCAATTCGGTAAATTGCCTGGCGTTCGGACACGTGAAGTGCGTGAGGATGATTCCGACGACAACGCGCAGGTGCTCTACCAGATTCAGGTTAACCCGCTGCGCTAAGCTGTAGGCCGATAATCAGCACCGCACTCCCCGCGACGATCGCAGGAAGAACCTTACGCGTCACCATCCCTACGGCCAGCGTGGTCAAGGCGGCAAGCATTCGAACGGGATCGGTCTGGCCATCGGTCGCATTCGGCCAGAGCACCTGTGGCGCGACGAGTGCGGGCAGAACAGACACTGGCGTGAACCGCAACAACCGAACGACGATGGGCGGCAAGGGGCGATCACCGATGAGTCCCAAGAATGAAAATCGGATCAGAAATGTCCCGACGGCCAAAATGGCGATGACCGTCCAAACCAGCACTGCATCTACAGCCATGTCGCGCTCCGTTTCTCTTGCCAAATCTCCGCCGCGGCCCCTGCTGCCATGGCGCAGGCTGCAGCAATCAAAAGCCCCATCCCTGACGGCAATCCAGAAAGCATAAGTCCAACCGCCACTGACACCGATGCCGCGATCATCTGCGGCACTGTTCTTAGCATTGGCCCAACCAGCGCGATAAAGGTGATCGGCAGGATGAAATCGATGCCAAGGTCCGTGGGAATAGCTTTGCCAATAAGCGCCCCAACCAATGTCGCCGCAATCCAAGTCGGCACAATCGGAGTGGCGACGCCAAAAAAGAAGGTAACCTTGCGTTCAACGGGCCACTCTGGATTTTGCTCGTAGGCAATGCTGGCAACCGCATAGGTTTGATCAAAATTCATGTAGGCGATCAGTGCACGCTGCCACAGTGGAGCCTTACCCAGATGCGGCACAAGTGCGGCGGAATACATTGCCATCCTCAGGTTCACCGCCAACGCCGCAGCAATGATCAACCAAAGCCCCGCGTTATCGACCATCATTTGCAACGCCGTGAACTGGGCGGCCCCCGCGATCACAAGCATCGTCATGCCCATGGTTTGCGTCAGCGTGAGCCCCGCATCCATCGCGACGACGCCGAACAAAAGGCCAAAGGGTACGACGACGAACATGAAAGGCAAACCGCCAGTCAAACCTTGGCGATAGGCCAACGCACGCGAAGAGGAGGGCATAATGATCAACCAGAATGTGAAACGTCGAATTTGATCATTTATTCAAACTCGGAGTTTTACAACCCCTCGACGATCACGAAATTGATCAGTCAAACGCGCCAGTCACACGGCCCACAAGCATAAAGGCCCGTGCAGTTCTGGTTTCTGACAGTGCGGCGATTTCCTCATCCGTAGCTTGCGGTTCGAACGCCACAAGCATCTGATCAAAACGACGTAGGAAATGGTGCGCGGCATCGCGGAAAATAGCATCCTCGCGCATACGGGCAGAGGTCAACGCGAGACAGGACCGATCGCGAATACCGCCCAAAACGGCTGTTGCACGACCGCGTTCACCTTTAGCAAAGCGGCGCCAAATTTCTGGACGAGCACGGTCGGGCCGCATGTCGTCCATGTAGATACCGTCTTGGGACAAGAGCGTAAGGACATCTTGGCTCGCCTGAACCAGCTGTCGGGCTTGACGGTCCTTGAGCGCAGCACGAAGGGCAGCAAACCCGTCAGCATCCTGATCCGATTCTGGGAAATTGATCGCACGGATCAACATCGCATTCGAAAGGGGCGGCTGCAGCTCTTCTGCTGTGGTCCCCAAGGCGAGGCTGGGCTGATCGTCAGACGGTTCAGGCTTGGCCAAGGGCAGTTGCACGCGGCCCTGTTGGCGGGCCGACGAAAACGTCGCCAATACCGTCTCTGTTTTCTGAGCTGACTGCGCAATCGCGGCCAGTTTCTCTTCGACCTGCCCTGTGATCGCTTTGGACTTCGCCTCACGCTCGGCAAACAGCGCCTGACGCATGTCATCAATGGAGCTACGCAGGCGTTCCGTTTCTTCGCGGTAGATGCGCGCGGTCCGTGCGGCGCTGGCTGCGACCCAAATCACCGCCACAGGCAGAAACAGCGCAACGAGCGTCATGACAAAGCGCAAGCTATCCATCGACCCGTCGCCATTCGACGGCGCGAAATAAAAAAACGCGCCCGCACCAACGAGCCAAATGAACGTAACCGAATAGCCAATCAACTCCGCACTCGAAAGAGAGCGGGGTTCGTCTTGGGTTTCTTTTGCTTTGCCTAGACCAGTGCCCATGGCGTGCCGCCTTCCAGCGTTAAACGAAGAGGACCGACAAAATTTCGTAGCTACGGTCGCCGCCAGGTGTGCGTACTTCAACGCTGTCACCTTCGTCTTTACCGATCAAAGCGCGAGCGAGCGGCGATTTGATGTTCAACTTGCCGTTCTCAAGATCAGCCTCGTATTCACCAACGATCTGATATTTCTTCTCTTCGTCAGTGTCTTCATCGACCAGCTCAACGGTCGCGCCGAATTTGATTGTGCCCGACAGTTTCGACGGATCAATAACTTCAGCAAGGGACAGAACGCCTTCGAGTTCTTTAATGCGCCCCTCGATGAACGACTGCTTTTCTTTGGCAGAGTGATACTCTGCGTTCTCGGAAAGATCGCCCAGCGCACGCGCTTCGGCAATGGCCTGAATGATAGCTGGACGCTCCACCGATTTGAGGTGTTTGAGTTCAGCGTCAATCTTGTCAAAACCGGCCCGAGTCAGCGGGATCTTTTCCATAATTTACTCCGTCGCACGTCTGTCGTGTTCTCTTGCCCATAACCTATCGGGCAGGTCAAAAGTCAATAGCCCCGCATATCGATTAAAGCTACAAGAAATCAATAAGCCAAGGCGTTTAAGGGGATAACGGACCGATATATCGATCTACTCCACCCTAAGACGGAGAAAGGCCCGCGATATTTTAACGTCGACACCCCGTCCAAATGTCGCAATGCAGCAAAATAACGCCGTGTCGTGATTGCCCAAGAGTTGCGTCTAGTTTAGTCCTTTTGCGAAAGAATGTTACCCAAGCGCGTCGCGCTGCGAACAAAAGGAAATGCCATGACCGCCATCGAACGCGAAGCAATGGACTATGATGTTGTGATCGTCGGTGCCGGCCCTGCTGGGCTTTCGGCCGCGATCCGTCTGAAACAACTGGATGCCGACCTGAGCGTCGTCGTTCTGGAAAAGGGCTCTGAGGTTGGGGCGCACATCCTGTCGGGTGCGGTTCTGGACACCTCTGGTCTTGATCGCCTGATGCCCGATTGGAAAGCCAAAGGCGCGCCGATCAAAACCGAAGTCAAAGAAGACAACTTCTACTTCCTCGGCGAAGCTGGCGGTATCCGCCTGCCGAACGCTGCGATGCCACCGCTGATGAACAACCACGGCAACTACATCGTGTCGATGGCGAACGTCTGCCGCTGGATGGCAGAACAGGCCGAAGAACTGGGCGTCGAGATTTTCCCGGGCATGTCCTGTTCGGAACTGGTCTACGGCGAAAACGGCGAAGTCGCTGGCGTTGTTGCTGGTGTCTTTGGCCTAGAGGCTGACGGTTCTTACGGTCCGAACACCGAGCCGGGGATGGAGCTTCGCGGTAAATACGTCTTCCTTTCCGAAGGCGTGCGCGGCTCGCTCTCCAAAGAAGTTATGGCGAAATACGACCTGTCCAAAGGCCACTGCCCGCAAAAGTTCGGCATCGGCATGAAAGAGATTTGGGAGATCGATCCAGCTAAGCACAAAGAGGGCACAGTGACCCACACGATGGGTTGGCCCCTGGGGTCCGAAGCAGGCGGCGGTTCGTTCATCTACCACCTCGACAACAATCAGGTTTACGTCGGCTTCGTTGTTCACCTGAACTACAAAAACCCGCACCTCTTCCCTTACATGGAATTCCAGCGGTTCAAGCACCACCCGATGGTGGCCGAACTGCTCAAGGGTGGCAAACGCGTGGCCTATGGTGCTCGTGCGATCTCTGAAGGCGGCTATCAGTCGATCCCGCAGACCGCGTTCCCTGGTGGTGCGCTGCTGGGTTGTTCGGCGGGCCTCGTCAACGTGCCGCGTATTAAGGGTAACCACAACGCGATGCATTCGGGCATCGAGGCTGCGGAATCCGCATTCGCAGCGATCCAAGCGGGTCGTTCGGGCGATGTGCTGGCAGACTACGATACTCGCGTCCGCGAAGGCGTGATCGGCAAGGACCTCAAGAAGGTCCGCAACGTGAAGCCGATGTGGTCGAAATACGGCCTATTGGGCGGTCTGGCGTTGGGCGGTCTGGACATGTGGACCAACACGCTAGGCTTCTCGTTCTTTGGCACCCTGCGTCACGGCAAAACCGACGCTGCCTCGACCGAAGAAGCGTCGAAGCACCAGAAGATCGACTACCCGAAACCCGATGGCGTTCTGTCGTTTGACCGCCTGACCAACGTATCTTTCAGCTTCACCAACCACGAAGAGTCGCAGCCTTGCCACCTTCAGCTGAAAGACGCCTCTGTGCCGATCTCGGTCAACTTGCCAAAGTTCGATGAACCTGCGCAGCGCTACTGCCCCGCAGGTGTCTACGAGGTCCTTGAGGGCGAAGACGGTCCGAAGTTCCAAGTGAACTTCCAGAACTGTGTTCACTGCAAAACCTGCGACATCAAAGACCCGTCCCAGAACATCAACTGGACCGTCCCACAGGGCGGTGACGGACCGAACTACCCGAATATGTAATCTCACATCCGCGAGATCACGCCCATTTGGCCCGTCGTCTGATTGCAGGCGGCGGGCCATTTCTTTACGATGCCTTTGAAACTTCTGGATAAGGGGCGCTACTTCGTGAAAATTCGCACGTTCGGTCTGATGCTGCTCACTGTGGCGAATATCGGTTTGGCACCTTTGCCGTCTCAGGCAGATAGCTTGTCAGGCCCCTACCTCGCAGCGCAGCGGGCCTTTGCGGCGGGCGACTTCGAACAGGCGGCGGAATATTATCAACGCGTATTGGCAATCGACCCCGAGAATATCGGCATGGCAGATAGCGCCTTGTCGTCCCTCGTGGCACTCGGTGATTTCGAAGCAGCGCTGCCGTTTGCGCAACTCCTAACAAGCCAAGGCAATGTGAGCCAAATCGCGAATATGGTCGTGATGCTTGATCATATTAAAGCGGATCGTTGGAAAAAGGTGCAGTCGGACCTCGAGACTGGACTAGCCGTCAGCGATATGATCGACGGAGCCGTTCAGGCTTGGGGTGCATTGGCCCAAGGAAACGTGCGCGATGCGATTGAAGGTTTCGATGCAATCATCGCAACCGAAGGACTATCCGCCTTTGGATCATACCAAAAAGCGCTCGCTTTGGCCTATGTCGGTGATTTCGAAGGGGCCGAAGACCTGTTCGGCGATCCCGCAAACACCAGCATGTCGCGAAACACTCGCGCGTTGATCGCGCAAGCGCAAGTATTGGGACAGCTGGGCCGCACCGACGATGCGATTGCGCTGTTATCTCGAGCCGACCCATCGGGCAGCGACAACGCGATACAAAACCTTCTGGCACGCCTAACTGCAGGCGAAACCGTGCCTTTCGACGGGATCACTAATCCCAAAGAAGGCCTTGCCGAAGTGTTCCTGACAGTCGCCGTCGCCATCCAAGACGAAGCGCCCGAGGCCTACACCCTCGCTTATTCGTGGGCAGCACATGAACTGGCCCCGACACGTTCAGACGCGATCCTGACCACGGCGGAACTCTACGACGCCTTGGGCCGCTATGACCTGTCCAGTGCGACCTTCGCGATGATCTCACCAGAAGACCCCGCATTCCTCGATGCAGAGATCGGCCGCGCGGCTGTCCTCGAAGCGGATGGACGCAATGATGCCGCCATTGAGGTGTTGCAGCAATTGGCTCGCACCTATCCAGACTCAGGCTATGTGGCTGCCACCTTGGGCGACTCTTTACGTCGGGTCGAGGACTACAAACAGGCCGACAGCGTCTACACGACCGCACTCGATCTCTACGGTGAGGATGCGTCCAGCGCGTGGTTCATCTATTTCGCACGCGGGATTTCACGCGAACGGTTGGACCGCTGGGATGATGCCGAAAGCGATTTCCGCGCCGCGCTCGATTTGCGCCCTGGTCATCCGTCAGTGCTGAATTACCTCGGCTATTCGCTCGTCGATCGCGGCGAGAAGCTCGACGAAGCCTTGTCACTCATCGAACAAGCTGTCGCGGCCCAACCCAACAATGGCGCGATAATCGACAGCCTTGGCTGGGCCCTGTTCAAACTTGGACGTTTCGAAGAGGCTGTCCCCGTCCTCGAACGAGGGAGCGAACTGGAAGCCACCGATCCTGTGGTGAATGATCACTTGGGCGATGCTCTTTGGGTCGTGGGTCGGAAACTCGAAGCGCAATTCCAGTGGCAGCGTGCGCTGTCATTTGATCCAGAAGAAGACGAAGCTGCCCGAATCCGCCGAAAAATCGCGATTGGTTTGGATGCGGTGATGATTGAAGAAGGCAAAGACCCATTATCGGTGGCCCGTGGCGACAATTAAGACAACAGCACCTGCAAAGATAAACCTGACCCTGCATGTCACTGGCCAGCGGGCCGATGGGTATCATCTGCTCGATAGCTTGGTCGTTTTTGCCGAAGTCGGCGACGTGATCTCAGCCACCCGCGCTGTCGACATGCGACTGACGGTGACAGGACATTTTGCCGAAGGTGTGCCCGTCGACGGCAGCAACCTCGTTCTGAAAGCCGCCGAAGCCCTCCGCCGTGAGCGCGGCGTGACGATGGGGGCGCACCTTCATCTTGAAAAGAACCTCCCCCATGCGGCGGGGATTGGTGGCGGGTCGTCTGATGCGGCGGCAACGCTAAAACTTTTGGCCGAGCTGTGGGATGTTGAACCATTGGCGCATGACGACCCCGCGGTCCTTGCCCTTGGTGCCGATGTTCCTGTTTGCCTACGCGCCCCGACACCCTGTCGCATGGCTGGGATCGGTGAAGAGTTGAGCGATTTTACCGCCCTGCCCCGCGCGGCACTCGTCCTCGTCAATCCAAATGTCGAAGTGCCAACGCCCGAAGCCTTTCGTGGGCTAACGCAGAAAACAAACCCGGCTATGGGTGAACTGCCAGTTGGCGTGACACTCAATGGGTTTACGGACTGGCTGCATGAGCAGCGGAACGATCTTCATAAGCCTGCCGCAGCAGTTGCCCCAGAAATTGACAAAGCGCTCACCATGATGCGCCAGCAACGCGCTGTTCTATGGGCAGGGATGTCAGGGTCAGGAGCGACTTGCGTGGCGGTGGTCAAGGATATGGGGGCCGCCCGTCAGGTTGCCCGCATGATCCAAATTCGGGAACAAAGTTGGTGGGTTGTCCCCACGCCGCTACTTAGCTGATCCGTGCAACCACGTAGTCAGCGATATCGGACAGCATATCGCGGATGTCGTGTGCGGGGACTTCCGCAAGACATGCTTTAGCCTTCGCAGCCCACTGCAATGCCTCATCCCGAGTGTCATCCAGCGCACCATGCTTGCGCATGATGTCGAGTGCAGCCTCAAGGTCGCCTTCGACTTGCTTGCCCTTCGCGATGGTGCGCGTCCAGAACGCCATCTCATCCGCATCTGATTTCGCAACCGCTTTGATCAACGGCAGTGACAATTTCCGCTCGCGGAAGTCATCGCCGATGTTCTTACCAATCGCCTCAGTTCCACCGTAGTCGAGCAAATCGTCAACCATTTGGAACGCAATGCCCAAGGCGTCGCCATAATCGTATAGCGCCTTCTCGATGCTCTCATCTGCGCCAGCAATCACCGCGCCGACCTGAGTGGCCGCAGAGAACAGAGCAGCAGTTTTCCCACGGATCACTTTCAGATAAGTGTCTTCGGTCGTGGACAGATCACGAGCCGCGGTGAGCTGGAGAACTTCGCCCTCAGCAATTGTCGCAGACGCATCAGCAAGGATGCCCAAAACGCGGATCGATCCCGTTTCGACCATGATCTGGAACGACCGAGAGAACAGATAATCGCCGACCAGAACGGACGACTGGTTATCCCACAAAAGGTTCGCCGTCGGACGCCCGCGACGCTGATCACTTTCGTCGACAACGTCATCGTGCAGCAAGGTCGCTGTATGAATGAACTCGACCGTTGTCGCCAAATGGATGTGATACGGACCCTCGTAGCCGCAGAGTTTCGCCGCCGCGAGCGTCAGCATCGGGCGCAAACGTTTTCCACCAGCTTCGATCAAGTGGGCAGTCACTTCAGGAATACGGGGCGCGTGTTCCGACGACATCCGATCACGGATCATCAGGTTCACGGCTTCCATTTCAGGCGCCAGCGCCTCTGCCAGACGTTCATGCGGTTTGGTGGCAGTTACATCGAGGCTCATCACAGGCTCCACGGCGCTATTGGCAAAGTCGGTTTCCCGCCTTACGTCTTTGGGTATGAAAGAGCTTTTACGCACAACCGACCCCACTGTGATCGCCTTTGCAAAGGTGCTCTTAGACGGTGAGGGTATAGACTGCTTCGAGTTTGACGTAAATATGAGCGTCCTCGACGGAAGCCTCGGCATTTTGCCGCGCCGCATTATGGTGCGCGATGCCGATCATTTCATCGCAACTGCCGTTTTACGCGACAATGAAATCGATTTGGGCCTGTGACTGACCTTAGCTGCGATAACTTTCTGAATGGTAAGGTTAGGGTCTGGCAGCCGATCAATGGCTACCGCGCTGGCGTTGATCCCGTTCTGCTCGCCGCTGCTGTTCCGGCAAAATCAGGCCAAACCGTATTGGAACTTGGCTGCGGCGTAGGCACGGCGACCCTGTGTCTTTCGGCACGTGTTCCAGAACTGTCGATCACTGGCGTCGAACTACAGCCAGAGTATGCGGAACTGGCGCGCAAGAATGCTGCCGAGAACAAAGCGCCATTAGATGTGATCACCGCCGACCTTCGGGCCCTACCTGCGGACCTCAGAAATCAGCAATTCGATCACGTCATTATGAACCCGCCCTACTATGATCGCACCGCATCTACTGCCGCGACTGACCTTGGTAGGGATACTGCACTCGGCGGGGATACCCCTTTGGCGGATTGGGTGACGATCGGCGCAAAGCGCCTCGCGCCGAAGGGCTATTTCACACTTATCCAACGAATCAACCGCTTGCCCGAAGTTCTTACGGCCGTTCAGACCTGTCTGGGTTCAATCATCGTGCAGCCTATCGCGGCCCGTAATGGCCGCAACGCAGGCCTCTTTATCGTCCAAGCGCGCAAGAATGGGCGGGCGGCCTTCCAGCTCGCAGCGCCCTTTGTCATGCATGTCGGAGAGAGCCATACCGCTGACGGTGAAAGCTATACGCCCGAAGCCACCGCTATTTTACGTGATGGCGCTGAATTGAGCATAAATTGTTAATTTAATTGCGCGGAATCGGCGGAAAACGACCGATCTCGAAAAATGCCGCAGCGCCGCGTGACAGTTTTGTAAATCTGTGCTGCAATCGAGTCGTAACCATCACAACAGAGGAGACGACTATGAGCCTAAGTTCGCACATCGAGGAACTGAGGAAGAAACACCAGAACCTCTCTGCGGCCGTAGAAAGTGCACAGCGCAGTCCGGCAATTGACGCATCAGAGATTAGCCGTCTCAAGAAACAGAAGTTGATGGTCAAAGAGGAAATTACGCGCCTGACAACCCACTAAGGCCTACGGCTCGCTTGTGCGGCCAGTGCCGCGCCTCCGGTAATGAGGGCGGCGGCAAGTAACAAAGTCCAAGTCGGGGCTGCGATCCCCGCGACAACAAGCGCCAATGTGGAGAGAACAGGCGCAGCATAGGAGGCGACACCAAGCAATTGGATGTCGCCTTTTTTCACGCCCACATCCCAGACAAAAAACGCGATCCCGACGGGGCCAACGCCGAGCCCAATGACTGACAGCCATCCGAGCGTGGTGGTCGGCCAGATCGTGTCTTCCAATGCGACGTGCGCGACCCCTGACAGGATTGCTGTGGCGAGGCAGAACACAACAACCGATGCTGTCGGAACCGCCCCGAAACTGCGGGATACGACCGAATACCCTGACCATGTGAGCGCACAGAGGAACGCCAATCCATATCCGGGCAATGCGTCAGCATTAAACCCAGTCACACCTTGCGCGACGATCAAAACTGCGCCCGCGAATCCGATCACACCTCCGATAATGTGACCGCGTTTCAAGTGCTCCCCCGGCAAAAGACCAGAGAACAAGACGATCAAGAGTGGCCAAAGGTATGCTATCAGGCCCGCCTCAGCGGCGGGGGCCATTCGTAGCGCCGAAAAATACAGGAAGTGATAGCCGAAGAGACCCGCCGTTCCGATGAGATAGACCCGCATTGGAACGCGGCGAAGTTGCGACAAGCCGCCCGTTGCAAGCAACCAGATGACACCAATCCCCCCGCCGATCGCAAAGCAGAGCGCGTTCAACAGAAACGGCGGCACGGGGGCCGATCCGACGGTGAATAGCGCGAGAAGCGCCCACAAAAGGACCGCGATAAATCCGACTGCTGTGTAGGAGGTTTTAGACATGAAAAGGGCCGATCATTGTGACCGGCCCAATTTGACTAATAAAATCAATCGCGCAAGCGATTAGACGAAGAACTGTCCACCGTTCGCGGAAATGGTCGAGCCGTTTACAAAGCCCGCGTCGTCTTCGACGAGGAATTTCACGCAACGCGCGATTTCTTCTGGCTCGCCCAGACGACCTGTCGGGATCTGGCCAATGATGGCTTCACGCACTTTTTCCGGAACAGCCATAACCATTTCGGTCGCGATGTAGCCTGGGCAGATTGCGTTTGCAGTGATGCCGAAACGTGCACCTTCTTGGGCCAGCGATTTCACGATGCCGAGGTCACCCGCTTTGGTCGCGGCATAGTTCACCTGACCGAACTGACCTTTTTGACCGTTGATCGAGGAGATAACCACAATGCGGCCAAACTTGCGCTCACGCATACCCGGCCAAATCGGGTGAACGGTGTTGAAAACGCCCGTGAGGTTGGTGTCGATCACTTCCTGCCATTGTTCGCGGGTCATTTTGTGGAACGGCGCATCGCGAGTGATGCCTGCGTTTGCCACAACGATGTCGATCGGGCCGAGGTCCGCTTCGACCTGCGCAAGACCCGCCGCGCTTTCGTCGTAGCTGCCAACGTTCCATTTGTAAGTCTTAATGCCTGTTTCAGCAGTGAACGCAGCGGCTTTTTCGTCATTCCCAGCATAGGTCGCAGCTACGGTATAACCAGCGTCTTTAAGGGTTTTAGAAATCGCAGCACCGATGCCGCGGGAACCACCAGTTACAAGAGCTACACGGGACATTTGATTCTCCTCCTAAGAAATTCAGTTAGTAACGTTATTATTTGAAACGACATATATACGCAATATTATTGCGCTGCAATGCCGCATCGAACAAAAAAGGGGTCCAGCGCGCTGAACCCCTTTGACGTAGAGTAAACGCCGAATGTTACAGGCGTTCAACACACATTGCGACGCCCATGCCACCGCCGATGCAAAGGGTAGCGAGACCCTTTTTCGCATCGCGGCGCTGAAGTTCGAACAACAGGGTGTTCAGAACACGACAGCCCGATGCACCAATCGGGTGACCGATTGCGATTGCGCCACCGTTGACGTTCACAATTGCTGGATCCCAGCCCATGTCCTTGTTCACGGCGCAAGCCTGTGCAGCAAAGGCTTCGTTTGCCTCGACGAGGTCGAGATCGCCAACCGACCAGCCAGCTTTGGCCAGTGCTTTCTTCGACGACGGGATCGGACCACAGCCCATGATCGACGGGTCGAGGCCAGCGGTCGCGTAGGACGCAATGCGTGCCAGCGGTGTCAGACCACGGCGAACAGCTTCTTCTTCGGTCATCAGCAGAACAGCTGCCGCACCGTCGTTCAGGCCAGATGCGTTACCTGCAGTGACAGAGCCGTCTTTGGTAAAGGCTGGGCGCAGTTTCTGCATGCTTTCGAGGGTCGCGCCGTGGCGGATGTATTCGTCTTTGTCGACAATGGTGTCGCCCTTACGGCCTTTGACGGTGAACGCGATGACTTCGTCGTCGAATTTGCCAGCTTTCTGTGCAGCTTCCGCTTTGTTCTGCGACGCAAGCGCGAATTCGTCCTGCATCTCGCGGGTGATACCCCACTGGTTTGCAACGTTTTCAGCGGTCTGCCCCATATGGTAACCGTTGAACGCATCCCACAGGCCGTCTTTGATCATAGTGTCGATCAGCTTCATGTCGCCCATTTTGGTGCCGTTGCGCATGTGGGCGCAGTGAGCCGAAAGGGACATGTTTTCTTGACCGCCAGCAGCAACGATCGACGCATCGCCGAGCATGATGTGCTGTGCAGCAAGAGCAACCGCGCGAAGACCGGAACCACAAACCTGGTTAAGGCCCCAAGCAGCGGATTCAATCGGAAGGCCAGCCGCGATGTGCGCCTGACGTGCAGGGTTTTGGCCCTGACCAGCGGTAAGCACCTGACCAAGGATGGTCTCATCCACTTCGCCTTTTTCGATCCCAGCACGCGCAACAACCGCTTCGAGCACAGCAGCACCCAGTTCATGCGCAGGAACATTGGCAAAGGAACCGCCAAAGCTGCCAACAGCAGTTCGTGCGGCAGACGCGATTACGATATTGGTCATGAGAATCCTCTCCTCTAAGGCTCAGAAAAACGGCAATTTGCTGATCACCATCGGCATCTATGTACAAATTATGCCTGCTTGGCGCAACATTATTTCGCTGCGCCGCAGCTAATATAGATAGACTTTAGATTGAGAGGCGCGGCGCACCGAAATGATAGCCCTGCAAGCAATCGATTCCCATGTCACAGAGCAATTCTGCCTCTGCTGCCGTTTCCACACCCTCAGCCACAGCAAACATCTCGAACTGCTGGGCCACAGTGATCAACGCTTCAGCCATGACCTGATTGTCCGGCGAGTCCTGAATGTTATGGATAAAACAGCGATCAATTTTCACCATATCGAAGTAGAAATCTTTGAGCCGCTGAAACGCGATCAATCCCGCGCCGAAATCATCGAGGGAGAAATTCACGCCATAGGGCTGCATGTCCTCCATAAAGCGGATCAACACCTCATGAAGCTGCATCGCAGAAGTTTCACTAATTTCAAGGATCAGCCGCGGCCCAATATCGCGCCCTCGGTTCAAGCCCGCCGTCAGGGTTCTGCGCCATTTCCCATCTGCCAATGACCGCGCCGACATATTGACCGCCAAACGCATCGTCGGATTATTTCGAAGCACTTCGAGCCCCAGCCGCAACGACGCGCAGTCAATTTCACGGCCTAGGACGGTTTCTTCGACCTCGCCCATGAACTGACCCGCAGGGATAATTCGGCCTGTGCTGTCGCGCAGACGGATCAGCCCCTCGTAAAAAGCGACAGTCGTGCCATCCGCCGCTGCTATGACAGGCTGAAAGGCCAGTTGCGCCTGTCCCGCAGCGAGAGACTTGCGCACCATATTCATCACGTCTCTGTCCCGCGCATACACAGCATAATCGAGCGGGGTCTGTGGTTCTGCGGCAGCCATATAGTCCATCCTTTGCAACGGATAGAGATTGGCCGACCGATACCTAAAACGCGGTAAAGGAAACGGAATTGAATAGAATTTGAGGTACTTCTTACCAGCGATCGAGAGCGGCTTCGTCTTCGTCCCGCGCCTCAACCCAGCCATCGCCAGATTGGGTCATCTCTTTCTTCCAGAAAGGCGCCCGCGATTTCAGGTAGTCCATAAGAAATTCGGCGGCTTGGAACGCATCGACTCTATGACGCGATGCCGTTGCGACCATCATAATCTGATCGCCAGCAGTCAAACGACCATGACGATGGATCACCAAGGCCCCTGCCAAATCCCAGCGAGACTGAGCCTCTGACACAATCGCGGCAATCGCCTTTTCTGTCATGCCTGGATAGTGTTCGATCTCCATCGCGACGAGGTCACCGTCCACATCGCGCACAACACCAGTGAAGCTCACAACTGCGCCTGCACCTGCAACGGTGTCGGTAAACGCGTTCAGTTCCGCGCCCGCGTCAAAGCCTTCGGTTTGGATGCGAACGGTCATTAGCCACCTGTCATCGGCGGGAAAAACGCGACTTCGCGTGCGCCAGCCAGCGAAGCATCGAAATCTGTCAGTTCTTGATCAACGGCCACACGCAGCGCGCGCAGGTCTGAAAACGCCAGCGCGTACCGCTCTTCACGGGTTTTCAGCTCTTCGATCAGCTCGGCAACGGTTGCCGCATCGGTTGCGACTTGTTCGCGGGGCACTCCGATCCGTTCACGGACCCATGCAAAGTAAAGGACATCAATCATGCGACTACTTTAGATACGGCAGAGCTTTTCGGAAATAGTCCAAACCGGTGATAAACGTCAGGATAGAAGCGACCCACAAAATGGCGACGCCCAGATACCAACTGTGCCGCGCGTAGTCCAAAAAGGCCACATCACGTAGCGCGTGATGTTCGAATGCTCCCGTAGAAAACAGGATCGAAATCGCCACCATCTGCGCAGTTGTTTTCCATTTGGCCAGCTTGGTCACTTTCAAAAGACCCGCCGTATCGCCAAGGTATTCGCGCAGACCGGACACAAACACTTCGCGGAACATGATGATTGTCGCGGGCAACAGGAACCACGGGTTCATACCAGAGAACCCCGTGATGACCATGAGCGCAATCACGACCATCGCCTTATCCGCAATAGGGTCCAGCATTGCGCCGATTTTGCTTTCTTGTTTCCACGCGCGGGCGAGATAGCCGTCCAGAAAATCGGTAACCGCGGCCAGCACGAACAGAACCAGCGCGAACCAGTCGGCCCATGGACGTGCGAAGTATAGGAACATCAATGCCACACCCGGCGCAGCCAACAGGCGCAACACGGTCAAGGTATTCGGCAAGGTCCACTTCATAATCGCCCCTTTCGTCCCATGCCTCTTCTTAACGGGCGGCTGCGACGGCGAACAGCCCCCACATTGAACCACCGTAGGGTTGTTCAGCCATTTTCGTGAAAGTATGCGTAAATCGTCTCTGCCATCGCGCTCGAAATGCCGTCAGCAGCCAGCAAATCCGACAAATTCGCGCCCCGAACGGCTTTGGCGCTGCCAAAGTGCGCAAGCAAAGCGCGTTTACGTGTCGCACCAACCCCTGGAATATCGTCCAAGGTCGTCACGCCAATCGCTTTGGACCGTTTGGCGCGGTGGGTGCCGATGGCGAAACGGTGTGCCTCATCGCGCATGCGCTGTATAAAATAGAGAACGGGATCATTGCGCTGCAGAGCAAAGGGACGCTGACCTGTGCGGTAAAACTCTTCTTTGCCGTGATCACGATCAACGCCTTTTGCGACACCGACCATGGCTACATCGGTGACGCCCATTTGATCCATGATTTCCTGCACCGCTGACACCTGCCCTGCACCACCGTCAATCAGCAGAAGGTCAGGCCAGTTGCCCGACGTCCGATCAGGGTCTTCTTTTTGAAGGCGCGCAAATCGACGAGTGAGCACTTCTTTCATCATGCCAAAGTCGTCACCCGGTGTGATGCTATCGCCCCGAATATTGAACTTACGGTATTGCGATTTCATGAACCCGTCAGGCCCAGCCACTATCATCGCGCCGACGGCATTGGTGCCCTGAATGTGGGAGTTGTCGTAAACCTCGATCCGCTCTGGCGGCGCGTCAAGGTCGAATGCCTCAGCGATGCCACGAAGTAGTTTCATCTGCGTAGCACTTTCAGACATTTTCCGCGCAAGGCTCTCTTTCGCATTGCGTAGCGCGTTGCTGACAAGCTCGGCCTTTTCGCCACGCTGAGGGACTGTGATTTCGACTTTGCGCCCTGCTTTCTCGGCCAATGCCTCAGCCATCAGGTCTTCGTTGTCGAGGCCATGAGACAGGATGAGTGCCTTTGGCGGATCACGGTCTGAGTAGAACTGACCGACGAAAGCCTCCATCACTTCCGCCAAATCTTCGTCTCCGCTGATCCGCGGATAAAAGTCGAAATTGCCCCAGTTTTGGTTCGCGCGAATAAAGAACACCTGCACACAGGCTTGCCCGTTTTCGGTATGGAGCGCGATGATGTCCGCCTCTGCCACCGTCCGAGGGTTGATCCCTTGGGCCGTTTGAACTTGGGTCAGCGCCTTAATCCGATCTCGCAGGGATGCAGCGCGTTCGAACTCCATCGCTTCGGACGCCGCCATCATATCGGCGGCGAGGTTCTCTTGGATCTGAGCCGTTTTGCCCGATAGAAAATCAGCCGCATCTTTGACGGACTTTCGATATTCGGTCTCGGTGATATAGCCGACACAGGGAGCAGTGCAGCGTTTGATCTGATATTGCAGACACGGACGGGTGCGTCCCTCAAACTGGCTATCGGTACAATTGCGGAGCAAAAAGACTCTTTGAAGCTGACTTAAGGTGCGATTTACCGCGCCAGCGCTCGCAAAGGGGCCGAAATACTGGCCCTTCTCTTTTTTCGCACCACGGTGCTTCTTAACCATCGGAAACGCGTGATCGGTCACCAGCACGCTTGGAAACGATTTATCGTCGCGCAGAAGAACGTTGTAGCGCGGCTTGAGTTGCTTAATAAGGTTTTGCTCTAATAAAAGCGCCTCGGTTTCCGTCCGCGTCGTCAGGAACATCATCGACGCCGTTTCCGAAATCATCCGCGCGATGCGGCCCGAGTGATTTCCGGGACGCGCATAGTTCGACACCCGATTGCGCAGGTTTCGCGCTTTTCCCACATACAAAACGCGACTTTCTTCATCCAACATTCGATACACGCCCGGTGAGCCATCGAGCGTTTTCAAATAGGCCGCGATGCGGTCGTATCCGGTCAGAGGGGCGTCACTGTTGTCGTTCACTTCACAAGCCTGTGATTCTTTGGTTCGCTGCAATTTTACATCCCCGTCGGCAAGGGGAAAGGCATCCACTGAAACTGTGGATAACTCTGTGGAGTGATGCCGCACAGATGGAAAAAATCCTTATTTTTCGGCTCACTCCTTAGTTTGCCTATTTTTTAATCAATATAATAAATACCTGAAATTAAACGATAAAAAATTTTCCACCCGTTCAAACACCTGAAAACACAGGATTAAGTAACAGTTTCATGTCGGTATTTTGACAAAGTGCACAACTTGTCGCGCAATCTTTGAGATTGTTACTCGACCCCAAGTATATCTTGCGTTTTCCAACCTAGGTGCTGACCGCCGTCGACGCAGATCAATTGACCCGTCACTGCGACCGAGTCGACCAGAAAACCTAACGCCGCACATATGTCTTTTGGGTTCGATCCGCGCTCTAGAATCGTGGAACGGCGTTGCCGCTGGAAGTGATCGAGGGTCTGCCGACCGCCCTGCAATGTCGGACCAGGTCCGATCGCATTTACACGGACTTTCGGGGCAAGACCTTGGGCCGCAGTTTGGGTCAGTGCCCAAAGCCCCATTTTGGCGATGGTGTAGGTCGAAAATTCTGGCGTCAATTTCCGGACGCGCTGGTCGATCATATTGACGACCAAGCTTTGCGCGACCGGTTCCCCCATATCATCCACGATCGGATCAGGGGCCTGCGCGGCTAATGCTTGAGTCAGGACATAGGGCGCGCGGAGGTTGGACTCCATATGCCGATCCCAACTAGTGCGCGTCGCAGTATGGATGTTGTCGTATTCAAAGATTGACGCATTATTCACCAAACAGGTGATCGGGCCGCCCAGTGCCTCTGCCGCTTTTCGCAACAGATCTTGTACTTCGGCTTCGATCAGCAAATCAGCTTGAAGCGTGACCGCGGATCGACCTTTTGCCCGAATAGCCGCTGCCGTCTCCTCGGCGCCTTCTTTGCTGCTCGCGTAGTGCACAGCAACATCATAGCCGCGCTCAGCCAAATAAAGGGCCATATCACGACCCAAACGAGCACCTGCTCCGGTTACCAATGCGCGCTTCATCATCGAACTCCTGTCACAACAGGACAAAGAGATAGGCCAGATACAGCGCGGTCAAGGCAATGCCTGCAATCCGGCCAAGATCACGTTTGAAAAAGACGAATGGGATCAACAAAAGAGATGCGGCAGCCATAGCCCACAGGTCACGGGTTAGGAACTCTGTGGGTACTGGGATGTCGCCAAAAAAGCTCGACAGCCCGACGATTGCCAAAAGGTTAAACATGTTCGACCCGATGACGTTGCCCAACGCCACATCCGCCTGACGACGCAGGGATGCCATGACGGTCGTCGCAAGTTCGGGAAGCGACGTGCCTACGGCGACGAGGGTCAGACCAATCACTGCATCGCTGACCCCATAACGAACGGCGATGTTCGTCGCGCCTTCGACCAAGAGGTTCGCCCCCAAAGGCAGACCAACCAGACCCACTGTCAAAAACGCGATGATCTTCTTCCAAGTCATGCTTGGGTCAGCGCCCTCGACCGCCTCATCCTCAGACGATTGAGCACGGTGCTTGAGCGTCTCCAAAAGAGTATGCCCCAAGATCAACGCCAAAGCAGCGATGAGGATCAGACCTTTGACCCAAGTGATCGGTCCCATAAAACATAGGCCGATAAACAACGCAGTACCCGCGAGCATTTGCAGATAGCTGGCGCGGGTATCGTAGTGGCTCGTGTGCATGAGCGCGATCATCGCTGGAATACCCAAGACGATCAAAATATTCGCCGTATTCGACCCTACGACATTCCCCAAAGCGAGCTCTGGAACGCCATCCAAAATGGCCTGAACCGAAATCAGCAATTCAGGAGCAGAGGTGCCAAAGGCCACAATCGTCAGCGAGACGACCAGCGCAGGCACCCCTAGTCGCAGGGACAGATTCACCGCCCCTTTGACCAAAGCATCACCCGCCAGCAGCAGGATAATCAAACCTGCAAACGTCAGCACCCAATCCATAAAACCTTAGTCCTTTTTGCAGCCACATCGGGATTTGCCGATGCGAAACTTTCCGCAGCGCGGGCATTTGGCAGATGCAATGCGATCCTGCCCAGGGAAGCGCCACTTTCCGAACATGGCCAAAACGACCATGAAAATCAGAAAGAAAAAGACGGCGCGCACCAACATTTACAAACCAAACCGCGCAAAGGATGCGCGTTCTTCAACGCCCGCGATCACATCCTGTGCCGCTTGGGCACCGAACCGTTGGAACAGCGAACGACGCTGTTCGTAGCGACGGAACGAGACCTTATCGCCGAAACGGTCTTTCATCACTGACACCAAATGCCCAATGCCATCCGCTAGACCGTTTTCGACGGCACGCTGGCCGATCCAAATCTCGCCCGTGAAGTGATCCGTACCTTCAGCCAATTTTCCCGCGCGACGGGATTTTACATAGTCGATGAAATAGACATGCAAGTCATCCAGCCAGCCGCGCAGACGTTCGATGTCTTCTGGGTTTTCAGGCTTGAACGGGTCGAGCTGAGACTTGGACTTACCAGCCGTATGAACCCGCCGCTCTACGCCATATTTACCGATTAGATCGCTAAAGCCGAAGCCTGCGGAGATCACGCCAATGGACCCAACGATCGAACCGCGATCCACGAAAATCTCGTCCGCAGCGCAGGCCAGCCAGTAGCCCCCAGATGCCGCGACATCTTCGACAAATGCGAAAACTGGGATGCCCTTTTCTTCGGACAAACGGCGAATACGTCCCGCAATCAACGACGACTGAACAGGTGATCCGCCGGGTGAGTTGATCTGCAGCGCAATCGCATCGGGTTTACCGCGAAACGCCTTTTCGATCACAGGCGCGAGGCTGACATCATCGAGCCCGCGCGACGAATTGGAGATTTGCCCCTGCAGCCGAACGACGGCGACACGGGGGCCTGATTTCACAAAGGGGATCCAACGTTTCATACGATGACAGATAGGCACGAGGTCCAGCCGTAACAAGCCGCCGTCACGACCGAATGCGCCAACCCGTGCGGAAAATCCACGCAATCGCAGCGAGGCACAGCGCGGTAAACGCCGCAATCGCCATGAGCGACACGCCAACTGGAACATCTGCCTGTTCAAAGAACGACCAACGGAACCCAGAAATCAGATAGTGGACTGGGTTCAAAAGGGTCACGGCCTGCCAAAACGGCGGCAACATGGTGGTCGAATAGAAGCTCCCCCCGAGGAACACCAACGGCGTGATGATCAGCAGTGGGATGATCTGCAGTTGCTCAAAATTCCCAGCCCAAATCCCGATGATGAAGCCCAGCAGAGAGAACGACAGACAGGTTAGGATCAAAAACGCGACCATCGCCAAGGGATGCATCACCTGAACGTCGACAAAGAAAAACGAGGTCACAAAGATGATTGCCCCGATAATGAGGGCCTTTGACGCTGCCGCACCGACATAGCCCACTGTCGCCTCAAGGAAGTTGATGGGCGCTGAGAGGAGTTCGTAGATCGAGCCCGTGAATTTCGGGAAATATATCCCGAAAGATGCGTTCGAGGTCGCTTGGGTCATGACTGACAGCATGATCAGACCCGGCACGATGAATGCGCCATAGCTGACGCCCTCGACCTGATCGATACGGCTGCCAATCGCCGCGCCGAACACGATGAAATAGAGCGAGGTCGAGATAACAGGCGCGAGGAAGCTCTGCCGATAGGTGCGGAAAAAGCGCGACATTTCGAAAATGTAGATCGCACGCATTGCTTGATAGTTCATGCTGCGTCTCCTTTGACCAGACCGACGAAAATCTCTTCGAGGCTGCTTTGCCGTGTTTCCATATCCACCATTTGAAGCCCCGCTTTTTGAAGGTCGTTCAAAAGGGACGTGATGCCCGTGCGGTCGGCCTTTGTGTCGTAGACGTAGCGCAGGCGCGCGCCCTCTTCGATTACCTCAAGCCCATAGGCACTGAGTGCATCTGGAATGTCGCCCACCAAAGATTGGTCCAGCTGAATGATCAGTTCTTTCTGTCCCATGTGGCTCATCAAGGCATCTTTGTCCTGAACGAGCATGATCTGACCTTTATCGATCACGGCGACGCGGTCAGCCATGGCCTCGGCCTCTTCGATATAGTGGGTGGTCAGAATGATCGTCACGCCATCCTGACGAAGCCGATCAACCACCGCCCACATGTCTTTGCGCAACTCAACGTCTACACCCGCGGTCGGTTCATCTAGGAACAGAACTCGCGGTTCGTGGGCGAGCGCCTTGGCAATCAGAACACGACGTTTCATACCGCCCGAAAGGGCCATAATCTTTGTATCTTTTTTGTCGAGCAAACCAAGCTGCCGAAGAATGTCGGTCACCAAGGCGTCATTACGCGATTTTCCAAAGAGGCCCCGCGAAAAACTAACCGCGTTGAAAACGGTCTCGAACGCTTCGAGGCTAAGCTCCTGGGGCACCAGTCCGATCATCGACCGCGCAGCGCGATAGTCCTTAAGGATGTCATGGCCGCCAACAGTGACCGTCCCCGACGATGGCATCGTGATGCCGCAAATCGTCGAGATCAGCGTGGTTTTACCCGCTCCATTCGGCCCGAGGAGCGCAAGGATTTCGCCCTCTTCAATATCGAGCGTCACGCCCTTGAGCGCTTCAAACCCTGAGGCGTAGCTTTTGCGCAGGTCATTAACCCGTACGATCGGTGCCATTCGGAAATCCCCCTTAGTCGGGCAAAGAAATAGCCCGCAGCACTGCTACGGGCTACTGATATTTATGTGCGGCTGTGCGCAGATCAGTTGCTTTTGGCGCGACGCACACCAGCGGCAAGATCAGCAACCATGTCATTCACGGCAGTCGCGGTCGCGGCCGTAGCGGTATCACCTTCGCCAAAGGTCGATGCGATTTGGTTGACCAGAGCGGTGCCTACAACAACGCCATCGGCATGTTCGCCCAGCGCCGCAGCGTGTTCACCCGTCTTTACGCCAAAACCAACGACAATCGGCAGGTCAGTATATTTGCGGATACGCTCTAGTGCGGTCGATACAACGGAATAGTCTGGTGTTGCCGCGCCCGTAATGCCGTTGATCGACACGTGGTAAACAAAGCCCGAAGAATTCTTCAGAATGACAGGAAGGCGTTTATCGTCCGCAGTCGGCGGAACGAGACGAATGAAAGCCAGCCCCTGTTTCATCGCGGGGATGCAAAGTTCGTCATCTTCCTCAGCAGGGACATCCACGACGATCATGCCGTCAACGCCAGCGTCTTTGGCATCGAGGACGAATTTCTCGGGACCGTAAGAATAAATCGGGTTGTAGTAGCCCATCAAGATGACCGGAGTATCTGGGAAATCCTTGCGGAATTCACGCACCAGATCGAGCGTCTTAACGGTCGTTTGACCGGCATCAAGAGCGCGCAGGCCAGACGCCTGAATGGCAGGACCGTCGGCAACAGGATCGGTGAAGGGCAGACCAAATTCGACGATATCCGCGCCAGACGCTGCAACGTTTTTCAGAATAGCGAGAGAGGTTTCCGCATCCGGATCACCCGCCATGGTGTAAGTCACCAGAACAGGACGATTTTCGGCACGGGCTTTCGCAAAGCAGGCGTCGATACGGGCGGTCATGATAGTCTCCTTGGCCGTGAGCAAAACGGCTTTAACAGGAAAGCGCGAGGTTGCAAACGGGGCGTGGCACCACGTTAGGCGGCTGTGCCCCAAAACCTCACCCGACCCGTGTCGACATGCACAAATGTGTCGTAACCCCCGACCCCACCCATGTGCAGTCCTTTGGCGAGTTGGATCGTATCGCGGATCGACACTCCAGGCAGGCTAAAATCAATTGCCTTCGCCTGAATATGAAGCGAATTGCGCGCAGCATTGGCCCCCGCCGCGCGGATAGCGTCATTGGTTGCACGACTGCGGTAACCAGAGAGAAAACGCACGTCGCCCGAGAAACCTTGGCGACGGGCTTGCTCTTGGATTTCAAGCAGACCGACCACAGCGTTTGCATCAATCGGTTTGACTTCGTTTCTACGCCAGTCCCGCATAAAACGGTTCACTTGATCCAGCGCGGCGTGATCAACACCCGTGGCCTGCACAGGGCGCACCGCGATGCGTTCGTCTGTATGGATATTCCACATATTGAGAACGGGCGTTCCCGCAGCAAAGTCGACCTGAGGCGATTGGCCCATCGGCCCTTCCTGCAGCGGTTCAGGCTCTGGATCGTACATCTCGTAAAGGCTCGCGCCTGTGTCGAGGTCAATCAAAGGCCCAGCGCCGCGTGCCAAAATGCTCCCCGTGGTCGCCACAGCAGGGCGCGCGACGAATGGCATCGCTAAACCTGCTATCAATCCTGTTATGACATCACGACGTTGCACGCGTTTCCCTTTGACCTAATCAGCCAATGAAAGTGCAAGTTCTGGGCCAGACAGGAAATCGCCGCGAAACCCTGTTCATCGGCTTTGTGACGTTATATCTAGTCAACGCGCAACAGATGGATGTCCCAATGCCCTATTACCGTTCTCGTAAATCCACCCATGGCCGCAACATGGCAGGTGCCCGTGGTCTTTGGCGTGCCACAGGCATGACCGATGGCGATTTTGGTAAGCCGATTATCGCAGTCGTGAACTCGTTCACCCAGTTCGTTCCGGGTCACGTTCACCTCAAAGACCTCGGTCAGATGGTCGCTCGCGAAATCGAAAAAGCGGGCGGCGTTGCAAAGGAATTTAACACGATCGCGGTCGATGACGGCATCGCGATGGGCCATGACGGGATGCTCTATTCGCTCCCTAGCCGCGAAATCATCGCTGACTCGGTCGAATACATGGTGAACGCGCACTGCGCTGACGCGATGGTCTGTATCTCGAACTGTGACAAAATCACCCCAGGTATGATGATGGCGGCAATGCGCCTGAACATCCCCGTGATCTTTGTGTCTGGCGGCCCGATGGAAGCTGGCAAGGTTCAGATCGGCGATCTGGAACACGCGCTCGACCTCGTTGACGCGATGGTTGCGGCAGCCGACGACAAATATACTGACGAAGAAGTTGACGCGATTGAGAAAGCCGCCTGCCCGACCTGTGGCTCGTGCTCTGGTATGTTCACCGCGAACTCGATGAACTGCCTTGCTGAGGCGCTCGGCCTTGCTCTGCCAGGTAACGGTTCGGTTCTCGCAACGCATGCGGATCGCAAGGAACTCTTCCTCGAGGCGGGTCGCAAGATCGTTGAAATCACCAAAGCCCACTACGAAGAAGAGAAGCCGGGGCTTCTGCCGCGTGACATCGCGACGTTTGAAGCGTTTGAGAACGCAATGTCGCTCGATATTGCGATGGGTGGTTCGACCAACACCGTTCTCCACCTTCTCGCTATCGCGCATGAGGGCGAAGTGAACTTTACGATGGCGGACATGGACCGTCTGTCACGCAAGGTTCCGTGCCTGTCCAAAGTTGCCCCTGCAAAAGCAGATGTTCACATGGAAGACGTGCACCGCGCTGGCGGCATCATGGCGATCCTTGGTGAACTGCATCGCGGCGGCCTTCTCCATGGCGACGTCAGCACCGTTCACACCCCCACTATGGCCGAAGCCATTGCAAAGTGGGACGTGATGACCACCAACGACCCGAAAGTGGACGAATTCTTCCGCGCTGCACCGGGTGGTGTTCGCACGACCGAAGCGTTCTCGACCCAGAACCGCTACAAAGAGCTCGACCGTGATCGCAAAGGCGGCGTGATCCGCTCGGTAGAAAACGCGTTCTCCAAAGATGGCGGCCTTGCCGTTCTGTACGGCAACATCGCGCTGGACGGCTGCATCGTGAAAACGGCAGGCGTTGACGACTCGATCCTCAAGTTCACTGGCAAAGCCAAGGTCTACGAGAGCCAAGACGATGCTGTGAACGGCATCCTGACGGGCAAAGTGGTCGAAGGCGACGTCGTAGTCATTCGCTACGAGGGTCCGCGTGGCGGTCCAGGCATGCAGGAAATGCTATACCCGACGTCCTACCTGAAATCCAAAGGCTTGGGTAAATCCTGCGCGCTCCTCACCGACGGCCGTTTCTCGGGCGGCACTTCGGGCCTGTCTATCGGCCACGTTTCCCCTGAAGCCGAAGAAGGCGGCCTGATCGGTCTGGTCGAAACTGGCGATACCATCGAGATCGATATCCCGAACCGCACCATCAACCTCGCCGTTGATGAAGCGACTCTGGCCGCACGCCGTGACGCCAAAGGCCCGCTTCCATGGAAACCAGCAGAGCCGCGCAAGCGTCAGGTTTCGACCGCGCTTAAAGCCTACGCGATGCTGGCATCGTCGGCAGCAAAGGGCGGCGTTCGTATCCTTCCAGAATAAGAACACGCATCATTACAGTCAAAGGCCGCCTCAATCGGGCGGCCTTTTTCATATCAGAAAGAGCGTGATCGCTGGGAACAAAAGCAAAATCGCCACGCGGATCAGATCAGAACCGACGAACCAAATGACTGCGCGATAGGTCTCTGGCATCGGGGTTTCACGATCCATCGAGTTGATGATGAACAGGTTCATCCCCACAGGCGGCGTTATCAATCCGACCTCAACCACGATCAAAACGAGAACCCCGAACCAGATCGCCAGTTCTTCGGTCGTCATCCCCCATTCCATCATTTTCAATGCAGGGAAAAAGATTGGGACGGTCAGTAGTATCATCGACAGGCTGTCCATCACGCAGCCCATGATGAGATAGAACACAAGGATGGCGATCAGGATAACGATGGGGGCGTAGCCTTGGGACAAGAGCCATTCCGACACCTCTTGCGGTGCACCTGATCGGGCAAGGAAGCCATTATAATACTTCGCGCCGAACACGATCAGATAGATCATCGCGGATGATTTTGCCGTCGCCAGAAACGCCTCGACGATAGCACTTCGTCCTAGGGTTCCGTTTAGCGCTGCCACGATCCCCGTCCCAGCCGCGCCAACGGCAGCCCCTTGGGTTGGCGTGAAGAGCCCAGTGTAGATGCCACCAACAACCGTCGCGAATACGGCGAGTACAGGCCAGACTTTGACCAGCTCGCGCATCCGATCCGCATAGGACACGGGCGGACGCGTGCCCGCTTGATCAGGATACCGCCGCACATAGAGTGAGATGGTGGTAGCGTAGCCAGCTGCTGCCAAAAGGCCCGGAATGAAGGCCGCAAGGAACAGTTTCGCGATGTTTTGCTCGGTCAAGATCGCATAGACGACAAGGATCAAAGACGGCGGAATAAGGATGCCCAACGTTCCACCCGCCGCAAGCGTTGCCGTCGAAAATCCGCCTGCGTAGCCAGCGCGTTTGAGTTCAGGCAGAGCGACCTTGCTCATCGTGGCCGCCGTGGCCAGCGAGGACCCGCAGATCGCACCAAAGCCAGCACAAGCCCCGACCGCTGCCATGGCCACCCCGCCGCGGCGATGGCCAATCCAGCTTTCTGCGGCTTTGAACAACGCACGCGACATGCCGCCAATAGATGCGAAATGCCCCATCAGGAGGAACATCGGCACAATGGACATGGAGTAGTCGGAAAATGTGGTGAAGGTCTCAGTCTTTAGCTTTGCCAAAGCGAGGTTGGGGTTCCCCATCATCAACCAAAGCCCGCCAAATCCCGCGCAGAACATCGAAATGCCGATCGGCACGCGCAGAAAAATGAGGCCGAGAAGGGCGGGGAACGACCAGAGGCCGATTTCGAGGTTACTCAATGAACCACCCCTTCACCAACGGGCAGGATCGCCCGCCCTGTCAGTGCCTCTGCTATTCGAACGGTTGCCGTGTAGAGGCTGCATAGCGCCGTGAGCCCCAGCCCAATGAGAGCTACCAAATACGCCCACCAAAGCGGGATCTGCAGCAATGTCGTCCGCGTGCCTGCACGGTGTTTTGCCTCTAAACCCTCGAATAATTTCCAAACGATCACCACCAATACAGCGGCGACCAACACGTCGACAAATGCTTGGAGGATGCGCAAAACAGGCGCTGGCATGTTTTGTGTAAAGAGGTCGACGCGCGCATGTCCTGCTGTCATCTGACATAGGGGCATGAATAGGGAAATCGTAACCGCCATGCCCAGCTCGACCAGTTCGAAATCACCGCGCACGGGCCCAATGCCCAGCGCCAATATCCAATCGGACAAGGCTGGAGCCAACTCAACCATCGCATGTGAGATGTCAGCAGTGATTTTGCCCATAATCGACAAGCAAACCATCACGATGAGCGCTGACAGAACCAATCCGCCCACGATCGCACAGCCTTTTGCCAACCGAAGTAAAACTCTGAACATCCCACCCACGTTCATATGCCCCTTTGACCGCAGCGATATGCGCAAAGGTCCTGAAAGTCGAGATTTTAGGGGGCCAGAAATATAAAACCCCCGATCCGCTCAGCCTTTTGGGCGATCAGATCGGGGGTATTAATGCTAGTCCATATCCCTCCTCCAAAGCATAGGGACCTGCATCAAAGTGAAACCTGTGTTTCGATCGCCAACGTGACGGCAGGTCACCCTGATGTCAAATAGTGCAAATACAACCTATACTTTTGAGACTTTTATACTGCTGTGCAGCATTTTTCCACATTCTCGATTGAGCCATTGAACTGTCGAGCCAGTTTCATAATTTTATGATTAAGGTCAAAGCGAAAGCCCGTGGTGACAGCTAGTGACCTCTCGGGAGGAACGACCGGACACCAACTCAAGGGAGCCATCGGGCCACCATGCATCTCGTAAACAAAACATTCGATGAACTCAGAATCGGTCAGACCGAATCCCTCCGCCGATTGGTGACGGCGGACGACCTGTACGTGTTCGCCAACGTATCTGGGAACTACAACCCGATGCACCTGCCGCGACACGATGGCGACGGCGATGGTTCGGTCGAAAGCGTCGCGCCTGGGATGTATGTGGCCTCGCTGATTTCCGCGGTGCTGGGAACTTGCTTGCCTGGCCCTGGAACGCTCTATCGACGCCAGACGCTCGAATTTTTTGACCGCGTTCATGCTGGCGAAGAAATCATCTGCACGGTCACTGTCACCGCCAAAGATGAGGAAGGGATAGTCACTCTATCCACCGACATCACCCAAGCTGACACCGGCAACCTCGTGTTGCGTGGTGAGGCGCAGGTCCATGCCCCAACGGTCAAGTTTGACCAAGACAACGTAGACGTGCCGCGCCTCATCGTCGAAAGGCATCGGCATTTTGAGGCCCTTCTTGAGAAGGCAAAGCCCCTGCCCCCACTTGCAACAGCGGTCGTCTGCCCCGAGGAAGTTAAATCCTTGGGGGGCGCGCTACTTGCGGCGCAAGAGCGCATCATCACGCCCATCCTGATCGGCAATCCTGCCAAGATCAAAGCCGCGGCAGACGAACTGGGTGAAGATATCTCTGCCTTTGAAATCATCGCGGCGGACCATCACTCAGCTGGATCGATCGCCTGCAAGCTGGTCCATGACGGAAAAGCGGCTGCCGTAATGAAGGGGCATCTACACACGGACGATCTGTTGCGCCCGATGCTCGACAAACAAAACGGTCTGCGGGTCGGCCGTCGATTTACCCATGTCTTTGTCATGGACGTTCCGGGCATGCGGCACCCTGTGATGGTCACAGACGCCGCGATTAACATCGCGCCTGACCTCGAAACCAAGGTTGACATTGTTCAGAACGCAATCGACCTCGCGATTTCTATTGGGTCCGAAGAACCGCTTGCCGCTGTTTTGTCTGCTGTTGAGACCATTAATCCGTCTATCCCGTCCTCAATCGACGCTGCGCTTTTGTCCAAGATGGCAGAGCGCGGACAAATCACGGGCGGCAAAGTTGACGGCCCGCTGGCGATGGACAACGCGGTCGACATAGGTGCTGCCCGCACAAAGGGGCTAAGCGGCGATGTGGCTGGCCACGCGAATATCCTTGTTGTTCCCAACCTTGATGCGGGGAATATGTTGGCCAAACAGCTCGCCTTTATCAGCCATGCCGAAGGGGCTGGCCTCGTTCTAGGGGCGAAAGTGCCCGTGATCCTGAACTCGCGGTCTGACAGCAAAATGTCGCGCCTCGCATCCTGCGCTGTTGCTGCGCTCCATGACGCACGGCTCAATGGCGTCAAAGCAGGTGGCGTGAAATGACGACCGTTCTAACGCTGAATGCGGGGTCTTCATCGCTGAAATTTGCAGTTTACTCGTCAGATAGCGATCGACCCTTGGTCACTGGATTGGTGGACCGGATCGGGACGAATGCAACGTTGAAACTAAAGGATCAACGGGGGTTCGACCTACCAACGAAAACTGACGGTCTGAGCACGCATCAAGAAGCGCTCACCACTGTGCTTTCAGCAATCGAGCCAGAACTGGATGGAAAGACGATCGATATCGTAGGGCACCGCGTCGTTCATGGTGGACTGTGGTATGATGCACCCGTGATGGTCACGGATGAAGTTTTAGAGCGGTTGACCACACTCGAACCGTTTGCGCCCCTTCACCAGCCGCATAACCTCAGTGGGATCAGGGCAGCCAAAGCGGCGTTTCCTAACGCGCCTCAGATCGCCTGTTTCGACACCGCATTTCACCGTCACCACCCTTATGTAAACGATACCTTTGCTATACCCCGCGCCTATTACGACAAAGGCGTGCGGCGGTATGGGTTTCATGGGCTGTCTTATGATTACATTGCTGGCGAATTACGCCGCATCGCGCCGACAATCGCCCAAGGTTGTGTAGTCGTTGCCCACCTCGGGAACGGCGCATCAATGTGTGCGATCCAAGACGGCAAGTCAGTCGCATCGACAATGGGGTTTTCGGCCCTCGATGGCTTGCCGATGGGAACCAGATGCGGGCAACTCGACGCGGGTGTCGTTCTATATCTGATGGACCAAGAGGGCCTTTCGGCGACCGACATTTCAGACATGCTCTACAAGAAATCCGGCCTTCTTGGGCTGTCTGATTTGTCAAACGACATGCGGACGTTGGAAGCGTCGGATAGCCTCGAGGCCCGACAGGCAATCGACTATTTTGTCTTCCGCATTCAGCGCGAACTGGGCGGGATGGCCGCTGCGATGGGCGGGATTGATGCCTTGGTATTCTGCGGCGGGATTGGTGAAAATTCAGCCTTTATCCGTGATCGCGTCTGCGAACGAACGGCATGGATGGGCATCGAAATCGATCACAGTAAGAACGACGCCCATGCGCAGGTCATCTCGACAGAGATGTCCCGAACAACGGTCATGGTCATTCCAACCAACGAAGAGCTCGTGATCGCACGCGCCGCCCGTGAACTCACAGACGTTTAAAAAAGGATATCGTCCAGATCATCCGAACCAGCGTCAGGCGCGGTATCGGCGACAACTTCGAGAGTTACGAAATCGCCACCGAAAAGTTCGTCGTGGATGATCCGTTCACCTTCCATGGTGTATTTCGAACGGAGTGATGAAAGGATGTCCGACATTCGATCAGGGTCACTCGCGCCCTGATCGGAAACCGTATCTTTGAACAATTGCAGTCCCATCAGATGCGACCCAAGGCGGTCAAGACGTTCGCTAAAGCGCTCCAACTCACCCGTTGCCGATGCGATCTGAATTGGCAGCGAAGAGGCCGCTGCTTCAAAGCCAGAACTGGTGCGAACCATCAGCCCATTTGCTGTCTCGATCATATTGAACAGCGACTGGCCGTCGTTTGAGAAATCCGACAGGCAGCTTTCGAGGCCACCTATACGATCTTCGGTCAAGACACGGATCGTTTCACGCGTATCGGCCAAAATCGACTGAAGCCGCGCGATGATGAGGTCGCTCTCATCCGTCAAATCGCGGAGCCAATGCGCCAGCTCGCGAAGCGCGCGGCCTTCGGTACCGAGTTTTGCGCAGATGATCACCGCGTTGATACCAGACAGACGGATCTGATGCGCGATGCCACGCAGGGTCGCTTCGTGTTTCAGAATAACTGACAAACGGTTGTGGACTGCTTCTGCGCGGCCTTTCATGGCGGCGAAGTGTTCACCGTTCCCACGCAAGCTCTGTTCGAGCTTTTTGTGTTCCTTCCCACCCGCCGTCGACGAAAGCCCTGTCCCACCCAAGGTCGTTCGCGAAGCCGCTAGAATAGCCTGCTCGCCACGCTCCTGAACGGCACGCAAAGAGGCAATCGCCGTTTGGATGTCCTCTTGGGTCCGAAGCTTCATACGCTCGGACAATGCAATCGCGAGATCAGCCAGTCGGGACGCATCGCGGCCATCAACAGTTTCCGCAATCGCCAGTGTTTCTTCGACCCGCTCAATACGCTGACGCGCGGAATCGCCGGTTTGAAGCGCCACGATGATACGCCCGACTTCAGACGCGATCTGATTGGCCTGTTCATCCATGTCCTGCGCGGCAGAAACCATGCCTGCCTGACCGTCACGGATTTTGGTCGACATGGTCGAGAACGCAGCAATGGACGGCATAACGTTCTGGCGCAATTCGCCCAGCATCAGCCGCTGCTCGTAGTCCATCGCTCTGACGTCATAGGCAATTTCTGCCATCGAGTCGTTGATTTCGCTTAGGATGTTCTCTGACTCTTCCGACATAGCCGCGAGCCTATCGATAAAAGCCGTCACTTGCGGACGTGCGGGAACAAGGCTGTTGCCCTGAATACGCGCGTTAATCGAAATATTGGCGATGGTCCGAACAACGCGGTCCAATTCATGGACTTCGGACGAAATCAGTCGCACCGATTTATGCAGTTCTGACGAGGCCGTCGTAAAGCTGCCGCAGTTGGCCTGAAGCGTCGAAAGATGCGCGTTGACGGTGTCGATCAATGCGGACAGTTGCGCTTCGGTTTCCGCACCGAGTCCCTCGCGCAATTCGCCAAACACCGACGACAAATGACCAAGCCGATCTAGGGCGCCTTCTAGGCTTGAGCTCGTTGATACAAAGGTTGTTTCGATCTCTGATCTGAGCCGAACAAAGTGGTCAATCGTCGCGCGAATGGGCGATTGGATAGGGGTAAAATGCGTCATGAGCCGGCCCCGTGATACCCGTGCATACGGGCAAATGTAGTGATTGAAAGTGCAAGACGGCCTAGAGGCAGAACCTGCTTTGCGTGACCGAGGTTCACCGCTTCGCGTGGCATACCGTAGACGACACAAGTGGCCTCGTCTTGGGCGATAGTGTGCCCACCCGCCCGTTTGATTTCGCCCAAGCATTGCGCCCCATCATCGCCCATGCCCGTCATGATGATACCCAGAATATTCGCGCCACCCGCAGCGGCCCCAGAGCGGAACAGCACATCAGCAGAGGGGCGGTGCCGACTGACACTTTCGCCTTCCACCACTTGGACGCGGTACCCCGAAGGACCACGGCGCAATAGCATGTGACGATCACCCGCTGCGATGATGCAGCGCCCTTGTGTGACAGTCATCCCGTCTTCGGCTTCGCAAATTTCGATCTGAGCGAGGCTATTCAAACGATCGGCGAAGGCTTTGGTAAAACCTTTTGGCATGTGCTGCACGACGACGATCCCAGGAGCATCCGCAGGTAAAGCGCAAAGGACTTCGCGCAGAGCCTCAGTCCCCCCAGTCGAGGCACCGATGCAAACGATCGGTTCGGTCTTTGGGATCGGGCGCGAGAAGTTGGGCGGCGGTAGAATGACATCCGCTGAGAGTTTAGCCGTGGGCTGAACTGGCGCTGCCGCACGACGCGGGAGCCTGCGACCGGGCGCGCGATTGCTCTGAGCGGCGGCATGGATTGCATCACAAATTCTGGCCGACGCCTCTTGGAATACCTTCGCGTCTGCCATCGACGGCTTGAGGATGACATCAACGGCACCCGCCTCCATTGCCTCGACACTACGCTGGGATCCGCTCTGCGTAAGCGAGGAACAGATGATGACGGGCAATGGACGCTGCGCCATGATCTTTTTCAGGAATGTGATCCCATCGACACCCGGCATTTCAAGGTCGAGCAGGATGACATCAGGCAACGCTTCTTTCATCAAACGTGCTGCGGAATAAGCATCCTGCGCCATGGCCTGAACGCTCAACGCTGGATCGCTTTCAACGATTTTACGCATCATGACGCGTGCTGACGATGAATCGTCCACGATCAGAACTTTGATGGGGTCAATTTCGGCACTGGTCATCTTGCGATCTTCTTAAAAATTGTAGGTTTTACTTGTTCGAGGCTGTCACATCGAACGACCATGCTTTCAGCGTGCCCCACGATCAGATAACCGCCTATCTGCAAGTGATCTGCCAGCCTTTGTACGACAGCTGCTTTGTCAGGCGCATCGAAGTAGATCAGGATATTGCGCAGAAAAATCACAGATACATCGCGGTCAACGGGGTAGGACAGATCGATCAGGTTCATGTGACGGAACCGAACGCGCTGACGTAGCTCGGGGACGATGCGCACTTTGCCATCCATTCGCGGGGTCTGCGCAGTCATGATGTAGCGCCGCGCTAAATCAGGGGCGACGGTCGAAATCTGTTCTTCATCGTAGACGCCAATCGTCGCCTTTTTGATCATGCGACGCGAGATATCAGTACCCAGAACACCCCAGTCAAATCGCACGCCTGTGCGGCAGGCCTCGGACAGAACCATCGCGATTGTATAGGCTTCGGCGCCCTCGGAACTCGCGGCGCTCCAAACCTTCATGCGTGCCTTTTTCATACCCGCATTGGCGATTAGCTCGGGCACGATATGGCTGCGCAAGAAGTCAAAATGCTCCTTCTCGCGGAAAAAGCTCGTCGTGTTTGTAGTGATGAGATCAATAACCTGGCGCAGTTCATCTTCGGGCAACTGCCCGTTGACGAGAGCCTGAAGATAGCTGTTCACGTCGGGAAGCTGCCACATCACCATCCGCTTGCGCAAACGCTGTTCGATCATTGGAGCCTTTGACGCGGGCAAGCTAATGCCAGTCAGGGTCCGGATGATATGCCGGAACCTTTCGCTGGTATCAGTTTGCAATGACGTCATGACCACGGTGGAATCCTCAAGCGGCGTCAATCGCAGCAGAAGTCGAGACCCCAGCTAGAAGTGCAGGATCACCAAACAGATGATCAAGGTCGATGACACTCACGATTTCACCGTTGCGACGCCCGATCCCCGCGATGGCAGCACCGTCCCACCGCAGCAATTCAGCTTCGGTCAACGGACGAATTTCTTCGTCGTCCATACGGGTAACTTCGATCACGCGGTCTGTCCGCACGCCAACAACGCCAGAGCCCGTGCCATAGTCCATCAAGGTCACGAGGATACGCGTATTGGGCGTGTCCTCTAACGGCTCGAGGTTCAGCAAACTCCGCAGATCGACGACAGGGATATTTTCCCCGCGCAAATCAATGATGCCCATCAGATACTTCGGAGCCTTCGGCAACGGTGCGATGGGACGAATGTCCAGAATCTCTCGAACCCGATCGACCGCGACACCATAGATGGCGCGGTCGATTGTGAAGGTGACGATGTCAGTGCAAGTCGACATACATCCGCTCCGGATCAGTAGGATTTACTGCGAGCAAATTGATCGTCGAGCGAGTCCAGATCATCTTCACCCAGATCGAAATCGAACCCACCATCAGCCTTTTGCGGACGCGATGGACGCATCGGTTTCTTGGCAGCATTTGCAGCAGGAGCAGATTTACGCGGTGCAGGTTTTTCAGCAGCAGCGCCATCCATCTCAAAGAACCCAACGATGCGTTCCAGCTCAGAGGACATATCAGCCAGTTCAACTGCGCTCGCCGAAAGTTGCTCGGACGCCGAGGTGTTCTCTTGGGTCACGCGGTCGAGCTGTTGGATCGACATGTTGATCTGGGACGAACCTGTTGCCAGTTCACGCGCAGCCACCGAAATTTCAGTGACAAGCGACGATGTGCGTTCGATGTCAGGAACAAGACCTTGAAGCATTTCACCAGCGCTTGCAGCAGTCTGAACGGTCGACGCAGAGAGCGACGAAATTTCAGTTGCTGCGGTTTGGCTACGTTCTGCGAGTTTCCGAACTTCAGCCGCAACGACCGCGAAACCACGACCATGCTCACCCGCACGTGCAGCCTCAACAGCAGCGTTAAGAGCGAGCAGGTCGGTCTGACGCGCGATTTCCTGAACAATCATGATGCGTTCAGCGATGGTCTGCATCGCATCAACAGCTTGGGTCACAGCCTTACCGCTGTTGCGCGCATCTTCGGCAGATTTGGTAGCCATCTGTTCAGTGATGCTCGCGTTTTCAGCGGTCTGTTTGATGTTCGCAGCCATCTGCTCAACAGCAGCTGACGCTTCTTCGGTCGACGATGCCTGTTCTGTTGCGCCCTGCGACAGCTCTTCGGAGGTCGCGGCCATCTGGGTCGCGCCGTTGTTCACGTTGCGCACCGAATGGGTCACTTCACCGACGATATCACGCAGCTTTACAACCATGTCGTTGATTGCGGTCTGCAGATCACCGATCTCGTCACGGCCCTGAACGTCAATTGTGTTGCGAAGATCACCTTTGGCAACGCTACGAGCCATTGCCGAAGCCACACCAAGGCGACGCGAGATACTCAGAACGATGAAGAGCGCGGAAATAGCACCCACCAGCATCGTTGCGGCAACGATGATAATCAGATTGCGACGACCGGCGACAAAACTCGCTTGGTCTGCAGCGACGCTGGCTTCGAGGCGACCGTGAACGAGTTCATGCAGTTGCACGAGCATGTTCTGCAGATTTTCTGTTTCGTCGCGCAAAGCGCCGTGGAACATGGTGTTCGCTGGATCGCCCTGACCCGAAAGTTCATATGCTATGACACGCTGAGCGGTCGCCAGCGCTTCAGCATCGGCCTGTTCGAAATTATCTAAGATCGTGATCATGTCGGGCGTAGCGACAGCACGAATTTCAGCCACATATTGCTTGGCTTCCTCATTCAGCTCATTCAAGTGCGCGCGAAGGTTCGGAATGTGGTTCGCTGGCGCATCAGGAAGACCGATGAGAATTTCCGCAACAGTGGTACGGACCATCAATTTAATGCGGGTCAGATCTTCGATCAGCAACAAGACGGGCAGTTCGTCAGCGACAACCGCGTCGTAGTTTTGGTTGACCTTATCGAGGTCCCTAAGGGCGATCCCCATCGAAATCGACGAGAGGATAAACACGAACAAAAAGGTGGCGGCGAGTTTAACTTTGATGCTCAGACGCATGTCACAGTTCCCAAGTTAGGCAACAGCGGCGCGCTGCGCCATTGCTGTAAAGATTGCGGATAGGTCGGGGATGAGAACGAATTCGCCCTCTGGGCCCTTGAACAGGCCTTCGACAAATTCAGAGGGCCACATAGACGTGGCGGGTAGTGGTTCGATGGATTTCGACGGGATGGTCGCGACTTCGTGGACGATGTCAGCCATCACGGCGACCGTTGTTGGTTCGCCGCCGATGACGGCTTCTAGGACGAGGAAACGACGGGCATCCTCGGGGCGTTCGGCTGGATTGGGGTCGTTGATCCCCAAGGGCAAACGCAGGTCGCCCAGTGGCAAAACTGCCCCACGGACGTTAACCACCCAAGGTGCAAAATCACCTGCACCCGGAACGCGGGTTGTCGGAAGCGGGTCGATGATCTCGCGCAGATCGGTCGCTGGAATAGCGAGGCGCTGAGGGCCGATCGAAAAGGTGATTACGATTTTATGAGATGCGGCGAGGGTCATGCGGCCACCTCTTTCTTAGGTTCGATCAATGGCCCCGACATCGCGAGAAGCTGCGCAACGTCTACGATCAGAGACACGGTGCCATCCCCCAGAATGGTCGCGCCAGAAATCGCGCGTGCACCTTGCTGAAGTTTAGAGACCTGTTTGATCACCGTTTGGTTCGTGCCGATAATCCGATCGACAACGACCCCCATGCGGGCGTCGCCAGACTCGACCACGACAACGTTCTGTTCGGTCGGTGGCTCACCTTCGCAGTCAAACAGATGACGCAACCGAACGAAGGGCACGAACTGACCGCGGATATCGAGGTAGTCGCCGTTGCGAGACGCAATGCGTTTGTCCAACGGCAGTTCGAAAATCTCTTTCACTGACGACATCGGCAGTGTGTAGCGTTCGTCCGCAATCTCAATCAGCAAACCATCAATGATCGCGAGGGTCAGTGGGAGGCGCAGGGTAACTGTCGTTCCTTGACCCAGTTTACTGTCGATTTCGATGACACCACGCAGCCCTTCGATGGTGCGTCGGACAACATCCATGCCGACACCACGACCGGACAGCTCTGTGATCGTTTCGGCGGTCGAGAACCCAGGTTCAAGAACCAGCGCGAACACCTGACCCGCTGTCAGTTGGGCTTCAGAGGTGATCAAGCCGCGCTCAATCGCCTTTGCGCGGATTTTATCGGCGCTCATGCCACGCCCATCATCACGAACAACGATGTGAACCTCGCCACCAACATGAGTTGCGGACAGTTCAATCCGCCCAACCTGATCTTTGTCCGTCTGCGCTCTAGCAGCGGGATCTTCCATACCGTGGTCGATGGCATTGCGCAGGATATGCACCAACGGATCAGCGAGCTTTTCGATCACCGTTTTATCGAGTTCGGTATCCTCACCGTCGACCACAAATTCCACAGGTTTGCCCAGATCAGACGAAAGACCAAGGATCAAACGGCGGAAGCGCGACACCAAAGTCCGCATCGGGACCATTCGCATGGTCATCGTCGCATCCCGCAGACGTGCAGCAAGGCGGGTGACTTCTTCTGCGGTGGACAAGAGCGCGGGGTCACGGCTGTGACGCGCCAGTTCCGTCAAACGGGCCTCAACAGTCACCAGTTCCCCAACAGAGTCCATAAGCGCGTCAAGACGCGCAGCAGGCACACGAATAGAGGCAGCAGGTTCAGTTGCGGCAAGCGCTTTGTCAGAGGGCACTTGCTGTTGTGGGGCTGGGGTGTCGAGGACGGGTGCCTCGGACAGGAGATCATCAATCTCGTCACGCTCGACAACCTCGTTGACCTCGGTAGCGGTCAGCGTCCAGTCGGCGTCCGCGAACATGAATACGTCTTCGACATCACCCTCTGAAACACCAGCAGGCAATTGCATCTGCCACGCGACGTAGCACTGATCCGCATTCAGATCGTCTAATGCTGGAATGTCAGAAAGGTCGGCAACGATTTGGGTCGCGCCAAGGTCCTTCAACTCCGATAGCAAAATATCAGGGCGTGCGCCCAGCGCGAGGGCATCCTCGGAGAGTTTGAACCGAAGGGTCGCGGGCGCGTTTGATGCGACAGCTTCGGCCTCGATTTCATCGTCGATATCGGCTGCCGCAACACCTCCACCCGATGTCAGATCGCGCAAGGCATTCAGGATCGCGACACGATCACCGTCTGGATCAGCGTCGCCATTGACCAGCCCCGGAATTTGGTCACGTGCCGCAAGGCCGAGACGCACCAATTCAGGTGTTACAGGAACTGCACCAGCGCGGACCTTTTCAAAGGCGGTTTCAAAATCATGGATAAACGCCGCAAGATCGGTGAACCCGAACATCGCGCCGCTTCCCTTAACGGTATGAAGATCACGGAAGACCTGATTGATCAGCCCCGCATCCTCAGGGCTCTCCTGAAGATCAACCAAGCCCCTTTCGAGACTCTCGAGCAGCTCTGCGAGCTCTTCCTGAAAGACTGCAATCAGATCATCAGACATCAGCCCAATACCTTTTTCACAACAGCGAGAAGTTTGTCTTGGGTGAACGGCTTAACCATCCAACCCAATGCGCCCGCTTCGCGAGCTTGAGATTTCAGCGCGTCCGCGGAATCTGTCGACAGAACGACGATCGGCACGCCGCGCCCGTTCGGGTGCTGGCGCAGCGCCTTGATCATGGAAATCCCATCCATGCGCGGCATGTTCTGGTCGGTAATGATGGCATCAACGCGCGAGCTGGTTGCTTTTTCCAAACCGTCTTGGCCGTCGGACGCCTCGAGAACGTTATACCCCGCTTCGCGGAGCGTCAGGGCAATCATCCGGCGGATCGACGGGCTATCATCAACGGTCAGTACAGTTTTAGTCATATCGATATCCGAGTTATTCTTGTGCGCCAGACATTGAGCCGGCTATCATTTCAGCGTTCAGCGCATGGGCCGCCAAAGCATTGAGAACCGTGGTGTTTTCAGGTGACATACGAACCTCAAAACCGATCTGACGTGCGCGTGCTGCTGCCGCTGTTGCGACAAGAACCTGAAGCGGACCGAATTCGATCTTTTCCAGCTCAGCCACATCAACGATGCATCCACCTTCGTCCAAGGCATCCTTAAGACACTCGAGCAGTTCAGCCGCATCCGAGTGAAACAGTTCTCCTGACAAAGAAATCTCGACGTCAGACATGTACACTTCTTCTCCTCAACACGCCCAAAACGGACTGATTTTAATTGGCCCACATGTCGGTAACGGTCGAAGGGGCAAAAACTTTACTTCTCCATGCCAAGCCACCGCATCTCTTTCGTATCGACAGGTGCCCAATAGGGCCCGACGACGCAGAGCCAAAATGCGAAGGTATCAGGCGGGGATTAGTCGCAAGTTTCGTGCCACATGAACAAAGGAGAAGACGCAGCAGGAACTGCCGCGTTGTGAAATGTTGGCTATGAGATGGGAATGGGACCGAACGAGACTTTACGGCTTCGAAAAACAACCGTCTCAATCGGTTAAGGTCTTTGCCAAGCAAAGTAGAACGGGCCGCACTTTGGCGGCCCGTCTTCAAAAATCAGATATCGAGATCAGCGATCATTCGAACAGCCGATGCAGCCTCTTCGCCCTTCTTGACGAAGTGTGCGTGATAGAACCCGATGTGCTCTTCAGTCGGCTGGAAATGATGTGGCGTCAGGGATACCGAATACGTCGGCACACCTGTTTCCATTTGCGCTTGCATCAGGCCATCGACGACAGCCGAAGCGACGAAATCGTGACGGTAAATGCCACCGTCAACAACCAGCGCAGCGCAGACGATTGCGTCGTATTTTCCCGACGCGCCCAGCTTTTTCGCCAGTAGCGGCATTTCGAATGCCCCTGGAACATCGAAGGATTTGATGTCTACAGCACGGCCAGCGTCAGCCATACCTTTTTCAAAGCCGACCAATGCTTGATCGACGATTTCCGCATGCCAGCGGGCCTTAATGAAGGCGATCTTTAGTTTGTCAGTCATGGAACCATTCCTTTGTCTTATCAAAATGGTCCCAAGGCGCAGCCGCCCGAACACAGACGCATTGCTGCGCTGCCCCGAACGTTCTCTTTCATCCGGACTTTAACCGTCGGCCCCGGAATTTCACCGGATCTGCTGACCCCACCTTTGATGGGCGCTCGCGGGCTTTAACCGCCGGTGGGGAATTTCACCCCGCCCTGAGAACACGGTTTTAATGCCAACCTTCCCCAAGATTGACAAGGGCTGCCTGCGACAGATCAGTTAACCGTTGCGTCACCAAAGCCGAAACGGCCTTAGAGTTTCGCTTGCACGTCATGGCGCGCCAAAGTTAAAGAGCATCCAGCGGTCCCATAGCTCAACTGGATAGAGCAGCTGACTTCTAATCAGCAGGTTCGGGGTTCGAGTCCTCGTGGGATCGCCATCACTCAGGCTGACAAATTTCACCACGTCGCCCAGCGATTGCCGTGCGCATGAGTAATCCCCCGACGATAGTTAGCAATAGCATCAGGAGCACTGTGCCGATCACGATGTGGCTCTGTGATTGCAGCTCTCGGCCATAGAGGAACGATGCGGTCGACAGCGCTGCGATCGGGAACGAGAGAGCCCACCACGACAATGCGAACGGCAAACGCATAAATTTCGGCGCTTGGGTCAAAACGATCAGCGCAAACACGTAAGCCAAGCTCAACAGAATATGGCCAAAAGAATCGACGCCGCCAGACAGTCGCGTCCACGCGATAAACGCAACCGAAGGCGGCGCAATAAGGATGACAAGGGTTGGCACAAGGCGACCTGGCAGTGGGTCGTGGAACATGAGCCTATTGATCACCAGCGTCAGTAATACGATCCAGAACATCACACCGGCGGAAAAGAACAGCCACGAAAGTTCTGTGTGCCCCAATGGCACACCAGCGAGCGGAACAATTACGTTGCCAACGGCAGGAATGAACCATGCGGGGCTGACGTGGACTGGCGCGAAACTACGATGCCCGATCCACGCCGAAATCACTGAGAGAGCCAGCACACCCTGCGATGCCATTCCGATCCACCACAGAGGTCCAGCAATGGCCTTGTGGTCCGTGAGCAGCGCTGCGGACAAAAGCAGAAGAGAAATTGAAATCGCTGGAAAAAAGGCGATTCGAACAGGGTGGTTCCACTCGGCTTTTACCGCATCAGGATGACGGATGATTTTCGCCAGATACCCAAGGCTGATGACCGCCAGTAAGGCGACGCTCACCCATAGCGCATAGGCCGAATAGTGCGCCCCGGTCCGGTAGGTAAGTTCGGCAGCGTGAATAGCCAAGGTTAGGCCAAGCATCCCCATGCCGATAGCAAAGAGCGTTACTGGATAATGGCGGAGTTGTGGGGACGCAGTGTTGGACATGTCAGCCTCTGAAATGTGATGCCAAAACATAAACAAAATAAAATGTTTTGACCAGCAAACAAAGCAGGACCGACGCAGCGTATTTCACGCTTACAAACGTTTTATGTAAGGGGAGTTAAATGGCGGACTGGGGAAGCGCCACAAAGCAAAATGTGGGAAAATTTTTTATTATTTATCATGGGTTTATAAGGTATAACACTTCGGTATTGTGTAGCAAAATGTGTAGCAAAATACAGCAACTCGGAAAGCTCTACCAACAGTCCAGCCCCAATACTTTTTCGGACAATTCAATATTAGCTTAAATAACGACTTCCTTCTCTGCGGAAAGCACACCTCAGACGCTTGGACCTTATACCAATTCGTGATAATCAGAATCTATGAACGATCTCTTTTTCATATCCTTCGAGATGACTCGCAACATCTCAATGCCCCCCCCAAAGGATATGAATTCGCATGCCCAAAGCGTCCACAAAGCAGCCCACCCAAGCACTCCAGAAATCTGTTGAAGAGCTCGTAGAAGAACTGTTCAAGAGTTCAGAAGACGAACTCCTGAACCCTGATATCCCGTTCAATAAAGTCATCTTCCTTGAGAAGCTTCCTGCAAGCTTCAACAAGGAAAGCAAAACTGCTCACGACAAGTTTGCCCGCCTGCAAGGCGTTGGCGTTCCCCTGTTTCATCGTGATGGGCTCGTTGAAGTTAGACAAGCACTCGTCAAAGAGTTCCCCTACGCAGCCCACATCATCGACAACTTGCTGAAGCCTACTTTTCGCCGCATGAGTGCAGGCAAAGAAGGCATCGTGTTCGAGCCTACCATCCTCGTGGGTGAGCCTGGACTTGGAAAGACCAGACTACTGTCACGCCTTCTGGAAGAGCTAGACATTTATCATCGCAAGATTTCTGTCGCAGGCATGCAGGACGACCAAATTTTTGGCGTCTCGAAGGGCTATGCCACTGCTATGCCCTCAATCATGTCAACTGTCATTCATGACAAGGAAATCGGGAACCCTGTGTTCATCTTGGATGAAATCGACAAGGCACAAGAGAGCAAGTTTGCGAACGTTCAGCACAAGCTCCTCGGGTTGCTTGAGAAGGAAGAAGCGATGAACTGGCATGAGCCGTACCTCCAGGCTCCAGTAAACCTTTACTACGTAGGCTGGCTTATGACGGCAAACACGCTGAGCACTATCAGTGAACCACTGAAAAGTAGGTGCCATATTATGCGCATGCCCACACCAGAACTTGAGCACATTCCTCAAATTCTGAACACAATCAGGCAAGACTTGGCGCTAGACGATGGGTTGGATCCAAGATTCATTCCTGGGTTTGACGAAGCTGAGAAGTCCGCACTTATTGAAAGCTATGCAACCCACAAGTCCATTCGAGTTCTCAAAAGGCAGGTGAAAGAGATCTTGTCACTTAGAGAGCTTACCTTGCAGTGAGCAGTGCGTTCAACTTGCTGATGCGACGAATACAGAAAAGGGAGCCGTCCCCGTGACAGCCCCCTCTTCAACGGAAACGAAACCAAACAGAAAAACGTTTCCATGAAAGAGATTTAGAACATGATAATTAACACACGATTAAGGTTCTGGTTATGCCCTCACCGACAACAGCCCCCGTCATTTCTGACGAGGGCTGGATTAAGAAATAATCTCAAAAAGGAGATATCTTGCATATTGTTGAACAAGGTTAACGGAAAGTTAATGATTAAATTATTATAGACATATCAGGCCTGCATTATGATCAAAAAATCAAAGTGCGTGTATAGGGCGGTGCAAAATTAGACCACAATAGCGCCGGTATTTCGCCGGTGCGGGCGGCGCAAAAGTCGTCCACTTTTTGTCCTCACTGATTGAGCAGGGAGGGCTGGAGGATTTACACTGTGGAAGTTTATTTGCAGGTGCGTCGAGCACATTTTGATGAGGGGCGCAGCAAGCGTTCGATTGCGCGTGATTTTGGTTTGGCGCGTGGAACGGTTGACAAGATGTGCGCGTTTCCGGTGCCGCCTGGGTATCGGCGGGAGCAGGCAATCCGTCGCCCGAAGCTGGACGGTTTCACCGTTTACATTGATGCGTGGCTCTTGAAGGATCTGGAGGTCCCGAAGAAACAGCGCCACACGGCGAAGCGGATTTGCGACCGGCTTTGCGAGGAGAGAGGGTTCACCGGCGGCTACACGACGGTGAAGGACTGAGCTACTCCCCGATGTTTGGACAGTATTTGGCGTAAATTAAGCTACTCTCTGCTCCTGCTGATCGGTTTGGGTTTTATCATTTCCCAGCCAATAGAGCACGGCTGGAGGCCTACCGCCAAGGGCTGAGTGTGGGCGTTGGTTGTTGTAGAAGGTCATCCATTTCCGGATGCCTGCCTTCGCTTCTGATCCGGTCTCCCAGGCATGCAGGTAGACGCACTCGTATTTCAGGGTTCGCCACAGCCGCTCGATGAAGATATTGTCGAGGAAGCGGCCTTTGCCATCCATTGAGATGCGGACGCCGGTCTGTCGCAGTCGATCTGTCCAGGCAAAGGATGTGAACTGCGATCCTTGATCGGTGTTCATGATCTCCAGCGCGCCAAACTTGTGGATGGCCTCGTTCAGTGCCTCAACGCAGAAGTCCGCCTCCAGAGTATTCGAGATGCGCCAGGACAAAACCTTTCGCGTGTGCCAATCCATAATGGCAACAAGATACAGGAACCCTCGGCGCATGGGCAGATAGGTAATATCCGAGCACCAAACTTGGTTCGGACGCTCCACCCGCAGACCTCTCAGCAGATAGGGATAGGTCTTGTGCCCTTTCGCCGGCCTGCTGGTGTTGGGCTTTTGGTAGATCGGCATCAGCCCCATAAGGCGCATCAGGCGGCGTATCCGTTTCTCGTTCACCAAATGGCCGTCGTTGCGCAAATGCCAAGTCATCTGTCGGACACCGAAGAACGGCGTCTCGAGAAACTGCTCATCAATCCGCCGCATCAGGCCAAGGTTCTGCTCCGTCTCGCCCTTAGGCTTGTAATAGAATGACGAGCGCGAGATCGACAGCAACCTGCATTGCTGCCCAATGGACAAAGTGGAAGTGTTCGGCTCAATCATGTCGCGCCTCACTTGCCAGTCCACGGTTTGAGCTTTCGTGACAAAAAATCGTTGGCCACAGCGTTCACCTGTTCACTCGAACCGATGGCGTTCACAGGCTCACCCCACGATCTTGGCGTGCAATTCTTTCACTGCTCTTCGTCGATCTCGGGGGTTTTCCTGCTGCCGCGCTCGAACACGCCAGACGCACCTTCCAGCAACGCCCGCTTCCATGTGTGGATCATCGTCGGATGAACCCCGAACCGGCTCGCCAGATCGGCCACCGTCTGCTCACCCTTCAGCGCTTCAAGCGCTACCTTCGCCTTGAACTCAGGCGAATGCTGCTTCCGTTTCGACATCTCTGATCTCCTTCTCGTCGAAGATCAGCAGACAACAAATCGTAGCTTACGTCAGTGTCCGAATTTCGGGGGGCAGCTCAGACCAACTGTAATTCAGGCTGTCAGAGATCCCCTCGCGGCGACACAGCGCAGAGATGCTTTCTTCGCCACGAAGGCCCGCCAAAAGAATGCGGATCATCTCCTCCGCTGAGTAGGTCTGGCGGGTCTTGCGGCGGATGCTTTTGACAAGCTTGTCAGCTGCGTCTTTCGATGTTCCGGGCTTCTTGTTCATCTTCGCTCCCTAAAGGCTACGATGAACCAGAAACCCTCCGTTGTTCAAATCCTCAAATCTGTCCCACAAGGGCTGACGTCAGACAAGTTTGACTAAGCCTACCGCACCTCTTTAATCTATCAATTTTTCTTATGCAAAGTTGAGGGACATGTTTGGTAGTGCTTCAGGTATATGCGACCACTTCATCTTCGTTGATGAAAAGGTTTATGAACGAAACCCATGATGTCCTCCTTCGAAAACTGAGCCACTATTTTCGCAGAAACCATAACAGGACCTCTAATTCCCACACACGGTGCAGGGAGCAATAGACCTTCTCTAAAATAATAAAAAGATCGGATACATGTACACACAAGACACCAGGAATGACACATTCACATCATTTCCACCCCTTACCCCAACATTAAACAATAAATCGACATCAGAGATCTAGAAATCCGGAAATCCGGAAATCCGGAAATTTTACAATCCATCAATAAAATTGAAATTAAATTGAAGATATAAAATTAGACTCGAAAATTCAATATAATTAAACTAAGGTATCAAAATAATTATATTCCATCGAGGGTTCCTCTGCCTCTGACAAAAATGGCCTATCACAGTTCAATAAATGAGCTGAATGACCAACACTGAATGAAAACTTCGATCGAACCTCTTGCTCTCGAAAGCTATCAGAAAGGTGTCCGTATGTTTGAACCGTCGTTAAAATGCTTTTGTGTCCTAATTGCTTAGCAACCACCTCCAAAGAAACTCCACTCATAAGTAAATAGCTTGCATATGTATGTCGAAGCCCATGAAATGTAAATTTCTCCGACACTCCGGCAGCTCGCACAGCCTCTTGGAACGGCACAACGTGGTGCTTTCGCCATTTTTTGCCTCTGACGGTCGTAAAAACTAAATCTGCCTTATCCTTATTTTTAATAATTTTTTGAAAAAAATTCATACCATCCTCCGATAAAAACACAAATCTACCCGCACCACGTTTGAAGGCAGGCACTCTCAAACCGAATCCGCCACAACCAACATCCCCAACAGTTAGTCGAGCCAATTCGCCCACTCTACACCCACTGTACAAAGCACCCAAGGCAATATTTTTTAAATTCTCCGCGCAATTATCCAAGACTTTTCGCACTTCTGTAATATTTAAGAAAAATATTTTTGGCTTAGTATTAACTGAAACATTTTTTACAATAGAAGAAGCATCAAGAGCACCCCGCACACCATTGTCCGCAGCATACCTCAAGGAGCCACGCAAGTGTGTCATGATTGAATTAAAAGTACGCCTTCGTTTCATGAGGTCATCATCCGAGAGAACAATATTTCTGTCTCGACATACATGTGTTACAAAACCATGCTTAGGGGGCGTCTGATAGATCCTCTTCGCAACCTCCACAAGATGTCTAGACCTTAATTCTGAAATCTGCATATTAGCGAAATAAGGAATTATGTGATAATTAAGCAAAACAACCGCGCCATAATGTGTACTTTTTGATCTAGCCACCTGCAACCAGTCACAATAATCAAGAAGAATTTTTCCAAAAGTATCGGCACTCGATGAAATAGGACAATAGTAAATTGAACGCACTCTTCCTCTGCGACTTTCATCCACTCCAACATTAACATTATACCGGTTAAATTCCTCAAAGGCATCAGATAGAGAATTCACAAGAACTCCGCCCTCCAATGCCACCATCAATGACCTCTGCTCATACCTTTCAACACCCAGACGCTTTCTGTAAATCCAATTGCAAACATTGGGGGACGGCCTATATATACCAAAATGGAGATCTTTGGTGATGGGGTGAAAATAGGCATTAGCCCTTGACTTGAGAGAAATTATATCTTCCCTCGTTCGATATGGAAAGAAAACCTCACCATCCTCGATTTCAGAAAATAAAGTTCTTAATTCCAAGTTTTTCCCACCCTGTTTTTCCGATTCACATTCAAGAATAGTAGATTTAAAAAATCACGGAAAAACATTTAATACTATGTCAAAAAATTGACACTTAAGGAGCAAATAGAGAAATTATAATAACCAAATGGATATCTCTAAATCTAGTTCTTCCCACAACAAGAACTATATGTATAATCCGACCCACAAGGGCATGGATCTTTACGTTTGGGCTTTTTAATTCGGCGCTTTTGACCGGCTGTTGTGTTTTCAAATAAGTCCGCACGAGCCTGTTGCAACAGTTCAGTTATGGCATTTGGAATGAGGTCTAGCGCTTCTTCAGAAAATGCTCGAATGAGCTGATCGTCAAAATCACTTTGACCTTCTGCGATTTCATACAGGACCAAAAAAAGGCTCAAGGCACTTCGAGTTATCTCGTCGCTATGATCAAACAACGCCTCCCAGACATCTTTCCGAAGAGCTACGCCACGGTTGAAGCCTTGAACCCAAGGCTGCCATGAAACTTGATCCGTGTCCTCAACATTTGAAAAAATAGGCTGCAATCGCTGCCGAGTCTTTGCCCTATCGGCGATGTATTCGAGGTGGCCGACAATATTTTCAACGACCAGATCAGCAACTTTGCCACGAGGGAATTTCTCAGGAACTTTTCCTTTGAATAAATCTGTGAGCCAGCTTGATGGAGGTATAAACTCTGGACACAAGAACACTGCCGTCAGATACCCATCCAGCTCACTGAGCTTCATATCGATGCGCGCGGTAGCATCTGAAGACGAGAGGAGTTGAGCAAGTCGCTCCACATTATGTTTATAGAAACGCATGATCTTCACCTTCCATTGCCTGCTCGAGCATTTGATTGCTTAGACTCTGTAAGCTCGGAACTGTCGATGCCTTAGTGGACCACAGATTAGTCATAATTATGCCGCTTTTGTCCGTGATGTAGGCTTCATGAAAGTTGTTCGCTCTCTCATTTTTGGATGGTCGGCTATCAGAATACAGGACTACCTGACATCTGAGCTGATGAAGTTTGGCGTTCCCGAACGTCTTGCTCGATCGATTATTATAGTGCTTGCCGATGCTGGCTATCTGCAAGCTGAGAAGAAACAGCCTCCTTTAGTTTTGACACAGGAATTTAGGGTGCCGCTTAAAACGAAAGATAAAAAATTAGCACTCCGTCCAGTCGAAACTCTTGTTCAAGAAATAGAGAACACTTGTGTTGCACGTTTATCCGATGCGACAGTCAAGAGGTTGATGACACGGCAACACTACCTGAGACTTGCCACTCATCATTCTTTGGCTGAGGACTGACTAATGACCATTACGCGTCTAACTGCGATGCTACTTCCATTTGTAGCCCTCACTACCGAAGGCCAGGCTCAAGAACCCACTGGAGGCTACTCCGTGTTTTGCGTTGTAGATGAGGCAAAATCACATCACCTGAACACTGGTGAAATCGACGATGAATATTCGGAGCAGCCATCGAGTTTCAGCGTACTTCCATCGGGCGCAATCGTGGCCGTGAACGCCCCATTTTGCCAGTTTGTTACGCAAGTAAATCGAACCGACGGCAAGCTAAGCTTCTACTGCAGGACGATGGAACCTGACAGCGAGGCTCTCATATCCCTCGATACTCAAACCTATGACTTTTCAAAATTTGTTCATCTCAGAGAAAAAGCGATTATCACAATGTCGGGCCATTGTATCATCGACGATGAAGCGCCTCAAAGTCCCAGTAGCTGACATCAACACCCATCGAAAACCACGGCCCGGCCATGCCCATCAAAAATTTTTCCGTCAGCGGCATAGCAGAGTATCGTCTTGAGTTTCTCACGGGACTTTTTCCCCAAACCCGCCAACTGTTTTAGACGTCTTTCATCCATCCCAAGCAATTCACGCAGCAGCGAGATATCTACGGCATCAAGCTCCACATCGTCGTATCGCGTCTTAAAATCTCTCTGAAGGTGCAAAAAAATTTGCATCCAGATAGTCGGCCGAATGAGATCGATGAGCCGCCCACTCGGACAGTGAAAATCTTGAATAGGGTTTGCCGCCAAATCATACTCAGTGCGTGACACTTTGCTTTCTCCGCAAGAACGAATAACACATCACAATTGATCGATTTCGAGCTAGGCTTTCACATTACAGCATGAGGAGACCGGGGTGAAGTACGACCGTGTCGCTGACCAGCCTTTGATAAACTTCGCAACAGTCGACGGCCCATTAGCTCGCCAAATAAGCACATTCGTGTGGGTCAAGATATTCCTAGACTGTCAACGCGACTTCAAAACGTCTCATAGCAACGTTGATCCAGCAACCATCGATATATCGCTGATCGATCACCTAATGACGTTACAGCCAACTCAGATAGCGCAGATTTCTGGCGTTGGCCCCCAAGCGCAGAAAAAGCTTCAAGAAATCATCGAAAAGCGTCGCGATGGTAAGCTCTTTGAAATATCGAGGTAATCCCCCCGAAATTTAGTGGTGTTCTTAAGTGGAATTTTTCCGGCATGAATGACCGAGGAGAATTCGTATGAAGAAATCAGAATTCAGCGACGCTCAGATTATGTCGATCCTGCGCCAGGCAGAAAACGGCGTGCCCGTTTCAGAGCTTTGCCGTGAGCATGGTATGAGCAGCGCCAGTTTTTATAAGTGGCGAGCCCAGTTCGGAGGGATGGATGCCAGTATCATTCCGAAGGTGTTATGGCCCCGAATATGTCAGCGGTTTGCTGATGCAATGGGCAAAAAAACGGGGCATCGCCATCGAATATATCCAGCCCGGAAAGCCCCAGCAAAACGCCTATATCGAGCGCTACAATCGAACGGTGCGGCACGAATGGCTCGATCAAAACATCTTTGAAACGATAGAGGAGGCTCAGGACCAGGCTACACAATGGCTCTGGACTTACAACAATGACCGGCCCAACATGACCATCGGCGGCATCACCCCCGCCATGAAACTGAAAACAGCCGCATGAATTCTACGGCTGAGCCCCATTAAAAATGGGGGATTACCCCTATGCTCGTTAACCTGCACTATTCCTTAGAAGCGGAACTCAGCCTGTAGGTTCAGACCTTGGCGATGTACGCCGCCTACTCGGTCAAAACGAATGCTTGCATTGAGGTTGGTTGCACCATCCTCAGAGGTTCCGTTGATGCCAAGCTCAAGGCCAGCACCACATTCTTTGGTGACGGTGTTAGCTGCATCACTGCGTTCTGAACTATGACCACCTTTAAGACAACAAGGTATGATGGATTAACTTGTTGCTACTCGCACATTTTCCCGTCCAGAAGGCCTAAGGCCAGTTACAGATCACAACGAGTGATAGCGGGTCAGCTCAACCAACCCGCTCAGGCCTTATGTTGATCGAACAGTTCCATCTTGCCGCTAATCTTGATCTTCGAAGAAGTAACAGCCCCACAACCTTTTATCTTTCTGGTTGCGTGGCTGATTTTCGTAGTCTGGCAGCCTAGGGCCTTCCTTTGCTAAGCCTAAAGCGCCCTGTCATCGAAGCAGTGGCTGTTGATCAGTCCAATTTCTAAATTCGGTGGACTGATCTCTAGGAATAGGTAAGTTAGGATAATTCATAAGTTCATGAATGAATGCGAGCCTTAGATCTACGGTGCGAGCAACTGCGCCATCGTATGGGCCATATTTGAGGATTAGAGCAGCAACCTTATCTAGATAATGACGAATTTTACTAAGCGCTAGCTCTTCGTCAGACATTTCAGTGTCATAGTCTGGTCCAAGTCTGAAGTAATTATGCAAGCAATCGCCATCAAAAATTGATGTCAACACTTTCGTAAATGCTTCGTACTGATCTTGCGTAGTGATTGATCTTTGCTCAACCTCGGGTGGGCTCATGGGATCAAAGGTTACGAAATCTGTCCACCCCAGATCCTTCGGGCAGAACATCATATAACCCCAACACTTATCTTTAAATTTACCCTCATCACTATCAAAGAATCCTTGGGACTTAGCCTCTTCTCCAAAAGTATTGCATAAGATCCACTCTCCATAAGTCATTTTATTCATTTCATTCATTTTAAATACCTTTCATGTAAAATGTAAAATACGCCTAACATATTATTAATACATTATCAATGCTTATTTTAAATGCTTTATAAATTAGTTTCTTAATCATAAATGAATAACTTCAATGAAAAGTTTAGAATGTAACTTGCGAACATTTATCCCGAAACAGGCCATCGCTTGGTAATTTTATTTGAGCGCAATGTGTTCATCTTCTGTTGTGAGTCCAGGGTCAGTGAGGCCGTTACATTGAACGCGGCCTGCCGATGAGAGGTTAGCTAGTCACAACGAAGTATTGCTCGTGAAGAACTTGCGCATAGATGGGCGGATTTTGTTGAAAAAGTCGGCCTGAGAACGCGTTTTGAGCTGCGCTTAGACTTGTGTCTCGACGCTTGGTTCGGACAATCGTCCGTCGCGCCGCCTCGCGGCGACTATCTGGCCACTT
>NZ_JBWKMA010000023.1:0-67790 GCF_056431045.1 Aestuarium zhoushanense
CAGGAAGGCGTACAATCCGATCAAACTGCTCGAAGACATCGATGCGAATGAGAAGATAATAAAAACAAAGAGATACAAAAGATAATAAAGCCCGCTTCGGCGGGCTTTTTGCTGTCTTCTGTTCAATCTCGCGTCCGTATTTTTCGCATGCTTATGGTGAAAAATTGCACGCTTATGGCGTTATTCTAATTTTAAGTATCTGAAAAATAAAGATTTTATTTTAAACGATTCGCACGTTTATGGTAAATCTGCACTAAGTCACTGACACTTATGAGAAATTGGCACTGCGAGTCCGCAGCTATTTTTCGGCCGCACTTAGGCGCGATACATGCGTCAAATACACCGTTTCTTGTGATCAGGATTCTTTGACTGGGGGTTAGCTGTACGGAACCTGCCCCACTTTCGATCATTTTGCACAGACCCTGTGGAAAGCGGTGCGAAGATTTAATCGGGCGAATACGATAACCTGCTCGCATCTTATTCCAACAGATCGTTCACATCATGGTTTCTAACACGTCTAGTAGCTACGGGGCGCTGGCCCGTTTTTTCCATTGGTCTATCGCTCTTTTAATCCTCACCGACATTGGGCTGGGGTTGATCGGGGATGCGACTGAACGCAATGCAGAGACCGCGGGGTTTCTTCAGACCCTTTATTCCACTCATAAAACCATCGGCATTGCAGTTCTGCTCCTCGCAGTCCTGCGCGTAATTTGGGCCCTCACCCAGCCCAAACCCGCACCCTTGCACCCCGAACGCAAAGCCGAAACCTTTGTCGCCGAAGTCGTACATTGGGCGCTCTATGGCGCGATTTTTGTGATGCCGTTGTCTGGTTGGGTGATGCACTCGGCCGAGACGGGCTTTGCGCCAATTTGGTGGCCGTTTGGTCAAGACCTCCCGTTCGTGCCAAAGTCCGAATCCGTCGCCCATATTGCAGGGGCCGTTCACGGGCTGTCCGCGATTGTCATCTACCTCACCGTCGGCGCGCATATCGCTGGTGCGCTGAAACACGCGATTATCGACCGCGATGACACTTTGGCCCGTATGACAAAAGGCAAGGTTTCAGGTTCGCAGGTGTCATCAGGCAGCCATATTGCTCCGATGGTTCCCGCCGCGATCCTCTGGGCCACCATCATTGCGTTGCCTATTCTGACCCAACCTGCTCATGAACACGGCTCGACAACAATTGCTGTCGAACCGGCGTCAGATGCAAATTGGCAGGTAGAGAGCGGGACTCTGACGTTTACGGTCGCGCAAATGGGTGCGCCTGTGACAGGTCAGTTCGGCACTTGGACGGCATCGATCCTGTATGATGACACGGGGTCCGGTGAGGTTGAGGTCATTATTGACACCACATCGCTCACCCTCGGGTCCGTCACAGATCAAGCAAAAGGAGCGGAGTTCTTTAACACCTCCAGCTACGCCACTGCCGTCTTTGCGGCTGAGATCGAACAGATCGAAGGGGCCTCTCATCGTGCGAGCGGGACGCTAACGCTGGTCGGTCAAACCGTCCCTGTGGTTCTGGACTTCACGCTCGACCGCGACGGTGATGCTGCGACAATGACGGGCACAACAACGCTGGATCGTCGCGATTTCGGGATGGGGTCGGGCTACACGGATGAATCGACTGTTGGCTTTGGCGTCACAGTCGATGTGGCCCTCACCGCGACACGAACCCGCTAAACAAAAAAGCCGCCGGATCGCTCCGGCGGCTTTCGCATTCGTTTTGGTTCGGATTATTCAGCTGGAACCATGGCTTCGATCGAAATCTCGATTGCCACTTCGTCGCTGACGTAAGGCGCGAACATTCCCATATCAAAGTCAGAACGCAGAACCGTTGCGGTGGCGTTAAAACCAACCCACGGCAAGTTCGCCATTGGGTGGTCGCCCATCTGAGTCATGGTTGCGTCCAGAACGACCGATTTGGTGATACCGTTCACGGTCAGGTCGCCAGTGATGAGGCCGGTGTTTTCGCCGGTCACTTCGATGCCAGTCGAGGCAAAGGTGATCAGCGGAGCAGCGCTCGCGCCAAAGAAATCGTCAGACAGGAAGTGTGCGTCGCGCTCGTTCCAGCCAGTGATAAGGCTGTCAGCTTTGACTTCTACGGTCACAGACGATGCCGCAGGGTTTTCTGCGTCGAACGAGATCGCGCCGTCAAAGCCAGAGAACATGCCAGTCGTGGTCGAGAAGCCGAGGTGGTTATAGGAGAACACGATCTGGCTGTGCGATGCGTCCAGAACGTAATTTACAGGTTCTGCAGCCACAGCAGTGGCAAGGCCAAAGACCGCAGCAGACGTAAGGAGGAACTTTTTCATAATACACTCTCTTGAGTTGTGTGAGGACTGATCTCGACACTTAACCGAAACATTTGGTTCGGCAATTCACAGTGGCGGAACAGGGTCTGTGTTTTGGCGAACAGCCCGTCGCGCCAAAGTGACTTGATAATGACGTAGGGGCAGGCCAACGACATTTTACTTTTCGATCAAAAAATACTTTTAATTTCGCCTATGGTCTGGTCTGTCCTGTGGATGCATCGCGCAATTCAGGCTACCATCCTGACATTGCCCAGAGGTTTTGGAGCTTTCTATGACTGTAGACGCCCGCCAAGGCGCCACCACCATGCAGGCCGCGCATCAAGTGCCCGCAACGACCGACACAGCCCATGCGTTCGACCGAAACGCGGGCTGCCCTCTTGATGTGTCCATGTTCGACGGACACGCCGTCAACCTGAGCGCCACGGAACGGCGCGCGGCGTCCCTCACGGCGCGCCGGTCGGTCAAGAAAGCGCATCAAGCTGCGTGGCTCGTGAATGCGATCCGCATGATCGACCTGACGACCCTCTCTGGTGACGATACGCGCGAACGTGTGCGCAGGCTTTGTGCCAAGGCCGCGCAGCCCCTTTCCCCTCAGCTTAAGGCCGCCATAGGGATGGAGGGCATGCGCCTCACAACAGGCGCTGTTTGCGTCTACCCCACGATGGTGCATCACGCGGTTGAGGCGCTCGCTGGCACGGGTATCCCTGTTGCCTCCGTCGCCACTGGTTTTCCTGCGGGTCTCACGCCGCTAAACCTCCGCCTAGCTGAAATCCGTTATGCGGTCGAAGAAGGCGCCGCGGAGATCGACATCGTGATTTCCCGCGAACTCGCGCTCAAAGAAAACTGGTCGGAACTCTATGACGAAATCGCCGCGATGCGAGAGGCCTGTGGTCCTGCACATATGAAGGCGATCCTTGCCACGGGCGAATTGCGCACGCTCCGCAATGTCTATGCGGCCTCAATGGTCGCGATGCAGGCGGGTGCCGATTTCATTAAAACCTCCACCGGCAAAGAAGGCGTGAACGCCACCCTGCCCGTCTCACTCACTATGGTGCGCGCGCTTCGCGACTACGGTGCCGAGACTGGGTTCAAAATCGGGTTCAAACCTGCGGGCGGCATCAAATCGGCCAAAGAAGCCATCGCATGGCAAATCCTAATGAAAGAGGAAATGGGCCGCGACTGGCTAAACCCTGATCTGTTCCGCTTTGGCGCGTCCTCTATGCTGGGCGACATTGAACGCCAGATCGAACACTTCGTCACAGGCCGCTATTCCGCCGCAAACCGCCACGCCACCGCGTAAGAGAGTTCAGATGACCGATATTACACCGCTTCTTTCCGACCTCGACTACGGCACGGCACCAGAGGACGCATCCATCGTTCGCAAATGGCTCGACGATCATAAGGCTGGCTTTGGCCATTTCATCGACGGCGCGTTTACGCCCGCAGGCGAAACCTTTGCCGTGACCGACCCCGCAACTGGCGACGTCATTGCCCACGTGACCCAAGGCACCAGTGCCGACGTGGACAAAGCCGTTGCCGCTGCGAACAAGGCCCAACCAAAGTGGGCGAAACTGTCGGGCCATGAACGCGCCAAACACCTCTACGCCTTGGCACGTCACATCCAGCAACACGCACGGTTCCTCTCCGTCTTGGAAACCATCGACAACGGCAAACCGATCCGCGAAAGCCGCGATATCGACATCCCGCTGGTCGCTCGTCATTTCTACCACCATGCGGGCTGGGCTGAAATTCTGGCAGACGAATTCCCGAACATGGATGCCGTTGGCGTTTGCGGTCAGGTGATCCCGTGGAACTTCCCACTGCTGATGCTCGCATGGAAAATCGCGCCTGCCTTGGCTGCGGGTAACACAGTCGTTCTGAAACCGGCTGAATACACACCGCTGACCGCGCTAGCCTTTGCCCAGATCGCGGCGGAGTGTGGCCTGCCCAAAGGTGTGCTGAACATCGTGACAGGCGACGGCGCAACGGGTGCTGCTATCGTCGGCCACAAGGACATCCAAAAGGTTGCCTTTACGGGATCAACCGAAGTTGGCCGCATCATTCGTGACCAGATCGCTGGATCGGGCAAGGCGCTAACCCTCGAGCTTGGCGGTAAATCCCCGTTCATCGTCTTTGCCGATGCCGACCTTGACGCTGCCGTCGAAGGCGTCGTCGATGCCATCTGGTTTAACCAAGGTCAGGTCTGCTGTGCAGGCTCCCGCATCCTCGTGGCAGAGGCCGTTGCCCCACGCTTTACGGCCCTTTTGAAAACCCGCATGGCAAAGCTGCGCGTTGGTGATCCACTCGACAAAAACACGGATGTCGGCGCGATTGTGCACCCCGTTCAGGCCGACCGCATTCGCGATCTAGTCCAAAAGGGTCAAGACGCAGGTGCTGTCCTACACCAGATCTCCGCACCGCAGGGCTGTTTCTACCCCCCGACCCTCGCGACCGATGTCGAACCCGCGTCGATCCTGTGGGAAGAAGAAATCTTTGGCCCCGTGGTCACGCTCACCACCTTCCGCACGGTCGATGATGCCGTCGCATTGGCGAACAACACGCGCTACGGCCTCGCGGCGTCGATCTGGTCAGAGAACATCAATCTCTGCCTCGATATCGCGTCGAAGGTCAAAGCGGGTGTTGTCTGGATCAATGCGACAAACATCTTTGACGCGGCAGCTGGCTTTGGCGGCTACCGCGAAAGCGGGTTTGGCCGCGAAGGGGGCCGCGAGGGGATGCTTTCCTACCTCAAACCTACATCCGTCAAATCTGGCAAAGCAGAACCCGCACCCTCCGCCTTGAACGCCGCCGTTGGCTTATCAACGGCAAACGAAATTGACCGTACGGCCAAACTCTACATCGGTGGGAAACAAGCACGCCCGGACAGCGGCTATTCCTACACGGTATCTGGTCCGAAAGGCCCCGTTGGCCTCGCCCCACTTGGCAGTCGCAAGGACATTCGCAACGCCGTTGAAGCCGCCGCCAAAACCTCTGGCTGGGGCAAGGCGACAGGCCACAACCGCGCGCAGGTCCTCTATTATATCGGTGAAAACCTCTCAGCGCGCGCGGGTGAATTCGCGGAACGCCTGCAGTCGTTCGGTGCCAACAAAGGCACCGCGCAGGATGAAGTTGAGGCCGCAATCCGCCGTTGTTTCTGGTATGCGGCTCAGGCCGACAAATTCGACGGCGCGGTTCACTCAACACAGTCGCGCATGGTCACATTGGCGATGAATGAACCGTTGGGGGTCGTGGGGATCGCTTGCCCCGACCGTCATCCGCTGCTCGGGTTTATCTCAACCGTGCTGCCCACCATCGCAACTGGCAACGCCGTGGTCGCCGTGCCATCGCAGACGCACCCACTTGCCGCGACGGATTTCTACCAGATCCTCGAAACATCTGACGTACCCGCTGGCGTCGTCAACATCGTCACTGGCCCGCGTGAGGAACTCTCCAAAACGCTCGCCCAACACGATGAAGTCGCCGCGATGTGGTATTTCGGAACGGCCGACGGCTGCGCGATGGTGGAAAAGGCCTCGACAGGCAACCTCAAACAAACGTGGACCGAAGTCGCAGGCACCCGTGATTTCGCATCACCTGCAGGGCAAGGGCGCGAATTCCTCGCCCGTGCGACCCAAGTCAAAAACATCTGGGTGCCCTACGGCGAATAACCCCACAGGTGCAGCCCTTTGATCAATGGGGCTGCACCAAACACTTGCAACACTCGGCAATTCTAGCCATGCAGTGCCCGTGACTATTGCATCTGAATCCCAATCTGATCGTTTGGCCGCCCTTGGGTGGACCTCGTTCTATGTCGACCAATTGTCCGACGACGAGGCTAGCCTCGTGCCAATGCGAGTCGCGACTGTCCACCGCAGCCGAATGACCGCGACGACAGGGCGGGAATCCACACGTCTGGTTCTGGGCCACAATGTACGCACCACTGATTTTGCGGTCGGCGATTGGGTCTTGGTCGAACCTGATACCTCGCTTTTGGTGCGTCGCCTTGACCGTCATTCTCTGCTTCAACGCCGCACCGAAGGGGGACGTGATCACCAGTTGATCGCCGCAAACGTGGATACGCTCTTTATCGTCACCTCCTGCAACGACGATTTTAACCCAGCGCGGCTAGAGCGGTATCTGGCCCTTTCGAACGAAGCAGGCACGACTCCCGTCATCGTTCTGACGAAGGCCGACCAAACCACCGAACTCGACCGATACAAGACCGAGGCCGCCGCCATCCAGCGCGACCTGACCGTCGTTACCGTCAACGGTAAATCCCCTGACGCAGCCAAAGTCCTCGCCCCGTGGTGCGGTGCCGGCCAAACAGTTGCTCTGATCGGATCATCTGGCGTTGGCAAATCGACACTCTTGAACACCCTCGCCGACAAAGCCCCCGATGAAGCCCAAGCCACAGGCGGCATCCGCGAATCTGATGCCAAGGGACGCCATACAACGACCTCGCGGTCGCTCCATTCCATTGAGGGCGGTGGCTGGGTGATCGACACCCCCGGCATGCGCACCCTGCATGTCAGCGATCTGTCTGTCGGCCTCGACGTGCTCTTTGCCGAAATCGTAGAGCAAGCCGACAATTGCCGCTTCCGCAATTGCACCCACGCCCACGAACCAGGCTGCGCCGTCCAAGCCGCCGTCGCCCGCGGCGAAATCGACGCGGCGCGCCTAGACCGCTGGCACAAGCTCCAAGATGAAAACCGCAGCAACACGCCTGTCCAAACTGGCCCGCGCGGGAAAAAGGTCACTAAACCGTCGGGGCGCAGGCGGTAGTCAGCACAACGAAAAAGGGCGGCTCTTACAGCCGCCCTTTCGTTATTTCTACATAGCGCAGATCAGCCGCACTTGGAATATCCGCACGACGTGCACGAGGCGCAGCCGCTTTCCATCTTCATGCCGTATTCACCGCAGGATGGGCAGGCTTTGCCGCGCGGGGCTTCGCCGACGACCATAACTTCGGCTTGGGGATCGACCTTGAGGTGCTTGCCTTCGCCTTCGATAAAGCCAATCGCCACCATGTGCTGTTCCAGCACACCACCGATCGCCGCAAGGATCGACGGGACGTATTTGCCCTTCATCCATGCGCCACCACGTGGGTCGAACACTGCTTTCAGCTCTTCGACCACAAAGGACACATCACCACCGCGACGGAACACAGCCGACACCATACGAGTCAGTGCAACGGTCCATGCAAAGTGCTCCATGTTTTTGGAGTTGATGAACACTTCGAACGGACGGCGGTGGCCTGCGATAACAACGTCATTGACGGTGATATAGATCGCATGCTCGCTATCCGGCCATTTGACCTTGTAGGTGTTGCCCTCCAGCGCAGCAGGACGGTCCAGCGGTTCGGACATATAGATGACTTCTGCATCGGTCGAAGTGGTCTCTGGTGCCTCGGACGGGGTTTTGTCCGACGATTCAGACACCGACAGAACCGAACCCGTCACGTCGTTCGGACGGTAGGTGGTGCAGCCCTTACAGCCTGTCTCGTAAGCTTCCATGTAGACTTCTTTGAACGAGTCAAAGTCGATGTCTTCAGGGCAGTTGATGGTTTTCGAAATCGACGAGTCGATCCATTTCTGCGCCGCCGCCTGCATCCGCACGTGTGCCAGAGGCGCGAGCGTCTGAGCGTTCACAAAGTAGCTCGGCAGTTCTGCGTCTGCGCCGAATTTATCGCGGTAGAGTTTGACCGCGTAATCGACGACTTCTTCTTCGGTGCGCGATCCGTCTTTTTGCAGAACTTTGCGAGTGTAAGCGTAAGCAAACACAGGTTCGATGCCCGACGACACGTTGCCAGCATAGAGCGAGATGGTGCCTGTCGGCGCGATCGAGGTCAGCAGCGCGTTGCGGATGCCATGCTCTGCGATGGCGTCTTTCACGTCCTGATCCATGATCTTGAGCGAACCAGACGCGAGGTATTTGTCTTTGTCAAAGAGCGGGAACGCGCCCTTCTCTTTGGCCAGTTCAACAGATGCGAGGTAGGACGCACGAGCGATCTGTTTCATCCATGCTTCGGTTTGCGCGGCGGCTTCTTCGGTGCCGTATTCCAGACCAACCATCAACAGCGCATCAGCCAGACCTGTGACGCCCAGACCAATACGACGCTTTGCCGCCGCTTCTTGGGCCTGCGCCTCAAGCGGGAAGCGCGACGCATCCACAACGTTGTCCATCATGCGCACGGCGGTCGCCACGAGATCGTCGAGCTGCTCAACATTCAAACGAGCGTCTTTCTCAAACGCGTTCTCAACCAGACGCGCCATGTTGATCGAACCGAGGAGACATGCGCCATACGGCGGCAGCGGCTGTTCACCACAGGGGTTCGTCGCTGCGATGGTTTCGCAGTAGGACAGGTTGTTCATCTCATTGATGCGGTCGATAAAGATCACACCGGGTTCAGCGTAATCATAGGTCGACTGCATGATGGTGTTCCAAAGATCACGCGCGTTGACGGTCTTGTAGACCTTACCGTCGTAGATCAGTTCCCACGATTTATCCGCCTTAACCGCTTCCATGAACGGATCGGTGACGAGCACCGACATGTTGAACATGCGCAGACGTGCAGGGTCGGATTTCGCAGTGATGAACTGTTCGATATCGGGGTGGTCACAACGCATCGTCGCCATCATAGCACCACGGCGCGAACCCGCGGACATGATGGTGCGACACATCGCATCCCAAACATCCATGAACGACAGCGGACCAGACGCATCAGCCGCCACACCTTTGACCAGCGCGCCTTTGGGACGAATCGTCGAGAAGTCGTAGCCGATGCCGCCACCCTGCTGCATGGTGAGCGCCGCTTCTTTGAGCATATCGAAAATGCCGCCCATCGAATCTGGCACAGTGCCCATAACAAAGCAGTTGAACAGAGTGACCGAGCGTGCAGTGCCTGCACCAGCGGTGATGCGGCCAGCAGGGAGATATTTGAAATCTTCCAGAGCGCCGTAGAACTTATCTTCCCATTTTTTGGGGTCTTTTTCGACAGCCGCCAAAGCACGCGCAATCCGACGCCACGAATCCTCAACAGTGCCATCCAAAGGTTTGCCGTCGGCATCCTTGAAACGGTACTTCATATCCCAGATTTGTTCGGCAATTGGGGCGGCGAAACGAGTCATTCGATCAATCCTCTGTCGGCATTCATATGTGGCTGGACCGCATAGATATTGTGATGACACCCGTGAGGCAACACAAAATATTGCCTTGCCCACAGGTTTATTTGCTCTATCTAACTATGCTTCGGAGACCATAAGTTATGACCAAATTCACCCACTTAATCAAGCTATCGGTCGGCACAGAAGGCGTTTCAGACCTTGCTGATTGGCAGAAAACCGTTGCTGCACGGACCTCTGACGGATTGCCGCGCCATGTGACTCGCATGTGGCCGAAACGTGAGGACGAGGTTCTGAACGGCGGATCGATCTATTGGGTGATTAAAGGAGTGATCCTCTGCCGCCAAACGATTCTGCGTTTGGATGAGGTCACAGGTCACGACGGCATCCGCCGCTGCGCTATTGTGCTTGATCCCGAACTGGTCCGCGTTGAACCCACCCAGAAACGTGCGTTCCAAGGCTGGCGCTATCTAAAACCCGAGGACGCCCCCGCCGATCTGGGTCGCGCCAAAGAGGGCGAGGCCGATCTGCCCCCATCCCTCTCTGCCGCATTGGCCGAAATTGGTGTTCGGTAAAACCGCTTAGATACCCAGTAGGTCTTCGAGCTGCGTAAGGACCAAGCGATCTTCATTCGACCAATCTGCAGAGCGCGATTTGAACAATGTCGCCTGTGACGAGTGAACCAGCGAATCCGACAGGATCTTCAGGTTATTCGCCCGCAGCGTTTCACCCGTCGACGTAATATCTGCGACCGCTTCGGCGGTTTCATTGCGAACGGTGCCTTCGGTCGCGCCTTGGCTGTCGACCAACTGGTAATCCGCAACGCCGTGTTCACGCAGGAATTCCCGCACGAGGCGGTGATATTTGGTCGCAATCCGCAAACGGTAACCATGGGTCCGACGGAACTGTGCCGCTGCCGCATCGAGATCGTCGAGCGTCTCTACATCGACCCACGAGGTCGGCACCGCGATGATCAGATCAGCGCCACCGAATCCCATGCCTGCCAATTCAGTCACACGGGTTTCCCAGCTCGGCACTTTTTCCCGAACGAGGTCCGATCCCGTGACACCCAAATGAATACGCCCAGTGGTCAATTCACGCGGAATTTCACCCGCCGACAAAAGCACCAGCTCAACACCGTCGATGCCTTCGACCGCACCAGAATATTCGCGCTCTGACCCCGTTTTCTTGAGCGTCAGGCCACGCTCTTCGAACCAGTCAAAGGTCTTATCCATCAACCGCCCTTTGGACGGCACACCGAGCTTGATCGTCATAGCGTATCCCTCAGCGCGAGAACGAGTTCAGGACGGATCACCCCACCGACCGCAGGCACGGCACGGCCACGACCCAAAACATGGGTCAGCGCATCATACCGCCCACCCGACGCCACGGGCGGCAGATCAGGACGTTTATCCGCATAGAACCCAAACACGAACCCGTCGTAATATTCGAGAGTGGTCCGACCAAAGTTGCCTTCGAAATCGAGGGCATCAACGTCGATCCCTGCCTTCGACAGCGCCTCGAGCCGTTGGCTAAACCGCTGAACCGCAGCGCCAATCGACGGCATATCGACCGCGATATCACGCAGGTGGCTCAGAACATTCGGGGATGTTTCCCGCAGGCTCAGGATTTCGTCCAGAAGAGCAATCTGTTCCGACGCAATCGGGGCCGCCGCCGCATCTTCGCGGAGCGCATCAATGCGGGATTCAACCTCGGCACGGGTCCGAACGCCGTGGCTGGTGTCGATCCCTTTGAACGGATCATCGCTCGCCAACAGCGCAGTGCGCGACGCAGGCACGGGGGTTTTCCCACCAAACCGATCCAATAGCGCACGGAACCGACGCGGACGCCAGATATGACGCAAAAGAGCAGCCTTGCGGGCATCCGTCGTCGAAAGCCCACGCACCGCAGCCATCAAAATTCCCAGATCGCCCGTCGCAGCGCGAACAGGCAAACCGTCGAGAGCTTTGGAAATCAGGGTAAAGACCTCAGCATCCGCATGATTGGGCGCCTTGCCGTCAAAGACCTCATAGCCAACCTGAACATATTCGTTTGGCCGCGATGTATCGTCTTCCTGCATACGGAACACTTTGCCCGAATAGGTATAGCGGGCAGGTTCGGCATTGGTTTCCATGTGCCACTGCACCACAGGAACCGTAAAGTCAGGGCGCAGCATCATCTCACCGCGTAACCCGTCGTAAGTCACATAGGCGCGGGCACGGATGTCTTCGCCGTAGAGGTCCAACAGCGTCTCAGCGGGCTGGAGGATATCCGTCTCAACGACCTGCGCGCCCTGCGCCTCAAAAAGCGCACGAATACGGCGCGCTTCGGCGTTTGCTTGGATCAAGCCTGTCATTTCTTCTGGCTTTCCAAAATCTCTCGCACTTTCGCCACCAGATCACCACGCGGCACTTCGTACTGGCTTGGGCGTTCTTTCCATTCGTCAAGCGTCGCGTTCTGCGCGATTTGCGCACCAAGGATCAGGTCCTTGATCTGCACAACGCCGTTCTCTTTTTCAGAACCACCCTCGATCACAGCGATCGGAGAATTGCGTTTGTCCGCGTATTTCAGCTGGTTGCCAAAGTTCTTGGGGTTGCCCAGATAAACTTCGGACCGAATACCCGCGTTGCGCAGTTCCGCGACCATCGCCTGATAATCCGCCATGCGGTCCTTATCCATTACGGTGACAACAACGGGACCAACGGCCTCATTGCTCATCCGCCCTTTGGCGCGCAGAGCAGCCAGCAGACGGTCAACACCGATGGAGACACCCGTTGCAGGGACTTCTTGACCCGTGAACCGTTTCACGAGGTCATCGTAACGACCACCGCCAGATACGGACCCAAACTGACGCGGACGCCCTTTTTCGTCGAGGATTTCGAACGTCAGTTCAGCCTCGAACACAGGGCCAGTGTAGTAGCCAAGGCCACGCACGACAGACGGGTCGATCAGGATACGATCCGATCCATAGCCCTGCGCATCCAAAAGCTCTGCCATATACTCGAGCTCGTTCACACCGTCGTTGCCGACGACGGACGCGCCAACCAATTCGCGCAGACGCGCAGCCGTTGCCGCACCGCTGTCGCGACGTGCATTCATAAAGCCCATGACGATATCGGCCTGTTCGTCCGACAGCCCCGCGCCTTTGGTAAAGTCGCCAGAGTCGTCCATGCGGCCTTTACCGATCAGAAGGCGCACGCCCTCTTCGCCGAATTTGTCGAACTTATCGATGGCGCGCAAAACGATGCCACGTTCATCAACGAACTTATCGGGATCGGTCGGGTCCAGAACGCCAGCAACTTCCATCACGCCGTTCAGAACTTTGCGATTGTTCACGCGCACGATGTAGTCACCACGCGGAATACCCACGGTTTCCAGCGTATCGGACAGCATCGCGCAAATCTCTGCGTCTGCGGCAACGGTCGGCGAACCAACGGTATCCGCATCGCACTGATAAAACTGACGGAACCGGCCGGGACCTGGCTTTTCATTGCGCCAAACGGGACCCATCGCATAACGGCGATAGGGCGACGGCAGGTCATTGCGATATTGCGCGGCCACACGCGCCAACGGCGCGGTCAGGTCATAGCGCAGCGCGACCCAGTCCTTTTCATCCTCTTGCCATGCGAACACACCCTCGTTTGGGCGATCCACGTCAGGCAGGAATTTACCAAGCGCCTCAACGGTCTCAACAGCCGAGGTTTCCAGCGCCTCAAACCCGTAGCGATGATACACTTCGGCAATCTGACCGAGCATATGGCTCCGCTCGGTGACTTCTGCACCGAAGTAATCACGGAAACCTTTGGGCGTTTCTGCCTTGGGGCGGGGCTGTTTCTTTACCTTGGCCATCTTATTCCTCGAGGGTCGGCTATCGGGTCTGCGTTTAACCCGCCAATGGCCTAAGGGCAACGCGAAGGTTGCAGGTTACTGGCGGGGTCACATCAGACGTGCTATCTCGGCGATATGACAAATATTACCGACCTCGAAGAAAAAATCGCTCACCTGACCCGCACCGTCGACGATCTGTCGGATGTTGTGGCCCGTCAGGAACGCGAACTTGCTCTCGTGATGCGCCGCGTTGGCCTGCTGATGGAGCGTGAGGCCGAACGCGAGGCCGCGTCAGGCGACGGCGTCCCACTGGCCGATCAACGCCCGCCGCACTGGTAATCAGTGTTCGTCGATTGCGGCGACATCACCGTTATGTAGCAGGATATTGGTCCATTCGGGATTGGTCCCGAAGGTCTCATACACCGTCATAAACACAGTATTCCGCCCCAGCGCGTCCAGTTGCGCGCCGCAAGGTTCGCCATGCCCAACGCGGCAGACCGATGACTTAATCGCCTCATAAGTGCTGTCGGTGTCCGTATAGGGGAGCGCCGATTCAGGCGTGAGGTAGCGCACCATTTCATGTGTGCCCACGTCGCCGAACATCACAACCGCCGCCGTCACCTGCCGTGCGCAGCCATCCGCAAAACCGGTGATGTAATGCGTGCGCGGAACCGACGTGTCACCGCCCGCGTCATAAACCGTGTAACCCGCGACCGATTCCACCTTCTGCCCCATGTCAGCGGTCGCAATCCCACAGACGGGCGCGATCACACCATATGGAAGGAAGGTCCCAATCGGCACCGCATCGGCTGGCTCTGCTGGTGTTTCAGCCTCATCCGAATTCCGCGCGAACATGCGGCCAAATAAACCGCCACGAGCCGCAGGAGTTTCGGGATCGAGATCATCCACGGGATCAGTCACCTCAACCGCGGCCAATTCGACTTCGGCCTCTGGGGTGTCATCCACCACAACAGCCTCGTCAGGTGCATCAGCATTGCCCGCAAATATCCGCCCGAAAAACCCCCGCTTTTCCTCGATATCTTCGGCGACTGTCACATCAGCTTCAGCCGCAATTGCCGCCTCGGGCGCATCGGTGGCCAGTTCGACCTCATCCAGACGACCCACCTTATCCAGCGGGGACATACAGCCCGCCAACAGCCCGACTGAGGCGATAGCAAAAAGGCGGTTCAACATGGCGGGTCCCTTCCGAGTGGTCCCGCGTTTTAACACGATACCCCCGATGGTCCACCCGCGACCTTAGCCGCGGGCAAAAGAGCGCCTAGGCCTCGACCACATCCATGACCCCATCCAAGGACCGCAAGGCGCCTTTGATCTCTGGGTTGATCGGGAAATCTTCGCTTAGGTCGATGTCAATTTCGGCAAGGTCGCCAGAGGTCATCAACGTCAGGATCACAGGTCCACGGGCACCACGCAGTTTTTGCGTCTTTGCCCCCTCCAGAACCGTGGAAATCGCCGACACCGCCTGCGGTTCGTTCACATAGACCCGCAGTGCCGATGACGTCAGATCAGAAACCACCGTATCAATCGGCACAATCGACCGCGCCAAAAGCTTTAGCTGGTCAGACTCCATCGTCGCCTCGACCGTCAGAACGACCTTATTGCCCGTCTCCAGATGATCGCGGCACACATCCAGCGTATCCGAGAAAATCGTGACCTCATAAGCCCCCGTCGGATCGGACAACTGCGCAAAGGCAAAACGATTGCCCCGCGCGGATTTGCGTTCCTGACGCCCGGCCACGTGACCTGCCATTTTGACAACGCAGGCGCCATGTTCAGCTTTCGCCATCACTTCGTCGAGCGACAGAACCTGATTGCGTTTCAGCGCCGTCATGTAGTCATCCAGCGGGTGACCCGACAGATAAAAACCAATCGCCTTATATTCTTCGGCCAATCGCACCGCAGGCAACCAGTCGGGCGTATTCGCCAATCGTGGCTCTGGCAGATCGTCGCCGGCCTCACCAAAGAGCGAAACTTGGTTCGATGTCTTTTGATCCTGAATAGCCGCCGAATAACCGACCAAGGCCTCTAGACTGTCAAAGACCCGCTTGCGGTTGCTGTCCAACTGATCAAACGCCCCTGCCCGTGCGAGCATCTCGAGCGGACGTTTGCCGATCCGCTTCAGGTCACATCGCCGCGCGAAATCAAACAGCGTCGCAAAAGGTTTCTCACCGCGTCCCTCGACCACCAGCCGCATCGCATCCGCGCCGACGTTTTTCAACGCGCCCAGCGCATAGACGAGTTTTTGATCGACCACGTCAAACGTCGCGAGACTGCGGTTCACGCAGGGCGGGATGTAATCGATCCCAAGCCCCTTTTTCACCTCTTGGAAATAGATCGACAGCTTGTCGGTCAGGTGAATATCGCAGTTCATCACACCGGCCATAAACTCGACCGGATGGTTCGCCTTGAGCCATGCTGTCTGATACGACACCACCGCATAGGCCGCCGCGTGGGATTTGTTAAAGCCGTAGTTCGCGAATTTTTCGAGAAGGTCGAAAACTTCCGATGCCTTCTTTTTATCGACACCGTTCTTCGCCGCGCCCTCTTCGAATTTCGGGCGTTCGGCGTCCATCGCCTCTTTGATCTTTTTACCCATCGCACGGCGAAGCAAGTCCGCGCCGCCAAGCGAGTAACCCGCCATGACCTGCGCGATCTGCATCACCTGTTCCTGATAAACGATGATGCCCTGCGTTTCGGCGAGGATGTGGTCAATGGTCGGGTGGATCGACTCGAGTTCTTTGCGACCGTGTTTCACATCGCAATAAACGGGAATGTTCTCCATCGGACCCGGACGGTAGAGCGCCACAAGCGCAACAATGTCCTCGATACAGGTCGGCTTCATCCGTTTTAGTGCGTCCATCATGCCCGTGGATTCCACCTGGAACACCGCAACCGTTTTCGCCGCCGAATAGAGTTTGTAGGTCTTCTCATCCTCAAGCGGGATGGCGTTGATCTCGTTCTCTGCCCCTTCGGCAGGTTCATAGAGCTGCGTGCCATCCGCCGCGACATGCAGCGGGCGACCCGATTTAAAGATCAAATCCATCGCAGACTGAATGACGGTCAGGGTCTTTAGGCCCAAGAAGTCGAACTTTACGAGCCCCGCCTGTTCCACCCATTTCATGTTGAACTGGGTTGCAGGCATGTCAGAGCGAGGGTCCTGATAGAGCGGCACCAAGGCATCCAACGGACGGTCCCCGATCACGACACCCGCCGCGTGGGTCGATGCGTTCCGCAACAGGCCTTCGATTTTGGTCCCGTAGGTCAAAAGCCGATCAACGACCTCTTCGTTGCGGGCTTCTTCGCGCAGGCGTTCTTCTTGGATCAGGGCCTGTTCAATGCTGACAGGTTTCACACCCTCGACAGGGATCATCTTGGACAGACGATCCACCTGCCCGTAGGGCATCTGCAACACCCGCCCAACGTCGCGCACCGCAGCCTTGGACAACAGCGCACCAAAGGTGATGATCTGCCCAACTTTGTCACGACCGTATTTCTGCTGCACATAGCGGATCGTTTCTTCGCGACGATCCATGCAGAAGTCGATGTCGAAGTCAGGCATCGACACACGTTCGGGGTTCAGGAAGCGTTCGAACAGAAGGCTGTAGCGCAGCGGATCAAGGTCGGTGATCGTCAGCGCATAAGCCACGAGTGAACCCGCACCCGAACCACGGCCCGGACCGACGGGGATGCCGTTATCCTTGGACCACTTGATAAAGTCCGCAACGATCAGGAAGTAGCCAGGGAACCCCATCCCCTCGATGATATCCAACTCGAAATCGAGCCGTGCCTGATACTCCTCAACCGTCACCGCATGAGGAATAACCGCCAGTCGTGCCTGCAAACCCTCATTGGCCTGACGACGCAGTTCAACGACCTCATCATCGGCAAACTTCGGCAAAATCGGGTTGCGTTTGTAGGCCTTGAACGCACAGCGTTTCGCGATCTCGACCGTGTTTTCCAGTGCCTCGGGAAGGTCGGCAAAGAGGGTCGCCATCTCTTCAGGCGATTTGAAATAGTGCTGCGGGGTCAGCCGCCGACGCGGTTCGGCCTGATCGACATAAGCCCCCTGAGCGATACAGATCAGCGCATCGTGTGCCTCATAAATGTCAGGCTTCGGGAAATAGACATCGTTGGTCGCGACGAGCGGCAACTCCATCGCATAGGCCATCTCAATATGACCGCGCTCTGACAATTGCTCTGCCTCAGGCAGACCGTCCTCTTGGGGGTGGCGCTGGAGTTCGACATAGAGACGATCTGGATAAATCCCTTTCATTTGCGACAGCAACGCCTCAGCCTTCCCACGCTGACCTGCCCGCAAAAGACGCCCAATCGGACCATCAGGTCCACCAGACAAACAAATCAACCCTTCGGAATACCGTTCAAGGTCCGCGACCTCGACCTGCGGCAACCGCCCACCAGCATCCACATAAAGAACGCTGTTCAGTTTCATCAGGTTTTCATACCCGCGCTCTGACTGGGCCAGCAGCACAATCGGCGCTGGATCATCGGGACGCTTTCCCGGTTCGGGCGTGGTATAAGCCAGATCGACCTGACAGCCGATAATCGGCTGGATACCCGCACCGCTGGCGTATTCGGAAAACTCCAACGCGCAGAACATGTTATTCGTATCGGTCACAGCGACCGCGGGCATGTTCATATCCGCCGCCATGCCCGACAACTTTTTCACCCGCACCGCCCCTTCAAGGAGCGAATATTCCGTGTGAACGCGAAGATGGATGAATCGTGGCTGGCTGGTCATGTGGCTAGGATATGGCCAGCGTTGGGGATGTAAAAGCATCAAATGCACGCAATTTCACCGCGCAAATTTTGGGCAACTGACGCAAAGGACGGCAGGTTTTGACACAAAATTCTTGCCAACTGAGGAAAGCATCGCTTTGATCAGAGGGATAAAGAGAGTGGGCCTCTACGCCGCATCGATGCCCAATGACATTCTCTGGACCGTTGGTAAGGCGGCAGGTCAAGACCCTATGGAGGTATCGTTTCTTCTCAACGGAGAGACAGTCCTTGTCTCGCAACCCGCGACACGGACCCTACTCGATTGGCTGCGCGAAGATCGCAGTCTCACAGGAACCAAGGAAGGCTGTAACGAAGGCGATTGTGGTGCCTGCACGGTCGTCGTGCAGGATGGCACCTCTGTGCGTGCCCTGAACGCCTGCATCCTGTTCCTGCCCCAACTAAACGGCAAAGCTGTCCGCACGGTCGAAGGCATCGGCAAAGACGGACTACACGCCGTTCAGCAGGCTTTGGTTGATCAACACGGCAGCCAATGCGGGTTCTGCACACCGGGATTTGTGGCCTCCATGGTCGCGGGCCACGCCCAAGGCCGCACCGATCACGACACCGTCCTTGCGGGCAACCTCTGCCGTTGCACGGGCTATGCCCCGATCATCCGCGCCGCACGGTCTGCCGAGGGTGCCGCCCTGCCAGAGTGGTTGAAACAGGACGCCGAATGGGTCGCAGCACAGCAGCCGTCAGGCCCTGCGCCAAAAACCTGCGACGACCTCGCCGCGCTTTACCTCGCCAATCCTGACGCGACGCTCGTGGCGGGGGCAACGGATGTGGGGCTGTGGGTGACCAAACAGCTCCGCAATCTGGATAAGGTGATTTTCCTTAACCAATGCGACGACCTGAAAACCGTTGAGGTCACGGACACCGCGATCCGCATCGGCGCGGGTGTCTCCATGACCGACGTTCGCGCCCTCATGGTCGAACACCACCCCAGCTACGCCGAAATGATCCGCCGCTATGGGTCCGAACAGGTCCGCAACGCCGCCACAATCGGCGGCAACATCGCCAACGGGTCGCCCATCGGTGACAACCCGCCCGCCCTCATCGCGCTGGGCGCAACGCTGCACCTGCGCAAAGGCGACACCCGACGCGACCTCCCTATCGAAGACTTCTTTATCGACTATGGCAAACAGGACCGCGCAGCTGGCGAATTCGTAGAGGCCGTAACGATCCCGAAATCCGCCCCAGACTTGCGGTGTTACAAGCTCTCCAAACGGTTCGACCAAGACATCTCTGCCGTCTGCGGATGCTTCAACATCACCGTAAGCGATGGAAACGTCATAGCCGCACGCATCGCCTTTGGCGGGATGGCGGGAACGCCGAAACTGGCCAGCGCGACGATGTCCGCACTGATCGGGCAACCGTGGACCGAGGCCACATTGGACGCCGCTTGCGAGGCGCTCGGCACCGATTACAGCCCAATGTCCGATATGCGCGCCTCCGCCGCCTACCGACTAGAGGCCGCCAGAGGCATGTTGCGCCGTTATTTCGCGCAGTCCTTTGGCTTGCCCACAAACGTGTTGGAGGTCGAGTTATGACCGTTCGCCAACCCCTCCCTCACGATAGCGGTCCGCTCCATGTAACTGGCTCTGCGCGGTATATCGACGACATCCCAACACCGCGTGATTGCTTGCATATTGCCTTTGGTCAGTCGCCCGTCGCACGCGGAACGATCACCTCGCTCGACCTTTCAGCCGTTAAATCAGCCAAAGGCGTCGTCGCCGTCCTCACCGCCGATGACCTGCCGTTTTCAAATGATGTCAGCCCGTCGATCCATGACGAACCCTTGCTCGCTGTCGATCAGGTCCACTACGTCGGCCAACCGATTTTCATGGTCGTCGCCGACAGCCATCTGAACGCCCGCAAAGCGGCCCGTCTCGCTAAAATCGAGATCGCAGAAGAAAAACCGATTCTCTCGGTTGAGGACGCGATGGTGGCTGGTAGCTTCTTTGAAGGTGGGCCGCGCACGTGGTCCAAAGGCGATGCGAAGGCCGCGATTGAAAATGCCCCCCGCCGCCTGACTGGTCAGTTTGACATAGGCGGTCAGGAACATTTCTACCTTGAGGGTCAAGCGGCCCTCTCTCTCCCCCAAGATAACGGGGACATGGTTGTTCACAGTTCGACCCAGCACCCGACCGAAATCCAACACAAGGTCGCCGACGCGCTGGGCGTGCCGATGCATGCGGTCCGCGTAGAATGTCGTCGTATGGGTGGCGGCTTTGGCGGCAAAGAAAGCCAAGGCAACGCGCTCGCCGTTGCCACAGCCGTTGCAGCCCGACTAACAGGCCGCGCCTGCAAAATGCGCTACGACCGCGACGACGATATGGTGATCACGGGCAAACGCCATGATTTTCGGATCGGCTATGAGGTCGGCTTTGACGACAAGGGTCGGATCAAAGGGATCGCTTTTACCCAAATCACCCGCGGTGGCTGGGCGCAGGATTTAACGGGGCCGGTCGCGGACCGTGCGATGCTCCATTCAGACAACGCCTATCTTCTGCCCCACGCAACCATCACGTCCTATCGCCTGAAAACCAACATGCAGTCCGCCACCGCGTTCCGTGGCTTTGGTGGTCCGCAGGGTGTTCTGGGCATTGAACGGGTGATGGACCACATCGCGCATGACCTCGACATGGACCCCGTTGAGGTGCGCCGCCTGAATTACTACGCCCCAGCCAAAGGCGCCGAGGCCAAAGCGATCGGCACAGGCAAACCCTTTGGGGCCGAGTTTTCACCCGAAACCCATCGGCCAGAGCCGAACACCACGCCCTATGGGATGGAGGTCAAAGATTTTCTCCTCCACTCCATGACGGAACGGCTCCTCGAAACATCGGACTACAAAAACCGCAAGGCACAGATCGCGGCGTGGAATGCGAACTCTCCGATCCTGAAACGGGGGATCGCGTTTAGCCCTGTAAAGTTCGGCATTTCCTTCACCCTCACCCACCTGAACCAAGCGGGCGCATTGGTCCACGTCTACCAAGACGGCTCCATCATGCTGAACCACGGCGGGACAGAGATGGGTCAGGGCCTGTTCCAGAAAATCGCCCAAGTCGCCGCCGCGCGGTTTGGCGTCTCGACTGAGACGGTCAAAATCACCGCGACCGACACGTCGAAGGTGCCGAACACTTCGGCCACCGCTGCCTCCTCTGGGTCCGACCTCAACGGCATGGCGGTCCTCGCCGCCTGCGATGCCATCCGTACCCGCATGGCAGAGTTCTTGGGCCAAGGCGCGTCCGTCACATTCGCGGACGGTATGGTCACGTGGGACGGCCATTCCATCACCTTCGCAGACGCTGCGATGCGGTGCTATCAGGCGCGTGTCGGACTATCCGCCACAGGGTTCTACAAAACCCCCGACCTCTCGTGGGACCGCGAGGCTGGCAAAGGGCGACCGTTCTTTTACTTTGCCCACGGTGCCTCTGTCACCGAAGTCGTCATCGATACGCTCACAGGTGAAAACCGCATCCTGCGGGCGGACGTTCTGCACGATGTCGGCGCATCGCTGAACCCCGCGCTGGACAAGGGCCAAGTCGAAGGCGGCTATGTCCAAGGCGCAGGCTGGCTCACCACCGAAGAACTGGTTTGGGACGACCACGGTCGGCTGCGCACGCACGCGCCCTCGACCTACAAAATCCCTGCCTGTTCCGACCGCCCGCCTGTGTTCAACGTAGATCTCGTCGACGGCGAAAACCCCGAAGCCACGATCTACAGGTCCAAAGCCGTGGGCGAGCCGCCGTTCATGCTGGGCATCTCGGCCTTCCTTGCGCTCTCGGATGCTGTCGCCGCTTGCGGGGATCGCTATCCCGACCTCGACGCCCCCGCCACGCCAGAGCGTATCCTCATGGCCGTGAAACGGGTGCAGGCATGACGTTCGACCTGACATATCTGCGCAAATGCGCAGAGCGTGGCCCCTTTGCCCGCGTTCTTGTGACGCGCACGGCAGGATCGGTGCCGCGTGAGGCGGGAACCTCGATGGTCGTTTGGCAAGATGGGCAAGACGGCACCATCGGCGGTGGTCGGCTGGAATGGGACGCGGTGCGCGATGCCCGCGCGATGATTGGGCGCGGTGGGATCAGCGAACGGACTTACCCGCTTGGCCCTGAACTGGGGCAATGCTGCGGGGGTTCCGTGACCTTGGTGACTGAAGTCTTTGACGCGCAGTCGCTGCCCAGCGAATTGCCCTATGCGCGGCCCCTTCGCCCCGCATCCACACTGCCCGCAAAAATCGCCAATCGACTGGCCACCATGCCACCGCAATTGGTACCCCTGATCATCGACGGCTGGCTGATCGAAACCGCACCTGTCCAAACTCGTCACCTCTGGGTCTGGGGCGCTGGCCATGTTGGGCGCGCGCTGGTCAATGTCCTCGCGCCGCTGCCCGCCCTTTCGATCACGTGGATCGACATTGCGCGTGATCGGTTCCCCGACACAATCCCCGCAGGCGTGACAGAGGTCATCGCATCCGATCCGCCCCTCTTGGCCGCCCATGCGCCGAAATCGGCAGAGCACATCATCCTGACCCATAGTCACCAAATCGACCTCGACCTATGCCATGCGCTTTTGTCGCGCGGATTTTCTGCCCTTGGGCTCATCGGGTCGGCCACAAAATGGGCACGCTTCCGTAACAGACTGACATCATTGGGTCATTCACCTGCACAAATTTCACGCATTGCCTGCCCAATAGGCGATCCGACGTTAGGAAAACACCCACAGGCGATTGCCTTGGGGGTTGCCACACGCCTGCTTGCGCGGGCAGATAGCGACCAAGACAAAGAAACGGGGACAACGTGACGCTTCTCGACCTACAGGGATTGACCAAGGCCTATCCAGGCGTCGTCGCCAACAGCGACATCAGTTTTGCCATTGGCAAAGGCCAAATCCACGCGCTCCTCGGTGAGAATGGCGCGGGCAAATCGACGCTCGTCAAAACGATCTACGGCCTCGTTCGCCCCGATGCTGGCACCATGACGCTAGAGGGTGCGCCCTTTACCCCAACTGATCCCCGCGCCGCACGCGCCGCTGGTATCGCTATGGTTTTCCAGCACTTTTCCCTATTCGACGCCCTAACCGTCGCCGAAAACATCGCCCTCGGGATGGAGAACCCGCCGAAACAACGCGAGCTCGCTCAGCGCATCCGCGAGGTATCGGAAAACTACGGCCTGCCCCTGTCGCCTGACCGCATCGTCGGTGATCTCTCGGCGGGTGAACGTCAGCGGGTCGAGATCATTCGCTGCCTGCTCCAAGACCCGAAACTCCTGATCATGGACGAACCGACCAGCGTTCTGACCCCTCAGGAGGTAGAGATTCTCTTTGGCACCCTCCGCCTTTTGGCGTCCGAGGGAACGTCGATCCTCTATATCTCGCACAAGCTCGAAGAAATCCGGGCGCTCTGCGAACACGCGACCGTTCTGCGTCTGGGCAAGGTCGTCGGCACCTGTGATCCCCGCGAAACCACCAGCCGCGACATGGCGGAACTGATGGTCGGCACAACGCTAATGACGCCGAAACGCGATGGCGAAGCACTGGGCGACGATGTTCTGGTGATCGAGGGCCTTACCGCCCCCGCTCCGCATCAATTCGGCACCGCCCTGAAAAACGTCAGCGTTTCAGTCAAATCTGGTGAAGTCCTGGGCATCGGCGGTGTTGCAGGCAATGGTCAGGACGAACTCGTCGCGGCGCTTTCTGGTGAAATGCCTGTCGACGCTGCGATGGTGGCGCTCGACGGTCAGGCCATTGGCGACCTCGACCCGAACACACGCCGCAAAATCGGCCTCTGCGCCGCGCCCGAGGAACGCAACGGTCACGCCGCCGCCCCAGACATGACGCTCACAGAAAACGCGCTCATGACCGCGAAAACGCGGTTGGGCCTTTCGAAAAACGGCTTCCTTGATTGGCCAAGCGCCCGCGACTTTGCCCTCTCTGTAATCGAAGGCTTTGATGTGCGGACCCCTGGTCCAGAAACCGCGGCCCGCGCACTCTCTGGCGGCAACCTCCAGAAATTCGTGATCGGACGGGAAATCCTACAAAAGCCGCGCGTTTTGGTCGTGAACCAGCCGACATGGGGCGTTGATGCCTCTGCCGCCGCTGCGATCCGTCAGGCGCTCTTGGACCTCGCGGGCGAAGGCTCTGCCGTTGTTGTTATCTCCCAAGACCTCGATGAGATTTTGGAAATCGCCGACCGTTTTGCTGCCCTGAACGAAGGCACCCTGTCCCCCGCCGTACCTACCGCTGGCCTCACGATGGAGAGGATCGGTCTGATGCTTGGTGGCGCACATGATATGGAGGCCGCTCATGTTGAGGCTTGAGAAACGGCCACAGCCGTCGAAAAACTGGTCTTATGGCGCACCACTCCTCGCTGTGGTGCTGACGATTATCCTCGGCATGGGGCTTTTCGCGATCTTGGGCAAAGACCCTGTCATCGCAATCAAAACCATCTTCTGGGACCCAGTCTTTGGCCAGTTCGCGCATTTCTACCGCCCCGAGGTGGTGAAAAAGGCGGCCCCCCTTGTGCTGATCGCCGTGGGCCTATCGTTCGGATTCCGTGCAGGTATCTGGAACATCGGTGCCGAAGGACAATACATCATCGGTGCGATCTGCGGCGCTGGCGTGGCGCTGGCGGTCTACCCTTATGACACCCGCTGGGTTCTGTTCCCGCTGATGATTGTCGCGGGGGCCTTGGGTGGGTTCCTCTGGGCGATGATCCCCGCGCTCCTCCGCGTGTTTTTCAAAACCAACGAAATCCTTGTATCGCTCATGCTGGTCTATGTGGCCGAAGTGTTGATCAAGGCCTTCTCAATTGGCCTTTTGCGCAACCCCGAAGGCTACGGCATGCCGGGCAGCCGCAACCTGCGCCAATATCCCGCCGCCGCAAACCTCGACCTGATCAGCGGCACGGGGTTCCATTGGGGCGCATTGACCGCCGTTTTTGCCGTGGTCGTGGCCTACGTCATGTTCACCCGTCACCAGTTCGGCTTTAACGTCCGCCTCGCAGGGCAAAGCCCCCGTGCGGCTGGCTTTGCTGGTGTGAACGCAAATAAGCTGATCATTGTCTGCCTCGGCCTTTCTGGCGCGATGGCTGGCCTTGCAGGTTTGTTCGAGGTCGCTGGCCCCTCAGGTCAAATCCTCGGGTCGTTCCCGTCCTACTATGGCTTTACCGCGATTATCGTGGCCTTCCTCGGTCGTCTGAACCCCATCGGCATCCTGCTCGCAGGGCTGCTGATGGCGCTGACCTATATCGGGGGCCAAGCCGCCGAAGCCCAACTGAACCTCCCCTCAGCCGCGATCCTGACGTTCCAAGGGATGCTGCTGTTCTGCCTCTTGGCCGTGGACGTTCTGACCAACTACCGTTTCAAAATCGGCAAGGCAGAGGTGCGCTAATGGATATCAACCCGATCCTCCTACTTGCGGCGCTGATGGTTGCGTCGACACCGATCCTCTTGGCCGCAATTGGCGAATTGGTCGTGGAACGCTCTGGCGTCCTGAACCTCGGCGTTGAGGGCATGATGATCGTTGGCGCGGTCTGCGGCTATATCGCGGGCCATTCCAGCGGGAACCCCTACCTCGGTTTCGTCGGCGCTGCAGCGGCGGGCGCGGCTTTGTCGCTGATCTTTGCCGTGTTGACCCAGTTCCTGCTGACCAATCAGGTGGCAACGGGACTTGGCCTGACGATGTTTGGTCTGGGCCTGTCATCGCTTATCGGTCAAGGCGCGAAAGGGTCGCCAGACCTGACCGTTTCCAAACTCCACATCCCGCTGCTCGCCGACATTCCTGTCATCGGCCCGATCCTGTTCCAGCACGATGTGATGGTCTACCTCAGCGTCGCCATCGTCGCGGGCGTCTGGGCTTTTCTCAAATACTCTCGCGCAGGTCTGATCTTGCGGGCCGTTGGCGAAAACCACGATGCCGCCCACGCGCTGGGATATAACGTCCGTGCCGTCCGCGTCCTTGCCATCATGTTCGGTGGCGCCTGTGCGGGTCTCGCGGGGGCCTACATCAGCCTCGTGCGCGTGCCCCAGTGGATCGACGGTATCACCGCTGGCGCTGGCTGGATCGCGCTCGCCATCGTCGTCTTTGCCAGCTGGAAGCCGTGGCGTTTGATCGCAGGTGCCTATCTTTTTGGCGGTGTGACTGTCCTTCAGCTTAACTTGCAGGCTGAGGGCTTGAAAATTCCTGTAGAATATTTGTCGATGGCACCATACCTCGCGACTATCGTCGTCCTCGTGATGATCCGCGCAGGACGTGCGCCTGCATCGCTGGGCAAATCTTTCCACCCCTCGACCTGAGGGACGAAAACTAACCGCCAGAGTCTGCTCTCTGGTCCAATTGGGAGAATACAATATGAAACGCAGAACGCTCCTTGCTACTGGTGCTGGCGCAGCAATGGCTGCAGCACTCGGCCTTCCGGCTCGCGCGCAGGACAAAACCAAAGTTGGCTTTATCTACGTCGGCCCGATCAATGACGGCGGCTGGACACAGCACCACCACCACTCCGCTATGGAAATGGTTCATCACTTCGGCGACGCGGTAGACTTCGTTTACCAAGAGAACGTCCCAGAAGGCCCCGACGCAGAGCGCGCTATCACGCAGATGGCCCTCGGCGGTGCGGACATCATCTTTACCACCTCGTTCGGCTTCATGGACCCGACCATCAACGTCGCCGCGAACTTCCCTGACGTGAAATTCGAACACGCAACTGGCTACAAACAAGCTGACAACGTGTCCGTTTACTCGGCTCGTTTCTACGAAGGCCGCGCGATCCAAGGCACCCTCGCTGGTCGCGTCACCAAGTCGAACAAAATCGGCTACATCGCGTCGGTTCCGATTCCAGAAGTTATCCGCGGTATCAACTCGGCTTACCTGCACGCGAAAAAGGTTAACCCTGACGTCGAATTCAAAGTCATCTGGATCTTCGAATGGCTGAACCCTGCGAAAGAAGCAGACGCTGCAAAAGCTCTGATCGAACAGGGCTGTGACGTTGTTCTTCAGCACACCGACTCCACCGCACCGCATCAGGCTGCAAAAGAAGCTGGCGGCGTTTACACCTTCGGTCAGGCTGCTGACATGGCAGAATACGGCCCGATGCCACGCATCTCGTCGATCATCGACAACTGGTCGCCCTACTACATCGAGCGCGTTCAGGCTGTGATCGACGGCACATGGTCGTCCGTGAATACTTGGGACGGTATCGGCGCTGGCATGGTCGGCATCGGTGAAATCTCTGACGCTGTTCCGGCAGACGCCAAAGCAGAAGCAGAAGCCATGCGCGACGCGATCGCAGCGGGCACCTACCACCCGTTCACTGGCCCGATCAACAAACAAGACGGTTCGGCTTGGCTCGCTGAAGGCGAGATCGCCAATGACGGCGATTTGGCTGGTATGTTCTTCTTCGTCGAAGGAATCGAAGGCGATATCCCGTCCTAATCAGGCGATTTTCCTGAATTGGAGGGGGCGCTCAGGCGCCCCCTTTTTCGTTCCCGCACTCCGTGGCAGGGTCGCACCCGACACTGAAGGAGGGTGAGATGATCGACTATCTGGTTATTGGCGGCGGCATTGCAGGACTATCTGCGGGCGCAGGTTTAGCGCCTCACGGATCGGTCGTTCTGGTGGAGGCCGAAGACACATTAGGCCATCACACCTCTGGCCGCTCTGCCGCGCTCTATGAACCGAGCTACGGCAAACCTGCCGTTCAAGCCTTAGGTCGTGCGTCTTATGACGGCTTGCAGGCCGCGGGCACTTTGTCCCCCCGCGGAGTGATGGTCGTGGGCCTCGCAGGGCAAGAAGCCGCCTTCGAAGAGGACGTCGCCCACATGGGGCTCACTGAGGTCACATTGGACGGGGCCAAGGCCCTCTGCCCAATCCTCGACACTGATGCGATCACGCGGGCTGCATACCTCGAGGCCGTCTATGACATCGACACCGACCTGTTGATGCAAACCTACGCAAAGGACATCCGCGCCCACGGTGGCCAAGTCCTCACCCGTCATCCTGTCACCGCGATCACCCGCACCGCTGACGGCTGGACCGTAACCGCAGGCGGCACAGAGTTCACCGCGAAACACATCGTCAACGCCGCTGGCGCTTGGGTCGATAAGATCGCGGAAATGGCGGGCATTGCCACTATTGGTTTCACCCCTCTTCGCCGTTCGATGGCCCGCATTCCTGCCCCCGATGGCATGGACCCAGCGACATGGCCGATGGTCTTTGGCGCGGGCGAAGAATGGTATATGAAACCCGACGCGGGTGCCCTGATCGTGTCACCTGCCGAAGAAGACCCGACTGAACCCCATGACGCATGGGCCGACGATATGGTCCTCGCCGAAGGGCTCGCGCGGTTCGAAGAAAACGTCACGATGGAAGTCACGCGCCTGATCGCCAACTGGGCGGGTCTGCGGACCTTCTCGCCCGACCGCGTGTTGGTCGTGGGGCCTGACCCTCTGGACGAGACGTTCTTTTGGTGCGGCGGGCAAGGTGGCTATGGGTTCATCACCGCCCCTGCCGTCCGTGATCTGGTCGAAGCCCTCGTGACAGGTCGCGATCCAATCATCGGGGCGGAACACATCCCTGCCCTGTCACCGGTAAGATTCCGTTAACTAGTTGACAACTGTCAACAAATTGAAAGGGCGGCCACTTGGACCGCCCTTTTTTCGTTATCCGTCGATGCGGATATTTGCGTTTGTCGGATCGTAGGGGCTGTCCTCGACGATTGTCGCATCCCACAGCTCGCCCATGATCTTAACCTTGAGCTTCGTGCCAACTTCGGCCAGCGCAGGCTTCACGTAGCCCATGCCGATTTGTTTGCCGAAGGCCACCGAATAACCGCCCGAGGTCAGACGACCAGCGTAGTTGCCGTCCAGATCGCGCAGTGCTTCTTTGCCCCACGGATCAGCATCAGCCGGACCGTCGATCAGCAGAGTAACACATTTCGAGCGAACGCCGATTTTCTCCATCGCAGCTTTGCCGTTGAACTCTTTGCCGAGGTCAACAAAGCGGGGCAGGTCAGCTTCGATCGGGGTCGCATCACGGCCCAGTTCGGTGCCGAATGCGCGGTAGGATTTCTCCTGACGGAGCCAGTTCTGTGCACGGGCACCAACCAATTTACCGCCATGCTTCTCCATTGCGGGCATCAGAAGATCCCACAGATAGTTCTGCATTTCGATCGGGTGGTGAAGTTCCCAACCCAGCTCACCCGTGTACGCCACGCGGATCGCGTTCACAGGGCACATGCCCAGTTCGATCTGACGAGCCGACAGCCAAGGGAATCGTTTGTTCGACAGCGCGGTTTCTGGATCGACGTCTTTGATGACCTCTTTCAGGATGTCGCGCGACTTCGGACCTGCGATTGCGAACACGCCCCACTGAGTGGTCACGTTCTGCATTTCGATACGGCCAAACTCGGCTTCTTTGTCTTCAATGCATTTCTTCAGGTAGTCCGCATCGTAGTCGGTCCATGCACCTGCGGACACCAGATAGTATTCGTCCTCAGACAGACGAACGATGGTGTATTCGGTGCGGGTGGTGCCAGCTTCGGTTAGTGCGTAGGTCAGGTTGATACGACCAACCTTCGGTAGTTTGTTGGTGGTGAACCAATCGAGGAACGCCGTCGCACCTGGGCCTTTGACGATGTGTTTAGTGAAGGCAGTTGCGTCGATCAGACCAGCGGTTTCGCGAACGGCCTTGGCTTCGGCAACTGCGTATTCCCACCATGCGCCACGGCGGAAGCTGCGGCTGTCGTGGTCAAACGACGACGGTGCATCAACAGGGCCGTAATAGTTCGGGCGTTCCCAGCCGTTGACTTGGCCAAACTGCGCGCCGAGCTTTTTCTGGCGGTCGTAAACAGGCGAGGTGCGCAGCGGACGTGCAGCTTCGCGCTCTTCGTCTGGGTGGTGAAGAATAAAGACGTGCTCGTAGCATTCTTCGTTCTTTTTCACCGCGTAATCGGTGGTCATCCACGAGCCGTAGCGTTTCGGGTCGAGCGACGCCATGTCGATCTCGGCTTCGCCGTTTACCATCATCTGAGCAAGGTAGTAGCCCGTGCCGCCTGCAGCGGTAATACCGAAGGAGAAACCTTCAGCCAGCCACATGTTGCGCAGACCCGGAGCTGGACCAACGAGCGGGTTGCCATCCGGCGTGTAGCAGATCGGACCGTTGAAGTCGTCTTTGAGACCAACAGTCTCGGAGGTCGGAATACGGTGGATCATCGCCATGTATTCTTCTTCGATCCGCTCGAGGTCGAGCGGGAAGAGGTCCGCACGGAAGCTATCTGGAACGCCGTATTGGAAACGTGCAGGTGCGCCGCGCTCGTACGGGCCGAGGATCCAGCCGCCGCGCTCTTCGCGGACATACCATTTCGCGTCAGCGTCACGCAGAACTGGGTGCTCTGCACCACCGTTTGCACGGTATTCAACCAGCGCCGGATCGGGCTCGGTCACAATGAACTGGTGTTCAACAGGGATCGCAGGGATTTTGATGCCCAAGAGTTTCGCAGTGCGCTGTGCGTGGTTACCCGTTGCGGTCACAACGTGGTCTGCATGGATCACTGTGGTTTCTTCGGTCGCAACGAGGTTGCCGCCGCGCTCACCCATTTTGGTGACGGTGACTTCCCAGTGGTCGCCGGTCCATTTGTAGCCGTCAACCTGCCATTTACGTTCGATGATCACGCCACGCTGACGCGCACCCTTTGCCATCGCCATGGTGACGTCAGCAGGGTTGATGTAACCGTCTTGCGGGTGGAACAGTGCGCCCTTGAGGTCGTCGGTGCGGACCAGCGGCCAGCGCTCTTTGATCTCGTTCGGGGTGAGGAATTCGTGGTAAACGTCTGCGGTTTCCGCAACAGACGAATAGAGCATATATTCGTCCATACGCTCTTGGGTCTGGGCCATACGCAGGTTGCCGCAGATCGAGAAACCAGCGTTCAGGCCCGTTTCCGCCTCAAGCGATTTATAGAAATCTACCGAGTATTTGTGGATGTGAGTCGTCGCAAATGACATGTTGAACAGCGGCAGCAGACCGGCAGCGTGCCATGTCGAGCCTGAGGTCAGTTCGTCACGCTCCAAGAGCATGACATCTTCCCAGCCAGCTTTGGCAAGGTGGTAAGCGATCGAGGTACCGACGGCACCACCGCCGACGACTAGGGCACGAACATGGGTTTTCATTTGGCGACTCCATTTGGACTTGGCGTCACTTTTGCCCGAAACTCGCAGGCCATAACGGAACCAGACGACATACGACTGTCCAAAACCGACAGCCCGAAAACAAAGCGCCGCTCCTGATCACAGGAACGGCGCGTCGATCACTGACAAAGGGAAGTAACTCAGTGACCAAAATCTGCGGGTGAAAGTTCGCCGTCACCCGTGGTGTCGAGTTCTGCAAAGAGACGTTCCGTCGCAGCGGTCCACTCATCTGCGCTGATCGCGCCATCGCCGTTGGTATCGGCATATTCGGCTGTCATCGTTGCGTGAATTTTCGCACCCGGACCACCCGCGCCATGACCACCACCGTTGCCATTACCACCACCGTGGTTGGCTTCCATCGCAGAGGCGACGGTGGCGTCCATGTTGGCTTGTTCTTCGGCGTCGATGCTGCCGTCTTCGTTCAGGTCGAACATGTAAAACTGATCACCGCGACGGGCATGGAAATCTTCGATGGTGACAGCGCCAGATGCGTCCACATCCCATTCGTTCATGAACTCTGCCATCGGCCCTTGGGCGAATGCGGCGGTTGCTGTTCCAGCGAAAAGGACAAATCCAAGGGTTGCGACTTTCATATTATCATATCCTAATTTTGTTATGTTTTATATTTGGAGTTTTTAATTCAGGATTGCTAGCCCCCAAACACGGACAGGTTGTCGCAGGTAAAATGAAAACTGTCCGACCTTGGGTCACCGTTAGCGTTATTCCCCCTCTCCGCCGCTTGCCGCAGTTCGGCAGGGGGGCTACACATTCGCAGCACACCTTGGGAGGGGACATGATTATCTGTCGAACCATTGCAGAGGTCCGCGCTGTCGTTCGTGATTTGCGCCTATCTGGGCAGACCGTTGGCTTTGTTCCGACGATGGGTGCGCTGCACGCGGGACACATGTCATTGGTCGCTGCGGCGAAGGCAGAAAACGACGCCGTGATTACGTCGATTTTCGTGAACCCGACGCAGTTCGGACAGCAGGCCGACCTCGACAAATACCCCCGTACCGAAGAGGCCGATTGCGCGATGCTAGAGGCTGCGGGCGTGGCTGCCGTCTTTATGCCGTCGGTTGAAATCATGTATCCCGACGGGGCCGAAACCATCGTTGAGACGACAAAGCTCGCCAATATGCTGCACGGGCTGGTGCGCCCTGGTCACTATCGCGGGGTCTGCACGGTGGTGACAAAACTGTTCAATATCGTCGGCGCAGATCGGGCCTATTTTGGCGAAAAGGACTACCAGCAATTACAAGTGATCCGCCGCATGGCGCGTGATCTGGATGTCCCGACAGAGGTCGTCGGCGTTCCAACCGTGCGCGAGGCAGATGGGCTGGCCATGTCGTCCCGCAACGTCCGCCTCACGCCAGAGGATCGCAGCGCCGCCGTTGTCCTGAACCGTTCGCTGATCGCCGCTGAAACCGCTGCCCGAACTGGCGCGACGGTAGAGGCGATTGCCCAGACGATCCGTGATACCATCGAAACCGAACCTCGGGCCCGCGATCCTCATGTGGACATCGTGCAGGCCCTCACGCTCGCCCCCGTTTCCGGTCGCCCATCGGGCACCATCGGGATCATGATTACAGCCGCTTTTGGCCCCGTAGACGACCCTGTCCTGCTTATTGACCAGAGGGAGATCACCCTATGAGCACCCAAACCGAAACCATCCGCCGTATAACCGTGCCGCAAATCGCACGTCGCAAAGGCGGTGAGCCGATTGTGTCGCTGACCTCTTATCACGCGCATACGGCGGCGATCGTCGATAAGTTCGCGGATTTCATTCTGGTGGGCGATAGCCTTGGCATGGTGATGCATGGGATGGAATCGACGGTGGGCGTGCCTCTTGATCTGATGATCATGCACGGCAAGGCCGTTGTGCGCGGCACCAAACGGGCGCTGATCGTCGTGGATATGCCCTTTGGCACCTACGAGGAAAGCCCGAACATGGCCTTCCGCAATGCGGCCAAAATCATGAAAGAAACTGGCTGTGGCGCGGTGAAACTTGAGGGCGGCAAACGGATGGCAGAGACCATTCGGTTCCTTGTTGAACGCGGCATCCCTGTGATGGCGCATATCGGCCTCACACCACAGTCGTCGCATGTCATGGGCGGGTTCAAAACCCAAGGCCGTGAGGAAGACAGCTGGCCACTCCACGAAGAGGACGCCCGCGCTGTGACCGAGGCTGGTGCATTTGCCGTCGTACTGGAAGGCATGGTCGAGCCGCTCGCCGCGAAGATCACCAAACAGATCGACATTCCGACCATCGGGATTGGTGCGTCGGCTGATTGCGACGGGCAGATCCTCGTACTCGAAGATATGTTGGGTCTGAACCCTTGGACGCCGAAGTTCGTCAAGGTTTACGGCCAGCTCGGCCCGATGATCGAAGATTCGGTGCGTCGCTATGCAGAGGACGTGAAATCCCGTGCCTTCCCGACCGAGGATGAGGTTTACCGTTAATCCACGGCCCTCACGCCATAGGTCTTGAACGCCTGCCGCATCTGCTCTGCCTCAGTTCTATCGGGGTAGTGCTGGTAGCTAGGCGCGACGATGGGCGACACTCGCACGGCATCCACACGGATCAACCCGCGCAATGGGAACGCGGTTCCGATCATGGCTTTGATCGGGCCGCCGATGGCGTCAAACTCTGGCTCCTCGGGCAGGATCAACCGCGCGTCGCCGATGACCTTGTAGCCCTTTTGGCGGAACACATCGATAAAGCTGACGCAGACCTTTGAATTTTTAGCGATATTTCGGCGTGATATCGGACTTGCGATCTCTGCGATCAGCAGTGTCACGTCATCAATGGCGCAGAATATCTCTTTGGGGCTGACGTTGGGCTGGCCGTCCGCATCGACGGTGGCGAGCCAACATAGGACCGACCGATCGACGGCCTGACGCACTTCTCCTGTGAACATCGCGCTCCTCCTCCCAAAGGACCATGTTCATCGAAGCTAATTCAAATTCAAAATAGGTAAAGGGAGGTTACACCATCCACGGCAGAACTTGATCTGGCGGGCGGTGCCCATCGGCAAAGGTATGTGCGTTAAGGATCACCCGCTCGCCCATCTCGATCCGTCCCTCAACCGTGGCCGACCCCATATGCGGCAAAAGAACAACATTGGGCAGTGCACGCAATCGCGGGTTCACTTCGGTTCCGTGTTCAAACACATCGAGGCCCGCGCCTGCGATTTCGCCCGTGCGCAGCATCCGTGTCAGCGCGTTTTCGTCGATTACTTCACCGCGCGACGTGTTCACGATCACCGCAGTCGGCTTCATCAGTTTCAGACGGCGGGCGTTCATCAAATGGAACGTCCCCGGCGTATGCGGACAGTTGATCGATATGATGTCCATCCGCGCGACCATCTGGTCGAGGCTATCCCACCACGTCGCATTCAGCGCCTGTTCCGTTTCCGGCCGCAGACGGCGACGGTTGTGGTAATGAACCGACATGCCAAAGGCCGCAGCGCGGCGGGCTACCGCCTGACCGATCCGCCCCATTCCGAGGATGCCGAGTTTCCGTCCCGCAATCCGACCGCCGAGCATGGCCGTCGGTGACCAGCCCGTCCAATCCCCTTCTTGCATTTTAGTCATGCCTTCGGGGATGCGGCGCACGACCGAGAGGATCAGCGCCATTGTCATATCTGCCGTATCTTCGGTCATCACGCCCGGCGTATTCGTGACCATGATCCCGCGATCACGGGCCGCCTCGACGTCGATGTGATCGACCCCTGCCCCGTAGTTCGCAATCAAACGCAGCCTACCGTTAGAAGCATCCATGACGTCTGCGTCGATCTTATCGGTCAATGTGGGGACCAAAACATCCGCCTGAGGGACCAAGGCCAAGAGCTCTTCGCGGGTCATGCGGGTATCATCATCCCGCAGACGCGCATCGAATAGCTCTTTCATGCGGGTCTCAACGACATCGGGCAACCGTCGCGTGACGACAACACTCAGTTGTTTACCGGCCATTTGCCCCCTCCGTGACTTTCCTTCAGGCGTTCTTAATGGCAGATTGCCCGTATGATCGACGCGATACAAGAGCGGCCAAACGCCCATCGCGTCTAAACAGGCAAACAGGTGGTAAGATGCGTTCTTTTCTGCGGTCCCTTACGGTGGTTATCGCACTCATCGGTGGTGTTTTGCCTGCCATGGCAGAAGAAAACGAAACCGCAGAGGATCAGATAGAGCTTCGCACGGGTCCTGTTACGGGTTTGCCCTTACCGCGTTTTGTGTCGCTCAAGGCGAATGAGGCCAACGTGCGTCGTGGGCCATCAACCTCTCACCGCATCGATTGGGTCTTTGCGCGCCGCGATATGCCGCTGCAGGTGACTGCTGAGTATGAAAACTGGCGTCGTGTGGTCGATCGTGACGGATTGGGCGGTTGGGTCCACTATATCATGCTGTCTGGCGTGCGGACGGTGATCATCGACACCGACATGCAGCCGCTCTACGCACGCCAAGACGAATCCAGCCCCCAAGAAGCGATCCTCGAAGCGGGCGTCGTCGCGCGGATCGAAGAATGCACCCTGAACTGGTGCCAGTTGAGCACCGGAGGTTATAAAGGCTGGGCACCGAAATCGGCGATTTGGGGTGTTGGCGCGGACGAAGTGCTCGACTAAACAGGACGGCCTAACGCAAGGGGGCCCGCATGACGACTTCTGGTAACAAGCTGAACTTCTCTGCGGGTGTGTTTTCGGTCTTTGTAGCGATCACGCTGGTGCTGGCAAAGATGTGGGCGCTCTGGGCGACGGGGTCTTTGTCAATTGCAGCAACGCTGGCGGACAGTGCGTTGGATTTGCTGATGTCGATGGGTGGATTGGCGGCTATCGCCTATGCAGCAAAGCCCGCAGACGACGATCACACCTTTGGGCATACCTCTGCCGAAGACCTCGCTGCGCTGGGTCAGTCCCTTTTCATCATCGTCTCTGCCGCCGCCATTTTGGGCGCTGCGGTGTTGCGATTGTCACAACCTGAATCGGCTCATATCAGCTCGGAAACCGCTGGCGTTGCCGTGATGGCGCTGTCGATTGTGCTGACCCTGATGCTGGTCGCATGGCAGCGCTACGTCGCCCGCAAAACAGGGAGCCGCGTGGTCGCCGCCGATAGCCTCCATTACATTGGCGATTTGATCCCTGGGATTGGCGCGATTGTGGCACTTTGGCTTAATGCGAAATTCGGTTGGGGCTGGGTGGATAGCGCTGTGGCGATCGTCGCGGCGCTGATCATGTTCCACGGCGCGCTCAAGATCGGCAAAGGTGCGTGGGACGCCCTGATGGACCGTGCGGCAGATGACGAAATCATCGCCTCTATCGCTGACATTGCTGGGAACTTCGACGGGGTTCACGGGTTTCACGACCTCAAAACCCGCCAAGCAGGGAGCCGCGTTTTCGTGAACCTTCATATCGAGTTGGACGGATCACAGACGCTGGAAGAGGCGCATAGCATCGGAGCCGCGCTTCGTCGTGCCATTGTTGCAAAGCACACCAATGCAGACGTTCTGATCCACAAGGATCCCGTCGGGGTCGAACCCCACCCCGACGACGCGCGCTATTCCTAATTCCGCGTTAGCACGTTTACGGGCAGCAAAAGCCCCTGACCAATCGCATCGAACACGAATGTCCCTGCCGTCGCGAGGTCGGTGCGTCCGCTCGCTTGCCCTTCTAGGGCGGTATAGAGCGTGGCGAGGTTGATGTAGCGGCTATGGCGCAACGGATCAGATTCCACGGAACTCACGTCGATAATCCGAATGTTAAAATCCTCAGCGACCGAGGCCACCTCTGGATCGCTCACGTCCAATGCCCCCAACCGAGGCCGACCGCCGCCAACGCGTGACGACAGCAATAAGGCGCGATCATCGGGCGACACCAGGACTGACAAGGGTTCGCGCATTTCGCCGATGACCTCCATCTGGCGACGGAAGAGGAACAGATCGACATCGGGCGCAGCGAGAACCACCGACAACTTATCCAATGTCGATTGCTTGCCTTCAAGTTTTAGCGTCCGCATCGCCTCCATCGTGAGGAAGCCACCCATTGAGTGCGCAAAGATCAGCGTTTTACCGTTCCGTTTAACGATATCGTCCATCAGTTCAGCCAATGGCTCGCGCGAGAAAATCGCGGCCTGACGGTCGCCGATATATTCGAGCGGTCGCCCGTTCGACGGCCATGCAAAGAGGATCGGTGCGTTGTTACCGCCCGCATCCGCAGTCAATTGGGCTAATCGAAACAGCGCCTCTTGATACCGCTGGTTAAAGCCGTGGACAAAAATGCCGACCTCGCCCGACCCATTGAATCGGTTGCGGGCGATGACTTCGTTCAGGAAATCGGGCCGCTCCATAATTCCGCTGTCGACCACAACGAATTGCTTGGACGGATCGGGCGTGCGGCTGGGCCATGTCACCTGCCCCGCCCGACGGTACTGCGGCACCGAAATATCGTAATAGCGATAGGCCAGTTCAAAGCTCGGCGTGTTGTCGAACCCTAGCAGCGGCGCCTCGTCCGCGGTGCGTGTGGTGACCGCGTAGATACGTATCACCTTGGCCCCGTCCGCAACGTCGGGGATCGGGGTCAGCACCTCTGGCCCCGGGCGACCTGAACAGGCCGCGACGAGGCAGAGCATCATAAAACTAAGCCAAATCCGGCGCAGCATCACGCGACGTCGAGCAAACCACGGCCTTGAAGCAGCGCTTCAACACCCGGAAGCCGTCCACGGAAGCGGGTGTAGAGTTCTGCCGCATCCACAGTTCCCCCAACCGAGAGAATATGCGCCTCAAGCGCTTTAGCGGTTTCAGGGTCAAAGGCATCGCCTTTTTCCTCAAACGCGGCAAAGGCATCGGCATCCATGACCTCGGACCACATGTAGCTATAGTAGCCGCTGGAATAGCCGTCGCCGCTGAACACATGGGCGAAATGCGGGGTCGCGTGGCGCATACGGATCGCGCGGGGCATCCCGATGGCCTCTAGCACTTCGGCCTGTTTCTGCATCGGATCAGCGGGCGGTGTGCCGAGGTGGAATTCGAGGTCCACAATGGCCGAGGCCACATATTCGACCGTCTGGAACCCCATGTCATAGGTCGCAGCGCCCAGCACCTTTTGCAGAAGTTCCGCAGGCATCGACTCTCCTGCCGCGTTGACCGCAAATTCGGCCAGCACTTCTGGCACGTCGAGCCAGTGTTCATAGAGCTGGCTCGGCAGTTCGACGAAATCGCGGGCCACGGATGTGCCCGACATGGAATCGTAGGTCACATTCGACAGCATTTGGTGCAGCGCGTGGCCGAATTCGTGGAACAACGTGCGGGCATCGTCATAGGACAACAGCGCGGGCTGCCCCTCGGCTGGTTTGGCAAAGTTACAGACGTTGATCACAATCGGGCGCACGTCGCCGTCGAGTTTATTCTGGCTGCGCATCGCAGAACACCACGCGCCAGAGCGTTTGGACCCCCGGGCAAAGTAGTCGCCCATAAAGAGCGCGATATGTTCGCCGTTGCGCGTTACCTCGAACAGACGCACGTCGGGATGATATTGCGGCCCTTCGGTCGGTTTGAACTCTAACCCGAACAGGCGATTGGCGCAGGCAAAGGCGGCTTCAATCATGCGGTCGAGTTGGAAATACGGTTTGACCTCGGCCTCATCCAGATCATGCTCGGCCTTGCGGCGGATGGCGGAATAATAATGCCAGTCCCATGCCTCGAGCGGGCCTTGGTGACCGTCATTGTGGAGCATATTTTCGAGAATTTGCGCATCCGCTTCGGCGCGGGATTTCGCGGGGCCCCAGACATCCATCAACAAACCGCGCACCGCGTCAGGCGTGCCCGCCATTTCGGTTTCGAGCTTGTAATGGGCGAAGTCCTCGTAGCCTAGCAGTTTGGCGCGTTCAGACCGGAGGGCCAGAATTTCGGCCGCAATCGCGCGGTTATCCGTTTCGCCGCCATTTGCGCCACGGGCGGTCCATGCCTCATAGGATTTGCGGCGCAGATCGCGGTTCGGGCAGGTTTGCAAGAACGGCACGATGACAGAGCGGGACAGGGTAACAACCGGGCCGTTCTGGCCCTTGTCTTTTCCTGCCGCGCGCAGGGCCGACACCACATAGTCAGGCAGTCCGTTCAAGTCGGTTTCAGCCAGCGGCATGAACCACGACCGTTCGTCGGCCAAAAGGTTCTGGGTGAACTGCGTGCCCAAAACAGAGAGACGCGATTTCACTTCGGTCAGACGGTCGGCCTCTGCGCCCTTGAGCTTGGAACCTGCGCGGACAAACCCACGATACGACAGATAGAGCAGACGCGCCTGTTCGTCGTTCAGACCCAAATCGTCCCGCTGCTCCCATAGGGTTTCCACGCGGGCAAAGAGCGCCTCGTTGGTGGTGACTTCGGACCAGAAGGCCGACATTTTCGGCGCAAATTCCCGCATCAATGCCTCGCGCGCGGGGTTCGCATCGGCACCAGCGAGCGCGTAAAACGCCCCCATCACACGGTCGAGCGTGGCTGTCGTACGCTCCATCGCCTCAACCGTATTGGCAAAGGTGATCTCTGGCTCAGCAACAATCGCTGCATAATTCGCCCGCGCCTCGGCCAAAGCAGCATCAACCGCTGGCGCGAAATCATCGTCGGAAATCGCATCAAAGGGTGGCAAGCCAAAAGGGGTGGACCAATCGTTCAGCAGCGGGTTTGTCATCGGGTTCTCCTATACTTGGGAAGAGTCTAGGTCCGTCCAAGGGGAACCGCCAGAGCCATTCACACGCTAGTCGTGGGATGTTCCGCAAACGAGGCAATCTGCCCGCGATTTGATCTTCATCATGCGGCTATCGGCGTAAAGTGCATCATACATCATCAACCGACCGCGCAGGGTTTCGCCCGCGCCTGTGATCAGCTTGACCGCCTCTGCCGCCATCAACGACCCTATCACCCCAGGGAGAGGGCCGAGGACACCTGCCTCTGCGCAAGACGGAACCAACCCTGCGGCTGGGGCCTCTGGAAAGACGCATTGGAAACAGGGGCCACCATTGGCGGGATCGTAGACCGAAATTTGACCTTCCCATTGCGTCATCGCGGCGGCGATCAGCGGTTTCCCCAGTTTAACCGCAATGCGGTTCACCATGTAGCGCGTGGCAAAGTTATCGGTTCCGTCGAGGATCAGATCATAGTCGGCGAACAGAGCCTCTGCCGTGTCATCGTCCAACCGCCGCGCATAGGGACGCACCTCAATCCACGGGTTCAGCGCGGTCATCGCCGTCGCGGCAGAATGCACCTTGGGCTGGCCGATACGGGCATCGGTGTGGATCACTTGGCGCTGGAGATTGGAGTTATCAACGGTGTCATCATCCACGACGCCGATTGTGCCGACCCCCGCCGCAGCGAGATACATCAACGCGGGCGACCCGAGGCCCCCTGCGCCGATCACCAGCACTTTGGCTTGCTTCAACCGTTTCTGCCCCATCCCACCGATTTCACGCAGCATCATGTGGCGGGCGTAGCGATCGAGTTCGCTGTCCGAGAATGTCTTGGTCGGGGTGGTGACAATTGGTTCCTTAGCGGCGACCTTGGTTTTGATCCAACCGAGACCGAGGCGGTAAATATAGATCACAACACCCGCGCCGATGATCAGCGCCCAAAGACGCGCATCGCCACCAGTCGCTTGGCGCAATGGATTGCCAGCGGGCAAAGCGATGTTCGCCAAAAGCACCGCCGCCATCAGAACACCCGTCATGCCCCAACGCACACGGTGGGGAACTTTCATCGCCCAACCAATGCCCCACATGACCGAAATCATCGCAAAAACGGTGATCATTTACGCCCCGTCGAGCCAAAGCCACCTTCGCCACGTGCCGTTGTGGACAAACCAGAGCCGAGCGTGAAATGCCCCTGAACCACAGGCGCGACCACAAACTGCGCGATGCGGTCGCCGTGGGCGATGTGGAACGGTTCGGACCCCGCGTTGAGGATGATCACCCCGACAGGCCCGCGATAATCGCTGTCGATGGTGCCCGGCGTATTCGGCAAGGTGATGCCGTGTTTGAGCGCGAGGCCAGAACGTGGACGGACCTGCACCTCATATCCTGCAGGGATTTCCATCCTAAACCCGCAGGGGATGAGCGCTCGAGCGCCCGCCTCGATGTTGACGCCTTCGCGCCCGTTGGGGGCAAAGTTGGCCCGCACATCCGCACCCGCCGCCCCCGCAGTTTCGTAGGATGGCAACGCGATGTCGGTATCAGCCCCGTCGAGCCATTCGATCACGATATTCGGCATGGTGATTACAGCGCCTCCGCGATCCGCTGAGCGAGCCGTTGCGCAACGGCATCCTTGCCCATGCGCGGCCAGTCTTCGGCAGAAGTTTCAGTGATTAGCGTCACGGCGTTCTCGGTGCCCCCCATGATCCCCGTTTCAGGCGACACATCATTGGCAACGATCCAATCGCACCCTTTGCGGGCCCGCTTGGCCGTCGCGTGGGCGATCACGTCGTCGGTTTCAGCGGCAAACCCAACGACCAAAGGCGGGCGGCCATCGGTCATCTGGCTCACGGTTGCGAGGATATCGGGGTTCTCTGCGAACTCCAAAACGGGCAGTGCGCCGTTCACTTTTTTGATCTTCGACCCATAGGCTGAGGCAACCCGCCAATCCGCTACAGCCGCCGCAAAGACCGCCGCATCGACGGGCAAAGCGGCCTGAACCGCCTCTAGCATTTGCGCGGCGGTTTGCACTTTCACGACATTTACGCCCGCCGGCGGCGGCACATCGGCTGGACCTGTCACAAATACAACATCCGCGCCCATTTGCGCCAAAGCTCGCGCCACAGCCGTGCCTTGTGCACCCGACGACCGATTGGCGATGTAGCGCACGGGGTCGATGGGTTCGTGCGTCGGGCCAGAGGTCACGAGAATGCGCTTGCCCTTGAGTGGCCCGTCAGAGAGAGCAGCGTCAATGGCGGCGATGATCTCTGGCACCTCGGACAGACGGCCAAAGCCGAACTCACCGCACGCCATGTTACCTTCGGTCGGGCCGACGAAAAGGATGCCGTCGCCTTTGAGCGTCGCGACATTGCGCTGGGTGGCGGCGTGTTCCCACATCCGCACGTTCATTGAGGGCGCGACCAGTACAGGCTTGTCCGTCGCCATCAAAAGCGTCGACGCCAGATCATTGGCATGACCGCTCGCCATTTTCGCCAAAAGGTCCGCCGTCGCAGGGGCCACAACAACCAGGTCCGCCGCGCGGGACAATTCGATATGGCCCATCTCGGCCTCATCGGTCAGATCAAACAAATCCTGATAGACTTTGCGAGCCGCGAGGCCAGAGACGGAGAGCGGGGTCACGAACTCTGCCCCTGCTTTGGTCAGCACGGGCGTGACCTCTGCCCCTTGTTCGCGCAGACGCCGGATCAGATCGAGCGACTTAAAGGCTGCAATGCCGCCGCCGATGATCAGTAGGATATGTTTGCCAGCCAGCATCACGGCCCCCTTTGAACGATTGCTGGAACCCTAACCAGCGGCAACGAAAAGAACAATCACTGGAACGCCGCACATGGGTCGTCGCGTTCTGCGGGGGCAGTGACGATCACGGTGTCAAAGGGCGCGTCATCTTCGGCGGCTTCCAGCAAGCCCAGCGCATGAACCGACAACTCTGGTCGAACGCGGGCGATGTAGGATGGCACCGCGCGGTCGGTACGAGCGTGGCCGTTGCCCGTGATCAGAACCACAGGTCCACCAGTTTCGTCATAGGCCGTTAAGGTCACACGCGCGAAATGGGCGTCACGAAGCCGCTGCGCCTCTACCATCCCAGGAAGCATTTCCGCGGGTAGAGCATCGCAATGGGCCTCTGCCTGTTCGGCCTCCATCACGGCACGCAGATCGTCGGACAGCATGGTAAGGCCATAGCGTTCCGCGCCCTCGCCAAAGATCTCAGCGGCTGACGAAGTTATCGCAGCGATCACCGTGTCCCGAGGCAGCGCCGCGCCATAAACAGGCGCATCGCTCGCCGCAAAGATGGGCGCGTAGATCGCGAAGTCGGGCCAGCCCGCCTCTTCCCACCCGATGATCGCGCCTAGGTTGGGATCGTGGCGAACGCTGGAGTTCACCAAGGCCGCCTGATCTGGCGTCAGCATTTCGAACACGATCGCAGAGGGCGCGATGGCTGCGATCTGGCGGGCTTGTTCGATATGATGCAGGGGATTGTCATGCACCTCGCCCAAGATATGGATGTCTTGCGCCACGGCGGGCGCAGCCATCCATAACATCAGGGCAAGGGCAGTTCTCATGCGAGGAAGTTCAACACTTCCTTTGATTGACCTTCAAGGCTCTTGCGCATTTTGTTGAACGCCGCGGCCTCGAGCTGGCGAATACGCTCTTTGGACAGGCCTAGCTCGTCACCGAGGCTCTCCAACGTGCGCGGCTCGTCCCGCAGTTTGCGTTCGCGCACGATGAACCGTTCACGATCGTTCAGCGCCATCAGCGCAGTCGTCAGCCATTGACGCAGGGTTTCCTGATCATGAGATGCCTCGACCCGTTCCGCCGCCTGCTCGCTGTCATCGACGAGCGTATCTACCCATGACCGCCCCTCGTCTTCGGACGATTGCGTCGCATCGAGCGAGAAGTCAGACCCCGAAAGACGGCCATCCATCATCTCGACGTCATGCACAGGCACGCCAAGCTCGGTCGCAATCGCAAGGTGCAGATCGCCTTTGCTGAGGGTGATCCCTTCGGCGGTGGCTTCGCGTTCGAGACGAGCCTGAACGCGGCGCATGTTAAAGAACAGGGATTTCTGGCTGCTGGTCGATCCTGTGCGAACCATCGACCAGTTGCGCATCACAAAATCTTGGATTGAAGCTTTGATCCACCAAACAGCATAAGTCGAAAAACGAACACCACGGTCGGGATCAAATTTTTCAGCGGCTTTCATCAGGCCGAGGCTGGCCTCTTGGATCAGGTCGGGCATCGGGGCACCGTAACGACGGAATTTCCCCGCCATCGAGATCGCCAACCGCATGTAGGCGGTCGTCAAACGGTGGAGCGCTTCTTCATCGCGGTGATCGCGCCACGCGTAGGCCAGTTGAGCTTCGGTTTCAGCATCCAAAAGCTCCGCCTTCATCGCGCGGCGTGTCATGTTAAAGTTAGACGTGGTATCCAGAGCCATAATCTCATCTCCCGCCGGCTGTTGTGTGTGACTTCTGTCATCGTTACCAATGCTTACGCACAACACTGCGAAATGGATCACAGATGCCTGCACAACTCACCTTGCAAAAACTAACACTTGTGTTCGGTGGCGCGGCCTCGGGTAAGTCCAAATACGCGGAAAAGTTGATTTTTGAATCTGGCTTAGAACGCTTCTACATTGCGACTTCGCAGGTTTATGACGACGAAATGCGCGCCAAGGTGGAGCAACACAAAGTGCAGCGCGGAGACGGCTGGACGACCATCGAAGAACCAATAAACATGTCAAAGGCTCTCGATAATGTGAGCGCGAGCGGCGTGGTTCTGATCGATTGCGCGACGCTTTGGCTGACGAATCTGATGCTGGGGGAGGCCGATATCGACGCCATGATCCCCGAATTTATCGAAGCCTGCCGCCGTTGCCCTGCCCCTGTTGTGGTGGTGTCAAACGAGCTGGGTCTTGGCATTGTGCCAGAGACGAGCATGGGGCGGCGGTTCCGCAATCTCCACGGCGCAATGAACCAGCAGATCGCTGCGGCGGCGGATCATGTGATGTTTGTGGCGGCTGGGTTGCCGATGGTTCTGAAATGACGCGCCTCTGGCTCGTTCGGCATGGCCCCACCCATGCCAAGGCGATGGTGGGCTGGACAGACCTACCCGCTGATCTGTCCGATGTTGATGCGATTGCCCGCCTGTCGGATCACCTGCCCGATGCGCCCGTTGTATCGTCTGACCTATCCCGCGCGGTCAGCACCGCGGATGCGATCCAAGCCCATCGCCCTCGGTTGCCCCACGACGCGGCCCTGCGGGAAATTCATTTTGGCGATTGGGAAATGGCGACGTTTTCGGATGATCCGCTGATGCGCGCCTATTGGGAAACGCCTGGTGATATTGCGCCCCCGAATGGGGAAAGCTGGAACGCGGTCGCTGCGCGGGTTAGCACAGCCATCGATGGTTATCTCGCGCTCGGCCTGCCTGATCTGATCGTGGTGGGTCATTTCGGGATGATCCTGACCCAAGTCCAACGCGCCTTGTCGATCACCCCATACGAGGCATTTGGCCATCGGATCGACAACCTCTCTGTGACCGAGATCACGACCGCTCCGTGGTCGGCAGAACGGATCAATCACAAACCGTGATGATGGCACGCACAAAACAACGATAGCGTTGTCACGCGACCCGACTTAGCATCCACTTATGATGTATGATCTTTATATTGGCGATCGCCTTTTTAGCAGCTGGTCCCTCCGTGGCTGGCTTATGTTTGAAAAATTCGGACTGCCCTATCGTGAACATATGATGGGGCTGTACGCGGGCACATTGGCCCAAGACATGGCCGAACTGGCCCCAGCACGTACCGTGCCTGCCGCGAAAACGCCCGAGGGCTATATCCTGTCCGACAGCCTATCGATGGCAGAGACGCTGGCCGAACGGCACCCCGATGCGGGGCTATGGCCAACCGCTCCTGCGGCACGCGCATTGGCCCGCAACTTGGTCTGCGAAATGCATTCGGGATTTGGCGCGTTGCGCGATGTCTGTAACATGCAGATCAGCCACGTGTGGGACGGCTTTGTCGCGCCCGAACCCGTTCTGAAGAACCTTGAACGCATTGAATACCTTTGGGCCATGGCCCGCGAACGTCATGGGGCAAAGGGGCCTTGGCTGTTCGGTGAATATTCGCTCGCCGATGTGTTCTACGCCCCTGTTGCGATGCGGATTACGGGATATGGATTGCCTGTGTCGGACACCGCCAAGGCTTATGTGGAAAATCACCTCAACGATCCCGCGTTCCTGCGCTGGCGGGCTGAAGCGTTGAAGGAAAATCACGAGACCTTCCCCTATGAAATGAACCTTCCGCGCAAAGACTGGCCGTTTTAACCAAACTTAAACGCCTGCCCCGTTAACCAGAATGAGTTGGTTAACGGGGTTTTTCATGGTCGCATCGACCTACACAGTTGCGTTCGAAGGGATCGAGGCCCGCATGGTCGAGGTGCAATGCGCCACCATGGCAGGCTTGCCGTCGTTTTCCATCGTGGGTCTGCCAGACAAGGCCGTGTCAGAGGCCCGCGAACGTATTCGCGCGGCACTAGAGGCCATGTCGATCGCCCTGCCGTCGTGCAAAATCACCGTCAATATGTCCCCCGCCGACATGCCGAAAGAGGGGTCACACTTCGACCTGCCCATCGCGCTGGCATTGCTCGCCGCGCTCGAGATCGTTCCAAAAGACAAGGCCTTAGAAACGGTCGCGCTGGGGGAATTGTCGCTCGACGGGACGCTGGTGCCTGTGATCGGCACGCTGCCAGCCGCTCTTGCCGCTGCCGAAGAGGACCGTGTTCTGCTATGCCCGACGGCATCAGCCGCAGAGGCCGCATGGGTCGGCGCGACACCTGTGTTCGGGGCCAAATCTCTGCTCGATGTGATCCGTCACTACACGGGCAAGGCGGTTTTGCCTCCTGCTCTCCCCGGTGAAGTCAGTCACGCCCCAACCGCCCGCGATCTGCGCGATGTGAAGGGCCAAGAACGCGCCAAGCGGGCATTGGAAATCGCTGCGGCAGGACGGCACCACCTATTTCTTCTCGGCCCTCCGGGGTCAGGGAAATCCATGCTCTCGGCGCGTATTCCGGGGATACTGCCGCCCCTCACGGCTGCCGAAGCGTTAGAGACATCGATGATCCATTCGCTCTCTGGCCTCTTGGACGAAGGTGGGATCAGCCGCACGCGACCGTTCCGCGAACCGCACCACACGGCCTCCATGCCCGCGATTGTTGGCGGGGGAAAAGGAGCCAAACCCGGCGAAATCAGCCTCGCCCATAATGGCGTTTTGTTCATGGATGAGTTTCCAGAGTTTAATCGCCAAGTACTCGAAACGCTCCGCCAGCCCATTGAGACGGGCGAGGTCGTCGTGGCCCGTGCCAACGCCCATATCCGGTATCCCTGTCGGTTCATGCTGGTCGCGGCGGCCAACCCGTGCAAATGCGGATTTATGTCGGATCCCGCCCGCGCCTGTTCACGGGCACCTGCTTGCGGGGCCGACTACCTCGCCCGTATTTCTGGCCCGCTGATGGATCGGTTCGACCTGCGCGTCGAAGTGCCACCTGTATCCTTTACCGACCTCGACCTGCCCGCGACGGGCGAAAGTTCGGCCAGCGTCGCGGCACGCGTGCAATCGGCGCGAAACCTACAAACCCAAAGGTATCAAGGGATTGATGGAATACGCACCAACGCTGAGGCCGAAGGCGCGATCCTCGAAGAGGTAGCTACACCCGATGCAGAGGGGCGCGACCTTCTAACCCGAGTGGCGGAAAAATTCGGACTAACCGCGCGAGGCTACCACCGCGTCCTAAGGGTTGCGCGGACGATTGCAGATCTCGACGGATCGTCCTCCGTGCGACACCCGCATATCGCCGAAGCGGTCAGCTATCGGCTCGCCCTCTCGAAAGAGGTCTGAACAAAATTGGCGATATCACGAAGGGCGGCACGCGCCTCTGGCACCCAATATTCCCCCAGATGCCAAACATGCGGCGCGTCATGCCATGTCTGAACCTCAACCTCACCGCCCGCAGCCCGTAACACCTGTGCCATCCGATATGTGTCATCGGCGAGAACTTCAGGACTGCCGACTTGGAAGAACGCAGGTGGCGGGGCATCGAAATTCGCGAAAAGCGGCGAAATCCGTGGATCATCGGCGGGCGTTTCGGCGTGATACATCCGCGCAGCCTCGCCCATCCAATCGGCTGGTATAATCGCATCAGCCGCTGCGTTTTGGGCCACGGACGCTCCCGAAAGGGTCAAATCGGTCCAAGGCGACATGGTAAAGATCCCCGCGGGGCGTTCGCCTCTCTCGCAGAGCACCGACAAAAGAGCCAAGGCTAGCCCACCGCCTGCGCTGTCCCCGCCAATGACGATTTTGCTGGGGTCATAGCCACGCGCCACGAGGTCATCCCAAGCGGCGATTGCGTCGTCGAATGCCGCTGGGAACGGAGCCGCAGAGGAAAGTCGGTAATTGGGCATGACAACCGGCACGCCCGCATAGTGTGACAACCGCGCCATGATGGGGCCGTGTGTGTCCGCCGATCCCGCGAAATACCCGCCGCCATGAAAATAGAGGATCAGGCGTTCACCGTCAGCACCGCGCCCCGACACCCAATTTGCCGATCGCCCACCGAGATGGCGCTCTAACCGAAGGGAATATGGCACATATTGCCCTGCCAAAGCGCCCAAACGGTCGAGCTTTGCTGCGTCGCGAATGGGGTCGGCGGATAGACGGAACAGCGGCTTTACGATCCGGCGGCTGATCGCCGTGTAAAGCCACAGTCGAACCGACATATCAGGCTCTCCGCGCCTCGATCGCCTGCCAAACTTTCTCTGCGATGTTCACGCCATCGAACCGTTCAAGCTCTTGAATGCCCGTCGGCGAGGTCACGTTAATCTCGGTCAACCAATCGCCGATCACGTCGATACCGACAAAGATCTGACCCTTTTCTTTTAGAAGCGGACCGATGGCGGCGCAAATCTCGCGATCACGGTCGGTCAGTTCAACCTTCTCAGCGCGTCCGCCGACATGCATGTTCGACCGTGTCTCTCCTTTTTGCGGAACGCGGTTGATTGCGCCGACAGGTTTCCCATCGACAAGGATTACGCGCTTATCACCCTTGGACACGGCGGGTAGGAATTTCTGCACGATCAAAGGCTCATTGTTGATGCCCGTGAACATTTCCCAAAGCGACGCAAGGTTGCCGTCACCTGCTGAGAGCTTGAATACGCCCGCACCGCCATTCCCGTAGAGCGGCTTGAGAATGATATCGCCGTGCTTTTCACGGAAATTACGTAGCGTTTGCAGGTCACGCGCAATCGCGGTCGGCGGTGTCAGTTCTGGGAACTGCAGGACCAAGAGCTTCTCGGGGTAATTGCGCACCCAAAACGGATCATTCACGACCAGTGTTTTCGGATGGATCATGTCCAGAAGATGAGTCGTGGTGATGTAGCCCATATCGAACGGAGGGTCCTGACGCAGCCAGACCACGTCGAAGTCCGACAAATCGACCTCTTGCTCTTCGCCCAAGGTAAAATGATCGCCCTTCACCCGTTGAACCGTCAACGGCCAACCACGCGCTGTTACCCGCCCCTCTTGCCAAGCGAGTTTGTCGGGCGTGTAGTAAAATAACGAATGTCCCCGCGCCTGTGCCTCTTCTGCGAGACGGAAGGTGCTGTCCCCATCGATATTGATCGCACCAATTGGGTCCATTTGAATGGCAACTTTAAGAGACATGGTTAAGCCTTTCGTATCTGTTACCACATACATGGCGCAGACCGTCCCGCCCTTCAATGGCTACCACATCATTGATGCGTTCTCGATCACCTTTATCGCACCAGTTCCATCAACCAACGCCACATCAATCCGCATCGGTGTCAGCTGCCCCTTGGGTTCGCCCGTCACATAGTCCGTGGCACTGGCGCATATCCGCTGCATTTGCCGACGCGTAATATGCGACACCGCCTGATCGTGGGATTTGCTCTGTTTGACTTCAACAAAAACGATCCGATCCCCGTCACGACAAATCAGGTCAATTTCACCATACCGACCGCGCCACCGCCGAGCTGCAATGGTCTGCCCGCGACGCAAATAGTCCCGTTCGACGATCCCTTCGGCGGCAAGGCCCGCATGATACGCTCGTTGACCACGTTCAGATTTTCGCAGAGCCACGCCCATTAGTCCTCCTTCGAAAGGCCCAGCGCAATTTGGTAAACCTGCCGTTTCGGTAGGCCCAGCGCGCCCGCCACCGCTGTAGCGGCATCTTTAACGCGCATGGTTTCCATTGCCTGACGCAAAGCCGTTTCCACATCCATCTCTTCAACATCGGTGGCACCAGCCCGTCCGACCAGAACCACCAGTTCACCTTTGACGCTGCGCCCTTCGTAGGCGTCGATCACCTCATCAAGCGTGCCGCGCGTCACTTCTTCAAACTTTTTGGTCAGTTCCCGACAGACCGCGACATCCCGCGATCCCCCCAGAATCTCCCTCAAATCTTCTAACATTTCTTGAATCCGTTTCGGACTCTCATAAAAAATCATGGTTAACGGCATGTCCCGCAACGCGGCGATTTCGGTTTGGCGTTGGGCTCGGGCGGCGGGCAAGAACCCTGCAAACATGAACCGATCGGTCGGCAGACCAGAGACAGTCAGCGCTGCCAATACGGCCGAGGCACCGGGGGCTGCGGTCACGGTTAGGCCTTGGGCGATGACTTCGCGGCCCAGTTCGAACCCTGGGTCAGCAACAAGTGGCGTTCCTGCCTCGGACACATAGGCCACCGATTTTCCTTCGGCGATGAGCTTTACGATGCCTTGGACAGAGTTGTCACCAGAGTGGTCATGATAGGCGATCATGCGCCGACCGTTCAGCGGCACACCATGGATATCGAGCAATTTACGGGCGGTTCGGGTATCCTCGGCCACGATCAGGTCACAGGAGGCCAAAATATCGAGCGATCGCAGGGTGATATCGCGGGCGGAGCCAATCGGTGTTGCCACCAGATACAGACCTGCGGTTAACGGCGTGTTGCGGTGATTCATCGCTGGACCCTCTGGTTGTGGGGCCTATGATACGCCCAGGAGATTTGTCCTATCGGTCTGCCGTATCCATGGCGCCCGATGCAAGAGGAGTAAGATATTCATGTTCGCATTTGCTCGCACCGCCAAACAGGTGGCCGCACGGATTTTCGTTTTGTTTTCCATCGCTTGGGTTGCTGCCTGTGAGCCGATCCCCGTCTCGAACGGAGTGGGTGGTGGAATGCGTGTCGATCCGACAAAACCTGTCACAGTGGCGCTTTTGGTGCCCGGTGGGTCGGGCGTCGAATCGGATAGCTTCCTTGCATCGAACCTCGAGAATGCGGCGCGGATGGCCATTGCGGACCTTCAGGGCGTGCAAATTGACCTGCGCGTCTACAACACGGGCGCGTCACCTGAACAGGCGGCGACTGTTGCGACGCAGGCCGTGAATGATGGCGCGAAGATCATCCTCGGGCCCCTTTACGCCGAAGCGGCGAACGCAGCGGGTATCGCGGTTGCCGATCGTGGTGTGAACGTTCTGGCGTTTTCGAACAACTCGTCCATCGCAGGCAACAACGTATTCGTTCTCGGGCCGACCTTTGACAACACCGCAAACCGTCTCGTGTCCTATGCGGGCACAAAAGGTATCCAGAATTTCAGCATCGTGCACGGCGACGACCTTCAAGGCGCCGTTGGCCGTGATGCGATTGCCAATGCTGTGCGCAGCGGTGGCAAAACAGTTGGCAGCGTGCAGAGTTACCCGATGACCCAGCAGGGCATTATTTCGGCGGCTGGCCCGATTGCCAATTCGATCCGCAGCTCGGGATCACAGGCGGTCTTTTTGACAGGCGGCGTTAATGCTGACCTACCGCTGATCGCAACTGCACTGCCAGAACAAGGGATTGATCCAACTGTCACCCAATACATCGGCCTGACCCGTTGGGATGTGACCCCTCAGGCGCTTGCACTGCCGGGTCTTCAGGGTGGTATTTTCGCGATGCCTGACACGCAGATGATTTCCCTCTTTGAATCGCGTTACGCCGCGGCCTATGGGCAAAATCCACATCCGCTAGCAGGTCTGGCCTTTGACGGGATCGCCGCCATCGGCGCGCTCCTTGCCCAAGGCAACCCCGAAGCCCTTTCGGTTGCTGGCCTCACTCAATCGCAAGGGTTCCAAGGCACACAGGGCGTGTTCCGCCTGCTGCCCAACGGCACAAACCAGCGTGCGCTTGCGATCGCTCAAATTCAGAATAATCAGGTGGTAATCCTTGAACCTGCCCCAAGAAGCTTTGCGGGACTCGGCTTCTGAGCCGACCCTCCTCACTCAAGCCCCCGATGAAACCTCTGCCATAGGGCTGATTTGCGCTGCGGTAGACATCTTTGACGAACCTGCCGTTCAGGCAGAGATCGTCGCGAAATTGGCTGACCTTACGGACGCGATGGCGATCCGTAAGGCGGTGGTTGAAGTCCTGATCGCGGCCCGCAAAAAAGGTGTGGCTGCGATTGAGGCTGCATTCGTGGAACGACCGTTTGACGCCCGCCCCGTGACGCGGTCCTACACGATGCTCACCGACTATCTGGTGAAGACCGTCTATGACGTCGCGCGCACTCGGCTGCATAAGCTGAACTCTCCCACCGATGGGGAACGGCTCGCTATTGTGGCTGTGGGTGGCTACGGGCGGGGTGAAATGGCGCCTCATTCGGACGTCGATCTGCTGTTCGTCACGCCCTACAAGATCACCCCTTGGGCCGAAAGCTTGATTGAGTCCATGCTCTACATGCTGTGGGATTTGCGGCTCAAGGTCGGCCACGCGAGCCGCACGATCAAGGACTGTCTCAGGCTTGCCCGCGAGGATTACACCATCCGCACCTCGCTGGTGGAGTTTCGGTTCCTCGACGGCGACGAAGATCTCGCAAAGTCGCTCAACGACAAACTTTGGAGCGAACTGTTTTCCACCACGGCCACCGATTTCGTTGAAGCCAAGCTAGAAGAACGCGCTGAACGCCACCGCAAACAAGGCGGGCAGCGATATGTGGTTGAGCCAAACGTCAAAGAGGGCAAAGGCGGCCTTCGCGATTTGCAGTCTTTGTTCTGGATCGCGAAATACGTGAACAAGGTGCAGACCACGGCAGAATTGGTGGATCGCGGCGTATTTACTCCTGAGGAATACACGACCTTCCTTCAGGCCGAGGAATTCCTCTGGGCCGTTCGCTGCCACCTGCATTTGATTTCCGCGCGGGCGATGGATCAGTTAACCTTTGACCTGCAGGTCGAAGTGGCGTCACGCATGGGATACCACGACAGCGCAGGTCGGCGCGGCGTTGAACACTTTATGCAGGACTATTTCCGCCACGCGACGCGTGTGGGCGAATTGACCCGCATCTTCTTGACCGCGCTAGAGGCTCAGCACGCAAAACCAGAGCCGATGTTGCAGCGGCTGCTGACCCGTCGTCGCAAGGCACGTCCGCCTTATGCGATCAAACAGAACCGCCTGACGGTCGCCGATGAAAAGGCGTTTTTTGCCGATAAGGTGAACATGCTGCGCATCTTTGAAGAAGCGCTCCGCACCGGCACCTTGCTGCACCCAGAGGCCATGCGCCTTTTGGCGGCGAACCTTGATTTGATCGACGACAGCGTGCGCGACGACAAAGAGGCGATCCGCATCTTCCTCGACCTTATGCTCAAACACGGGAACCCCGAACGGGCGCTACGTCGGATGAACGAATTGGGCGTTCTGGCCGCGTTCCTACCCGAGTTCGCACCGATCGTGGCGATGATGCAGTTCAACATGTATCACAGCTACACCGTGGACGAGCACATCATCCAATGTATCAGCCACCTCGCACAGATCGAACGCGGGGAACTGGTCGAAGAACTGCCCGTCGCCTCTGGCATCCTGAAGGAAGGCGTGAACCGCAAGGTGATCTATGTCGCGCTTTTGCTCCATGACATCGGCAAGGGTCGTCCCGAAGATCACTCTATCCTCGGGGCACAGATGGCCCGCAAGATCTGTCCGCGTCTGGGTTTGACCAAAGAAGAGTCCGAAACAGTCGAATGGCTCGTTCGGTATCACCTCTTGATGTCCGACACCGCGCAAAAGCGTGACCTGTCAGAGCCGCGCACCGTGCGTGATTTCGCAAAAGCGGTGAAGTCGGTCAAACGGCTCGACCTGCTGACCGTTCTGACCGTTTGCGATATTCGCGGCGTTGGTCCGGGCACATGGAACAACTGGAAGGCCATGCTTCTGCGTGACCTGCACCAGTTGACCAAAATCGCGCTGGAAAGCGGAATGGAAGAGATCAACCGCGACGCCCGTGAAAACGAAGCCAAGAAAGCGCTGCGCGAGGCATTGTCTGATTGGGATGCCAAGGATGTTCGCACGGAACTCGGGCGTCACTACGGTCCCTATTGGCAGGGTCTGCCCGCCTCGGCTCAGGTTATCTTTGCGAAACTGCTGCACGATATTTCGGACGTGGAAATCCGCATCGATATGGAGCTGGACCACGACCGCGACGCGACGCGCGCCTGTTTCGCAATGGCCGACCATCCGGGTCTGTTCAGCCGCATGACGGGTGCGCTGGCTCTTGTTGGGGCGAACGTTGTGGATGCGCGCACCTATACGTCCAAAGACGGCTACGCGACCGCGATTTTCTGGATTCAGGATGCCGAAGGGCACCCCTATGAAAAGGCTCGTATGCCGCGCCTGCGCCAGATGATCGAACGCACCCTCAAAGGTGAGGTTATCACCCGCGAGGCGCTGAAGGACAAAGACAAGATCAAGAAGCGCGAGCAAGCCTTCCGCGTTCAGACCCATATCACCTTTGATAACGAAGGATCGGACCTCTACACCATCATCGAGGTGGATACCCGTGACCGCGCTGGCCTCTTACACGACCTCACACGCACGCTTGCTGCGAACAACGTCTACATCGCTTCTGCCGTGATCGCGACCTATGGCGAACAGGTTGTCGATACCTTCTACGTCAAAGACATGTTCGGCCTGAAATTCCACCAAGAGAGCCGTAGGCAAGCGCTTGAGAAGAAATTGCGCGAAGCAATCGTTCAGGGCGTGGAGCGGGCGAAGGTAAACTGATGCGATATGCGAAAACCCTCGCGGTAATCGCCGTAGGGCTAGCGATCGGGATGGTGGCGCGATCTGCGTATCAAAGCGCACATCGCGTCGAGGCCATGATCGCGCATTTTGATCGTGTCTGCCGATCCGCATATGATGGGAATTTCGTATCCGAGGCTGCACGAGAGGCGTTCGAAGGTAAAGTACCGCCTGAGATGATCTGGGACGGTGCGTCGAAAACCTTTGCAGAGGTTCAGTACTCGCGCTGCGCTGTGTTCGAGGGTGAAAACCTTTTGAATAATGAGGACCGAGAACAATTCGAATTGGCAGTTGCGGACTATCTGGCAAAGGCGTTTCCGCAACTGACGTTCGACCCGAAAGCGGAACTAGATAGCTTCGATCTTTTCAAATTTTGGGCGCAATACGACGTTAACGACCCGAGGCGTTGGGGCATTTCACTAAGCCGTATTCAACGCCCTACCGACCTCACCGCTATTGTCGAAAACTGGTCGCTCGTGCGCACCGAGATTGAGATTGTCATTCCTCACTAAGATTGGCCTGACATTCCAATCGGCATTCATGCTAGAAGGCGGGGAATTTTACTTTTGGACTTCTAAATGAAACCCATTCGCCTTGTTTCTGGCTTTCTGACGGTTGGACTGTGGACTCTGCTCTCTCGTGTTTTGGGGTTCGCGCGAGATATTATGATCGCGGCCTATCTGGGCACGGGCCCCGTGGCAGAAGCGTTTCTGATCGCGTTTTCCCTGCCCAACGTGTTCCGTCGGTTCTTTGCCGAAGGGGCGTTCAACATGGCCTTTGTGCCGATGTTTTCCAAAAAGGTCGAAGGCGATGAGGACGCAGCGAAATTTGCCAATGACGCGTTTACAGGTCTGGCGAGCGTTCTGATCGTCTTTACCGTGGTTGCGATGGTCGCGATGCCGTGGCTCGTGCTCGCTATGGCCTCTGGATTTCAAGGGGACGAGCGGTTTGACCTCGCGGTTCTTTATGGTCGGATCGCGTTCCCTTATATCCTGTTCATCTCCCTCGCCGCACTGTTGTCAGGTGTTCTGAACTCTATCGGTCGGTTCACGGCTGCCGCCGCCGCGCCCGTATTCCTGAACATTTTTTTCGTCAGTGCGATGATCCTCGCGACCATCATGGGGTGGCCGATTGGGGACACATTGGCGTGGACCGTTCCCTTTGCGGGGATCGGGCAAATGGCGCTGGTTTGGGTTGCTGCAAAGAAGGCGGGATTTACGCTGACATTCAGCCGCCCAAAGATGACGCCAGACCTAAAGCGGCTCGCGATTATCGCGGCCCCTGCGGCGCTGGCGGGCGGGGTGGTGCAGATCAACCTGCTGGTCGGTCGTCAGGTGGCGAGTTTCTACGACGGCGCTGTGGCGTGGCTGTCTTACGCGGACCGCCTGTATCAGCTGCCATTGGGTGTCGTCGGCATCGCGATCGGTGTGGTTCTCTTGCCCGACCTATCCCGTCGTTTGCGCGCTGGTGACACGGAAGGCGGGCGTGATGCGTTCAACCGTGCGTGCGAGATGTCTCTGGCGCTGACGATCCCTGCGGCGGTCGCTCTGATGGTGATCCCGATCCCGCTGGTTCAAGTGCTCTACCAACGCGGCGCATTTGGCACCGATGACACGATGGCAACGGCAATCGCAGTGGCGGTCTATGGCCTCGGCCTGCCCGGGTTCGTGATGCAAAAGGCGCTGCAACCGTTGTTCTTTGCACGCGAAGACACCCGCCGTCCGTTCTATATCGCGCTGGTGTCCCTGATCGTGAATGCCACAGTCGCCATTGGCCTGATGCCCTACATTGGCTTTATCGCAGCGGCCATCGGCACCACATTGTCTGGCTGGGCGACTGTCGTTTTCCTCTGGGTAAAGTCCCGCAACATGGGCGAAGCCGCCACCTTTGACGATCGGTTCAAGAGCCGTTTTTGGCGGATTTGCACAGCATCTGTGATGATGGGCGTTGTGCTTTGGGGCGCTGCCGTGGTGCTGACGCCTGCGCTTGGCCTGCCGCTCTGGCGGTATCTCGCGCTCTTTGTGCTAATCGGGATCGGCATGACCGCCTATTTCATCAGCGGCCAAATGATCGGCGCGTTCAAACTGTCAGAGTTCAAACGCGCGATGAAACGTGGTTAATCGCTGCGCTGGCGGATGCGGTTGACGAATGCTGCCCATCCGCCCGGCCCGACGAGCGGCGACAACAAAAGCCCCGCAAAGAACCCAGCCATATCGGCGACACCAACGTAGAACACCATCGGCGTGGCATCCCCACCCATGCCCAAAACCGCAAATATCTTGAGCATCAGGCCCCACATGACCTGAATGATCAAAAGCATGCCGATCATGGAAAACGCCCGCCAACGGTTTTGCCCCGTTTGACCGAGCCGCATCCACATCATGTAGGAAAACGCGCCGATCAACCCGTAGATCGGAGGATAGGCGCCATAGAGTGGCCAGTTTTCAGGAGCCACAGTGCCAAAGACCATCGCAGCCACGATGCTGGGAACGACGAACACCGCCAACATCGACGCCCAGTGCCAGCGTTCGCCCACGAATTTGCCCAAGGCCAATACGATCGCCATCGCGAAAAACGCATGGGTGAAGCCCGAATGGATGAAGGGATAGGTCACGTAACGCCAGAGGAACTCAGGAACGAACAGACTCCGCGCAAACATCTCGTGTTGAACGGCAGGGAAGAACCCGAAATCGGTGACCGTATCCGCACGCCAACCGATCCCAGCCGCGCCTGCTAATACCCCCGACCCTGCCAGTTGCATCAGGATTTCCACGCCAGCGATTAACAACGCCAGCACAGCAGCGGTGTTCGGAATGTCGTTCAACAGGCTTTCGCGTTCCATATCTCTGTCTTCCTTGCCTCTATCTGCCCGCTTCGCATTGACGGGACTTGCCCCCCTCGGTAAGCCTTCGCCGACTTTTAATCCAGCCCCGGAAGGTTTGACGATGACCGATACCAAATTCACACCGCGTGTGTTCTCTGGCATCAAACCCTCGGGCGGGTTGACCCTTGGCAACTATCTCGGCGCGATCAAGCGGTTTGTAGATATGCAGGGCGGCCAGTTCGAGACGATCTATTGCGTGGTGGACCTCCACGCGATCACCGTCTGGCAAGACCCCAAAGAATTGGCAAATGCGACACGCGAAGTGGCTGCTGGCTACCTCGCCTCTGGGATCGATCCTGAACAGTCGATCCTCTTTAATCAGGCTCAGGTGTCTGGCCATGCCGAGCTCGGCTGGATTTTCAACTGTGTGGCCCGCGTCGGCTGGATGAACCGCATGACCCAGTTCAAGGACAAGGCAGGTTCGGGCAAGGATGCGGAAAAAGCGTCGCTTGGCCTTTATGCCTATCCGTCGCTGATGGCGGCTGACATCCTGCTCTACCACGCGACCCACGTTCCTGTGGGCGAGGACCAAAAGCAGCACGTCGAACTGACCCGCGACATCGCGAAAAAGTTCAACCACGACTTCAAGGTGGATTTCTTCCCCGAAACCACTCCCGTCATCGAAGGCCCTGCCATGCGCGTTATGAACCTCCGCGACGGGTCGAAAAAGATGTCCAAGTCGGGCGAGAGCGACATGGAACGCATCAACATGACCGATGATGCCGACACCATCGCGAAGAAGTTCAAGAAAGCCAAAAGCGACGCAGAGGCCCTGCCAGAAACCGTCGAAGGTCTGGCAGATCGCCCAGAGGCGCGGAACTTGATTAACATCTACGCTGCGCTGAACGACCAAACCAACGAACAAGTGATTGCAGAGTTCGGTGGCGAAGGTTGGGGCAAGTTCAAACCAGCCCTTGCTGATTTGGCCGTTGAAAAGCTCGCGCCGATTTCGACCGAGATGAAACGCCTGATGGACGATCCTGCAGAGATCGACCGCATTTTGACCCGCGGTGCTGATCGCGCACGCGAAATCGCGCAGCCGATCCTGAAACAGACCTACGATATCGTCGGTCTTTTGCGCGGGTAACAACCCACAGCTGGTGTCGCTACGGCGACATCAACGTTGACCCAACGTCACATTATTGAATCGAACTCACCCCATCCTGAGTTCAACCGTGCGTCATTTGTCCTGGCCGCATGGTGTCAGCCGACACGTCCCAGTCGGTAAAGTTGCGCGCGTCCGGTTCTCCCCAGCCGGACGCGCCTCTACTCTGGATCAGCGATAGTCGTTGCCTCGCCCCAGCCATTGCGTCAATATCCCGCCAAAGGGGGACCCGATGCGTAAGTTTCTTGTGGTTTTGGACGATAGCCGTGAATGCTTGAACGCGATGCGTTTTGCCGCGATGCGTGCCTCTCATACAGGCGCAGGGGTTGCGATCCTGTCGATCATCGCGCCCGAAGAATTCAATCACTGGATCGGTGTGGGCGAGATCATGCGCGAAGAAGCGCGTGAACGGATTGTTGCCCATTTTGAGGTCTTTGCGAAATGGATGCGCGACAAACAGGGCGTCGATCCCGAACTGATCATCCGCGAAGGCGAAGCCGTCACCGAAATCCTATCTGTGATCGAAGAGGACCAATCCATCGGCGTTCTCGTCCTCGGCGCGGGGAATGACAAAAAGGGACCGGGCCCATTGGTGACGCAGCTTTCGCGCCAATCTGGGAGCCTGCCGATTCCGATCACCGTAGTGCCCGGTGATTTGAGCAAAGAGAAGCTCGAAGCGATCACCTGACCGCGGGGGAAAGAGCCCAAATCGAATTTGAGAAGCCCGCGTGACGCACGCGGGTTTTTTATTTTCACATTCTGTCGGCTGGCGCCCGTGATCGGACTGAGGGCTGAATTGCAGAGGTCACCATATCAAAATGCACCGAAGTCCCCCTTTCGCGACAGCAATGCACACTCACCTCTGCACTATTCAACGGACGTTGCCCTCTACGTGGATTTCAATGCTTTCCGTCGCTCACCCAGCCTCATTTTAATGTGACATATCAAGGACTTTCCAAACCCGAGACGGAGGCACAGTTTCCATTTCACAAACGGCCAGCATGGTGTTGGCCAATAACAAAACTGGAGACTGAAATGCTGAAACAAACAACTCTTGCTGCCCTCGCTCTGACTGCAACCTTTGCTGCGGCCACCTCTGCTTCTGCCGCTGACGCATACTTTGGCGTTCAGAACGCTGTGAAAGACAGCGGCGACCTCACGATCAGCTACGTGAACTCGCCTGCGGATGGCGTCATCGAAATCTATGACTACGACGGCAGCGTCAAAGGTCGCCTGCTCGGCACTGAGACAGTCAAAGCTGGCGGCAACATCAACACAGAGGTCGACATTACGAACTACCCCGCGTCCAAAGTGATCGCAGTCCTGAAAGTCGGCGGCCAAGAGCTTACGACGAAAACGCTCTACGTGAACAACTAAGTTAGACCTGGGTCTCTCTCACGGGGTCGCCTAAGGGTGGCCCCGAAAACATTTAGAACCATTCTAAACCTTGACTTCGATGCCCTGAGGGCAGATATGTAAGTCCGACAGAAAAGGTTGGCTTCCATGTTTATCCAGACCGAATCCACGCCGAACCCGGCGACACTGAAATTCCTGCCTGGTCAGGCCGTTCTCGAAGTTGGCACCGCCGATTTCCCGACCGCTGACGCGGCTGCGCAATCCCCGCTTGCTTCCCGTATTTTCGGAATCGACGGCGTAAGCGGTGTGTTCTTTGGCACCGACTTTGTGACCGTGACCAAATCCGACAGCGTTGAATGGGACCATATCAAGCCAGCGATCCTTGGCGCGATCATGGAGCATTTCCAGTCGGGCGCTGCTGTGATGAGCGGCGAAGGCTCTGGTGGTCACGCGGACAATCATAGCGAAGAAGATACCGATATCGTCAACCAGATCAAAGAACTGCTCGATACACGTGTGCGTCCTGCGGTGGCTCAAGACGGCGGCGACATCACGTTCCATGGCTTTGATCGCGGCATCGTTTACCTGCACATGCAGGGTGCCTGCGCTGGTTGCCCGTCTTCGACCCTGACCCTGAAAATGGGCATTGAGAACCTGCTGCGCCACTACATTCCCGAAGTGCTCGAGGTGCGCCCCGTTGCTGCCTAAGTCACCAACGATACTGGCATTTGATACATCGGCGGCGCATTGCGCCGCCGCTTTGTTACAGGGTGACACGATCACCACCCGCATCGACGAAATGGCCAAAGGTCAGGCAGAGCATTTGATGCCGATGTTGACCGAGGCGCTCTCTGACGCGGGGCTCACGTGGTCCGATCTGGATGCGATCGGTGTCGGCACTGGGCCTGGTAATTTTACGGGCATCCGCATTTCCGTCTCAGCGGCGCGTGGTCTGGCCCTCGGCCTATCGATCCCCGCGATTGGGGTGAATGGGTTTGAGGCGCTGACACATGGCCTGCCCATCCCCATCACGGCACTGATCGACGCCCCACGGGGCAGCACATACCTCCAGCATTTCACCGTTGATGGCCCACAAGCGCCCGAAATGATCGTAGTTGCGGATCATCCCATCGACGGGCCTATCGCGCCTGTGCTGAGTGCCGCCGATCATGTTGCAAACATTGCCCGCGTCGCGGCAGAGCGTTTGGGCCAGACCCAACCACGCCCTGCGCCGCTCTATGTGCGGGCGGCGGATGCAGCCCCCCCGCGCGACCCTGCTCCGGTGATCCTTCCGTGAACGCCGACGCGCTCGCCCAAATTCACGCGGAGTGTTTTTCGACGCCACGACCGTGGTCGGCGGATGAACTCCGGGGGATGATGGACGACAGGTTCACGGCATGTATCACGTCAGAGAACGGTTTTGCCGTGATCCGCGTTGTTCTGGACGAGGCAGAACTTTTGACGATCTGCGTGGCGCCCTCTGCGCGCGGCACGGGCGAAGGGCGCGGACTGCTGGAACTCGCACTCCACACGGCAAAAGAGCGTGGCGCAGAAAATATGTTTCTTGAGGTTGCGGCGAATAACGCAACAGCCATCGGGCTTTACCGCTCTGTCGGTTTTGTCGATTCGGGATTTCGTAAAGATTACTACAGAACACCCGACGGTGCGCGGATTGACGCGCTTTTGCTCCAATTACCGCTCTCACAACGCTAAATTATTGATCATCTGATCAAAGCGACACCAAGTGACGTGAGAATCCGGTTGACCCCCAGAGCGTAAACAGCCCTAATTCCAGCAGACACGAGAGATGTCCGCCCACGCGGGCCGCTGCGGCTCCGGGGCAAAACCAGTTGGGAGATACTAAATGACCCTCGTCACAAAATTCCTCGGCGCATCTGCTGCCCTTGCCCTGACCGCAGGCGCTGCGCTCGCCGATCCGGCAATCATTTTTGACCTTGGCGGCAAATTCGATAAATCCTTCAACGAAGCAGCATTCGGCGGCGCGACCCGCTGGGCCGAAGAAACCGGCGGCAGCTTTGCTGAATTCGAAATCACCTCGGACGCGCAGCGTGAACAGGCGATCCGTCGCTTTGCTGAAGACGGCAACAACCCGATTGTTATGGCTGGCTTCTCTTGGGCAACCCCCCTCGCAGCTGTTGCACCTGAATACCCTGACCTGAAGTTCTCGATCATCGACATGGTTGTTGATGCACCGAACGTTCAGTCGGTTGTGTTCAACGAACACGAAGGTTCGTACCTCGTTGGTATGCTGGCTGCGATGGCGTCTGAGGACGGCACCGTTGGCTTTATCGGCGGCATGGACATCCCGCTCATCCGCAAATTCGCATGTGGCTACGCTCAAGGCGCGCTGGCTGTGAACCCTGACGCGACCGTCATCGCAAACATGACCGGCACCACCCCTGCTGCATGGAACGATCCGGTTAAAGGTTCGGAACTCACCCTCGCACAGATCAGCCAAGGCGCTGACGTGATCTACGCTGCGGCTGGCGGCACTGGTGTTGGCGTTCTGCAAACCGCAGCGGACCAAGGCGTCTATTCGATCGGCGTCGACTCCAACCAGAACTACATGCACCCGGGTTCGGTTCTGACCTCGATGATGAAGCGCGTGGACAACGCTGTTTATGACGCCTTCACCGCTGGTGCTGACCTCGAAGCAGGCTTCAACGTGATGGGTCTGTCGAACGGTGGCGTTGGTTATGCGCTCGACGAAAACAACGCTGACCTGATCACCGACGAAATGAAAGCAGCGGTTGACGCGGCATCTGCTCAGATCGCATCGGGCGAGCTGGTTGTTCACGACTACATGTCGGACGAAACCTGCCCAGTTCTCGACTTCTAAGTCGAACGATCCACGCATATTGGGCCGCGCCGTTATTATCCGGCGCGGCTTTTCTATCTGCCCGAGGGACAGAGAATGACCGCACCCGCACCTGCCATCGAACTCGTCGGAATTTCCAAGGCCTTTGGGCCAGTTCAGGCAAACAAAGACATTTCCATTCGCGTTATGCCCGGCACGATCCACGGAATCATTGGGGAAAACGGCGCGGGGAAATCCACGCTCATGTCGATCCTTTACGGGTTCTACAAGGCGGACGCGGGCGAGGTATTCATCAACGGGCAAAAGACCGAAATCCCAGACAGTCAGGCGGCAATTGCGGCTGGTATCGGGATGGTGTTCCAGCACTTTAAACTGGTTGAGAATTTCACCGTCCTCGAAAACGTCATCTTGGGCGTTGAGGACGGATTTTTGCTTCGCCCTTCGCTGAACAAGGCGCGCAAAGAGCTAAAGCAACTGTCCGAAGAATACGAACTCCACGTGGACCCAGATGCCATTATCGAAGAGATCGGCGTCGGGATGCAGCAACGTGTTGAGATCCTCAAGGCGCTCTACCGTCAGGCCGACATTCTGATCCTCGACGAACCGACGGGCGTTCTGACCCCTGCTGAGGCGGACCAACTATTCCGTATCCTTGGCCGTCTTCGTGAAGAGGGCAAAACGATTATCCTGATTACCCATAAGCTGCGGGAAATCATGGAAATTACCGACACGGTTTCGGTCATGCGTCGCGGGGAAATGACCGCGACCGTCAAAACCGCTGAAACCGATCCCGCCCAACTGGCTGAGCTGATGGTCGGACGCAAGGTTCTGCTTCAGGTCGATAAGGTCCCTGCAAAACCAGGGGACGTGATCCTGGACGTGCAGAACCTAAATGTCACCGATGCGCAGGGTGTCCATCGTGTCAAAAACGTATCGTTCAACATCCGCGCAGGTGAAATCCTCGGCATCGCGGGCGTTGCGGGGAACGGTCAGTCCGAACTGCTCGAAGTACTGGGTGGCTACGAAAAGGGAACTGGCACCATCACAGTGAACGGCCAACCGATTGACCTAACTGGGAAATACTCCGACGGACAAAGCCGCCGCAAACGTGGCATCGCCCACGTGCCAGAGGATCGTCAGCGCGAAGGTCTGGTGATGAACTTCTCCGCTTGGGAAAACACGGCATTCGGCTACCACAGCGACCCGCGCTACCAGAAAAACGCCCTCTTTATGGATCACGCTGCAATCAAGGCAGATACCGCCGAAAAGATGGAACGTTTTGACGTCCGCCCACCCAACCCGCTTTTGGCCGCCAAGAACTTTTCTGGCGGCAACCAACAAAAGATCGTTGTCGCGCGCGAAATCGAACGTAATCCCGATGTGCTTCTGATCGGTCAGCCAACCCGTGGCGTCGACATCGGCGCAATCGAATTCATTCATAAACAAATCGTCGCCCTACGCGACCAAGGCAAAGCGATCCTCCTAGTGTCAGTCGAGCTGGACGAGATCATGTCGCTCTCTGATCGGATCGCCGTGATGTTTGACGGACGGATCATGGGCGAACGCCTGCCACAAGACACCAATGTTCAGGAACTCGGCCTGCTAATGGCTGGTGTTCAAGGGGATGCCGCCTGATGCAAAAGATGCCGAACTGGGCCGATGTGGTCCTTGTCCCTGTATTGTCGCTGGTCTTGGCCGCGATCATCTCTGCCATCGTGATTTTGGCCATCGGGCACAACCCGATAGATGCGCTCGGCATCATGGTCAAGGGCGCGTTGGGCAATAGCGCGAATGTGTCCTACACGCTCTACTACGCGACCAACTTTATCTTCACGGGCCTTGCCGTGGCGGTGGCCTATCACGCACGCATGTTCAACATCGGCGGCGAGGGTCAGGCCTATATCGGCGGCCTCGGTGCAGCGCTCGCTTGCCTCTACATCCCTTGGCCGCATTGGACACTCGCACTGATTGGCGGCGGTGTTGCCGCGGCGGTCTTTGGCGCGGCTTGGGCAGCGATTCCTGCCTACCTTCAAGCAAAACGCGGTAGCCACATCGTGATCACCACGATCATGTTCAACTACATGGCCTACCCGTTGCTGAACTTCCTCCTGAATGGCCCGATCAAGGCCGGCGGCATGGAACCCGCAACCCCATCGTTTGCTGAGGCGATGCACCTCCCTAACCTCTCTGCCATCCTCGGCGCGGTGGGCATCAGTTTTTCGGACCGTGGCCCTGCGAACTTTGCCCTGATCATCGCGCTTCTGGCCTGCGTGTTTGTCTGGGCGCTGATTTGGAAAACCAAGCTCGGCTACGAAACCCGCGCCTTTGGGCAAAGCGAAACAGCTGCAAAATATGCGGGCATTAAACCGACAAAGATCATCATGATCGCAATGCTCATTTCGGGTGGTCTGGCGGGCATGATGGCCATCAACAACGTCATGGGCGAAGCGGAACGTCTGGTTCTCAACGCGGTTGAGGGCGCGGGTTTCATCGGCATCGCGGTGGCGCTGATGGGCCGCAACCACCCCGTCGGCATCCTGATCGCCGCGATCCTATTCGGCATCCTCTACCAAGGCGGCGCAGAGCTTTCGGCCGAACTGCGCATCCCGCGCGAAATGGTCACCGTGATCCAAGCACTCGTCATCCTATTCACAGGCGCGCTCGACAATATGGTGCGCATGCCAATCGAAAAACTCTTCGTGGCATTTGGCCGTAAGGGGGCAAACTGATGGACCTTCTCGCGTTTTTCGACATTGCGGTTCTCGACGGCACAGTGCGCCTCGGCGTGCCGTTGCTGCTGGCATGCCTTGCGGGCCTCTACTCTGAACGGGCTGGGATTTTCGACATTGGCCTTGAGGGGAAAATGCTGATCGCAGCCTTCCTCGCGGCTGGCGTATCCTTTACCACGGGCAGCGTTTGGCTAGGCCTCATCGCTGGTGTTTTGGCCTCGGTGGTCTTGTCGCTCCTGCACGGGCTCGCCTCGATCACCTTCCGTGGGAACCAGTTGATTTCAGGCGTTGCGATCAACTTCTTCGCCTCAGGCATAACCGTCGTCGCGGCCCAAGCATGGTTCGGCGAAGGTGGCCGCACACCGTCACTGTCGGGTGCCGCTCGTTTTGAATCGATCCAATTCCCCGGCGCATTAACCCGCATCCGTGACATCGCCAAAGCTGACCTCCCGATGAAAGTCTATTCCGAACTTCTGTCGGGTCACACGATCATCGTTTACCTCTGTATCCTGATCGTTCCCTTCGTTTGGTGGACCCTCTATCGCACCCGCTTCGGCCTGCGCCTCCGTGCTGTTGGCGAAAATCCGGGCGCGGTGGACACGGCTGGTATCTCGGTCTACCGCATGCGTTATTCGGCTGTGATCATCTGCGGCGTGCTCTGCGGTCTTGCGGGCGCTTACCTGTCCACTGGGCTTCAGGCGGGCTTTGTCCGTGAAATGACCGCGGGCCGTGGCTACATCGCCCTCGCCGCGCTGATCTTTGCGAAATGGCGTCCGTGGCAGGCACTGGGTGCAACGATGCTCTTTGGCTACCTACAGGCGCTCGCCATTCGCCCCGACATCCTTGAACGGGCCATTGGTATCCGCGTCCAGACTCAAGTCCTCGACGCCTTGCCCTACGTCCTAACCGTTATCGTGCTTGCTGGTTTCGTCGGCAAAGCTATCCCGCCGCGCGCGGGCGGAGAAGCCTATGTCAAAGAACGCTAAACTACTAAAAATCATCCGCGATCACGCAGGTGAAGAACCCGTCAAACTGGGCCTGATCCTCGGCTCTGGCCTAGGCCATCTCGCTGGCGCGGTCGAAGGCGTGGCGATCCCCTACTCCGAATTGCCGGGGTTCCCCCATGCGGGCGTATCGGGGCACAACCCGAACCTCGTGATTGGCACACTCGAAGGCGTGCGCGTCGCTGTCTTTGGCGGTCGGGCGCACTATTACGAACGCGGCAAACCTGATGAAATGCGCATCCCGCTAGAAGTCCTCTGCGAACTCGGCGCTGACACGGTGATTGCAACCAATGCCGCAGGGTCGCTCCGCCCCGATATGCCGACGGGCTCGATCATGGCGCTGACGGACCACATCAACTTCTCTGGCCTCAATCCGCTGATCGGTGAACCCTCGGACAAACGCTTTGTCCCGATGATGGACGCCTACGAGCCTGAGTTACGTGAAAAGCTCCTCTTTGCGGCCGCCTACGAAGAGGTCAGCCTGCATCAAGGCATCTATGCGTGGTATTCTGGCCCTTCGTTTGAAACACCAGCCGAAATCCGTGCAATCCGCACGCTGGGCGCTGACGCTGTTGGCATGTCCACTGTGCCAGAAGTCATCCTCGCGCGCTTCCTCGGCCTTCGTGCTGCGGCCATCTCAACCATCACCAACATGGCCGCAGGCATGAGCGATGAGGCGATCAGCCACGAACATACCAAAGCGATGGCCCCTCTGGGCGCCGCCAAACTGGAAAAAGTCCTCCGCCGTTTCCTGCGCGACCTCTGATCCAGCCTTTGTGCTTTAAATATCTCGGGGGTGTGGGGGGAGCGCCCCC
>NZ_JBWKMA010000023.1:67954-298808 GCF_056431045.1 Aestuarium zhoushanense
ATAGCAGGCCGCTGTATCGGACGAATGTTCCGATCCACAATCCCCACCTGGGCAGGCACTCAGCACCGCCAGCAGATCGACCTCCGCAAAGAGATCGAGGTGATCGCCTTTGCGCACAGGACTGGCCTTCATGAAATACTGGCCCGTATCGCGGGTAAAGCCTGTGCACATGAACACGTTCAGCACATCGTGCACACGCGGTTCGGCCTCGGTCAGGCTCACGCCTTGATCATCTGCCAAGGCACGCGTCAGGTTTGAATGACAGCAATAGTGGTAGTGATCCCCGCCCAAGGCACGGCCCGTGTAGGGGTCGCATCGCGTGCCGATCACGTCATGCACACGCCCACCAAATTCATCCGCGCCATACCATGCAAGGCTGTCCACTACGACGGTCGCCATTGGACGCAGATAGGGGAAACAGGACCAGAGCTGATCGCCTTCGGTCACATGCGTACCGTGGAGTGCGCGCGTTTTCCCAGAATAGAACCGCTCGTCCAGATTCTGCGCGTTGAACAGGTTCAAATCACCGACCTGAGGCCCCTCAGGGCAGCCGATGCGCAGGAACGACCCAGCAGGCACGCGGATCGTCGCGGCATCGCGAGGCGGCACGATGACCACGGGCCCTTCGACAGCCGAGTCGAGCGCCGCGCGATACAAATCCATCGCTGGGCGTGGCAAAGTTTCGGTCGGGTAACAGATTACCGGAGCGATAGCGCGCCGTTTTTCTGCATCTTCTGGGATATTTGACACGTTTTGAACCTATCTGAGTGATCGACCCTCAATATCCCGCCCAATTTGATCCCAATCAAGTTTATTCCCCCGCTTTGGATTCAAATGGCCACAGTTCCCAATTTGGAGTGCCACCCAATGTCTTACGTATCCGAAATTGTTGATCACGTCCGTGAACAGGCGCGCATCGAACAAGATGCCATTAACCCAGATTTGAACGCGGTGAACGAACTGCACCTCACACGTGGTGAAATGCGAAAGATCGCAAACATGCCAGCCGAGCAGGTTGAGCGAATGGAAGCGATGGCTGGGCTTTTTGACGTGAAGGTCGACAGCCTACGCGCCTCTGGTGAACAGATTGAAGTTGCGCGTCGCTGCGCCTATTGCGGCAAAAACGGCGCCTGCAAATCCGCTCTGGCCAAGGGTGCCTCTGCCGAAGATATGACCTTCTGCCCGAACGCGAGCACCTATCGCGCACACCGCAACGGATAAAACAATAAAGCCCCGGATCATCCGGGGCTTTTTAGTCTAAAGTCATGGCTGGATCATGCGTCGTAATAAGCGAACATTTGATCCAATACGGGTAAATTCCGCACAGCTTTGATCTTCTTAGGTTTTTCGTAAGTGTAATATCCAATCCACTGCTCCATCGCGTCAGTCGATAGAACGATTTTTGCAGCAGCCTCTGGATTTCGAATGGCGATGTTCATCATAGGCTCCAATCACTCGATACTCCGCCCTGACCACATCATAGCACTATACGAACGAGTATTAACTTATCTTTTTGCATATGCAGCATGATTACGCTGCATGGCAGAAACGCAAAAGGCCCTGCACATGGCAGGGCCCTCACCTTTAGCGTGCAATCGCTGGCAATTAGCCTTGGCGATCGACCAACATCTTCTTGATGCTCGCAATTGCCTTCGCAGGGTTAAGACCCTTCGGACAGGTTTTTGCGCAGTTCATGATGGTGTGGCAGCGGTAGAGTTTGAACGGATCTTCCAACTCGTCCAGACGCTCGCCGGTTGCCTCATCACGGCTGTCGATGATCCAGCGATATGCGTGGAGCAGCGCAGCAGGTCCGAGGTATTTATCAGAGTTCCACCAGTAGCTCGGGCAGGAGGTCGAGCAGGATGCGCACATAACGCACTCATACAGACCGTCGAGTTTCTTGCGATCCTCGATCGACTGGCGCCATTCTTTTGCCGGCCGGTTGGTTTTGGTTTCCAGCCATGGCATGATCGACGCGTGCTGTGCGTAGAAGTGGGTGAGGTCAGGAATAAGGTCCTTGACCACTGGCATGTGCGGCAGCGGGTTGATCTTAACGTCGCCCTTGATCTCATCGAGACCGTAGATACAGGCCAGCGTGTTGATCCCGTCGATGTTCATCGCGCAAGAGCCACAGATACCTTCACGGCACGAACGGCGGAACGTCAGGGTCGGGTCGATCTTGTTCTTAATGTAGATCAGGCCGTCCAGAACCATCGGACCGCAATCGTCCATATCGACGAAATAGGTGTCGATGCGCGGGTTTTTCCCGTCGTCAGGGTTCCAGCGGTAAATCTGGAACGACCGGAGGTTCGTTGCACCTTCGGGCTTGGGCCAGGTTTTGCCGACGGTCAGACGGCTGTTCTTGGGAAGCGTAAGTTGAACCATGGGTTTAGGCTCCTGCGATTAAGGTCATGCCCCCGCGCCGCCCGTTAGTGCGCGAGACGCACAGGCGGTCGTGGAGGAACGGCTGAGAATATTGGACACCATGTAATTGGTGTCTGCGGTAGGTCCGGTTACGGCCGCTGCGGCAAGAGCCGTCAGTTCTACATCGGTCGAGTTTTCGATGATGCAGGTGGTCATAGCCGTGGCGATGGATTCGGGGATCGTGTGACCTCCGGGCAGTTCGGTGTTCATCACAATGGGGACCACAACAGCGCGAGCGGCGTCAGTTTTTGCCTCTGCCGTCATCTCTGCCATGTTGTCAGTGGTGCATCCTGCCAGAGCGGCAACGATGGTCCCTAGTGCGATAATCCGTTTCATGCCTGTCATCCTTTTCATTCACGCAGGTCCGGCTGTCGGATTGGGTCCTGTCCAGTGAGGTCAACGACACAACGTTCGTAGACCAGCATTGGATCGGCACCGCGTAGGTAATCGGACGAAACCCCGATTGACCCACCAACATAGCCCCCTGTGGACGAGTTTACGCCAAGCGTCAGATGTCCGGTAGGACCTTGCGCCATACGCGCCCGCTCTTCGCATCTTTCCGCCGCCTTTTCGGGCGACATCGGACCACAGGCAGACAAGGCCAGAAGGCAGAGGATCAACGCAGCACGCAATATCCTACCCCCCCTTGCAAGGCCGCCCCACCTGGCAAACAGCTGGTGGACGACGCGACAGGCACAGTCGACGTTTGCGGCGCATCGACGATCCAGACCGCTTCGGGCGTAGCCCCGACAGTCCCGCCAACACGCGCAACACACTGGTTAAACGCGCCCTCGAGGATACCCCGCGAAACCGAACGGCCAAACAGGGCACCAGCGCCAGACGACGAATAGTTCGGACGGTTCAAGGCCGCGTCATATTGCGCTTGGCATTCCGCGACCGAGGTCGCTGGCGTCATCGACAGGACCTGCTCGCCACAACCAGCGAGCAAGGGGCCTGCGACAACAGCCAATGCAACAAACGCGAACCGCATTAGAACGTCCGTGCTTTCGGCGCGATCTTCTTGAGGCTGATACCGCCTTCCGCTTCAGTGGTGAGCGGATCGACGACAACCGGACGATATGTCAGGTCCACCTTGTTCCCATCAACGCGGGAAATGGTGTGCACACGCCAGTTTTCGTCGTCACGGGTCGGGAAGTCCTCGTGTGCGTGCGCACCGCGGGATTCCTTACGTGCCTCAGCGCCATGGATGGTGGCCAGAGCGTTCGGCATAAGGTTTGCCAGCTCGAGCGTTTCCATCAGGTCAGAGTTCCAGACCAAGCTGCGGTCGGTGACCGACAGGTCATCCATTTTCGCAGCGATGGCGGTCATCTTCTCGACGCCTTCTTTCATGGTTTCAGCGGTACGGAACACAGCTGCATCCGACTGCATTGTTTTCTGCATCTCGAGACGCAGTTCCGCAGTTGCCATGTTGCCCTTCGCGTGACGCAGACCGTCGAAACGATCGAACGCTTTGTCGATGGACGCTTGGTTCAGGGTCGGGTTCGCGCTGTCTGGGTTCACAACCTTACCAGCGCGGATCGCAGCCGCACGACCAAACACAACGAGGTCGATCAGAGAGTTCGAACCCAGACGGTTTGCACCGTGAACCGAAGCACAGCCAGCTTCACCAACAGCCATCAGGCCCGGAACAACAGCGTTCGGGTCTTTCGCGGTCGGGTTCAGCACTTCGCCCCAGTAGTTAGTCGGAATACCGCCCATGTTGTAGTGAACCGTCGGCAGAACCGGGATCGGCTCTTTGGTCACATCAACACCAGCAAAGATTTTCGCGGACTCGGAAATACCCGGCAGACGTTCTGCAAGAGCCGCCGCAGGAAGGTGGTTGAGGTGCAGGTGGATGTGATCGCCATCTTTACCTACGCCACGGCCTTCGCGGATTTCCATGGTCATCGAGCGGGAAACGTAGTCACGCGGTGCGAGGTCTTTGTACTGGGGCGCATAACGCTCCATGAAACGCTCGCCTTCGGAGTTGGTCAGGTAACCGCCTTCGCCACGTGCACCTTCGGTGATCAGACAGCCGGAGCCGTAGATACCAGTCGGGTGGAACTGAACGAATTCCATATCCTGCAGAGCCAGACCAGCGCGAGCCACCATGCCGCCGCCGTCACCCGTACAGGTGTGCGCCGAAGTCGCAGAGAAGTATGCGCGGCCATAGCCACCCGTTGCCAGAACGACCATCTTTGCATTGAAGACGTGGAACGTGCCGTCGTCGAGCTTCCAGCACACAACGCCAGTGCACTGACCGTCTTCGGACATGATGAGGTCGATCGCAAAGTATTCGATGTAGAACTCTGCGTTGTTCTTCAGCGATTGGCCGTAGAGCGTGTGCAGGATCGCGTGACCGGTGCGGTCAGCCGCAGCACAGGTGCGCTGAACGGGTGGGCCGTCACCGAATTCAGTGGTGTGACCACCGAACGGACGCTGATAGATTTTGCCTTCTTCGGTGCGCGAGAACGGAACGCCGTAGTGCTCCAGCTCGTAAACCGCTTTGGGGGCTTCGCGTGCGAGGTATTCCATCGCATCGGTATCACCGAGCCAGTCAGAGCCCTTAACAGTGTCAAACATGTGCCACTGCCAGCTGTCCGGACCCATGTTGCCCAGCGATGCCGCGATACCGCCCTGCGCCGCAACAGTGTGCGAACGGGTCGGGAAAACTTTGGAGATACACGCAGTGCGCAGACCCTGTTCGGCCATGCCGAGGGTCGCGCGGAGGCCAGCGCCGCCAGCGCCGACAACTACCACGTCGTATTCGTGAACTTCGTATTCGTATGATGCCATCGGTCGTATTCCTTACAGAGCCAGCTTCGCGAGCGCGAACAGGCCCGTTGCCATCAGAGCATAAGTGAAGGCGGTCATGAAAATAACTGACGCCTTGCGGGCGGTGCCGCGGGCGTAGTCTTCGATCATCATCTGGAAACCAGCGTTAAAGTGTTTCAGGCCGAAAACCAGAACGAGGCCCGTTAGGATCGCAGGGATCGGACGAGCAAAGGTCGCCTGAACAGTCGCATAGTCGCTGCCCAGCGCATGGCCAAAGATATAGAGGAAGGTCGGCACGATCAGCGCGAGGCCAACAGCGCTCACTTGCATGTAGCGGTGATGCTCGGTGCCAGTGCCCGAAGCGCCTTTGCCTACGGCACGTTTACGGTCGGTTAGATAACGCATCCCGTTCTCCTTACACGATCACGATGGTCAGGATGGTCAGAACGACCGACCCGATGATGCAGGCCCAGCCCAGCTTTTCAGCGGTTGGGATGTCCATCCCGTGACCCGCATCAAAGTAGAGGTGACGCAGACCAGCGAGGAAGTGGTACCAGATGCCCAGCGCCGAGAGGGTCATCACAACGTCACCCACGAAAGAGGTCAGGATAGCGTTTGCAAAGTTAAAGTAGCTTTCCGACGTCGCTGCGGCGAACAGCCACCAAACGACCAGAAGCGTCGAAACGATCAGTGCGTTACCGGTGATGCGCGTCAGGATCGACGTCATCGAAGTCAACTGTGGCCGGTAGTACGGGCCGATCATGAAAGGCGAAAGCGGACGTTCAACGCCCTTGGATTTTTCAGCCATGTGGGTCCCCTTTGGATTTGGGCAGCCATGCACGCAGGCGCACACGGGCCATCGCTGTCTGTTCTGACGTATAATTCCCGCTCTGTCACGCTATCCAATCAGGGTGATACCCCAAAAAATGTCTGTTTTAGCGTTAACAGAACGGTTTGTGATCACGTAATTTTAACCTGTGATCACAAAACCAATTCCCGACAGAAACTATAAAGAAACAGAGGCGCGACTCGCGTCACGCCCCTGTTTTGCGTTTTAGATCGGCATCAGCGCCCAATAGTCGAGGTCAAGGAGGACACCTGGAAGATATTTACCATCCTCGCCCTTCAACTGACCAACCGACCCGTCACTGGTCGCAACCAACCGCAGACGAATGGCGCCAACGCCCGGCACATCGGTCTCTGCCTTATCCAGAACTTCGGACCACGCCTTAACCGTTGTCCCCGCGAAACACGGGTTCGCATGAGCGCCACCGTTCAGACCAACGATCATCTGCGCGTTCGCCAGACCATTGAACGACAAAGCCCGCGCCATCGAAATCACGTGGCCGCCGTAGATCAAACGACCTTCGGGGCGGAAGGTCAGGTCAAAGTGGACCTTGGCCGTGTTCTGCCACAGACGCGTTGCGATCATGTGTTCAGCTTCTTCGATGGTCACACCATCAACGTGGTCGATCACTTCGCCGATCTCATAATCACCCCAACGGTGTGCTTCACCAGCAAGGCCAAAGTCATAGTCGTCAAAGGTCAGACCTTCGGGAACGACCAGATCCTCAACCGATAGAACCTTTTTCAGGTCGGGTAGAACAGCTTTGGGCGCTGGTGCATCGAGGTTGCCCTTGCGGACCATGACCCAGCGGACATACTCCAGCACAACCTCGTCGTTTTGGTTGAACCCGCGTGTGCGCACATAGACGACGCCTGTTTTCCCGTTGGAGTTTTCCTTTACCCCGATCACTTGGGATTCCGACCGCAGTGTATCACCCGGATAGACAGGAACCAGCCAGCGTCCTTCGGCATAACCAAGGTTCGCAACCGCATTCAACGATACGTCAGGCACAGTTTTACCAAACACCACGTGGAACGCGATTAGATCGTCCAAGGGCGATCCATCCAGACCGCAATCCGCAGCAAAAGCGTCCGACGAATACAGCGCATGACGCGCTGGGTAGAGCGCGTGATAGAGTGCGCGTTCGCCTTCGGCCACGGTGCGAGGCACCGCATGACGGATCACATCACCGACTTTGTAGTCTTCGAAGAAGCGGCCTGAATTGGTTTTGGTCATAGCTGTCCTAACTTCATGTCTGGGGAATAGTCGGCGTCCACGTCTTTCACGACGGCTTGACCACAGCGCATCACGCCGCGGGCCGCATCAAAGGAATAGGTGGGATCGCCATGCAGGCGCCAACCCTTGGAGAGGGCTTCGGTCACCTTGTGGCAGAAAGCCGAGGTGTCATCCTCGGAGAGAAAACGATAGGCAATCATTGGGTCGCGTCCTGTGCTGGCCGCGACCCGTTAGGCAGCGGCATTAACCGAAGGGCATATAGCCCAGCAGGATATGGATATAGGCGATCACGCCGTAGACCAAGAGTGACCCGAACGCCGCGCCGATCTCTTTGCCCTTGGGCGCAGGTGCTGGTTTTTCCCAAACGGGGTTCTGTGCGTTGATCAGCGCGATGGACACCACCGCCCAGATCAACATGCCGCCAAACAGCACGACCGAGGCCCAGTCGCCATTGGCGAGAAGGTGCGCGACCGACCACAAAATGACGCCGATCAGCATCGGATGACGCATCTTGCGCGCGATGACAGTTTTCATGCCCGATGCCGCAAAGAGATACATCGACACCAGCATCAGCGTGTTGTTCGCATTTTTGCCCCACGCGGGTGGCGCATAGGCCAGATCGGCCCACCACATGCGATAGCCAACAATCATCAAGCCGACAGACACAAAGAGCAGGATCGCGATCGGACCGCGCCCTTTGTCGCCCATAGCCGCCCGCTGTTCGGGTGCCAGTCGTTTGAAGAGATGTGCGCCGCTCCATAGCAATACGCCCAATATCAGTAGAATCATTCCGCCCCCTTTGGGCGGAACGCTCCGCCCGAATTAACTATCCAACGCGGCGATTGCCGCAGCTTTGGCAAGAGTTGCCCGCGCCGTCACAATATGCAGGTTTTCAACGATCTTGCCATCAACAACCGCAACACCAAGCCCCTGCGCCTCAGCTTCTTCAAAGGCCGCAATCTGACGCTGGGCCAGTTCAATCTCGGCTTCGGTCGGGGCAAAGGCCGCGTTTGCGATGTCGACCTGTGCAGGGTGGATGAGCGATTTGCCGTCATAGCCCATGTCACGGCCCTGTTCGCACTCGACCTTTAGGCCTTCGTCATCTTTGAACGCGTTATAGACGCCATCAATGGTGATCACGCCATAAGCCTTCGCCGCCAGTAGCGCAGCTTGCAGCGCATAAAGCAGCGGTTCACGACGTTCAGCCTTGCGGGTGTTGAGGTCTTTGGCGAGGTCATTGGTACCTAGCACGAACCCTTCGATCGACGGGTGCGCTGCAATAGAGGCAGCGTTGATGATCCCCAGCGGGGTTTCCATCATCGCCCAGATTTTCTTATCCCCGATGATCGCGGCCAGCGCGTCAACGTCAGCGGTCGAATTCACCTTGGGAAGTAGAACCGCATCACACTCCATCTCGAGCGTTTCAGCAGCGTCGTCTTTGCCCCATTCGGTATCCAGACCATTGATCCGCACGACACGGTATTTGTTCCCGTAGCCGCCCTGATACAGCGCCTCTTTCAGCGTGTGGCGTGCGTTTACCTTTTCATCGGGCGCAACAGCGTCCTCAAGATCAAAGAGAATTGCGTCGACAGGAAGCCCCCGCGCCTTTTCCAAAGCACGCTCTTTCGAGCCAGGGATATACAGAGCTGAACGGAACGGACGGTCGGTCATGATTCTTCCTCGCAATAAAGTTGCGCAAAGATGACCTCATCCATTCGATTCATTCAACAGGCTTTTTGCCGCATCGCAGCGATACTTTGGGATGAGACGGTTAAATCTGCCCGAACCCGTCCCACAGCAGCTTTACCGAAATCAGCAAAAGCGCGCCCGTTACGATTTTGAAAAACGCCGCATCGGGGAGGATCCGCACCAAACGCGCACCAATCAGAACAGAGATCGCAGCAGGCACCATGAGGAACCCTGCAATCTTTAAGCTGCTAAAGTTCACCTGCCCGAGCATCACGTAAGGGACCATCTTAATCCAATTGATGTAGGCAAAGGCGATGGTCGACGTGCCTGCAAAGGCGAGCTTTGACAGTTTCTGCGGCAGAACCCAAACCTGATAGGGCGGCCCACCTGCGTGGCTCACAAAGCTGGTAAAGCCCGTCAGGACACCCCAAAACAGACCCGATGGCGTATGGGGTGCCTTTGCCGGAACCTCGCGATTACGGCGCCAAATAAGGTTGAGGGCGAACACTAAGCCGATCAAACCCACGAGGATCGTCACCCACCCTTTGGGCGTGATGCTAGCCGTCAAACCACCAATCGCGACCCCGACAGTGGCCCCAGCACAGATGATCACGATGACCCGTTTGTTAAATTCATGCCGATAGGTCCAGACACCAACCACATCCGAGACGATATAGACGGGCAGCAAGAGACCAGCCGCAACCACGGGATCGATAACGAGGGCGAGGAGCGGAACGGCGAGGTTGCTGACGACAGGCAAGCCGCCCTTACTCATCCCGACGGAAATCGCCGAAAGAGTCGCCAAAACCCAAAAAAGAGTCCCGTCCATGCTGTTTTTCCTAGAATCACCCGTGTGATTCCCTGTGAAAATCCGCCACGGCATACCATTGTGTGCCGTTTTTTAGCGCAAACATCCTTTTAACAACAGGCGAAACCCTTTGCCGCATCGCAGCACTCTTGATTGCGGCGTTCCAAAAGACTACCCCTTGCGCCGACCACAACCCCTATCAAGGACGGAAAAATGGCTCGACCCAAGATTGCCCTTATCGGCGCTGGCCAGATCGGTGGCACCCTCGCCCACCTCGCAGCGATCAAGGAACTCGGTGATGTTGTTCTCTTCGACATCGCAGAAGGCACCCCGCAGGGCAAAGCCCTCGACATCGCTGAATCCGGCCCGTCGGAAGGCTTTGACGGCTCTTTCAAAGGCTCGAACGACTACGCTGACATCGCTGGCGCAGACGTTGTTATCGTGACTGCTGGTGTTCCCCGCAAACCGGGCATGTCCCGTGATGACCTGCTGGGCATCAACCTCAAAGTTATGAAATCGGTTGGCGAAGGCATCAAAGCTCACGCACCGGACGCATTTGTAATCTGCATCACCAACCCGCTCGACGCGATGGTTTGGGCTCTACAGCAGTTCTCGGGCCTGCCCACCAAGAAAGTCGTCGGCATGGCTGGCGTTCTTGACTCGGCTCGTTTCAGCCACTTCCTCGCGACCGAATTCAACGTCTCCATGAAAGACGTTACTGCATTCGTTCTCGGCGGCCACGGCGACACCATGGTTCCTTCGGTTCGTTACTCGACCGTTGGCGGTATCCCGCTCCCGGATCTGGTAGAGATGGGCTGGACCACTCAGGACAAACTGGACGCAATCGTTCAGCGCACCCGTGACGGCGGCGCAGAGATCGTTGGCCTGCTGAAAACTGGCTCCGCATTCTACGCACCGGCAACTTCGGCTATCGAAATGGCTGAAGCTTACCTCAAAGACCAGAAGCGCGTTCTGCCTTGCGCAGCATACTGTGACGGCGAAATCGGCGTTAAAGGTATGTACGTTGGCGTTCCGACCGTAATCGGCGGCAACGGCATCGAACGCGTCATCGACATCAAGCTCAACAAAGAAGAGCAAGAGATGTTCGACAAGTCGGTTGATGCGGTCAAAGGTCTGATCGAAGCATGTAAAGCAATCGACCCGTCGCTGTCCTAATCGACACGACATTTGAATTGCAAAGGGCGGTCTTCGGGCCGCCCTTTTTCTATTTGCGACTCTTCACAGTCGAATCCGCCTTTACACGCATGGCGAATGCCGCAACGCAACATTTGTGATCACACCCTTAAAACCTGTGATCACAAATGTCGGATTTTACCGCTCACACTAAAAATAAACGTTCTTTGCACCGTCATCATGTGCTTAGACGGTACAAACCGAAGCACAGCGAGGGACACTCGATGAACATTCATGAATACCAAGCCAAGGCGCTTCTGCGCAGCTACGGCGCTCCCGTCTCCGACGGTCGCCCCGTTCTGAAAGCAGAAGATGCGAAAACTGCAGCTGGCGAACTCGACGGCCCGCTCTGGGTTGTTAAGTCGCAAATCCACGCAGGTGGCCGCGGCAAAGGCAAATTCGTAGAGCCTGAAGCCGGTGAAAAGGGTGGCGTTCGCCTCGCTTTCTCCGTCGAAGAAGCTGCCGAAATGGCAAAACAGATGTTGGGCAAGACCCTCGTCACCCACCAGACCGGTCCGGCTGGCAAACAGGTGAACCGCATCTACATCGAAGACGGTTCCGACATTGAGCGCGAACTGTACCTCGCCCTGTTGATCGACCGTCAGACCTCGCGCGTCTCGTTCGTTTGCTCGACCGAAGGCGGCATGGACATCGAAGAGGTTGCTGCGTCGACCCCTGAGAAGATCCTCTCGTTCTCTGTTGATCCGGCAACTGGCTACCAGCCTTACCATGGCCGTCGCATTGCTTTCGCTCTGGGCCTCTCGGGCACTCAGGTCAAAGAATGCGTTAAGCTGATGGGCATCCTCTACAAAGCTTTCATCGAGAAAGACATGGAGATGCTGGAAATCAACCCGCTCATCGTTCTCGAAGGTTCGGGCAGTCTGAAACTGCTGGACGCCAAAGTTGGCTTCGACGGCAACGCGATCTACCGCCAGCCTGACATCGCAGAACTGCGCGACACCACCGAAGAAGACCCGAAAGAGCTGGAAGCGTCGAAATTCGACCTGAACTACATCGCTCTCGACGGTGAAATCGGCTGCATGGTGAACGGTGCTGGTCTCGCTATGGCGACCATGGACATCATCAAACTCTACGGTGCAGAGCCTGCTAACTTCCTCGACGTAGGTGGCGGTGCGACCAAAGAGAAAGTGACCGAAGCATTCAAAATCATCACCTCTGACCCGAACGTCAAAGGCATCCTCGTCAACATCTTCGGCGGCATCATGCGCTGCGACGTGATCGCAGAGGGCGTTATCGCTGCTGTGAAAGAAGTTGGTCTGAAGGTTCCGCTGGTTGTTCGTCTCGAAGGCACCAACGTCGAAAAAGGCAAAGAGATCATCAACAACTCTGGCCTCGACGTTATCGCTGCTGACAACCTGTCTGACGGCGCAGAGAAAATCGTGAAAGCGGTGAAAGGCTAAAACAATGGCAATCCTTGTAAACGAAAATACCAAAGTGATCTGCCAGGGCTTCACCGGCTCGCAGGGCACGTTCCACTCGGAACAGGCAATCGCATACGGCACCAAAATGGTTGGCGGTGTGACCCCTGGTAAAGGCGGTCAAGAGCACCTCGGCCTGCCAGTTTTTGACTCGGTTCACGAAGCGAAAGCAAAAACCGAAGCAAACGCGACCGTAATCTACGTTCCGCCGCCATTCGCAGCAGACTCGATCCTCGAAGCGATCGACGCTGAAATGGAACTGATCGTCTGCATCACCGAGGGCATTCCGGTGCTCGACATGATGAAGGTAAAGCGCGCGCTGATCGACTCCAAGTCGCGCCTGATCGGCCCGAACTGCCCAGGTATCATCACCCCTGACGCATGTAAGATCGGCATTATGCCGGGCCACATCCACAAGCGTGGTTCGGTTGGCGTTGTGTCCCGTTCGGGCACCCTGACTTACGAAGCTGTGAAACAGACTGCGGACATCGGCCTCGGCCAGTCGACCGCTGTTGGTATCGGTGGCGACCCGATCAAAGGCACAGAGCACATCGACGTGCTGGACATGTTCCTTGACGATCCGGAAACCCAGTCGATCATCATGATCGGTGAAATCGGTGGCTCTGCAGAAGAGGAAGCAGCAGCATTCCTCGCTGAACAGCGCAAAAAAGGCCGTTGGAAACCGACCGCTGGCTTCATCGCTGGCCGCACAGCCCCTCCGGGCCGTCGCATGGGTCACGCTGGCGCAATCGTCGCTGGCGGCAAAGGTGACGCAGAGTCCAAGATCGAAGCTATGAAGTCGGCAGGCATCATCGTTGCAGACAGCCCTGCAACCCTCGGTGAAGCTGTGCTGAAAGCGATCAAGGGCTAAGATGCGCCCGCGTGCTCGTCATATGCAAAACGCAGCGGTCAGCCTCGTGCTGGCCGCTCGTCGCGCATTTTCGGGCAAAGCTATTGGCGGAGGCTGCTGATATGTGCCGCCTTCGCCCCATTTTCGATTTTTCGACCTCGCGCGAAACGCTCGCACCTCGTGTGTTTGTGATGCTGATTGCCGCGCTTGGTCTGATCCTCGTCAGCGCCTTTGCCTATGGCGCGTCGAACGATCCCGATCGCCTCTCTCCTCCGTTCGATACCTGCTACGAAACGCGTGATGGTAAGGTGTCCTACGTCGATGGCCTCGCCTCTGAGGGTTGGATTGATGTGGCTGACCGCGTTGGGGCGATTGCTCGCCTGACTGATGCGTTCTTGCCGATCAACGTGCCCGAACAGCCGTCGGATTGGGCTGGGATCATGGCCTATCGTGCGTCCACCGCCCTGCCCGATGCGAACACCCTGACCGAAGGTCGCGCGATCCTTGAACAAGAAGGCGCTACGCTTTTGCTCGCAGGCTACCGTGCCGACAATGGCGATCTGATGGTTGAGTGCGCGATCGCGCTCCCTGACAGTCGCCTGACCGACAACTTCTTTGACGGTGCCGATCAAGACGACGACCACGAAGTCACCGTGACGGACGGCTACCGCATGATGACCCTCTCGGGCATGCAGGCCGACGGCACCGAAGCCGCTATCTACGTTATTCAACTGGTTCCCGAAACAGAGCCAGTCCCGCCCCTTGCCGCGTCGAACGCTGTGTTGACGCGCCTGACCATTCCCGCCCCCTCGAACTGAGGTTCAAACTATGAACGATCAATCCCCGAACGACGTGTTCCACGCATCTTCCTTCCTGCAAGGCCACAATGCGGAGTATATTGAGCAGCTCTACGCTCGTTATGCTGACAACCCAAATGCAGTCGACGAAAGCTGGCGCGATTTCTTCGCTTCGCTTGGCGACACTCCGTCTGAGGCAAAAGCCGAAGCCGCTGGTGCATCGTGGACCCGCCATGACTGGCCGCCGGTTCCGAACGACGACCTGACCGCTGCGCTGGATGGCCAGTGGCCTGCAGACGCCAAAGCGGCTGGCGACAAGATCAAAGCGAAAGCCGCCGAAAAAGGCGCGTCGATCACCGAAGATCAAGTTCGCCTCGCGGTTCTGGACTCGATCCGTGCGCTGATGATCATCCGCGCCTATCGTATCCGTGGTCACCTGATCGCTGACCTCGATCCGCTGGGCATGCGCGACACCGTTCCGCATCCAGAGCTTGATCCGAAATCCTACGGCTTCACGCCTGCGGACATGGATCGTCCGATCTTTATCGACAACGTTCTGGGTCTCGAAGTTGCGACCATGAACGAAATCATGGCAATCGTGCGCCGCACCTACTGCGGCACCTTTGCCCTGCAATACATGCACATCTCCGATCCCGAACAGGCGGGCTGGCTGAAAGAGCGGATCGAAGGTTTCGGCAAAGAGATCACGTTTACCCAGAATGGCCGTAAGGCGATCCTGAACAAACTGGTCGAAGCAGAAGGCTTTGAGAAGTTCCTTCATGTGAAATACATGGGCACCAAACGCTTTGGTCTGGACGGCGGCGAAAGCCTCATCCCAGCGATGGAACAGATCATCAAGCGCGGGGGCGCGCTGGGTGTGAAGGAAATCGTCATCGGTATGCCACACCGTGGTCGTTTGTCGGTTCTGGCAAACGTGATGTCCAAACCTTACCGCGCGATCTTTAACGAATTCCAAGGTGGTTCGTTCAAACCCGAAGACGTTGATGGCTCGGGCGACGTGAAATACCACCTCGGCGCATCGTCCGACCGTTCGTTCGACGGCAACGAAGTGCACCTCTCGCTGACCGCGAACCCGTCCCACCTTGAGGCGGTGAACCCTGTTGTTCTGGGTAAGGCACGCGCGAAAACCGACCAGATGAACGACCAGACCCGTCACTCGGTTCTGCCGATCCTTCTGCACGGTGACGCAGCATTCGCAGGTCAGGGCGTTGTGGCTGAATGTTTCGCCCTGTCGGGTCTGCGCGGTCACCGCACCGGCGGCACCATCCACATCGTTGTGAACAACCAGATCGGGTTCACCACTGCGCCGCACTTCTCGCGTTCGTCGCCCTATCCGACCGACAACGCACTCGTGGTTGAAGCTCCGATTTTCCACGTGAACGGTGACGACCCAGAGGCTGTTGTTCACGCTGCGAAAGTTGCGACCGAATTCCGTCAGAAGTTCCACAAAGACGTTGTCATCGACATCTTCTGCTACCGCCGCTTTGGTCACAACGAAGGCGACGAGCCGATGTTCACCAACCCGGCGATGTACAACCGCATCAAAAAGCACAAAACCACGCTCCAGCTTTACACAGAGCGTCTGGTCAAAGACGGCCTGATCCCCGAAGGCGAGATCGAGGATATGAAGGCCCAGTTCCAAGCCCTTCTGAACGAAGAGTTCGAAGCAGGCCGCGAATACAAACCGAACAAGGCTGACTGGCTCGATGGCCGTTGGTCGCACATGGACCGTCAGAAGCAGGGCAAATATCAGCGCGGCAAAACCGCGGTGAAAGAAGCGACCCTGAAAGAAGTTGGTAAGGCTCTGACCACCGTTCCTGAGGGCTTTAACCTGCACAAAACTGTGGGTCGTCAGCTCGAAGCGAAAAAGGCGATGTTCGACAGCGGCACTGGCTTTGACTGGGCAACCGCAGAAGCGCTGGCTTTCGGTTCGCTCCAGCTCGAAGGCTACCCCGTTCGTCTGTCGGGTCAGGACGCAACACGCGGCACCTTCTCGCAGCGTCACTCGGCCTTCATCGACCAGCAGACCGAAGATCGTTACTACCCGCTGAACCACATCCGCGAGGGTCAGGCTCAGTACGAAGTGATCGACTCCATGCTGTCCGAATACGCGGTTCTCGGCTTCGAATACGGCTACTCGCTGGCTGAACCGAACGCTCTGACCATGTGGGAAGCCCAGTTCGGCGACTTCGCAAACGGCGCGCAGATCATGTTCGACCAGTTCATCTGTTCGGGTGAATCGAAGTGGCTCCGGATGTCGGGTCTCGTGATGCTCCTGCCGCACGGCTTCGAAGGCCAAGGTCCGGAACACTCTTCCGCACGCCTCGAGCGCTTCTTGCAGCTCTGTGGTGGTGACAACTGGATCGTTGCAAACTGCTCGACCCCAGCGAACTACTTCCACATCCTGCGTCGCCAATTGCACCGCAATTTCCGTAAGCCGCTGGTTCTGATGACGCCGAAATCGCTTCTGCGCCACAAACTCTGCGTCTCGGATATGGCTGACTTTGCCGAAGGTTCGTCGTTCCACCGCGTTCTGTGGGATGATGCGGACACCGAAAAGAAAACCGGTCGTTCGACAGCGAACCTCGTCTCTGACGACAAGATCAAGCGTGTCGTAATGTGTTCGGGCAAGGTCTACTACGACCTCCTCGAAGAGCGTGACGCACGCGGCATCGACGATGTCTACATCCTGCGTCTGGAACAGTTCTACCCGTTCCCAGCACAGTCGATGATGAAAGAGCTTGAGCGCTTTAAAGACGCCGAAATGGTTTGGTGTCAGGAAGAGCCGCGCAACCAAGGTGCATGGACCTTTGTTGAACCCAACATCGAATGGGTCCTCACCCGCATCAAAGCGAAACACAAGCGTCCAGTCTACGCTGGTCGCGCTCCATCGGCATCGCCCGCAACGGGCCTGGCCAGCCAACACAAAGCCCAACAAGAAGCCCTCGTTAACGAGGCGCTGACCATCGAAGGAAAATAACCATGAGCATCGAAGTCCGCGTGCCCACTCTGGGCGAAAGCGTCACCGAAGCCACCGTCGCAACTTGGTTCAAAAAACCGGGTGATGCGGTCGCCGTTGACGAAATGCTGTGCGAGCTGGAAACCGATAAGGTCACCGTCGAAGTGCCGTCTCCGGCAGCTGGCGTGATGGGCGATATCGTCGCAAACGAAGGCGACACCGTTGGTGTTGACGCCCTCCTCGCCCACATCAACGAAGGCGAAGGCGCTGCTCCTGCACCGCAGGCGGCGGCTCCTGCTGCTGCTCCTGCCGCCGCTGCTGCTGCACCTGCTGGCAAAGATGTTGAGGACGCACCGTCCGCAAAGAAACTGATGGCTGAAAACAACATGGCCGCTGGCTCTGTTGCTGGCACAGGCAAAGACGGCCGCGTGATGAAAGAGGACGTTCTGAACGCTCTTAACGCACCTAAAGCAGCGGCTCCTGCTGCGCCTGCCGCTCCGCGCTCTGAAGCAAACGCTGCTCGCGAAGAGCGCGTAAAAATGACAAAGCTGCGCCAGACCATCGCGCGCCGCCTGAAAGAGTCGCAAAACACCGCCGCCATGCTCACCACCTACAACGAGGTGGACATGACCGAAGTGATGGCTCTGCGGAACCAGTACAAAGACCAGTTCGAGAAGAAGCACAAAGTCAAACTCGGCTTCATGTCCTTCTTCACCAAAGCTTGCGTGCACGCTCTGAAAGAAGTGCCCGAAGTGAACGCCGAAATCGACGGCACCGATATCGTTTACAAAAACTACGTAAACATGGGTATCGCTGCAGGCACTCCGACTGGCCTCGTTGTTCCGGTTATCAACGACGCGGATCAGATGTCCTTTGCTGACATCGAAAAAGCGATCGCTGACAAAGGCGCGCGTGCACGTGACGGCAAACTGTCCATGGCAGAAATGCAGGGCGGCACCTTCACCATCTCCAACGGCGGCGTCTACGGCTCGCTGATGTCCTCGCCCATCCTGAACCCCCCCCAGTCCGGTATCCTCGGCATGCACAAAATTCAGGACCGTCCGATGGCCATCAACGGTCAGGTCGTCATCCGCCCGATGATGTATCTGGCTCTGTCCTACGATCACCGCATCGTTGACGGCAAAGGCGCTGTAACCTTCCTCGTTCGCGTGAAGGAAGCCCTCGAAGATCCGCGCCGTCTGTTGATGGACCTGTAAGGCAAAGAGGCCCCGCCTCTTTCACCTCGCACTAACAACTCTCCGGGGGTCCGGGGGGCAGACAGCCCCCCGGCCTCTCAACAAAAGGCACCGATTGAACTCATGACCCCCGAACTCGAAGCCCTCGCATATGCCGCTTTGCTGCAAGGCCTACAGTTTGGCTGGATGTCGATCCGTGCAAACCTCGAACTCGGCGCTGGTGTCACAACAAGCCCCCGTGACCCTGACCGTTTGACCAAACCCTTGATGGAGATGGTCAGCACCAAAACGGGCCGCCTCTTCCGCGCCATGAACAACCACTTCGAGGCGCTGATCATGTTCACCATCGCGGTCCTTGTGGTCGTGCTGGGGGACAAAACAACCGGATTTTCCGCGGCCTGCGCTTGGACCTACCTCGCGGCCCGCGTTCTCTACGTTCCGGCTTACTATTTCGGCTGGCGCCCTTGGCGTAGCCTGATTTGGATGGTCGGATTTCTCACAACAATGGCAATGATTGCATCTGCCATTCTCTTTTGACTACGCTTGCCACACTGGTGGCTACTGAACAGGAGACTGCTATGTCCAGCTATGACGTTATCGTAATCGGCGCCGGCCCTGGTGGCTATGTCTGCGCAATCCGTTGCGCCCAGCTGGGTCTGAAGACCGCAGTTGTCGAAGGTCGTGACACCCTCGGCGGCACCTGCTTGAACGTAGGCTGCATCCCGTCCAAGGCCCTTCTGCACGCGTCGCACTCGCTGCACGAAGCCGAAGAGAACTTTGGCAAAATGGGCCTCAAGGTCGCGAAACCCAAGGTCGATTGGGCAGCGATGCTCGATTACAAACAAGGCGTGATCGACGGCAACACCAAAGGCATCGAATTCCTGTTCAAAAAGAACAAGGTTGATTGGATCAAAGGTTGGGCCTCCATCCCCGAAGCTGGCAAAGTGAAAGTCGGCGACGATATCCACGAAGCGAAGAACATCATCATCGCAACAGGCTCCGAACCTTCTGCCCTACCGGGTATCGAAGTTGACGAAGAAACCGTTGTGACCTCGACGGGCGCATTGGCTCTGAAATCGATCCCAAAATCGATGGTTGTAATCGGCGCTGGCGTTATCGGCCTCGAACTCGGATCGGTTTACAAACGCCTCGGCGCTGATGTGACCGTCGTTGAATTCCTCGACGTGATCACCCCAGGTATGGACGGCGACGTTCAAAAGACCTTCCAGAAGATGCTCGCGAAACAAGGCCTCAACTTTGTCATGGGCGCTGCGGTTCAGGGCGTTGCCAAAGGCAAAGGCAAGAACACCGTCACCTACAAACTGCGTAAAGACGACAGCGAACACAGCATCGACGCCGAAGTCGTTCTGGTCGCCACAGGTCGCCGCCCCTACACCGCAGGCCTCGGCCTCGACGCTCTGGGCGTAGAGATGACCCAGCGTGGTCAGATCGCGACCAACGGTCACTACGCGACCAACATTCCGGGTGTTTACGCCATCGGCGACGCAATCGAAGGCCCGATGCTGGCGCACAAAGCCGAAGACGAAGGCATGGCTGTTGCCGAGGTTATCGCAGGTCAGGCCGGTCACGTGAACTACGACGTGATCCCGGGCGTGATCTACACCGCACCCGAGGTCGCTTCGGTTGGTAAAACCGAAGAGCAGCTCAAAGCTGAAGGTCGCGCCTATAAGGTCGGCAAATTCTCATTCATGGGCAACGGTCGCGCAAAGGCTGTCTTTATGGGCGACGGTTTCGTGAAAATCCTCGCTGACAAGGCAACCGACCGCATCCTCGGCGCGCACATCATTGGACCGGCAGCAGGCGACCTGATCCACGAGATCTGCGTTGCGATGGAATTCGGCGCAGCTGCCGAAGATCTGGCACGCACCTGCCACGCGCACCCGACCTACTCTGAGGCGGTCCGCGAGGCGGCACTGGCTTGCGGCGACGGCCCGATCCACAGCTAAGACTTCCAAAGGGCGGCCCTCGGGCCGCCCTTTTCATTTGCGCTCCTGAAATTCCCCGATCCCGTCCAAACTCCGCCCCAATTCACAGGCACAAATGTCCTCAAGTTTTAACGAGGAGCCTGCGATATGCGCGGAATGATGACCCTGTTTTCGGTCCTATTGACCCTAGCCCTTATACCGTCACAGGCAGAGGCCAAGCGATATTCCATTCCGAACACAGGCTTTGGCGAGAACCTGCGGTTCGTCGCCGAAACGGACCAAGTTGATCCCAACGGCAATCCGATGTCGCTCTGCTATTTTGGTGAAGGCATCGTTCTTTTGTCGGCCCAAATGACCTTTGAGGTTCAGGGCTATGTCCTCGCTGAAAACCGTTGCGAGGCCGATAGCTATTTCGAACTCACGCTCCAACAAATGATTATGGGCAAGGCCGCTGGCCTGTTCCCCGCCGACGTGCCCCTCGTTCCCGAAACCCCTGCTGATATCAAACTGCGCAACTATGGGTTCTATGGTCTGATCGCGTTGATCATAAGTGTCGGCTTGCTCACGAAACTCATCTCTTCCAGGGGTGGTTTGCAGGCCATGACCAGCAAACGCAGGTCGCGTAAGTCCCGCTATAACGACGAAACCGCCGTCCATGCCTTGGCTGCGATGTGCTATGTCGCGACCTGCGATGGTGACTATGACCAACGCGAGATCAAACAGATTTCCCAGACGTTGAGCGCTCTCACAGGTTGCGTTTATACGCCGAAGCAGATCATCGAGATGCTCAACTACACCGCCCAAGACAGCGACGCGGTTTCGGCCATCGGTGCGGACCTAAGCGAAAACGACCGCCATATCGTGATGGAGGCCGCAATGCGCATCGCCTTTGCCGACGGCAAGGTCGAGCAGGTCGAATATGACGCCATCGCCCGCATCGCGACCCTCTTGCAGGTTTCAGCACAGGTGATGCGTGATCTTATCCAGAAAATCGCGAACGCAGGTGCGGGTCAGCCCACGACAGCCTAACCCCTTAGGAGCCGTAGACCTTGGGTCACGTCCGCCCGCACGGCAAGCCGCAGCCCTGGTTCATCCCCTGCCTTGAGCGCTGATAGGATCAGACGGTGATGGGGTGGCGGCTCTTTGCGGTTCAGACGCCCATAGAGCGCCCGCATCGTTGGCCCCATCTGGAGCCATACAGTTTCCGTCATCATCAACATCGCGGGCGCCTGCGCCCGCAGATAGAGCGTGCGGTGGAACTCTAGGTTCATGCGGATATAGCCAATCGCATCATGCCGCGCGACCATCTGACTGACCGCCTGATTGATCGTCTCAAGCCGTTCGATCAGTGCAAAGTGCGCACGCGGCAAAGCGCGGCTCGCCAGTTCGGGTTCAAGCATCGCACGCAGGGCCGCCAATTCCTCGATCCGTTCGTTGGACAGTTCTGGCGTCGAAACGCGCCCCGATGAGGACAGGAACAAGGCGCCTTCGGCGACCAAACGACGGACGGCTTCTCGGGCGGGGGTCATAGACACGTCGAACTGTTTGCCAATGCCGCGCAGGGTGAGCGAAGCCCCCGGCATGATCTCTCCGTGCATTACCTGCATACGCAGGGTGCGATACACCCGTTCATGGGCAGCGGCAGAGGGATCAGTGGGGCGGCTAGACGGTATCATGTGTCGTTTGTGATCACAAAAATTGCGCTCGTCAATCGCTGAACCGCACCCGATGCAGAACCTGACCTTCGGTTTTCAGCCAGTGACGGGGGTCCTCATAGTCGGGGTAAATGTCCGCCACGACATCCCAAAATGCTTGGGAATGGTTCATCTCGACCAAATGCGCGACCTCATGGGCCGCTACGTAATCGAGCACCTCTGGCGGTGCCATAATCAGCCGCCAGCTATACATCAGATCACCCGCAGAGGTGCACGACCCCCAGCGCGACCGTGTGTCCCGTAAGCTCAGACGCCCGTAGCTACGCCCCAGACGGGCCGCATAGCGATCTGACGCCTCGGCCAAGGCATCGCGGGCCTGATGTTTCAGAAAGGCAAGAACGCGCGTCCCTGCCCGATCTGGATCGTTGGGCACCTCCAACACCTCGCCCGTGAACCGCACCCGTTTGCCAGTGGTGCCCACAACGGGCACTTCATCTCCGCGAAACAGGACTGACCCATCGATCCCGACGGTGCGCTCTTCTCCCATCTTGTCCAGATGCGACCGCAGCCAAAGCTCCCGTTCCCGCACAAAGGCGATTCCTTCGCGTTCATCCACGCGGGTCGGCATTGTCAGCGTCACGCGACCATCCAACCGCGAGATTCGCAGCGAAATTCGCCGCGCACGTGCAGAACGGCGCAGATTCACTGAAATCGGGGGGTTGCCAGCAAGCGTTATACGGCTCATATGCCTGTTCCTGATGTAAACCGGTGTCAAAGCCTTTGACACCATGGATGGCTTATGGCAGGTGGCATCATTCCACCGCAAGAGCGTGACAGATTGAAGGGATAGCCATGCCCAATGAAGAATGGGGAACAAAACGGATTTGCCCAACCACAGGCAAGCGTTTTTACGACCTGAACAAAAACCCGATCGTTAGCCCTTACACGGGCGAGGTCGTCAATATCGACTCGTCGAAAACCCGCACCATGATTGCGGACGCAGAAGACGCGCAGACCAAGAAAATGAAGGTCGAAGACGCGGATGATGATCTGATCCTCGACGATGATGACGACGAAGACGTAGATCTGGGCGATGATGTGCTCGACGAAGACGACGACGATACAGTGTCGTTCGACGATCTGGGCGACGTTGCTGCAGGCGACGACGAAGACTAAAAAATTCCGGCTCGGGCGAAATTTGCACTTGCACCCGCCCGAGCCAGCGCATAATCAGCGCAGCACGGCAGAAATGCCTACATTGATGGGGCCTTAGCTCAGCTGGGAGAGCGCCTGCATGGCATGCAGGAGGTCAGCGGTTCGATCCCGCTAGGCTCCACCAAATCCCCCCACTTTTACACCTTGATCACGTAGTCTTTGACCGTTGTTTCAACGACTTCCCACGTGCCCGAAAACCCTGGTCGGATGATAAAGCTATCGCCCGCCTTAACGGATTTCTCTGATCCATCATCCCCGCGCAGGATCGAATGGCCCGCAAGGATGCGGCAGTATTCCCATTCGTCATAATACACCTTCCAAACCCCCGGTGTCGCCTGCCAAATCCCCGCATAGATGCCGTCACGATCTTCGATGTCTCACGAGGTAAAGACGGGATCGCCAGCGATGACCTTGGACGGGTCTGGGCGGCTCTCCACAGGATCAGCGGCGGATTGGGTGATGGATTGAAGTAGCGTCATGGGGGTCCCCTTGTTTGCAGCGATCAAATCCGAACCCATGCGTGATTGCCACATCTTTCTGAACAAAGCCCGTGGCTTGCCGTTATAGGTTGCATGATCGTCCCTGAACGCTAGGGTCGCGCCATATTTTATAACGTTGATCTTGGACTATCGGATGGCTCCCTCTTTTGGCACCAGTGGCTTGCGTGGACTTGTCACTGAACTCACCCCCGAGCTGGTGACAACCTATGTGCAGGCATTTTTGTCGGTCTGCCCCCATGGTGGTGCGCTCTTTGTTGGGCGCGACCTGCGGCCATCGTCACCTGACATCGCGGGCCAAGTGATCGCTGCGGCTCGTGCCGTCGGACTTCGCGCGGTGGATTGCGGTGCAGTGCCGACCCCCGCACTGGCCTTGGCCTCAATGTCCGCAGGCGCGGCAGCCGTGATGGTGACTGGCAGCCATATCCCCGCCGACCGCAACGGGCTGAAATTCTATGTGCCATCGGGCGAAATCAGCAAAGAGGACGAGGCCGCAATCAGTGCAGCCTATGCCGCGAGACAGGCTCCCGCAGCGGGCAATGGCGCGCTCGACCAGGTCGACGCGACTACCCCCTATATTGCCCGCTATGTGACCGCTTTTGGCGCTGAGAGCCTCAATGGGCTGACCATCGGCGTCTACGAGCATTCCTCTGTCGCGCGTGACATCATGGCGGATGTTCTGACAGCCTTGGGCGCGACTGTCGTGCGCTTTGGTCGGTCCGAGGTGTTCATCCCCGTCGATACCGAAGCCGTCGATCCCGAGACGCGTTCCATGCTCGAAACGCTCTGCCGCGAACACGGGCTCGATGCGATCGTGTCGACCGACGGGGACGCGGACCGTCCGATGGTCACGGATGCAAACGGTCAAGTCATTGTCGGCGATGTGCTGGGCGTGATGACCGCGCTCTTGCTCGCGGCCGATACAATTTGCACCCCAGTGTCGTCGAACGACATGGTGCGCCGTATGCCAGAGTTTGGATCGGTCCACCTGACGCGGATCGGATCGCCCTATGTGATCGCCGCAATGGAAGAGGCGCAAAAGAACCCAGCCAATCATGTGGTCGGATTTGAGGCGAACGGCGGGTTCCTGATCGGGTTCGAGGCAACCCTCAAAGGCCCGCTGCCCCCGCTTATGACCCGCGACAGCCTATTGCCGATTATCGCCCCGCTTGCCTCGGCCAACTTGGCTGGCAAATCCTTGGCCGACTGCGTTGCCGAACTTCCGCCGTGCTTTACCGCCGCTGACCGCGTGCAAGAGATCAACCGCGATAAGGCGGCCGTATTCCTCTCGTCCCTGATCGAAGATGCAACCGTGCGCGCGACCTTTTTCGCGCCCTCCGGCAGCATCAACAGCGTTGATCTAACCGACGGCCTACGGGTGAATTTTGACAATGGTCAGGTCGTTCACCTTCGCCCATCGGGCAACGCCCCCGAATTCCGCGTTTACGCACAATCCCAGAGCGCCGCAGACGCGGTCGAACTGGTTGAGACATATATGGCCCGCGTGGCCGCAGAGGTTTTGTAAGAATGACGACGCAACAACGAACCGCACTGGTAACGGGCTCTTCGGGCTTTATCGGGTTTCACCTTTGCCAAAAGCTGCTCGACGATGGGTTCCGCGTGGTCGGCATCGACAACCTGTCGGACTACTACGATGTCGCACTAAAACAGCGCCGCCAGTCGATCCTGCTACAGAACCCGAATTTCCGCGTCATCAACGACAATATCGAAGCGCCGGGCCTGATGATGTCCCTCTTTGCCGAGGAAACCCCCGACGTCATCATCCACCTCGCCGCCCAAGCAGGCGTGCGTTATTCAATCGACAATCCGCGTGCCTATCTGGAAAGCAACATCGTCGGCACCTTTGAAATTCTAGAGGCCGCCCGCGCCTATCCACCCGCACACATGCTGCTGGCCTCGACCTCGTCGGCCTATGGTGCGAACACGGTGATGCCCTATCAGGAAACGGTAAAAGCGGACCACCAGATGTCCTTCTATGCCGCTACGAAAAAGGCGACAGAGGCGATGGCGCATTCCTATGCCCACCTCTACCACCTGCCCGTGACGATGTTCCGCTTCTTTACCGTCTACGGTCCGTGGGGACGCCCCGATATGGCGCTATTCAAGTTCACAAAGGCGATCCTGAACGGCGATCCGATCGACGTTTATAACCACGGCGATATGAAGCGTGATTTCACCTATGTGACCGACCTCGTTGAAGGCATCCGCCTGCTGATTGACGCAGTTCCCGAACGTCTGGACGAAGTACCCGAGGGCGATAGCCTTTCCCCTGTGGCCCCGTGGCGCGTGGTGAACATCGGCAATTCTGACAGCGTGCAACTGACCGATTTCATCGCCGCGATCGAAAAGGCGACAGGCAAAACCGCAACCCGCAACATGATGCCAATGCAGGCGGGCGACGTGCCCGCGACCTGGGCCGATGCCTCGCTTTTGCAGACCCTGACGGGCTATAAACCACAAACGAATGTCCGTGACGGGGTGCAAGCCTTTGTCGATTGGTATCGCGATTACTACGAGGTCTAATATGAAGATTGCCGTTGCAGGACTGGGCTATGTGGGCCTCTCGAACGCTGTGCTTTTGTCGCAGAACAACGAGGTAACCGCGGTCGATATTTCGAAACACCGCGTGCAGATGGTGAACGGTGGCAAATGCCCCATCGTTGACAAAGAGATGGAAGAGTATCTGTCGCGCGGGAACCTCAACCTCTCGGCCACGACCAGCACGGATGCCTATCGCGATGCAGAGTTTGTGATCGTCGCGACGCCCACGAACTACGACCCGCAGAACAACTACTTTGACACTTCTTCGGTTGAGGGTGTCATCCGTGCCGTTATCGCCCAGAACCCCAGGGCTACGATTGTCGTTAAATCGACGATCCCCGTGGGCTTTGTCGAACGCGTGCGCGAAGAACTGAACACGGATCAAGTGATCTTTTCGCCCGAATTCCTGCGCGAAGGACGCGCCCTCTATGACAACCTGCACCCCAGCCGGATCATCGTTGGCGAACGCTCGGACCGTGCCCGCCGCTTTGCCGATCTTCTGCTTGAAGGGGCAATTACCAAAGACGTTGAGGTACTTTTCACTGACCCGTCCGAGGCTGAGGCTATCAAGCTCTTTGCCAATACCTACCTCGCCATGCGCGTCGCGTTCTTTAACGAACTCGACAGCTATGCCCTGTCGCGCGGCATGGACAGCCGTCAGGTCATCGAAGGCGTAAGCCTCGATCCCCGTATCGGCAGCCACTACAACAACCCGTCCTTTGGCTACGGCGGCTACTGCTTGCCCAAGGATACTAAGCAGCTCCTTGCGAACTACTCTGAGGTGCCGCAGAACCTCATCGCTGCGATTGTAGATGCGAACCGCACGCGCAAAGACTACCTGTCTGACCGCATCATCGCGATGAAGCCGAAGCAGGTCGGCGTTTATCGCCTTGTGATGAAAGCGGGCTCGGACAATTACCGCCAGTCGTCGGTGCAAGGCATCATGAAGCGGGTGAAGGCGAAAGGGATCAAGGTCGTGGTCTACGAACCCGTCCTCGATGCGCCTGATTTCTTTGGGTCAGAGGTTATCCACGACCTGAACGCCTTCAAAGACCAATGCGATGTGATCATCGCCAACCGCATGACCGACGATATTCGGGATGTCGCGGATAAGGTCTTTACCCGCGACCTCTTTGGCGAGGACTAAGAGAAACGCCCGCCGAATGTGGCGGGCGTTTTTGTTTATCCAGCGAGCAGGGCCGCGTTGCCCCCTGCGGCTGTTGTGTCGATGCACAGGTGCCGTTCGTGCGTCACATGACCAAGGTCAGGCATATCCGTGATCAGCGGAATGATCGGCCCCTTACGACGCGCCAGTGCCTCCACGTAGGGGCGCGCACCGTTGCCCCACCAGATCGCACCGTAGAACCCGTTCAACGTGGCGAGCGCAGAGGGCGCCAGTTCACCTTGCACCGCGATCGCAACACCGCCCAAGGCTTCGACCGCTGCGACCTGTGCCGCTACAGCCTCTACCCCTGGACCCATACAGAGGATCGGGCCACGCGGCAGGATAGAGAGCGTGTTGGCCTCACCCGTTGGACCGGGGAGTTCGATCTGACGAATGATGCCATTAGACTTGGCCGCGTTGATTGCGTCTTGGGTATCCGACAGGTCCGCAGCCGTTTCCCAATCCGCGCCCTTTGCTGCCGATTTCGGTGCCGCAAATCGATAGAGGTACTGCGGACCGCCAGCTTTTGGCCCAGTGCCCGACAGCCCCTCACCGCCAAACGGCTGGCTACCGACGACTGCGCCGATCTGGTTGCGGTTCACATAGAGGTTCCCGACATGGATGCCGTCCGCGACTTCTTGGACGCGGTTATCAATGCGGGTGTGCAGACCAAAGGTCAGGCCAAAGCCCTTTGCGTTTACCGCATCAATCACCTTTTGCAGGTTCGCCCCCTTAAAGGTCGCGACATGCAGCACTGGTCCGAAAATCTCGCGCTCCAGATCTTCGATCCCGTTCACCTTGATCATGGTCGGCGCGATGAAATTCCCAGCATTCGGCACGGGCAGTTGATGCAGGACGGACCCATTGGCGGCGTCGATATAGGCACCGATTTCTGAATAAGCGTCTTGGTCGATGACTGGGCCGACGTCAGTGTTCAGGCTCCACGGATTGCCGACGACCAGCTCGTCCATCGCGCCCTTGATCATATCGATCACATGCGGGGCGACGTCCTCTTGGATGTAGAGGCAGCGCAGGGCAGAACACCGCTGACCCGCCGATTGGAAGGCCGAGGCCACGACATCGCGCACCGCCTGTTCAGGCAGCGCGGTCGAGTCGACGATCATCGCATTCAGACCACCCGTTTCCGCAATCAGCGGCGCAGACGGAGACATATGCTTCGCCATGGACTTGCGGATGATCAGCGCCGTATCGGTCGAGCCTGTGAACACCACACCCGCAATCCGTTTGTCCGATGTCAGCGCAGCCCCCACCGTGCCACCCTGCCCCGGCAGAAGTTGCAGCGCAGAGGCGGGAACGCCCGCCTCGATCATCAGCCGCACAGCGATGGCCGCAACAACCGCCGTTTGCTCTGCTGGTTTCGCCAAGACCGCGTTCCCGACAGCCAGCGCTGCCGCGATCTGGCCCGTGAAAATCGCCAAGGGGAAGTTCCAAGGGCTGATCGCGGTAAAGATGCCCCGCGGGAAGTGATCCGCCTCTTCGGCCTGATCCGCGTAGTAACGCAGGAAATCGACCGCCTCGCGCACTTCACCAACAGCATCGAGCAACGTCTTGCCTGCCTCTTGGGCAAGGGCCGCAAAGATCAGACCGTAGTTTTCCTCATAGAGGTCAGCCGCCTTGCGCAAGACCGCCGCACGTTCAGCAACAGGCGCATACCACACCTTTGCATCCGCAATGGCGCGTTCAACGGTTGCGCTGTCAGCCTCGACCACGGTCGCGATGGTTTCGCCCGTTGCAGGATTGATCACAGGAACCTCTACGCCTGTCGCTGGCGACACCGTGATTGGGCCAGCGTTGGGCAAGGCCACATCGCGCGCGGCAAAGACCTCTGCCAGCGTTTGTTCATCGCTCAAATCCCAACCCTTAGAGTTTGTACGCCCAGCGCCGAAAATCTCGGACGGGAGGACAAGGCCGGTCGGCGCAGTCGCGGTCTTGACCGCTTCAAACGGGTCGGTCGCGATCAGTTCGGGCGAAACGGCTTCGTCCACGATCTGGTGCACGAACGAAGAGTTAGCACCGTTTTCGAGCAAGCGACGCACGAGATAAGCGAGCAGGTCACGATGTGCACCGACAGGCGCATAAATACGGCACCGGCCTTTAGTGTCCTTGAGCACGATGTCATGCAGACGTTCACCCATGCCATGAAGGCGCTGGAATTCGAACGGACGACCCTCTGCCATTTCCAGAATAGCGGCCACCGTATGGGCGTTATGTGTCGCGAACTGTGGGTAGATGCGGTCGGTGTAATCAAACAGCTTTTTCGCGTTGGAAATATAGCTCACATCGGTCGCAACCTTCGAGGTGAACAGCGAAAACCCGTCGAGGCCCTGCACCTGCGCCAGTTTCATTTCCGTGTCCCAATAGGCACCCTTAACAAGGCGCACCATGATCCGACGGTCGAGGCGTGTTGCGGTTTCATACAGCCAATCCAGCGCCGCCCCTGCCCGCTTACCGTAGGCCTGAACCACAACGCCAAACCCGTCCCAACCCGCGAGGCTTTCGTCGGACAGAACCGCCTCAATCACCTTGAGCGAGAGGACCAGACGATCCTGTTCTTCGGCGTCGATGTTGAACCCCATCCCCGCCGCTTTAGCCTTTTGCGCAAGGCCCAGAACCACGGGCACCAGTTCGGCCATAACGCGGTCCTCGTGGGCGACCTCGTAGCGCGGGTGAAGCGCGGAGAGTTTGATCGAAATCCCAGGGTTCGCTTCAACACTGCCTTTGGTGCACGACGCCGCGATCCCATCGATAGCGTTGGAATAGGCGATCGCATAACGGCGGGCGTCCTCGGCGGTGCGCGCAGCCTCGCCCAGCATATCGTAGCTGTAGGTGTAGCCCTGCGCCTCTAGCTTTGCCGCGCGGTCGAGCGCCTTTGCGATGGTTTCGCCCAGAACGAACTGGCGTCCCATTTCCTTCATCGCACGCCCAACGGCGGTGCGGATCACAGGTTCGCCCAGACGTTTGATCGCGCCACGTAGAACACCAGCCATCCCCGGCTTTTCATCGTCGAGCACGCGGCCCGTCAGCATCAGCGCCCAAGTCGAAGCGTTCACCAGCGACGATGACGCTTCACCCAAATGTTTGCCCCAATCCGACGGCGCGATCTTATCCTCGATCAGTGCGTCGATGGTGTCCGCATCTGGCACGCGCAACATGGCTTCGGCCAAACACATGAGCGCGACACCCTCGCGGGTCGATAGACCGTATTCAGACAGGAAGTGCTCCATCAGACTCGGATCCGCAGAGGAGCGGATATTCCGAACCAAATCCGCCGCACGCGCCGAGATTTTGGTGCGTGTCTCTGCCGACAAATCGGCCTGCTGGATCAGCGATTGAAGCAGGTCAGCTTCGGGAGCGAATTTCATAGAGCGTGTGAACGCGGTCATGGGCCGTGCAGGCATTGCTGTCACCTAGAATGGAAGTTTCAGCTATAATCCTGTTTTGCCGCGAATTTTGAAATGGGTTTTTTGACTGTATTGATGCTAATTTTCAATCTTTTGACCCGCAAATTTATCAATTTTCAAATCATGACCCCTTTCAGTCCACTTATGACAGTGAATTTTCCCATTTGAAATCTGGCCGCCGAGTCTTTCAAATCACTGCTTATTTCTTCTCGAATTTTTAACCATTTCCCAAAATACTCTGCGAAGGTTCCGCACATTTTTATGAAAATGTTTGGAATTTCCGCGCACTTGCTGCGGTTCACTTGCTACATTTACCACACGGCCCTACCACGGCCCCATTGCGACACCTTTGGATAGAAAATGATTACACCGATTATACTTTGCGGCGGTTCTGGCACACGGCTCTGGCCGTTGTCCCGTAAGTCCTATCCAAAGCAGTTCGTGCCGCTCGTTGGTGACAAAACCCTGTTCCAAGGTTCGGCCCTCCGCATGACAGGCACTAATTTCGCAGCACCGATCGTAATCACCAACTCCGATTTCAGGTTCATCGTGACCGAGCAGTTGCAAGAGGTCGGCATCGACCCCGGCGCGATTATGATCGAACCCGAAGGCCGCAACACTGCGCCTGCGGTCCTCGCCGCGGCCCTCTATGTCGCGCGCAAAGACCCTGATGCGGTCCTGCTGGTCGCCCCGTCTGACCACATTATTCCTGATACCAAGGCGTTCAAAGCCGCGATTGAGGCTGGCCTCAGCGCCGTTGACAGCGGTCAACTCGTGACCTTTGGGATCACCCCGACCCATCCTGAAACCGCCTACGGCTATCTGGAACTATCGACCCCATCGGACGGCCAACCCGTTGCGCTCAAACGGTTTGTCGAAAAACCAGACGCCCAACGCGCCGCACAGATGTTGGCCGAGGGGTCGTTCCTCTGGAACGCAGGTATATTCCTCTTCCGCGCTCGCGACATCATCGCAGCCTTCGAAACCCATGCCCCCGACCTGATCGCCCCCGTAACGGCAGCGATTGAAACGGGTCATGTCGACCTCGGCTTCTGCCGCCTCGGGCCTGAGGCTTGGGCGGGGGCCAAAGACATCTCCATCGACTACGCCGTTATGGAAAAGGCCGATAACCTGTCGGTCGTGCCCTTTGACGGCGGATGGTCGGATTTGGGCGGCTGGGATGCCGTCTGGCGCGAAAGCGACGCGGATACCAACGGCGTCGTCACCTCTGGCGAAGCAACCGCGATTGATTGCGCCGACAGCCTGTTGCGGTCTGACAGCGACCGATTAGAGGTCGTGGGTATCGGCCTGAAAAACGTTATGGCCATCGCGATGAACGATGCGGTTTTGATCGCCGACATGTCCCGCGCCCAAGACGTGAAAAAAGCTGTCGACGCGCTCAAGGCCAAAGGATCGACACAGGCGACCACCTTCCCCAAAGATCATCGCCCGTGGGGCTGGTTCGAAAGCCTCGCCATCAGTGACCGTTTTCAGGTCAAACGCATTCATGTGCACCCCGGTGCGGCGCTGTCCCTGCAGAGCCACCACCACCGTGCCGAACACTGGATTGTCGTGACGGGCACCGCCGAAGTTACCATCGACGACAAGGTCCAATTGGTGACGGAAAATGAGTCCGTCTACATCCCCCTCGGCGCGGTACATCGCATGAGAAATCCCGGCAAAGTCCCGATGGTCCTGATCGAGGTCCAGACGGGTGCCTACCTCGGTGAAGATGACATCATTCGATACGAAGATGTCTATGCGCGCGGACAAGGAGCGAAAGGCTAACCTTCATGAAAAAAGCTCTCATTACGGGGGTAACTGGCCAAGACGGCAGTTACCTAGCGGAATTCCTATTGTCTAAAGGCTATGAAGTTCACGGGATCAAACGCCGTGCATCATCCTTTAACACCCAGCGCGTCGACCACATTTACGAGGATCGACACACCGACAATGCGCGCTTCAAACTGCACTATGGCGATCTGACGGACACGTCGAACCTGACCCGCCTGATCCGTGATATTGAGCCCGATGAGATCTATAACTTGGGCGCACAGTCCCATGTGGCTGTGTCGTTCGAAGCACCTGAATACACCGCCGACGTTGATGCGATGGGCACCCTACGTATCCTTGAGGCGATCCGTTTCCTAGGCCTCGAGAAGAAAACGCGGTTCTATCAGGCCTCGACCTCTGAACTCTTCGGCCTCGTCCAAGAAACCCCGCAGCGCGAGACGACACCGTTTTACCCGCGTTCGCCCTACGCGGTGGCGAAAATGTATGCCTATTGGATCGCTGTGAACTACCGCGAAAGCTACGGCATGTATGCCTGCAACGGCATCCTCTTTAACCATGAATCCCCGCGTCGTGGTGAGACCTTCGTGACCCGCAAGATCACCCGCGGATTGGCGAATATCGCGCTCGGCCTCGAAGACTGCCTCTACATGGGCAACATCGACAGCCTGCGCGATTGGGGCCACGCCAAAGACTACGTGCGGATGCAGTGGATGATGCTGCAACAGGACGCACCAGAGGATTTTGTCATCGCGACAGGCGTTCAGTATTCTGTACGCGAATTCATCACGTGGACCGCCGCAGAGTTGGGCATTTCGGTCGAGTTTACAGGCAAAGGCGTCGATGAGGTAGCGACTGTGGCGGGCATAAAAGGAGACTTGGCCCCCGCGCTGAAAGTGGGTGACGTGATCATGCGCATCGACCCGCGCTACTTCCGCCCCGCAGAGGTTGAGACCCTGCTGGGTGATCCGACCAAGGCCAAGAAAGTGCTCGGCTGGGTGCCAGAAATCACCGCCCAACAGATGTGCGCTGAAATGGTCGCCGAGGATCATAAATCCGCGCGGCGTCTGCAACTACTCAGGGAATACGGACTCGAACTGCCTGTGGCGCTGGAGGGCTGACATGACCTACGATCTGACGGGCAAACGCATCTGGGTCGCGGGGCATCGCGGTATGGTCGGTGGCGCGGTCGTGCGGCGTCTAGCGTCCGAGGGCTGCGAGGTCATCACCGCAGGCCGTGAGGTGGTCGATTTGGTGAACCAAAAGGCAGTCCACGATTGGATGGCTGCAACCAAACCCGACGCAATCGTGCTCGCTGCCGCTAAGGTCGGCGGCATCCACGCGAACGCTACCTCCCCCTTGGATTTCCTCTACGAGAACCTGATGATCGAGGCGAACATCCTCCATGCCGCCCACGAGGCCGATGTGGAGCGCCTTCTGTTCCTCGGCTCTTCCTGCATTTACCCAAAGTTTGCGGATCAACCGATCCAAGAGGCCAGCCTCCTCACGGGTGTATTGGAGCCGACGAACGAATGGTATGCGATTGCGAAAATCGCGGGCCTCAAACTGGTTCAAGCCTACCGCAAACAACATGGCCGCGACTGGATTTCGGCCATGCCCACGAACCTCTACGGTCCGGGAGATAACTACGATCTGGCGACCAGCCACGTCCTTCCTGCGCTGTTGCGCAAGTTCCACGAGGCCAAAGAGCGTGGTGACACAGAGGTCGTCGTTTGGGGTACGGGCACTCCGCTACGAGAATTCCTGCATTGTGATGATCTGGCTAACGCTCTGGTGTTCCTCCTGCGCAACTATTCGGGCGACGACCACATCAATGTGGGGTCTGGCGTTGAGGTCACGATCAAAGAACTGGCAGAGACCATTGCAGAGGTCGTCGGCTATGACGCGGCCCTGACGTGGGACACCACAAAGCCCGACGGTACCCCACGCAAGTTGATGGACAGTTCGCGCCTGCACGCGCTGGGTTGGAACAATGCGCGAGACCTCAAAGAAGGGATCGCGCAGACCTACGCGGATTGGATCGCCAATGGCTAGGGTCGCTTCAGACGATGTGATCTATAACGTCCTCGGCGTGCCGATCACCGCAACAAACCTCCAATCCGCCGCTGACCGCATTCATGGATGGAAAGGTGGGCAGTCCCGCTATGTCGGCTGCCGCGATGTGGCGAGCCTGATGGTCATGGCAGAGACACCCGACCTGCTGGCGATTGCGAAAAACGCGGCGATGAACGTGCCAGACGGTGCCCCTGTCGCGCTTCTTGGGCGGATCAAGGGCCATACGGTCAGCCGTACGTGTGGTCCTGACCTGATGGAAAAACTACTCACTGATCCCGCCTATCATGACCTAAAGCACTTCTTTTACGGTGGTAAAGACGGGATCGCAGAGGTGCTCTCGCGAACATTTGCAGCGACGGGTGCCCAGATCGTTGGAACCTATTGCCCGCCCTTTCGCCCTCTGACGCCGACCGAAGACGCGAGGATCATTGCGCAAATCCACAACAGCGGTGCCGACGTCGTTTGGGTCGGGATTTCGTCGCCAAAGCAAGACATCTGGATGGCGGATCACCTTGGGCGCATCAACGCAACGATGATCGGCGTCGGGGCCGCGTTCGATTTCCATTCTGGTGCCGTTGAACGCGCCCCGAAATGGATGCAACGCGTTGGATTGGAATGGTCGTTCCGACTGCTTCAGGAACCTAGCAGACTGTGGCGGCGGTATCTCATCCTCGCCCCGAAATTCGTGTTTCGCGTCCTGACCATAGGCAGAGGGGCGGCATAACGATGTCCAGTCTGTCAGGGTTACGCCTTGTTTTCGCCACCACCGTCCTGCCCGATAAGCGGGCCAATGGCGGTGAGATTTCTTCGCAGGAATTCATCGATGTTCTGCGCGACAATGGCGCCGACGTCATGGTCGTTGGATATGAACGGGTGGGTCGCGGCCCGCTGAAGTCCGACCCATCGGTCTATTCAGCAGGGCCATGGTTTATCGAAATGGCCGATGCAGGATGGCGCCGCATGTTGTGGCTGGCGCGGGCGTTCATCACCTATGCCCCCTTTACCCAGACCAAGTTCAAAAGCACCGCCTATGTCCGCGCGTTGCGAAACGCGATGCGTGAAGGGGCCGATGTCCTGATGATTGACCACGCGCATATGGGTTGGGTCGCGGAATTACCCGACCTGCCCGCTCGCAAACTGTTCATCGCGCACAATTTGGAACATTCGCTCTATAATGATATCGCGCAGAACGGTTCGACGGCAAAACGAGCGATATATGGCCGCGAGGCACAGTTGCTCATGGCCAAAGAGGCGACTCTGGGGGCCGAATGCAGCGCCACCGTCACCCTATCCAACGCGGACCGCGACGGCTTTGCCCATTTGGGCGTCCCCGCCGACAAGATCACCGTCATCGACCTGCCCGGACAAGCGTTCGACTTGACCCAGCCCGCGCCGCCGAAATCCTATGACATCGGCCTCATCGGAAGCTGGCAGTGGGACGTAAACCGCCAAGGCATCCTGTGGTTTCTCTCCAACGTCTTACCCCATCTGCCGAACAACCTGACCGTCGCCATTGCGGGCAGTGGTTCGGAGACGTTGCCAACCAACGATCCCCGCGTGAAGAAACTAGGGCGCGTTCCCGACGCGGGGCAGTTCATGCGCGCTTGCCGTGCTCTCGCCGTCCCGACGGTGGTGGGATCGGGCATCCAGCTCAAAACCATCGAAGGCATTTCGGTTGGCGTCCCGATGGTCGTCACGCCCTTGGCCTTGCGCGGGATCAATGACGTGCCACCGCATGTCCGAGCCGCTCAGACCGGCGTCGAATTTGCGGCGGCCCTTACCGAAGCGATGACCTCCACCCCAACGGAGATCGACCCCAAATGGGCCAGCCGCCGCCGTGAGCGATTCCGCGAAACCCTGCTGTCAGTCTTCGAACAGATCGGAGGCGCCGCATGACGCAGAACGTTCTGATCAATTCGCTCCCAAAAAGCGGGACGCATCTGCTCGAAAAGACGCTCATGGTCTTGGGCGGCGCGGCGCGCGAAAATGGGCGGACCGTTCTCGAACGGGCGGCGGATAAGATCGGCCTCACGCCACCACCCTTCCTCGACCGTCGAACGGCGGGGCGTTGGGGACGGCTTCGCGGCTACGGAAATCGCGAGCAGAGCGTGCATCCCACGGACGTTCCCGTCGGGGTCTTTTCGCCCTATTTCGTTCCCCGCTCCGTGTTCGAAAGCTGGCTCCGAAACCGTCCGCTAACCTCTTTTGGCAAAGCACATGTGCCTTTCAGCCAAAGCGCGATGCAGGCCTTTGACGCCACTCAAACGAGGGCCATCACCATCCTGCGTGACCCTCGCGCTGTAGCGGCCTCGATGATCCCCTATGTCTTGAATGCGCGGAACTGGAACCATTATTTACGCCCCTTTTACGAGACCCTGACCGAGGACGAACGCGTCGATTTCACCATACACGGCGGTTACGCCAATCCGCCAGGACTGGCTGTCAAATCGCTGAATGACGCGCTCGAGAGCGTGCTTAATTGGGGCCAACATGACGGCACTCTGATCATCAAATTCGAAGACCTCGTCGGCCCCCAAGGGGGCGGCACAGCAGACGCACAATTCGCCTGTGTTCAGGCCATAGCCGCGCATCTCAACGTCCCTATGACCGATGATCTCTGGGCAAAGGTGAGCCAAGTCTTTGACCCGTCCTCACCAACCTTTCGCGGCGGGCGCATCGATGCATGGCGGGATCGGCTGACGCCAAGCCAAATCGCGCGAGTTGAGGCCTCTCTCGACCCTGCTTTGATGCAAAGGGCGGGCTATGACGACTGAGAAAACAGCCATTAAGGGCAGCGTGATCCTCGCTATTGCCCGCGTCAGCACGATGGTGCTCGGCTTTGGGATCAATGTGCTATTGGCGCGCATTCTGCCCATCGAGAGCCTCGGCACGTATTTTCTTTTGACGAGCTTTGCTCAGGTGGCAGCCTTGATTGCGCTCGGAGGGTTTAACCAAAGTGCGGTGCCGCTGCTGTCTGGGTCCGATCGTGGATGGCCAGTCCTTCGGGGTAGTGGGTTGTTCCTTATCCTCACACTTAGCGTCATTTGCGGCGTTGCGATTCTGTTCGCGCCTCTAATCCCGATGGCCGACGGGGCCGTGCCCTACATGGCGATCCTGCTTATTTGGATTATCGCACGTGCCACGACCCAAGCCATTGCTCATACACTGCGCGCTTTCGGACGTATGACCGACTTTGGCCTGCACGAAGTGTTTTCGTTCAACCTTATGCTGTTCATCGCCTGCGCTTTGGCCTTCTTCCTCGGGCGAACCCCCGACCTAACGCAGGTCGTGTGGATCACGGCGATTGCTGCTGCGCTCTGTGTTCCGTTGTCCTTCGCCAGCCTAGTCCCTGCCTTGCGGGCGCTGCCGAAAATGTCAGGGATCGACTTTGCACCCGTGGCTAAAACCAGCCTACCGCTCGCGATTATCGTCATCGCGAATACGGCCCTGTCAGAGGCACACCTGTGGATCGCAGGCACATTGGGCGACACGGAAACAGTCGCATTGTTCGGGGCTGCCTTGCGCGTCATGCGGTTGCTGGCGCTGCCGCTCATGGCCGTCAACATGGCCATCGGACCACAGATCGCACACTTCTGGAAGGCCGATGAAACGGCGCCGCTCGAAAGGCTTTTGCGGCAGTCGGCGACGGTGATTATGGCTACTTCGCTTACCCTGATGAGCGGTTTAGCAGTAGCTGGCCCGTCTATCCTCAGCCTCATTTTCGGGGATGCCTTTGCCGCCGCTTGGCCAGCATTCCTCATCCTTTTGGTCGGGCAAGCCGTCAATGCCACGACAGGGTCACCGATGCTCGTCTTGACCGTCACGGACGGTCAGCGGGTCGCCATGATCTTTGCCGTCGTCGCGAGCGTCATTGGTGTCGGCGTGTCTCTCATTCTCGGGCGGATTGACCCACTCTGGGGCGTCGCCATTGGAGCCAGTGTGACGGTGATCGTCCAAAACCTACTGGCCGTTTGGTATTGCGCGACCCGCATGGGGATCAAAACCTACCCCACCCACCGCTTTGGTAAGGAGCTGTTCTGATGGCTGCGACTCCAGTTTTTCTGCTTTCCCTCCCGCGATCTGGATCCACCATGTTGCAGCGGGCTTTGGGGCGGCATCCAAACATCGCGACACTATCAGAGCCGTGGTTTCTGTTGGGCCTGATCCCACCCACCGCGATCGACGAAGCCGTCGCAACCTATGAGTATTCCACCTATCGTAAGGCGATTGAGGACCTCACGGCAGCGCTCCCCAACGGGGAAGACGATTGGAATGATGCTATGCGCAGCGCAGCGCAAGTGATCTATGACCGCCTCTGCCCTGACGATCAGGCGATCTATTTCTTAGATAAAACGCCACGCTATGCCTTAGCACCCAAAGCCGTTACCGCGTTGTTCCCTGATGCCCCCGTGATCATCCTGTGGCGCAATCCATTGGCTATCGCGGCGTCTATGATGACGACGTGGAGCAAAGGACGCTGGAACCTGTTTCGGTTCAAACAGGATTTGGACATCGCGCTCCCCCGCCTCATCGACTTTGCACGGGCCAACGATTCCGCGCTGACGATGCGGTACGAAGAAGCCTCCGCGAACCTCGACGCGGTGACGGCTGCGGTCTGTGATCGTCTCGGCATCGCCAGCGCGAACTTGAGCGAAAACACCGACGTCACGCTCTCGGGGCGCATGGGGGATCCGACGGGTGGGATGAAGCAGGTCGCGGCGAATGATCGATGGAAGGCGATGTATTGCAACCCGCTGCGCCGGTGGTGGGCGCGGCGGTATCTGGATCGGATCGGGCGGGATGGCTTGGCCGTGATGGGCTATGATATCGACACGCTGAAATCAGAGCTGATGACCTGCTCGGGCGTTTTCAGGCACCTCGGCACGGACCTGATATTGATACCTTGGGGGACATTGCGGGCGGTGTTCGTGCTGCCCTTGATTGGGCGACAATTGCGCCGACTGTTCGCGGGCCAGCCCGTGACGGAGGTCGATTGATGCAGGCCGTCCTGACACAGGATCACGCCCCTTCGGTCGGACTTGGGGCGCGGCTGGTTTATACCTCAGTTCTGTTTTTGCTCGCTATGGCCGTAGACCCGACGGATAGCGGTCTGGGCCTGCCGCTGACGTTTCAGTTCCTGCCTGCACTCATCGCGATTTTCGGCGGTGCGGCCTATCTGGCCCAAGGCTTCCGCCCCGTCGGTGGCATCATTTGGCAAGACATCGCCTTTGCCATTTTGATCACCATGATCACCATCGGTGGCGCATCAACGAGCTATATGACGGGCAATACCGCCGACAGTTTCCTGCGCCTCGCGCTCTCTGCAATCAGCTATATTCCGATCCGCATGATGGCGAGCGTGCCTGAGGACCTCGATTGGTTCATGCGCAAACTGACGTGGTCTGTGATTGTCATCGGACTACTGATGTCGGCGCAGCTGTTCTACTGGCAAATCGTCGGCCCGTTTCTGACACAGCGGTCGGGCATTAACCATATTTTCCACGAAGAAGTTTTCCTCATTGGCGTAGCGACAATTGTTGCTGCGATTGGCTTGGTAGATCGCCCTATTCTAAGGGTGACCATCATGGCTACGCTGATTTTTGGGCAGTTTTGTACCTTTAAAATCACGGGCTTCCTGACGGCCTTTGCCACCATCGGCATCCTGCTTTTGATCCCGATCCGTTGGGTGAGCCAAACCCCGAACCGCTCTGTCGTGTTGCGATTTCTCAGCATGATTTACGTGCTGATCGGTGTCGGCGTATTTCTAACTTGCCTCCCCATGATTGTTGATCACCTGCCGTCGGGCAGTCGATCAGTCAGGCTCTATACATACACGATACGCTGGCAAGAATTCCTCGATGCGCCAGTCTTTGGTTCCGCCTTCTACGGCTCCCCGCTCGTGTCAGTTCAGCGGCAAAACCTCATCATCCCGAGCCACAGTGATCTCCTCGACCTCCTCGCTTTTGGCGGTACGGTCGGGATGCTCGCGCTGGCGCTGCCCGTTCTATCGTTTGTTTTCAGTATCTTCCGCCTAAGGCACATGACCTCGGAGCGACTGGTTGCACTTTTCGGCTACGGCCTCGTCGTGATGCTGGTCATTGTGATGGCGTTTAACCCCGTGTGGCTCCAACCCAAGATGGGTGGGTTCTTGTGGATGGGGCTCGCGCTCATGGCGGGGGTTCTGTCGCGTTTACCCTTCAACACGAGGTCCGTTGCGCCATGATCCCTACCATCGCCGTCCTTTTAACCTGTTTTAACCGTCGCGCCAAAACGCTCGCCGCGCTTAAGGCACTGTTCAAACAAGACGGCGCTGGGGCAGCGTTTATGCTGAATGTGTTTCTGGTTGATGACGGTAGCAGTGATGGCACGGGCCATGCGGTGCGTGAGGCATTTCCGCAGGTGCATGTCATTGATGGCACGGGCGACCTTTATTGGAATGGGGGGATGCGGCGGGCATTTGAGGGGGCAATGGAACATTCGTTCGACTATATGCTCTGGCTCAACGATGACACTGATCTGAACAGTGATGCGATCCTTCGGTTGCTGGAGACATCAAAGCGGCTCGCCCAACAGGGAAAAGACAAGACAGTCGTTTTTGGATCGACCTGCGATCCGCAAACGGGGGAGCTCACCTATGGTGGTTTTCAACGGCGAAAGGGGCCGATTTTACGATTGCAGCACGTTGGCCCTGACCAAAACCATCCTCGCGAAGTCACCACGATGGCAGGCAATTGCGCCCTCGTCAGCAAGGCTGCCGTCGATGCGATCGGAAACCTAGAACCACGGTTTTTCCATGCGTGGGGCGATGTGGATTACGGGATGCGGCTGCGCGATGCGGGGGGGAGCGTTTGGCTCGCGCCGGGGTATTTGGCGCAATGCGACCCCAACCCCGCCGCGCAACGGTGGCGCGACGATCCCAGCCTGAGCCTGCGGGATCGCCTAGCGCACCTGAACTCTTTTCGGGGACTTTATCCCCCTGATTGGCTGTTGTTCATGCGTCGACATGGCGGGGTGATGTGGCCCTTGGCGTGGGCCATTCCCTATGTCCAACTCATCACCCGCCACCTGAGGTTCAAGCTATCGGCGTAAGCGTTACACTCTGAATACGACGCGCCGTCGGGGCGAGGTCATAGCCAGCTGCCACCGTCACTCCGTTGCGGGTTTCGACGCCACCGCCGTCATAGGTCAGCACAATGTCATACATCCCGTTCCAACCATTGAGCGTGACACCGTCAGCCGCGCGGGAGGTTGGGACATAGCTCGTGCCTGTCCCGATCTCGACCTGAACACCCAGCGCGACAACGGTTTCGCCTGCAATCGCGCTAAACGGCCCGATGCCAAACTTGCTAGAGGTGCTGCCCGCGTTCGGGGTAAAGGTGTAAGTCACGGTATAGACCCCGCCCCCAAGCGCAGCATTGACGATATCAGTGATCGCCCCTGCAGCAGCACTATGCACGCCCAAGGCGCCGACTGTGCCAGACAGCGAGCTATCGACGCCCGCATCGACATTCCGTAGTGAAAGGAACATCGCGCCCGACGTGCCAGCCATATACCAGACACGCACACGGAGGTTCTGGCCCGCTGACCAGCCGTCCGTATCCGCCTGCAGCCGATGCCACTTTGCCCCGCTGCCAGCGACCGACATACCAGAAAAATACCCCAAGGCATTGAGCGCTAGTGGCGTCGATGTAGACACAAGATCGGCCCAATCGGTGAGGTTCGGCTCTGACCCGTGGACAAGGTTGGTTGACGCGGGTTCGACCAACAATCCCCGTGGGGCGAACGTTTGGGGATCATAGTCGAAACGTGGTTGGTCATTGCCCACAACCTCGAGCGCTCCGGCAGAGTTGATACGCGTGCCCGAGGACGCACGCGAAAGCGCAACGCCCGCGGGGAGGCTTTCGGTCAGAAACGACAGCACGATAGGACCATTACCCGCAATTGCAGGGCGCTGCCCCAATTCAGCGATGGAAAATCCCAGCATGATCAGACCACATAGCCGTGGATGCCAGTGGCCGTTGTTCCCGTCGCGTGGACCTCTTTGATCCCTACAGGCAGGATCGACTTATCGCCAACCGTCACAGTCCGCAGCGTGTCTGCGACGGTTTTCACGACCAGCACACCGCCCGTTTCGACATAAAGCGCGACCGCAACGTCCGCCAATTCAACACCATCAGCAGGCGTCACTGGCACGATGTCTCGCGCTGGACCAGAGAGGGACAACGTGCGGTTCTGAAATGGGTTCGACATGGTTACTCCGTTCTGTCAGCGGGCAAATTCGCCCTGTTGACAGACACAATAGCAATGCCGCGTTAATCCCTGTTCAATCGACCGTACGCTCGGTCATTCGCGGGCACGCAACACCCGTGCAGGTTTCGCCGCGAGGGGGCGCAGGGCAAAGGCCAGCCCCGCCAACAACGTGGTCCCCATACCGCCCAGAACAATCAGCACGGCGTTGGACCAGATCGGGGCAAAGCTCGTCTCCATCACAAAGGTCGTCACGGCCCAACCGCCCACGATCCCAGCGATCAACGCGACGATCCCCGCCGCCAATCCCAAGAGGACCGAGCGGAGCGCGAAGCTGCGTAGGATCAACCGTCGATCCGCGCCGAGCGTTTTCAAGACCGCCGATTCAAACACCCGCGCCCGTTCGCCCGAGGCCGCAGCGCCGATTAGCACAAGGAACCCCGTGACCAACGTGGCAAGCGCACCATATCGCGTGGCCGCTGCGATACCCGCGACAACGATCATGACTTGATCAATGGCATCGCGCACACGGATCGCGGTTATGTTGGGATAGCTATTGGCGAGGTCACGCAGGATCGCTGCCTCAGCTTCGGGTTGGGCGTAGACGGTGCTGATCCAGCTATGCGGCGCACCCGCAATGGCCGCGGGGTTCAGCGTCATGACAAAGCCCATGCCCGCATTGCTAAAGTCCACTTCGCGGAAGCTGGTGATGGTCGCGGTGATGTCACGGCCAAGGATGTTGACCGTGATTTCATCCCCAAGGGAGAGGCCCATCTCGTCGGCTTCTTCGGCGGCAAAGCTGACCTGCGGCGGGCCATCGTAGCCCTCTGGCCACCATAAGCCTTCGGTCACGGTCGTGCCGTCGGGTGGCGTATCGCCATAGGTTATCCCACGGTCACCACGAACAACCCAGTGATCGACCACATCCGTTGCTTTAACCCCGTTGATGCGGGTCACGATCCCGCGCAGCATCGGTGCGGCCTCATAGTCTTTGACCGCTGGATCGGCGTCTAGACGCGCGCGAAATCCGTCGATCTGATCGGGCTGGATGTCGACAAAGAAATAGGAAGGCGCGACATCGGGCAATTCATCCGAGATCGCCGCGCGAAGGTTGCCGTCGATTTGGCCGACCGCTGCCAGAACCGACAAACCAAGGCCGAGGGACAACACGACCGATGTCGCCTCGCCCCCTTTGGCACCGATGGAGGCCAACGCCAATCGCAGGGTCGGACGCCCCCGCGCCGCACGGCGGAACTTACGGGCTAAGGCGCGGACGCCTTGGGCCGATAGAACCAACAACCCCAGCGCAAAGGCAATCCCGCCTGCGGTCCAGATGGTCAAACGCACGGTGCCCGTGAACCAAATAGCCAACCCAATGAGCAGCGCAACCAAAAGCACCGTAATCGCGATATAGCGGGCGGCAGGAAGGGTCGTGCCCGCGTCGCTCGCATCGCGGAACAGGGTCGCCGCGCGGACTTCTTCGGATCGCGCCAACGGCCAGAGGGTAAAGAGCGCTGCCGTGATCAGGCCGTAGATGCCCGCTTCGATCAGGGGGCGGGGATAGACGGCAAATTCAACAGGGATGGGCAGTTGCGCCGCGATCATGGGCGCGAACAAGAGCGGCATCAGAGCGCCCATGAGGATGCCCAAGCCAACGCCGAGCAGTGTCAGAATGCCGATCTGGATAAAGTAGGTTTGAAAGATCACCCGACGTGTAGCGCCAAGGGTTTTCAGGGTCGCGATGACTTCGGTCTTGCCCGTCAGGTAGGACCGCACGGCAGCCGACACACCGACCCCGCCCACGGCCAAGCCCGACAAACCCACCAAGACCAAAAACGACCCAAGCCGATCGACAAAGCGTTCAACGCCCCGCGCCCCATCGCGACTATCGCGCCACCGCATCCCAGTGTCACGGAAACGCTCTTGGGCCACCTGTTCCAGCGCGGCGAGGTCGGATCCCTCAGGCAGTTTGAGGCGGTAGTTCGTGTCCATCAACGTCCCCGCCGCCAAGAGGCCAGAATCCGCGAGGTCACGCGTCAACACAATCGACCGCGGCCCAAGCCCAAACCCACCAGCCGCGTTATCGGGGTATTTCGCGAGGATCGCGGTGAGCACGAAATCTTGGGTGCCGAGGCGGACAGTGTCGCCTGTAACAACGCCCATCCGTTCGGCCAGCACGCGTTCAACCACGATACCCGGCATGCCATCTGCACCCGCAAGCGCCGTATCCAGTGGCATCGCAGGGTCCAACGTGACCGAACCGATCAAGGGATAAGCTGAGTCCACGGCCATGACCTGCGTCAGACCGCGTTCAACCGTGTCCCGTGTCACAACGAGCATGGATCGGAAATCGACCGTTTCTGACACAGTGTCCGCAATGCCCTCCATCCACGCGCGTTCTTCGTCAGAGGCGAAACGGTAGGTCAGCCCGACCTCTGCGTCCCCACCCAAGAGCGCCGCGCTTTCACGCTCTAACCCTGCAGTGATTGAGGACCGAACCGTGCCAACAGCAGCAATCGCCATGACGCCCAGCGCCAGACAAGCAAGGAAAATGCGGAACCCCCGCAGACCACCGCGCAGTTCACGGCGGGCGAACCGATAAGACAATGACAGGCTCATGCGGCGGATCCGTCGATACGACCATCCCGAAGGCGCACCACGCGATCACACCGCGCCGCGAGGTCGTTCGAGTGCGTCACCATCACAAGCGTCGCCCCATGCCGATCACGAAGCCCAAACAACAGGTCAATAATCGCAGCGCCGTTGGTTTCATCCAGATTGCCCGTTGGTTCGTCCGCCAACAGCAGCTTGGGCCGTGAAACAGAGGCGCGGGCCAGTGCGACGCGCTGTTGTTCACCGCCCGACATTTGCGAGGGGTAGTGGTCTGCCCGAGACGCCAAACCAACCGCCGCCAATTCCGCCTCGGCGCGTTCAAAAGCATCACTGACACCCGCCAACTCCAGTGGGGTCGCGACATTTTCCAAGGCGGTCATTGTGGGAATGAGGTGGAAGGATTGGAACACAACCCCCATATTATCTCTGCGGAACCGCGCCAGAGGGTCTTCGCCCATACGGGTGATATCCGTGCCCAGCGCCGTGATCCGTCCCCCTGTGGCGGTCTCGAGCCCGCCCATCAACATGAGGAGCGATGATTTGCCCGACCCGCTTGGCCCGACAAGCCCCAAGGTTTCCCCCTGCGCCACGTCCAGCGTAATGTCGTGCAAAATATCCACTGGTCCCGCATTGCCCATCAATGACAGGGATACATCTAAAAGGGACAACGCTGGTTTGGTCATAAAGAGGGCTTTCCGTTCAATGCTTTCCTATAAATATGGAGCGCTTCGCCGTGCCTGCAACATCGCTGCGGCAATTGTGATCGGCACAGGCGCTGTTCAGGCCGAAACGATTACGATTGCAGCACTTGGTGATAGTCTAACCCAAGGCTACGGGCTGATCCCCGAGGACGGCTTTGTTCCGCAGCTAGAGGGCTGGTTGATTGAAGACGGCGCGGATGTGTCTGTGCTGAACGCGGGTGTGTCTGGGGACACGACGGCTGGTGGGCTCAGCCGTGTTGCGTGGACCATGACGCCCGATGTGGATGCGATGATTGTAGCACTAGGTGGCAACGACCTGCTCCGTGGAATTCCCCCTGAGGTGAGCCGCGCCAATATCGACGGGATTTTGACCGCCGCAAAGGATGCAGGCGTCCCCGTTCTCTTGATCGGGATGGAAGCACCGAACAACTACGGCCCAGACTATAAACTGGCCTTTGACACTCTCTACCCCGACCTCGCGGCGCAGCATGGGGTACTGTTCTATCCCAGTTTCCTAAGCGCACTCTTTCCCGACGGCGACCTGACCGCTGCGCGTGATCTGATCCAAGCGGATGGTGTTCACCCTAATGCCCAAGGCGTCGAGATCATCGTCGATGCCATTGGACCCTACGCCCTGCAACTGATTGAGCAAACCCAATGACCGCCAAAGCCTATTGGGTGGCGCATGTCACCGTCACTGACCCCGAACTCTACGCCGCCTACCGTCAGGCCGCCGCACCCGCGATAGCGGCTGGTGGCGGTGTGATCCGTGTGTTGGCAGGGGAACAGATCACGGGCGCAGGGAACGCGAGGCCCCAAACTGTCGTCGTGGAATTCCCATCCTTCGACGCAGCGCGGACCTGTTATTTCGGCGAGGCCTACCAATCCACCGTCGCCAAACGGGACGCGGGGGCAGAGGTGGACTTGGTCATCGTTGAAGGCGTTATACCGTCGTAGGTTTCGGCCAATACTGACGCGCCGCCGCCAGCGCGAATTGCGCCACGAGGCCCCCACCGACCAGCATCAGATCGGTCCACACATTATCGCCCAGCACGCGACCCACGCCCTGCAGCCAGATGCAAAGCACCGATCCCAAGGCAAACACAGGCAGCGCCTGACAACCCAAGAGGGCAAACGGTGCCATCGCCTTGGTCCCTGTGAGCCAACGCACGCCCCCAAAGGCCGACAGCACGTAGGCCAGCGCCAGAATGTGCAAGAGGCGCGGCACGCTGAGGAATGTTTTGTCGAAAGCGGTGATGAACCACGGCAGGTGGAATGTTTCTTTGGCGAGCCACATCGTTTGGCCAAAGACCTTTGAGAACGGTGGGACTTGGACTGTGAGCACCCCGACGATCAAAAGGAAAATCGCAGGCACCAAGAGCCACCATGTAACGGGCACAAAGCGTTTCCCCTGTTTGTAATAGACCCCCGTCAAAAGCCCGACCACAAAGATCAGCTGCCATGAGAACGGGTTAAAGAACCAGCCACCTGGCATCGGGAAGTTCGGCAAATTGATCCGCCACATCGCCGCCGAAAACCACAGTGCGATGGACACCAGCAGAACGGTCCGCGGCGCACGCCACGCGAAATAGAACGCAATCGGCGAGACAAAAAGCAGCACGAGATAAAGCGGCAGAATATTCACATAGCCGAACTGGTGGGTCATCAGGATCAACCCGACCGAAGTTTCCAGAGGGTTATACCATAGGTGCTTCATCGCGTTGATGAACAGGATCTCTCCATTCCCCATCCACAGCGCCACCGAGGCCGCTGCAGCAACCGCAGCAAAGGTCGTCAAAATATGCACCTGATAAAGCGTCCACGCGCGACGCCACAACCGCGCGAGCCCTGTCCAGAGCCGCATCGAGTTGTCCTTGAAATCCAGCGAATAGGCGAGGCCTGCAGCCACACCAGACATGAACACAAACCCTTCGGCCGCGTCAGAGAACCCGAAGTTTCGGTTCGTGAAGGCTTCGAGCACGTTGCCGGGAACGTGGTTGATGAAAATCATCACAAGGCAGAGGCCACGGAACACATCGAGGCGCGGATCGCGTTGTTTCACAGGGGTCATAACTGGGCCTTATTCGGCGAAAGGGATAGCATCGGCAGAGGCATCGGCCTCTACGCTTGCGGATGGTGCCCACCGCGAAAGCACATCGGCCTGCAGCGCCATGATCGGCGCCGCAGCGATCTCGGTCGGGGTGGTGAAAAGAGTTGGAAAACCGGGGCGTGACAGCCACGCGATCAGCGCGGGCGAGATCACCATCGGTAAGGCGACAGGCAGCAACCACGGCACCAAGACAGGCGACAACATCTGCGCCGCTCCGATGACGGCGGCGCCCGTGAGGACAATCCAGTAGCTCGCGGACCACGCATCGCCGAACGATAGGCTTCCATCACCACGGCTCTGCGCGGGCCAACCGCCGTCCGCGCCACGCAAAACTTGGCTCACCGAGCGGGTCTGGAACATCAAAAAGATCGGTGCAGTGAGGGTCGAGAGCGCCACTTCGGCCAATGTCGACGCAGCAGCTCGTAGCATCCCGCCAAAGCCCACGACCCGTCCATCGAACCCAGCCTTGATCGCGATCAGCACCTTGGGCAGGAACAACAACCCTACGACACCGACCATGAGGCTCAGCGCCTTAGATACCTGCGACACGGGCAAAACAGGGAAAGGCCAGTTTTCGATGGGAAAGTAGTCAATCGGCGGCGCGAACAACGGGGCCGCGATGGAGGCCGTCAAAAACGCCAGCCAAAAGACGGGCGCGATATAGGCAAGTATACCTTGGAGAAAGACAAACCGGCTCCATGGTTTCAGGCCACGGGCTAGCAAAAGGCGACTGTGCTGCAGGTTGCCTTGGCACCAGCGGCGATCCCGTTTCGCGAAATCGACGATGTTTTCGGGGCCTTCTTCATAACTACCGGCCAGATCGTCATCGACCCGCACAACCCACCCACCGCGGGCGAGCAGAGCCGCCTCAACATAGTCATGCGACAAGATATGTCCGCCAAACGGAGGACGCCCCGCCAATTCAGGCAGAGCGCAACATTGAGCAAAGGCACGGGTGCGCACGATGGCATTGTGTCCCCAGAACGGCCCAGTGCGGCCCTGCATCAGGGCCAAGCCGCGGGCAAAGACAGGGGAATAAAAGGTTGCCGCAAACTGCATCACGCGGCCAAAACGGGACCGCGCGTGGATGATATTCGGCAATGTTTGCAAAAGACCCAAATCGGGCGTCGCGATCATACGGCGCACCATCTCGACCATGGTATCGCCTTCCATCAGGCTATCCGCGTCGAGGATGATCATGAACTCATAGGCAGACCCAGAGCGTTTGATGAAGTCCTCGATATTGCCCGCCTTGCGACCCGTGTTTTTCACGCGACGGCGATAGAACAGCCGCCCATCTCCATCGGTCTCATTCAACAGACGCTCAAACCAATGACGTTCTCGCGCAGCAATCGCATCGTCCCGCGTGTCCGACAGGATGGCAAAGTGGAACCGATCGCCGTGCCCCGTTTGATCAATCGACGCCATCATCGCCGCGACGCGGGCATAGGTGGCAACGGGATCTTCATTATAGACGGGGATCACAACGGCGGTGCGTTCGGTGAAATAACCGGCATGACGCGCGGGAGGTTTGGGTTGGCTGAACAACCCCGCAATCGCGGTAAACGCACCCCAAGCCAGCCAGAACGTCGACGCGAAAATCAATCCCGAACGGACGAAATCCATCACATCGATCCCGTCTGCGGCACCAAATTCAAAGAACAGAGAAAACCCACCGTAGGCCGCTAGAATAGCCGCCAACAGCACAATGGTTCGGATGATCATCACCCGAACGGCTGCCCCAATGGGATGTGCCATCGATTACTGACCAGCCCGCGACGGCAAGAGCGTTAAGGCCCGCAACCAGCCCCGAAACGAGACTGTGATCGGTGCAGAGAGGTCTTGTTCAGGCATCGCCATCGGTGCGTCGGGCAAGGTGCCTGCCGCGCTCATCAAACGCTCTTCCAAGGGTGCAAAGTGTCCTGTCGATCGATCCATTATGCGTTGATCCATTGATAGAGCCACACTTCGGTCAGACGTTGGTCAAACCCGTTCACATAGGCGGAAAGCTCTACGACGGCGTCCGCATTCGCGCGCACATCGATCACCAGCCGCCAAATATCCGTTGCGCTGATTTTCTCGAGGGTATGGCCATAGATTTCACCGCCTGTGGCGTTCAGCACAGGTTCAACCTCTGCCTCGCCATCCAAAGCGGCCATCAGGCCACCTTTGAAATCGATAACGAACTTGCGGGTACCCTTTTCGGCCTCGACGCCAGAAATGCCGCCATGGCCCGAACGGGTTTCAAACACCCAAGCCAAATCCGATCCAGCGTCTTGGGCCAAATCACCCCAACGCAAACGATAGGAAAATTCACGATGGTCGCCAGCAACAGCGCGATCTTCGGGGATCCAATAGGCAACGATATTGTCGTTCGCCTCTAGATCAGATGGGATTTCAACGAGCCGAACATGGCCTTTGCCCCAGTCGCCAATTGGCTCCACGTTCAAAGACGGACGCCGTTCATACCGCGCACCAACGTCCTGATAGCTCGCGAAATCGCGGTCGCGTTGATGCAGGCCAAAACTACGCGGGGCGGCTTCGCTGAAATACGAACCCGTCAGGCGTGGCGGGTTGTTCAACGGTCGCCAAATTACATTGCCATCCGCACGTTCAATCCGCAGACCGTCACTGTCATGGACGTTCGGACGATAGTCATCCCAGCCCGCACGGTTCTTTTCCGAAAACAAGAACATTGAGGTCATCGGCGCAATGCCCAGCTCGACCACATCCTGACGGAAATAGAGACGGCAGGTCACATCCATGAGCGTCTCAGCGCCCGGCTCAATGACGAAACGATAGGCACCCGTGACACTCGGGCTCTCTAGCGCGGCATAGATCGTGAGGGCCGGACCACCGTTCGGATCACGCTCCATATAGAATCGTGAGAACCGCGGGAATTCTTCGCCCTTTTGGGTGCCCGTGTTGAGCGCCAAACCTCGCGCCGACAGTCCATAAGCCGACCCGCGACCCAACGCGCGGAAATAGGACGCCCCCAAGAACGCGGCGACTTCATCCCATTTATCGGGGCGATTGAGTTGCGCATTCAAACGGAACCCAGCCACACCAGGCAAAGCATAGTGATCGGGAACGCGGTCTTTCAGATCGTTGAGGTATTCGAAATCATCGGTCGAAAAGACCATTTCGGTCGCGACACCGTCAGCGACTTCGAAGATGCGGACCGGTTCAGGGAACAGCCAGCCCATGTGAAATGCAGCGAGTCGGAAATCAGACCCGCTGTCCTGCCAACGCGCCGCTTTGTCGTTGAACCGGATTTTCCGATAATCGTCGTAATTCAACCCGTCGATGAAACCTTCGGTCACAGGATGGGGTTCATACACGCCACGCGAGAGCTCTCGCATCTGTTCGGACAATAGATCGAACGAAAATTGCTGCACAGCAGCAACAGAATTCCCCTCAACAGCATCCGCCTCTTGGGCATTGGCAGGAACAGGCATCCCGAGGAGGGTTGCAGGAACAAGCCCAGCAACAAGAGCCAAGAGATCACGACGCGAAACAGACGCATCAGTCGGGCGCAAGGAGGCCATTTTCGTTTTACATCTCAATAGTTTTGCCGGAATCAAGGTCGCCAGCGTTTTTCAAGCTCCCAATTAGTGCCTCGCCCAGATTCTCCGCAAGAGGCAATGTAACAAACCTGTGGCACAAGCGTGTTATCGCCTGAAATCGACTGCGAAATAAGCAGGTTTTCGCACCTCTGGTTGCTGCAATTGCAAACACATCATAGCCGCAATGCAGCCAACGCAGATCAGCCCATACGTGCATGGGCGGTCAGTGCGATTTTGAGTAGCCAAAACAGTTGGCACGCGATGGAGCCGACGAAAAAGTCAGAAACGGCTGCTCGTCAAAGAGCGCATCGATTTATCTGACAGGGTTTTAAATGGTGCCCAGGGGCGGATTTGAACCACCGACACGAGGATTTTCAATCCACTGCTCTACCCCTGAGCTACCCGGGCACCGGTTAGCAAGAAACTCTGTTCCTCGCTGGGTAGCGGCGTTCTAGACAGGTAGCGCGGGGGTGTCCAGAGGCATTTTGACCGATTTTGAATTTGTTTTCCGAATTTTCGCGGAAAGAGGGTATTCCTCTTTCTAGCCCCTACCCGAGAGGTGATAGGAACTGCGGAAGCCTTTGCTGTAACGGGCAACCACATCGCGATCACGCATGTAACCGATCATTCGAGCCAAAGCACCACGTGCGAAACCGCGCAGATGCGGATGCGGCATCAGCATCTTTGCGAGAATCGGACCAACGCGCCAGTAGGTCCAGATAAAGGCCCGACCGAATCTGTTGTGAACGAGGATTTCGTCCCGAACACGGCGCAGGTAGTTCACATCTGGGTGGTAAGTGTCGCCGTAAGCAGCCGTTGCAACAAAGCACGAGCCAGCGCCACCGTCCAAGGTCATGTCGGACACGTCTTCGCCGCTGTAAGGCGTGGTGTCTTCTTCCTCGATCGGCTGGTTCATCGCTTGGATGATTTCGTCGACAGACGGAATGACAGTGGCGTTGGCTTCATATTCGTCGGCCAGCAACGCTTTGGTATCAAGCTCGAGGTCTACACTCTCATCAAGCGGGAATGCCTCGGCGATCCGCATCAGGTAGTCGTCGAGAATATCAGGGTCGAGTGCTGCCAACATAGCGTCAGCTGCATCGCCCGCATTTTCGAGGTGATCGAGCAGCGCTAGCGGATCAGCGTCCTCGAGGAAGGCATCAAGGTCGGCCTGATCGAAAGCATTCAACAGCAGCGGGAGGTTCTCTGCTGGAATGTTTTCAAGCAGCGCATTGACGTCGGTGGTTTCCAAAAGATCTGACAGTTCGTCTGCGCTAAGACCCGACAGGTAATCCGCAACGTCTTCTGGCGATGCCGTCGTCAGGAAGTCTGCGAATTCGGTATCGCCACGCATGTTCTCAACCCGGTCGAGCGTTGCAGCAACACCTTCGGGATCGGTGAAATCAACGAGCGAATTGGTCAGGTCACCCAACTGCCCAGCAGCGCCAAGCAACTCAGTGGTGCCGCCATCAGCATGCAAGAAGATCAGGTCTTCGTCCTGAACGGTGACCGCGCTCATGAGGTCATCAACGGTTTCGTAAGCGCCCATGAAGCTGAGCGTATGCCCCGCAGTCGCATCAAAGCCCGTCACAACGGTATCGCCCGTGGTGTCGATGAACAGATGTGCGCCTTCGCCTTCGATGGTGACGTCGTTTTCGCCTGCCCCTGTGATGACGGTATCTGTGCCTTCACCTGTGGTGACGATGTCATTACCTTCGCCCGTGACAAGCGTGTCATCGCCCGCGCCACCGTCGATGGTGTCGTTGCCTTCGCCACCGAAAATGGTGTCGCGGCCAGCTTCGCCCATCAGCGTGTCATCGCCGAGGTTGCCAGCAATGGTGTCAGCGTGGTCCGTACCGATCAGACGGTCAGAGTAGTCGGCATAGCGGTCAACTTTCGCATCGTTGCCCCACATATCAACGCCAGTGCCGATCGAGAATTCCAGCTTAACGATGTCATAGCCGTCGAGGGACAGATGAATGTCACCATCGCTTGCTGTCACTTCGTCACCCATAAAGGTCTCGGTGAACGGGCGCGACAGATAGGAAAGCGGATCGCCTTCGTCCAAGGTGCTCGAGAACGGGTTATCGATGGTCGAAAGCTGCTGAACCCACAGGTGATCATAGTCGCTGACGAGGTCACCAACGTTCAATTCGATGTCGATCCCATCAGCGGACCGCGATGCGAGGAAGATGACGACCTTTTCGTCATTGCCAAAGGCGTTGATATCCACCTGGTCTTGCGCGGTATCATCGCCGATATCGCTAAAGAACCGCTGCGGATACGACACGTCGATCACCTGCGTATCAACGAGGCTGCGCGACATCATCCGCATCACTTCGCCAGCGGGCGTCAGTTCGCTTGCCGTGCCACCAGGTGCGTCTGCGTCGTTATAAATACGGCCAAGGCGGGTGTAGAGCGCCTTGTAGGTCGTGCCCCAAACAGACGCCTGATCGACACCGTGGACGGCCATGTCCTCGAACATTTCGATGATGTTCGACGCCTGCTCCATCCCGAATTCGTTGCCGACGCGGTTCTGAACGTTCCATTCCGAAACATAGTATTCAACGTCGCCAAAGCCTTTTGCGTAGGCAATATCGTCGAGACGATCAAAGACGCTGCCGCTGGATTGAATCTCAGCGTAGTCATCGGGGTAGTAGTGAGTTTCGATCACATCGATGGCGGCACGGGCCTCCATGTCCATCTCACCGATGATCTGAGGAATATCGTCGCGGTCCCAAGGCAATGCAGTCTGCATCGCAATTTTGGGAGCAACCCAATCCGGATCGCCAATTTCAACACGATACTGTTCGAACAGATCATCCAGCTTTTTGGCCATCAGGTTGACCATCTTGCCGTATTCGGCAGGGGTCTCACGGGCGCCGTTGTTCACCCAGTATTCGTTACCAATGGTGACGGTGTCGAGTTTGGCCTCGCCGTAGAGCCCGTGGATCAGGTCATCGATGTGCGCAAGCAAACCATCAACCGCAGCCTCGTCAGGCAAATGGTTGCCAGCGGCGTCAGTGGCCGCGGAATAGAAATGCTCGGTCGGCAGAACCCAGTCGATTGTCGCGCCTTTGTCAGCGGCGTAAGCGACGAATTCTTTTGCGGTGACAAAATCATCTTCGAGGTTGGCTGGAGCGGTCAAAGACCAGAATTGCTGCGAGGTCGCATTATCTGGTTCGAAAAGTTTTTCGGTAACTGTGCCGCCCGGAAAACGAAAAGACGTCGTGCCCAGTTGGTCGACAAACGTATCGTATTGACCGCCATCAATGGTTCCGTCTTTGGTAAACAGCGCATTAATGCCGAACATCTCGGACGATAATACGTCAGAAGCGTATCCGTCATTTCCGATGATCATTTGCTGTACGATAGCCACGACAAACCCAACCGATGCGAGATGAAGAGAACGGCACCCGAACTCTGAGGACGCTTGTGCGCCTCAACTCAATCATCGCGGGAAAAGCAGTGATACTTAAGGAAACAGAGGTCTAACCAACGGTCACGACAGGAGAGTGACCTGACCAAATTTCACATTTCTGACCCTTAATAAGAGTCAAAAATATTCATTCGTATACTTCATGTATTTTTAAGGATAAAAATTTTTGCCACCTTCAGGCGCAAACATAAGCCGTCGGATACACCCAGAAATCACCTTAAGGTTGTTTAAAATTCTAAAAAATGATGATTTGAGAATCTAAAACAACTTTAATCAGAAGTTTGCTTTCCGATTCGCCTCGGCTGAAAATGAAAAGGCCTCCCAAATGGCGGCCTATTTCGTCACTTTTCTCCGATTGCGACTAATGCCGCAGTGGGGGCATTTCATCTTCTGGGATATCTGACTCATCGATCGGTTCGGCGGACGGAATGGCGTAAGAACCCGACAACCACTTAGCCAAATCGATGTCCGCGCACCGCTTGGAACAGAACGGGCGGTATTTCTGATCCGTCTCTTTCGCGCAAATCGGACAGGCCATTACAGCCCCCGCAGGATCGCAGCCAAAGGCAGACGTTCGCGTTTGCGCTGCAACTCGAACAGGCCCATCGTCGTCCAACCCACAAGGCTCGTCTCAATAGCGTCGTTGCGGAACGATGCGCGCAAGGACTGTTCGACCTGCTTGCGATGCGCCTTTGAGATCGGCGCGAAATCGACGGCAAGCTGGCCACCTAGGCCACGCAGACGCAAGGCACGCGGCAACATACGGCTCGCAGCCAAGTTCGCCTTGAGAGCAGCAGCAGGCGAGGTATCCCCGCCCGTATTCACATCGACCGCCACCAAGGCTCGGGTCGCTTCGACATACATGTGGCCTTCGCCCAGATCGATGAACGGCGATTTCAGCGCTTCGATCTGATCCATGACGCCGTGATCTTCGAAACAGCCTTCGTCGGTTACGACCTCAGCCGCAGACACCCATTCACGCCACGCGAGGACATGCGGACCATCCCCTTCGGTCAGAGCTTCAGGCTCCGTTCCTTCAAGGTCATTCAAGACGGCGTTCGCCAGATCAGCCATCGCTGCGATGTCCTCCGCGATATCGTCGTCATCGGCACCAGCACAGGACGACCGCAGGATCAGACCGTGTTCGATCCCTTCCATGACGGCGTGACCGATGGCACTGATACGTGCGCGGTCTTCTTCGTCGTCGATAGAGCGGCTGACGTTCACGCCCGGCTTGCCCGGTGTGACGATCGCATAGCGGCTTTTGAACAGAACGCGGTCGGTCACAGGAACGGCCTTACCCGCCTCGGTGTAGCCAGTAACCTGAACCAGCATCGGCTGACCAGGACGCAGACCCTTGCTCTGACGTAGGAACGCTGTCTCGCCCTCAGGTAGACGCAGCATCATACCGCCCTGCCCCTTGAGCGGACGATCACAGATCGCGCGGAAAATCGCACCGGGGCGCGGCTGGCTATCATCGTCGATCAGCAGATCTTCGAGCTTGCCATCCACCATCAGCGCGGCAGCTTCGCGCTCGCCGACGTGGTCCAGAAGGATCGAACGTCCCTTCATTGTTCTACTCCGTATAAAGGAAAGCCCGCAGCGGTCAGTAAACCAGCGGTTTCGGCCAGCGGAAGGCCGACGACGCCCGTAAACGACCCGTTGATCCACGGGATAAAGGCGCCCGCGGGCCCTTGGATCGCATATCCGCCCGCTTTGCCCTTCCAGTCGCCTGAGGCGAGGTACGCATTCACTTCGGGATTAGAGAGACGTTTCATCGCCACGGTCGTGACAACGTCCGTCTGCCAAATCTTATCGCCACGTTTCACCGCAACGGCAGTGATCACGCGGTGACGACGACCTGAGAGAGCAAAGAGGAACGCAGCGGCCTCAGCCTCGTCCACGGGTTTGCCCATGATGCGGCGACCCAGCGCAACCGTCGTATCGGCGCAGAGCACAACCTCCTCCGCGCCACAGGGCACAGCAGAGGCCTTATCAGCGGCAATACGATTAACATAGTCGCGCGGCTGTTCGCCCTTACGCGGATCTTCGTCCACGTCAGGCGGGCGCACCGCAAATGGCGTTACCCCGATCTGCGCCAAAAGCTCCAGTCGCCGCGGCGAACCAGAGCCCAAGATAAGCTGCAAACCGGATGTCGGTGAAACCGTGCTCACCGAAAACGATAGTTAATCCGACCTTTGGTGAGGTCGTAGGGGGTCATTTCCACCTGAACCTTGTCGCCCGCGAGGACGCGGATGCGGTTCTTGCGAAGTTTACCTGCCGTGTGTGCGATGATCGTATGGCCGTTTTCAAGCTCGACCAGGAATGTCGCGTTCGGCAGGAGTTCCTTCACGACACCGGGGAATTCGAGCAGTTCTTCCTTGGCCATGTGATCTCCGTAATTGCAAAATCCGCCATCATGAGCGGAACGGCGGTTAAATGCGCCCGATTTACCAATAATTCAAGCGCAAATCAGGCGAGGGTCGCCAAGGTGAGGTTTTGAAGCCGCGAATCCTGTTCGGCCCAATGGCTAAAGTTGCCGACCTGCCCCGAAACCCGAGGGGCCGCTATGGCCGCAGGATCAACCTCTGCAATGACCCATGCCGCCTCGTCCGTGTCACCTTGGGCGATGATCCCATTGCTCGGCAAACCGTGATCGGGTGGGCAGAAGAGCGCAGCGCGGCCTGTTCCCGTATCCAACACATCACAATCTGACACAGGACCCAAAACGGGCGATTGCACGATCAGGCATTGGTTTTCGATCGCACGCGCACGGCACGACTGACGCACCCGCGTTTGTCCCGCTGGCAGATCGGTCGCAGACGGCACGAGGATCATATCCGCGCCACCTTCGCACATCGCGCGAGCCTGCAGCGGGAATTCACTGTCATAGCAGATCAAGATACCCAATCGGCCCAAGGCGGTATCGAACAGCTTTACCGTTTCCCCGACCGACAATTGCATTTCACGGCGTTCATAGGGTGTCAGGATCAGCTTATCCTGAAACACCGCATCCCCCGATGGGCCAAGCAAATAAGACCTATTCACCATCCGCGCCCCATCCCGAACGCAGAGCGACCCCGCGAGAATATGAACGCCAAACTGCGCTGCCAGATCGGAATGAAGCGCGATCCAATACTCAGCCGCATCCGCCATTCGCCCCGCCCATTGCGCAGGCGAACAGTCGTTCGGGGTCCCGATCAGGGCCGCTTCGCACCCGCCATATTCGGGGAACACAAGCAGATCAGCTCCCTGCCCCGCAGCAGCAGACACCCAGCCCGTCAGTTTCGTCTCAAGCGATGACCACGTCGCGTGCCATTCAGGACGGTAAGCAGAAGTTGCGATTTTCATAGAGCTTTCATCCAGAATTGAAGCGGCTTTTCCGATTGTTCGGCGTCACCGTGGTCGGTCCATTTGAACCGCGCAACGACCCCGTCGAGCTTTTCATACCCGCGTTTCCGCCAAAACCCATCCAAGGGCCGATAGTCCACGGGCCGCGACGGATGATCCTCTGGCCGCATCACCGAACAAAACGCGACGTAACGGCGACCCAGCGCCTTTGCCTTTGCCTCACGCATGTCAAAAAACACATGCCCAGCGCCCTGCCCGCGATAGTCAGACAGCAACACCGATTCGGCACAGTAAAAGATGTCGGTCAGCGGGATACCCGTCGCTGCAAAAGGCGCCGCAAAATCGCTCGCGTGATCTTCCATTGGGGTGCCTGTTGCCGCGCCAACGATGCGGTCCCCATCCTTGGCTGCGACCAGAATGGCGTTTTGCGCATCGCGATAGGTCGCGACATAGTCCCGCTCGTAATCTAGCGACCCTGCATAGAGGTAAGGCCAATCGGCAAACACATCAATCCGAAGCCGCGCTAGATCATCCAGCGCCGCCGCGACCGCGTCCCCGTCTAGAACCTGATAGATCAGGGTCATGCGCTGACCTGACGGATCCAATCTGCGAGGTTGTAATAGGTAGTAACGCGGCAAATCTTGCCGTCTTTCAGCGACATGAACGACCCTGCAGGCAGGACGTATTTCTGACCCTTAGCTTCAGGCAGACCTTCGTCGGTCGAGAGATATTCTCCGTTCACCGTGAATTCAGCCGCGGCGCGGGTGCCGTCAGCCGAGCCGAAGATCACGATATCTGTCAGGCATTCGCGATAGCAGCGGTCCATGTGGTCACAAAATGCGCTAAACAGCTCTTTGCCAACGCGCACTTGGCCCTCGTTTACGTGGTGGGCCACGTCATCCGACAACTCAGCCAACATGCCAGCCTTATCGCCCGCATTGAAAGCATCAAAATAACGTTGAAGAACGGCTTTGGCGTCCATGGTCACTCCTTTGACGGGCCCCATCTGTCATGCAGGCGGGCAATTATCTGGTCACGTGTTTTACGATAACTCTCGAGCTTTTCATCCCGTGTGGTCCCCAACCCCGTCGGATCGAGGATCGGCCAATATTCAACGTCGAGATGGAAAAACCGCGTCATTTCAAGAGCCTGACGTTGACTCGCCGGCGACAACGCAACAACGAGGTCGAACGACGACAGGTCATCGCCCCATTGTTTTAGCTCGTCAAAAGACCGCGCACGGTGGCGGGATAGCTCTACGCCGACCTCTTGGCAGACGGCGATGGTAAAGCCGTCGATTTCGAGATCGCTCTTTACGCCCACGGACTGCACGTAGCATCCCGTGCCGTAGAATTTCTTCATCAATCCTTCGGCCATAGGCGACCGGACCGAATTATGATCGCAGCAGAACAGAACCGACTGCGGGAGAGGCTGATATGTCTTACCGCCCTCGTCCAAATCAGCCCCCGAAATGCAGAACGCAGATGAGGGTGAACAGGCGACGCGCGGTGTCATGATCCACAACCGCCTTACCTTCTAGCCGTTCTTGCAGAACATTGGCGCCTTCGTTGTGGATACCGCGGCGCGCCATATCGATCGTTTCAATCTGGCTCGGCGCAGCGGTTTTCACCGCATCGAAATAACTTTCGCAGATCATGAAGTAATCTTTGACCACCTGACGGAACGGCCCAAGGCTGAGGTGGAATTCACCTGCGGGGTCGTTCGCTTCGGTCTTAATCTCGAACACAAGACGGCGTTCGCGCACCGAGAGGAACAGCTTATAGGGCCCCTCAGGCACAGGACGGTCGTCCCGCGATACGAGGTCAAAGCTGTTCTCTTCGAGAAGATCAAACATCGCCACGCGGCGTTCCTGTTCGACCTCAGGTGTGGGCGGTGGCAGATTGCTGTCGTCCAGCTCTATGTGAATGATCTTTGACATTCCGCGATGCCCTATCCCTTGTTCAAACGGTCCAGACGAGCGCGGACCGACAATCCGTGCGCTTCCAGACTTTCCGACTGTGCCAGACGTTCCGCCGCGGGGCCAATAGCCAAAAGTGCCTCAGGCGTCATTCGTGACAAAGTGGTGCGTTTTACGAAGTCCATGACCGACAAACCCGACGAAAAACGGGCCGAACGCGCCGTAGGCAGCACGTGGTTTGGCCCGCCGATGTAATCGCCAATGGCCTCGGGCGTGAAGGAACCGATGAAGATAGCGCCAGCGTGGCGAATCTTTTCCGACAGCGCCTCAGCATCAGTGGTGCAAATCTCGAGGTGTTCGGGCGCGATCCGATCCGAGAGGCGCACAGCCTCTTCCATGTCACGCACAACAATCACCGCGCCAAAATCACGCCAACTCGCGCCAGCGATCTCACGACGTTCAAGCGTCTCAAGCCGCTTTTCAACGGCAGCAGCGACGGCGCGACCAAAATCAGCGTCATCCGTAATCAAAAGCGATTGCGCGCTCTCATCGTGTTCGGCCTGAGACATCAGATCAACCGCGATCCAGTCGGGATCATTGTCTTTATCCGCGATCACGAGGATTTCGGACGGGCCCGCGATCATATCGATACCGACCTTGCCGAACACACGACGCTTCGCCGCCGCGACAAAGGCGTTGCCCGGTCCAGTGATCTTATCCACGGGCGCTATGGTTTCGGTGCCATAGGCCAATGCCGCAATCGCTTGTGCGCCGCCAACACGGTAGATCTCGTCCACGCCTGCGATACGCGCGGCCAACAAAACAAGAGGGTTCGTCACGCCATCGGGTGTCGGCACCACAATCGCCAACCGATCAACGCCCGCCACTTTAGCAGGGATCGCGTTCATCAGAACGGACGACGGATAGGACGCAAGTCCACCCGGGACATAAAGCCCTGCAGCCTCAACCGCAGTCCAACGCCAGCCAAGTTGCGCACCAACTTCATCTACCCAGAGAGCATCCGCAGGCAGCTGACGTTCGTGATAGGCCCGAATACGTTCCGCCGCGAGTTCGAGCGCAGCACGATCCTCGTCCGAAACCTTTGCACATTCCGCCTCGATCTCAGCGTCCGAGAACCGCAACTGATCAGCGGTCAGTTCCATGCGGTCGAATTTCGCGGTCAGTTCCAGAACAGCCGCGTCACCACGTGCACGAACATCAGCGATGATACCCGCAACGACGGCATCCACATCAGGGCTGTCTTCACGCTTCATCCCCAACAGGGCTACAAAGTCCTGTTCGAAACCTGCATCGGTGGTGTCCAGAAAATGCGGCATGGGCGGTCTCCTTCTGAGGCTTAATAGCGCCCCATCACGACCCCTTCAATCATCGGGGCCGCGTCATTTTAGGCATAAGCCATTATTCAGGGTGCTGCGGAGCCTTATGAGACGGCGCAACATAAGGACGGGTGACATCGCGTAGGACGACTTCCAGCGCTTCGACCGACAGCGCAATGGCACCATCGCCTGCGAGGGTCAGGACGACAGTGCCTGTCCCATCTTCGCCCGCTTCAAAGCTGATGGATAAGAGCGAGAGCACAGTATCCGCGTCACCGCGCGGCACCCCTTGGGACCGAACAGCGGTGACATCCTCGATTGCGAGAACGGATTGCACCCGTTCAAAGGCACGATTGCGGGTCTGCGCCTTATCCGCATCTTCCCAACGGAAACGGTTCAACAGCAGGGCAAAGCGGCGCTCTTTGGATTTCCAAACCATTTCCGATGATGGAAACACCGAATCCTGAACGAGTGACGACACAACAGCGAGGTCGTCCACATCCAGCGCCTTTAGCCGCAGCGGTGCGTCGGCACCATCTTCGAACCGAGCATCTTGGGTCACTGGCCTTTGATCCTTTCGATCTGCGCACCAACGGCACCCAGTTTTTCCTCAACGTGCTCGTAGCCTCGGTCGAGGTGGTAAACGCGGTTCACTTGCGTTTCACCTTCCGCCGCCAGGCCCGCGAGGATCAGCGAAACCGATGCACGAAGGTCGGTTGCCATCACAGGCGCGCCCTTCATCTTATCGACGCCATGAACGGTCGCGGTGCCGCCATGAACGTCAATCTTTGCACCCATGCGGATCAGTTCAGGCGCGTGCATAAAGCGGTTCTCAAAGATTTTCTCTTCGAGCACCGATGTTCCCTCAGCAAAGCAAAGCATCGCCATCATCTGCGCCTGAAGGTCGGTCGGGAAGCCTGGGAACGGCTCTGTCGTAACATTCACCGCTTTCGGACGACCGCCGTCACAGCGCACTTTGAGGCCGCGATCTGTTTCCTCAACAGTGATTCCCGCCTCGGTCAGTTTTTCGACGAATGATTCGACGAGCGACAGTTTCCCGCCCAGACATTCGACCTCACCACCCGCAATCACAGGAGCGAGCATATAGGTGCCGAGCTCAATTCGGTCGGTGACAACAGGATGGGTTGCACCGTGCAGGCGATCGACGCCTTGAATTTCGATACGGCTGGTGCCGTCGCCTTCGATCTGTGCGCCCATCGCACGAAGACAGGTCGCAAGATCAACAATCTCTGGCTCACGCGCTGCGTTTTCGATGATTGTCGTGCCTTTGGCCAAGGTCGCAGCCATGAGAACGTTTTCGGTCGCACCAACAGAGGCAAAGCGCAGTTTCACAACGCCGCCTTTCAACCCGCCTTGGGTTGTTGCGTGCAGATAGCCGTCTTTTAGATCAATGGTCGCGCCCATCGCCTCGAACGCGGCGATATGAATATCCATCGGACGCGCGCCAATCGCGCAACCACCCGGAAGCGACACAATCGCATGACCTTCACGCGCCAAGAGCGGCCCAAGAACAAGGTTTGACGCCCGCATTTTACGAACGATTTCATAATCCGCGCGGGTCGAGTTCAGACCATGCGACGACATCGCCATGACCTTACCATCCGCCAGAGCAGAGACTTCAGCGCCCAACGACTGCAGCAGAGCAGTCATCGTTTTGATGTCAGACAGGCGCGGCGTATTAGTCAGCGTGAGGGGTTCGTCACTGAGCAAAGTCGCGGGCATCAGCGTCAGCGCGGCGTTCTTTGCGCCCGCAATCGCGATTTCACCGCGCAGCGGTTTACCGCCCGTAACCAGAATCGAATCCATAATGCCCCTACTCTTCCTCAGAAATATCTGTTGCGGTCGCTCGCGCACGCGCCTGTGCCTTGCGCTTCGCCATATTAGCTTTCAACGCAGCTTTTAACCGATCCTCACGGGTTTGCACCTTAGGATCACCAATTTTATTGCCTGTTTTCTCACTCATGACCCTTCTGATACCCGCTGATAAAAAAACCGTCCAGAGAGGGGTTGCGTATGGAATCTTTTGCAGCTAATTCCCCCGCACCGAAAAGACGCTGCAGTAGCTCAGTGGTAGAGCACTCCCTTGGTAAGGGAGAGGTCGGGAGTTCAATCCTCCCCTGCAGCACCATCCCCCCGATATCCCAATAAGATACGCCAGAGCGTGGTCGTTTCCCGTTTGTCGCGATGTCGCAGGTTCGAACGGCATTTTTTCCTAAAACCTTTTTCCCTTGGGCCGTAACCCACAGTGAAAGGCCGTGTAATCGGTCGATGAGTTAATAGGCCGGTCGGTATGAAACTGTCTCTTTCGTGGAAACTTCCACTCGCGTTCGTATTTTTCAGTGCAGTCTCTGCGAGCTTCGTTGGCATTCTGGCAACGAACCGCATGAACGCGACGATGGAAAAAGCCGCGATTGAAAACCTGACAGCCAGCCAACAGGTCATTTCTGACGCGATTATGGCTCAGATGGACAGCTATCGCGGTGCGCTGCACCTTCTTGCTGATGACATCTCTATCGCCTCAGCCCTTCGTGGTTTCTCGCGGGCGCTATCTGCGAATGACGGCCTAGAGGCGAACCTTACGACGATCCGCGACATCTACACCACCAACAACCCGAACATTTTGATGAATGATCGGTCAAAACTGCTGAACGCAGGTGACGGTAGCCACTACACAACGCTCCATTCGAACCTTCATCGCTGGTTCAACGTGGTCGCTACTGAAATGACGATCGACGACCTCCTCTTGATCGATCCTGATGGGAACATCGTTTATACCTTTGCGAAACGTGACGATTTTGCGCTCAACATCTCTGACCCAAAAATCGCAAATACGGATGTCGCAGCGATGGCGCGGGACCTTCTTTCGATGGACCTCACAACCACGCACAACACGGGCAACGGAGCCTTTTCCGATGGCACACCGATCCTGACTTCGGAATTTGGCATCTACAATTTGTCGGGCGGCGCTGTGAACGCGTTCATGGGCGCACCTGTCGTTGATGATTTCGGGAACACACTCGGCGCGCTTATTTTTGCTGTTCCAGAGACACCAATCCAAAAGGCCATGCGCCAAGAAAACGGCCTGAGCGTTGACGCACAGATCGTTCTTGTGAACCCAGACGGCAACGCTGTGATCCTTTCTGGTCTTCTTCCGTCTGGCATCCGCCAAGGTCATCACCTACGCCTGTCGCGCAATTCTCCCAACATTGCCAACGCTATAAATGGTGAAACAGGCCAGATGGTATTCGATAGCGCCGAAGGCGTGTCGCTCATGTCGTCATACGGCCCGGTTGAGATCGGTGACACCTCCTACGGCCTCGTGATCACCGTAAACCACGACATGATTTTGGCTGACGCGACCTCTCTGACGAACATCATTGCAGCACTCGTCGTCGGGATCATTATCGTGGTCGGCATCATCAGTGGGATGATGGGTCGCGCGACCGTGCGCCCGATCATTTGGGTATCACGACGAATGAGCCGTATGGCAGACGAACGCGATCTAACCAAACGTATGATGGTCGTCGAACGGGATGACGAAATGGGCGAGGCGGCCAGCGGGTTCGACCGATTGATCAAGTTCATCGCTGATACGATGAAGAAGTTCCGCAACGGTATGGATGAACTGACCTTATCTGCGCGTGACCTCGAAACGGCTGCGCAGTCCCTTGCCAACAACGCAGACATCCAATCCTCCGCTGTCGAAGAGCTGTCCAGCTCGGTCGAACAAACCGCAAGCCAAGTGAAAACCAACGCGGAGTCGGCTAAGGCGGCTGAGGAACTCGTCGAAAGCACCTCGGCTGTTGTTGAACAGGGCACGCTCAAGGTGTCGCGGATGGTCGATGCGATGGATGCGATTAACGCTTCGAGCCAAGACATCGCGAAGATCATTAAAGTTATCGACGAAATCGCGTTTCAAACGAACCTGCTCGCGCTCAACGCGGCAGTTGAGGCTGCCCGCGCAGGTCAGCATGGCCGCGGTTTTGCGGTCGTCGCCCAAGAGGTGCGCAACCTCGCAGGACGTTCGGCCAAGGCCGCACGCGAGACCAGCGAATTGATTGAAGGCAGCTCTGAACGCGTGCGCGAAGGCGTTGCTATTTCGGAGGAAACCCGCGCGTCCTTTGACCAAATCGCGGAGAACATTGCGCATGTGTCCGATCTGGTAACCACGATTTCCGCCGCAAGCGCCGAACAGTCGCGCGGCGTTGATCTGATTAACGACGCGATCCTCGATATTGCACGGATCACACGCGTTACGAGCCAGCAGGCCGATGCGTTCGCATCGACCGCGACGCAGTTGACCATGACCAACGAGGCGCTTCTGGAAGAACTCAGCAAGTTCAAACTGGACAAAGAAGACCACATCGAACCCATCGACGTGACCCCTGTCGAAGTTGAGGAAACACGAGCCCCTAAACCCGCATATGTTCCTGAGAAAAACCACGTCGCTGCAGAAACCGAATCAACGCCCGTGGCCGAGGTCGAAACCGCAAATGCGCCGAACAAACCTGCGCCATTCGTGGTCATTGACGCCGACAACGACGAACGCGGTTACGGCACCTTCTGACTAGCGCCCCTTTTCCAGACGATCAAGACGCGCTAATTCTGTCTCATCGTTGCGAAATTGAGGGTTCATCATGATCCGCTACGCACTGAAGTGCGACCAAGGCCACAGCTTTGAAAGCTGGTTCAAATCCGGAGAGGCCTTTGACACGCTTCACTCCTCCGGACTGGTCGCCTGCACGCACTGCGGATCATCGAGAGTGACCAAATCCCTCATGGCGCCGTCAGTTCGGACAGATCACGACCGTCCGCTCACCGCGACAACATCCCCCGAAGAAGAGGCGATTGCGAAACTGCGCAAAGAGGTCGAAGAGAACTCTGACTACGTCGGGATGAGCTTTGCGTCTGAAGCCCGCAAGATGCACGAGGGCGAAGCGCCGAAACGCAATATCTACGGCGAAACGAAGCCTGAAGAGGCGATCAAACTCCTCGAAGAGGGCATTCCCGTTGCGCCCCTCCCTTTCACCCCGCGCAAACAGACGAACTAGCCCAATTTACCGCCGTCTTTTGTTACAAAAATGACGCATCCTTACGTTTGGACAATTGCCCTTTATCGCAATGCCAGCTAAGGGGATCGCGATATTTTGCAAGGGACAGCCATGCCGACGCTTGTCATGAAATTCGGTGGGACTTCGGTCGCCAACCTCGACCGCATCGCCCGCGCCGCTAAACGTGTCTCTCTTGAGGTTGCCAAAGGCTATGACGTAATCGTCATCGTTTCGGCAATGTCGGGTAAGACAAACGAACTGGTTGGCTGGGTGAACGAAACCTCGCCGCTCTATGACGCGCGTGAATACGATGCGATTGTCTCCTCTGGTGAGAACGTCACCGCGGGTCTGATGGCACTGCGTCTTCAGGAAATGGGCATTCCAGCGCGCAGCTGGCAGGGCTGGCAGGTTCCAGTCAAAACCACCAGCGCACACGGGGCCGCGCGGATCGAAGAGATCCCGAGCGAGAACATCAATAAAAAGTTCGACGAAGGCATGAAGGTTGCCGTGGTCGCTGGCTTCCAAGGCATCTCGCCCGAAGGCCGCATCACCACCCTTGGCCGTGGTGGTTCTGACACCACCGCTGTTGCTTTCGCGGCTGCATTCGAAGCTGAACGCTGCGACATCTACACCGACGTTGACGGGGTCTACACCACCGACCCGCGCATCACGTCGAAGGCACGTAAGCTCGACAAAATCGCTTTTGAAGAAATGCTGGAACTGGCCTCGCTTGGTGCGAAGGTTCTGCAAACCCGTTCGGTCGAATTGGCCATGCGCTATAATGTAAAACTGCGCGTACTTAGCTCGTTCGAAGAACCGTCAGATGACGCAGGCACGCTGGTCTGCGCAGAGGAGCAAATCATGGAATCCAACGTCGTTTCCGGTGTCGCCTATTCCCGCGAAGAAGCGAAAATGACCCTCGTTACCATCGAGGACAAACCGGGTATCGCTGCCGCAATCTTTGGGCCGCTGTCCGAAGCAGGCGTGAACGTCGATATGATCGTTCAGAACATCTCTGAACAGAACTATCAGGGCCATGCTGGCGGCGTAACCGACATGACCTTCTCTTGCCCCATCGAACAAAAGATGCGTGCAGAAAAGGCGCTGAACGATGCCAAAGAAAAAGGCCTGATCAACTTTGACCGTCTCGAAGCAGACACCGAAGTTGCAAAGGTTTCGGTTGTTGGTATCGGCATGCGGTCCCACGCTGGCGTTGCAGCTAAGATGTTCGAAGTCCTGTCCAAAGAAGGCATCAACATCAAAGTTATCGCCACCTCGGAAATCAAAATCTCTGTCCTGATCGACCGCAAATACATGGAACTCGCTGTTCAAGCGCTCCACGATGCGTTCGAGCTCGACAAAGGCTAAACCAGCCTAAATCCATACGATGGGCCGCCGTGGGTTTCCACTGGCGGCCTTTTTCTTGTGCAAATACCCCATGCTGCAGCTGCGAAAAAATGCTGCGATAGCAAGAGTTTGCCGTGACACCTTTTGTCCACTCCCATTCCTTACAGAGGTCGCTTATAGATGGGCGTAACAAAAACGGATGGACCGATGGGACACAGGATCGAAAGCGACAGCCGCAAGCTGCTGGGCCGCTTGCGCGACACCATGGCCGAGGATGCCGCAGGGCAGGCTCGACTGGATAAAATCGTGCACCTGATCGCATCCTCGATGCAGACACAGGTGTGCTCGATTTACCTATTCCGTGATTCTGAAACCCTCGAACTTTGCGCGACCGAAGGTCTGGACGCGGCCGCTGTCCACCAAACACGGATGCGTTTGGGCGAAGGTCTGGTGGGCCGCGTTGCTCGCACCCGCAGCGTAATCAACACCGCTGACGCGCCCGCCGCCAAAGGGTTCCGCTATATGCCGGAAACGGGCGAAGAACGATATTCGTCCTTCTGCGGTGTGCCGATCCAGCGACTTGGCAGCGCCTTGGGCGTTCTGGTCGTTCAGTCCAAAGAAGCCCGCGAGTTTTCGGCAGACGAGGTCTACGCGCTCGAAGTTGTCGCAATGGTACTTGCCGAAATGGCAGAGCTGGGTGCCTTCGTAGGCGAAGGTTCCGCCATGACCGCCCGTCACCAACAGCCTGTATTGTTCCGTGGCACCACGGGTCAAGAAGGCGCAACCGATGGCCACGTCTATCTGCACGAACCGCGCGTTGTTGTGACGAACCCTGTCGCCGATGATCCCGACAGCGAACTGGCACGCCTGCGCGAAGCCGTTGATACGCTGCGTGTTTCTGTCGATGACATGCTGAACACGACAACGACTGTGAACACCGAACAGGTTCAGGTGCTCGAAGCCTATCGCATGTTTGCGAACTCCCGCAGCTGGATGCGCCGCATGGAAGAAGACGTGCAGAGCGGCCTATCTGCTGAAGCTGCCGTAGAGAAAGAACAATCCCTCGCTCGTAGCCGCATGAACAGCGCGGGTGACGCTTACCTGCGCGACCGTCTACATGACCTCGACGATCTGTCGAACCGTCTGCTCCGCATCCTGACGGGTCAAGGCAAAGAGACCGGCGCCGCGATGCCAGAGAACGCCGTTCTCGTGGCGCGCAACATCGGGCCGGGTGAATTGCTGGAATATGGCAAAGGTCTGCGCGGTATCGTTCTTGAAGAAGGCTCCGTCGGGTCGCACGCGGCCATCGTGGCCCGCGCATGGGCGATCCCGCTTGTCATTCACGCAAAGAACATCACCGCTGAGGCGCTCAACGGCGATCCGATCCTCGTTGATGGCGATCAGGGGATCGTTCACCTGCGGCCTGATGAAAACGTGCACAACGCTTTCCGCGATAAAATCGCGATGCAAGCCTTGGCCCAAGAACGCTACGCGTCGATCCGCGACCTACCCGCGACTGCGCTCTGCGGCACGACCGTAAATCTGCATATGAATGCAGGGCTAATGGCGGACCTACCGTCGCTGCCCTCATCGGGGGCCGAAGGCGTGGGGCTGTTCCGCACAGAGCTTCAGTTCCTCATCCGTAATCAGATGCCGAAACGTGCAGAGCTTTCGGCGCTCTATTCCCGCGTCATAGATGCGGCGAACAACAAACGCGTTGCCTTCCGCACGCTCGACATCGGGTCGGACAAGGTTCTGCCTTACATGCAGGCGCAGGACGAACCGAACCCCGCGATGGGCTGGCGTGCGATCCGCGTGGGCCTCGACAAACCGGGCGTCTTGCGGATGCAGCTACAGGCGCTGATCCGCGCTGCACACGGGCGCCCGCTGACCATTATGTTCCCCTTTGTGGCGCAGCTACAGGAATTCCGCGATGCGAAGGCCGAGATGAACAAAGCCTTGGACCGCGAACGCATCCTAGGCCACCCGCTGCCGTCCAAGATCGAAGTGGGCGCGATGCTGGAAACCCCCAGCCTTGCCTTTGCGCCTGACGCTTTCTTTGAAGAGGTGGATTTCTTGTCGATTGGCGGGAACGACCTCAAGCAGTTCTTCTTTGCCGCTGACCGTGAAAACGAACGCGTCCGCCGTCGCTATGACACGCTAAACGTCAGCTTCTTGTCGTTCCTCGAACTGGTCGTAGAACGCTGTGCCAAAGCAGGCAAACCCGTGTCGTTTTGTGGTGAAGATGCTGGCCGCCCGATTGAAGCGGTCTGCCTTGCCGCGATTGGTCTACGCACCCTGTCGATGCGACCGGCCTCGATCGGTCCAGTGAAACATCTGCTGCGCCGTGTGAACTTGAACGAAGCACGCGGCGTCATTGCCGATTCCCGCGCCCGTGGGGAACAATCGGTTCGCGAGGCGATTGGCGAATGGCTGTCCAAGCAGAGCTGATCAGCGTTTCGCGACAGATCGCCCTTTAACCGTTTCCGCATGGAAGGCCTCGATCACTTGATCGGGGTCGAATTCCCGCGCCAACTGCCGCAGCCCAAAGTGAACATGCGCCATTTCAGTGTAGTAGTTCACAAAGGCCAAATTGGTTCCCGCCCCCGCAGCTGCGCCCAGAACAGGTACCGCTTGCGTGGCGAGCTTTTGCGTTAACACAGCCGCGAATTTTGGCGCAACCTTCGCGATCAAGGAATGGATTGCAGGTCCTGTCAGGGCCACGCGCGCCCCGATGAAACTCGTATCAATCCCGTCGTCATCGGCATCAGGACCACCCGCGCTGAACACCCGCAAACACTCTGCACGGGTTTCGTCGCTGTCGATATCTTCGCCATAGGTTTGCGCCACGCCCTGCACGGCCCGAAAGATAATCGTCGTCGCAACGGGTATCTCTGCAATCGCGGTCGGTACGCCACCAACACCACCCAATGCGCCTGAAATCGCGCCAATCACTTTGTGCATACGGTCGCTGGCAACGGCCCGCTCTAACGGACCTTGCCGCGATGCTTTGGCCAAATGGAAACTGCGCTCTAACGCAGTGCGCGCGGCCCCTTCGATTTTGGTTCGGAACGCGGCGGGCAGCATTTTCATGCCGTCCTCGACCTGACCACCCACATAGGTGATCACCTGCATCAACATACCGTTTGCAGATGCCTGACGCTGCGCTAAGGCCCGCACCCTCTCACGCCCAGCAGCATCAAGAGGGTTGGTCGGGTTAATCAGTCGAGGCGGGTTTTTCGTGATCATGCCCTTTAAAATGGGGGCGACCACCGGGATTACAATCAGGGGCGGGCAGAACTTTACCCGTAACACCCGTCCATGCCGACGGACAAAGGTTATAGCCCAGAACGCGGTCAGGGTTTGTCGGCGGCGGCATCTCGACACCCTCAAGGTGGAAGAAACCGAACCGTTTATAATAGGGGTAATCTCCCACCAACATGACCCGCGACCAGCCCAGATCAAAAGCGCGGTTCAGGGTCTTACGCATCAGCGCGCCACCAACACCTTCGCCTTGACGGGTCGGGTGCACGGCCACAGGGCCGAGGAGGATCGCCAACCGATCACCCACATAGACAGGCCAGTTGCGGATCACACCCGCGAGAATTCCGTCCTGATCCCGCGCGGTAAAACAAAGCTGCGCAATAGGATCAACACCATCGCGAAGCCGATACGACGAGAGTGCCGTCCGACCAGGAGCAAAGCAGAGGTCATAAAGTGCCTCAACTTCCCACCAATCCTGCGCTGTTTCCAAAGTCAGTTGGATCATTCCGAGCTTTTTTCCGCATAAAGTCTGGAAGCCGCCCTAGCATGACGCTACCTCTGCCGCAAACCAGATAAGGGTCCTTTTAATATGTTCTATCGTCCGGCCGATGGCCACGGCCTGCCGCATAATCCGTTCAACGCGATTGTCTCTCCCCGCCCGATTGGCTGGATTTCGAGCCGTGGCGCGGATGGCGTCGACAATTTGGCCCCCTATTCGTTCTTTAACGCCGTCGCCTACACGCCGCCCCAAGTCATGTTCTCCTCCAGCGGCACAAAGGTGGACCGCGATGGCAAGGACAGCCTCGCCAATATCCGCGAAACAAGTGTCTTCTGTGTGAACATCGTTGAATACGCGATGCGCGACGCGATGAATGCGACCTCGGGCAGCCATGCGGCAGATGTCGATGAGTTCGAATTCGCTGGAATTGATAAAGCCGAGTGTGACCAGATCGCTTGCGCACGTGTCGCCAATGCGCCTGCCTCACTCGAATGCCGCCTTACCCAGATCGTAAAGCTCGAAGGGGACGAGAGCACCGCGATCTTTGGTGAGGTCATCGGCGTGCACATGCGCGATGACTGCCTTGTCGATGGTGTGTTCGATGTGACCCGTTTCCAGCCGCTCGCCCGCCTTGGCTACCGCGATTATGCGGTCGTGAAAGAGGTCTTTTCGCTCACGCGGCCCGACGATAAGGCCTAACCGTCTAACGTTCGTTCAGCCCCTTGCCCGCCAGAATACCCTCGCGAAACTTGGCGATCCGATTGATGCGAGTCGCCGTTTGTTTTGCGGCATTGAGGTTCATCACGTAGCTGCGCCGACGTCCCGGTGTCAGCGCGGCAAAGGCTTCGGCCATTTCGGGATCCGCGTCGAGCGCGTTCGCCAGTTCCTCGGGCAGCTCCAACTCTGTCGTCGTTTTTTTCTTTTCCTTGATGCCCGCCTCCGCATAGCCCATCGCCTCGGCGATATAGGCTGCTGCGATTGCAGCTTTGGCCGCCACCTGATCAGCCGCGGTAAAGCGCAGCATGTCGGGTGTCTTTGTCTCAGCACCCTGTTTTTCGAGAACACCCTCAGGGTCCTTAAGCAGACCCGCATTGAAAAAGTTCAGTCGGAAATTGTCGCGGAACGCCCCGATGATCACGATGTTGCGGCCAGCATGCGTATAACAGGCATGACCCCATTTCACCGTTTCTGTCAGCCCCGCGCTTAAACATATCTCGCGCAATTCCCGCACACCGTCGCCCCAAATTTGGGTCGAACAGTCTGGTGTCTCAAAACGGGCACAGCGACCGCAGCCTTTGGTAAAGAAATCCTCAACGTCGGTAATCATCGTAGTGCCCCCTCATCGGGCCACGATACATCCACTCTTCATCGCTGAGAAATGAAAAGGGGCCCGAAGGCCCCTAAATCAATGTCCACCCAAGATGCCAGTGCGGACACCATAGTCCACGGCGATCTCGTAATCTGGGTCATCGTCGCTATCGACCATCAAGTGCCCCGCTTTGGTCAAAAGCTTGTGGCAATCGCGGCTCAGGTGACGCAGCTGGATTTTCTTGCCCGCCTGCTCGTATTTCGCAGCAACGGTTTCAATCGCCTGCAGCGCGGATTGGTCCGCCACGCGGCTGTCGTTGAAGTCCACGATCACGAGGCTCGGGTCGCCAGCAAAATCAAACAATTCGATAAAGCCATCGGTCGAGCCAAAGAACAGTGGGCCCTGAACCTGATAGACCTTCGCCCCTTCGGGCGTGGTGTAGGTTTTCGCGTGGATACGGCGTGCGTTGTTCCATGCGTAGGCCAGTGCCGACACGATCACACCAACCACAACAGCCGTCGCGAGGTCCGTCCAAACCGTCACAACCGTCACGAGGACGATCACAAAGGCATCGGTCAGCGGCACGCGGAACAGGATTTTAAACGAGTTCCACGCAAATGTGCCGATCACCACCATGAACATCACACCAACCAGCGCCGCCAGCGGGATTTGTTCAATGAGCGGAGAGGCCACAACGATGAAGGCCAAAAGGAACAGCGCCGCAGTGATCGCCGCCACGCGGGTGCGGCCACCAGATTTCACGTTGATCATCGACTGACCGATCATCGCGCAACCGCCCATCGTGCCAAAGAAACCAGCGATAAAGTTCGCAGTGCCCTGCGCGATACACTCCTGCGATGCGCCACCACGTTTGCCAGTGAGTTCACCAACAAGGTTCAGCGTCAGGAGGCTCTCGATCAGACCAATCGCGGCCAGAATGACCGAATACGGCAGGATGATTTTGAATGTCTCAAAGGTCAGCGGCACCTGCGGGAAATGGAACATCGGCAGACCGCCCTTGATCTCTGCCATGTCACCAACGCGCGGCACATCGATGCCAAAGGCAATCACGATGATCGCGGTGATGCCGATCCCAGCCAGCGGAGCGGGAATGATGTTCGTCACCTTCGGAATACCCCAGATGATCGCCATCGTCAGAGCCACAAGGCCCAGCATCATATAAAGCTGAATGCCCGACAGCCATTCACCACCCGACATACCGTGACCTGCGGCCTCAGCACTGCCCGGAACCTGAAACTGGCTCATCTGCGCAAGGAAGATCACAATTGCCAGACCGTTCACAAAGCCCAACATAACAGGGTGCGGAACGAGGCGGATGAACTTGCCCCAATGCATTACGCCAACAATCAGCTGGATGATCCCCATCAGAACAACAGTGGCAAAAAGGTATTCAACGCCATGCTCAGCCACCAGTGCGACCATCACAACGGCCAGCGCACCCGTTGCGCCCGAAATCATACCCGGACGGCCACCGATCAGGGCCGTTACCAAACCAATGATAAACGCCGCATAAAGGCCAACCAACGGGTGAACCCCTGCCACGAAAGCAAAGGCGACCGCTTCGGGCACCAATGCCAACGCAACGGTCAGGCCCGACAGCACTTCGGTCTTGAGCTGGTTCGGGGTCAGATCGCCCTTATCGGCAATCGCGAGTTTTCCGGCCACAGCCGCCAGTCTTGCACGGGGCATTTTGGTTTTCCTATTCCTGTTCGCTTGCCGCCGCCCTAACCTGTTAGCGCCTGAAAGTGAACCCGCTCGCGCGTTCGGCGCCCATGTGTTGCGATGGCGGCACTGGCTTTGGGCTTGCGGAACGCCTCTCTGCGAGGCAGCATAACAACCATAGATTGCAAAAGGTGGGTCATGAAGACAAAAATCGGGATCATCGGCGGATCGGGCGTTTACGACATCGACGTATTGGAAAACCGCGACTGGGTGACGGTGGAAACGCCGTGGGGGATGCCGTCGGATGATCTGCTGACAGGCACGCTCGATGGGATCGAGATGGTGTTCCTACCTCGCCACGGACGCGGCCACGTTCAGACCCCATCGACGGTGAACTACCGCGCCAATATCGCTGCCCTGAAAATGCTCGGCGTGACAGATGTCTTTAGCATTTCCGCCTGCGGGTCCTTCCGCGAAGACATGGCCCCCGGTGATTTCGTGATCGTCGATCAGTTCATCGACCGCACCTTTGCCCGCGAGAAAACCTTTTTCGGTCCGGGCCTTGTGGCACATGTCAGCGTCGCGCACCCGACCTGTTCCCGCCTCATGGACGCAGCCGAAGCTGCCGCCCGTGCGACGGGAACGACCGTTCACCGTGGCGGCACCTACCTCGCGATGGAGGGGCCCCAGTTCTCAACGATGGCCGAAAGCCACCTTTACCGCCAATGGGGCTGCGATGTGATCGGCATGACCAACATGCCCGAAGCCAAGCTCGCCCGCGAAGCAGAGCTTTGCTACGCCTCCATCGCGATGATCACCGATTACGATAGCTGGCACCCTGACCACGGCGCGGTCGAAATTTCGGACATCATCCGCACGCTGCACGGCAATTCAGCCAAGGCTCGCGAAACGGTGGCTGGCCTGCCCGCCCAACTCGGCCCCGACCGCGCACCCTGCCCTTGCGGATGCGATACCGCACTCGAATTTGCGATCATGACCGCCCCAGAGAAACGCGATCCGATGATGGTCGAGAGGCTACGGACGATTGCGGCCCGCGTGTTGAGTTGATACCCAAAGGCGCAATCAGTCAGAGGCCTTTATGAAAACCGTTAAGGATTACATCCGCACCATTCCCGACTTCCCGCACGAGGGCATTATGTTCCGTGATGTGACGACGCTGTTTAGCGATCCGCGTGGTCTGCGGTTGGCGATCGATCAACTGTTGGAGCCCTATGTCGGCCAGAAGATCGATAAGGTGATCGGGTTAGAGGCGCGTGGTTTTATCCTCGGCGGTGCGGTCGCGCACCAGCTTGGCGTTGGGTTCGTGCCCGTGCGGAAAAAGGGTAAACTGCCGGGTAAGACGCTCTCGCAGGACTACAAACTCGAATACGGCGAAGCGACGGTTGAGATCCATGAGGACGCACTCGAAGCAGGCGAACGCGTGCTGATCGTGGATGATCTACTGGCCACGGGTGGCACCGCCGTTGCGGGGATCAAACTGGTCGAACAGCTCGGCGCACAGGTCGTGTCTTGCGCCTTTGTTGTCGACCTTCCCGAACTCGGCGGGCGCAAGGTTTTGGCCGATATGGGCCTCGACGTGCACACGATTTGCGATTTTGAAGGGGCGTAACGCCCCTTATTTCACGATCACTTCGTCCTTCACGAACAGGTTGGCCCATGCGCGGTCAACCAGTTCTGGGGTCATGTGATAGTGCAGGCCTTCGAATTCGCAGATCGAAATAATCTGGTCGATCAGGAACCCTGGTTGGTAGTTCGCATAGGTATTTTCGATCGTCGGGTATTTGTTTTTCAACAGATGAACCAATGACGCCTCATCCAGCGGCATCCCCTTTTTCTTTGCGATCATGGCAAAGATTTTGAGGAAGTCCTGTTTGTTCGGCCCGTCGATCTTAATCTTGTAGAAAATCCGCCGCAGCGCTGCTTGGTCAAAGATTTCGTTCGGGTGGAAGTTGGTCGAGAAAATCACGAGGGTATCGAACGGCACCTCGAATTTCTCGCCCGATTGCAGCGCGAGGATATCGCGGTTTTCCTCAAGCGGAACGATCCAGCGGTTCACCAGCTTTTGCGGTGGGTCTTCCTGACGGCCAAGGTCGTCGACGATAAACACGCCGCCCGTCGCCTTGAGCTGAAGCGGCGCCTGATAAGTCCGCGCCACAGGGTTATAAACGAGGTTCAGCATGTCGAGCGACAGTTCACCGCCCGTGATAACCGTGGGGCGCTCACACTTTACATACCGCGTGTCGAATTTACCCGACGTGCGGCGGATCGCGTTCGGATCGTCCAAATCCTCTTCGGCGGCCGAATGCACGATGGGGTCATAAACGGTGATCACCTGCCCTGCGTATTCAATCGCACGCGGCACGTAAATCTTATCGCCCAGCGCGTCCCTGATCCCGTTCGAGATCGACGACTTACCATTCCCCGGAGGGCCATACATGAGAATCGAACGGCCCGCCGAAATCGCAGGCCCTAATTCGCCGATCAGCTTCGGCGGTAGGATCAGATGCCCCATCGCCGAAGTCAGACGATCACGGGTCATTTGCAGGTTACGGATCGATTGGCGTTTCACCTGTTCGGCATAGACGGCCATCGGAACGGGCATGGCGCCATAGTATTCCGATTGGGTCAGCGCCTCTAACGCCCGCGCCTTGCCCGCGTCGGTCAATTGGTAGCTCAACTCGCCCGCCGAATTGGGGCTTAGCATCCCGATGGTTTCGATAAGCCGTTGAGAACGCGCGATTTCAATCAGTTCCTGCGTCACAGGGATCGGCAGACAAATGACCCGCGCGATGTCAGAGACGATGGTCATATTTGTGCGGAACATCGACTTGATCATGATGTCGCGCATCATGACAATAGGCAGTTGCATCCCTTCCAATGACTTGGGGGCGGGTGGTGCCATGACAGCGTTCACTTGCATATTCATCGTCGTGCCTGTGTCGTATGGGCCGCGCTGCCTGATCTGATCCAGTCAACTGGCGCTTGTAATCCTTGTGAGAAATACATGACGGGGTATTGTGGCCAAAAAATGGACAAACCATTGAAAGAGATGGGCATGAGACAGGCAAACCGGACTTCGGTCTTTATCGTATTGATGGCAGCGATCCTCGCTCTGGGTGGCATGGCCATCGCAAAGGGTGGGTTTTACCTCGGCAAGCACGAAGGTGACACGCTCCACATGGTGGAGATCGTGTCGCGCATGGCCGCTGGGCAATTGCCCCATATCGATTTCATGACCCCCATCGGCGCCTTGGCCTTTGCGCCCATCGCCCTGTTCAAGGCAAACGGGTTCGGCATCGGGATGTCTGTCCTTTGGGCGCAAGTCCTCATGGCCTTGGCGTTCGTGTTGCCCACCTTCTGGGTCGCAATCTCGCGTTTCCCGCGTCTCCTCGCAGCACCTTATGGTTTTGTTGTGATGGTATTGATCCTCGCCCTCGTCCATGGCGAGGCAGAGAGCGGCGTCTCGATTTCTATGCACTATAATCGTTGGGCATGGGCGGCGGCCTATGTCGCGATCCCTGCCGCGCTCTTTGTGCCGCAATACGCCCGCAACAGCCTATTTGACGGGATTATCATCGGCTTGATGCTCAGCGTGGTGGCGATGATCAAAGTGACGTACTTCGTCGCCTTCGCCCCTGTGATCGTCATAGCCCTGTTGATGACGGGTCAGTTGCGGGCCTTTGGCATCGCGATCCTGACAGGGTTGGGTGTCGTCGCGATCCTCACCGCTTGGATGGGGATCGGGTTCTGGCTGGCCTATATTGCGGATTTGCAGACCGTGGCGGGATCCGCCAATCGTGCCGCGCCGGGTTTACCGTTAACTTCTATCCTCGCCGCACCCGCCTACGAAGGGGGAACCATCGCCGCGATTGCTGGCGTGATTTTCCTTCGACGTGCTGGGGCGAACGCCGCTGGGATGGGCCTCCTCTTGCTGATCCCTGGGTTCATTTACGTGACCTATCAGAACTTCGGCAACGATCCGCAGTGGCTGTTGCTGATGGCGTTCATCCTCCTCGCCCATCGCCCCGACCAAGGCGACGAGCGCGCCACGATCACAGGCATTGCGCTCATGTCGATTGCATTCGCAACGCCATCCTTCCTGAACCTCGCCTACAGCCCGTTTCGGCATTTCAACGCGGATGTTGAACGCTTTACACCTCTAATCTCGGGCACCTCTGACAACGCGGACCTTTACACCCTGACCGCCCGTGCGATCCGCGTTGATGCGACCGTTGCTTTGGATACCGAAGGCCAGCCTTATGCGACATGGCAGGAACAATCGGGCCGTGACGAACCCGTTTCATTCAAAGGGGAAACCTTCGGGAATTGTGCGCTCGACAGTGGGATCACGGCCTATTTCACCGATGTATCCGCTGATTTGACCGAAGCTGGATATCAGGGGGCGAAACTGTTCGCTGCCGACTTGTTGAATTCGTTCTGGCTCTACGGAGGGTTCGAACCGCTCACCGGCGGTGCGCCTTGGTATTATGGCGGGCTAAGCGGGTTTGCCGATGCCGAGTATCTGCTCGTGCCGCTCTGCCCACTGTCGGTCGAGGCCCGTGAATTGATCCTGACGGAAATCACTGAGGCAGGCGCGGACGAAACCCTCACCGAAGTGCGCCGCACACCACTCTATGTGCTGTTCGAAAAAGGCTAATCAGCCGAAAACGATGGGCCACGCGAGGTAGCAAATCAGCGTGGTCCCAAGCGGCAATCCCATCGGGAACCGTTTGCCTGTCGTCCAGCTTTCCCAATCTGGCACCATGCGGCGAATGGGGCTGTGACGGGCGATACGGTGCACGACAAACCCAGCAAGCGTGCAGCCCGCCAGAATATACATAACCATCACCGCGTCGCCAAAGGCCACGAACGGGGCGGCGGCGGCGATGAACTTTGCGTCCCCTGCCCCCATCGCGCCTGCTGCATTCGCGACAATTCCAATGACCAACATCACAGCGAGGTGCGACCAGCGCCACGCCCAGTCTTGGACGCCAAAGGCAATGAGGCCAAAGACGGCAAACACACCAACCAAAGCGATCACAGACCAGTTGGGGATCTTCATCGCCCGCATGTCATTCCACGCGGCATAGAGGCAGATCGGCAAAACGGGCGGCAAAAGCCACAGCGCCTGAGAAGCGGTTAGGATCATCAGTTCACTACGTTATCTTCTAGCGCCCGAAGCGCCCGAACAGCCGCTTCGAAGTGTTGGGGATGGGTATCAATCGCTTCGCGCAACAGGCCCTTGGCCATCGTCACGTCACCCTGACGAACAGCCGACAGCGCAAGCGTGTGCAAGAGCTGCGCCCGCTCTGTCTGCGACATCTGGATGACAGGCAGATCGTAGTTCCGCTGCGCACCACGGGCCAGAACGAGGTTATTTTTCGCGGTGAACATCGTCGGGTCATGACGCAGCGCATCCGCGAACAAACGTTCCGCGCCCGAATAATCGCCACGGGTCAGCTTGGAAAAACCCCAGTTGTTCAGCGCGCCAGCAGGACGGGTCGTCAGGCCCACGGCGGTCTCATAGAAACTATCGGCGCGGTCCCATTCTTGATTGCTGTCCGCAACCATGGCCTCGAGCCGATACCGCTCAAAAGTCTCGTAGGTCGGCGGGATCGCATCAAGAACCTTCTCCGCCTCGGACCATTGATCCGCACGGATCAACGCATCGGCATACCCGACCTGATCCTCTGACGTGACTTCCGAATGTTCGATCACAGCTTTCCACGCGGTCACAGCATCCTCTGGACGGCCTGCACGCACCAGTGACTTTGCCAAACCGCGCAGGAAATCGATCCGACCGGGGTCATTGGCATTGGCGCGTTGGAAATAGGCGACGGCCTCATTCGGGTCGCCGACGGTCAGCATCACGTCGTTGAGGTTGGTTTCGTCAATGACGTTCACGTCTTGCATGGCGCGCGCCACTTCGGCTTCGCCATCTTTGACACAGCCCGATAGGGCCGTGGCGCCCAAAAGGGCGATGAATAGGGTCTGGCGCATTGCCTGCGTCCTTACTGCTCTGCCGTTCTAGATATCCGACAAGAGGAGGAAATCGCCTGTTCCCCGTCGGACAAGTTGGAACGTTTCATTATCGTTGGGATCAACATACGCGGAATTATCCCGTTTTGCGAGTGCCAAGCGCAGGTTGTCGCGGATCATGTCGGAATTCCCATTGTCCGTTGCATAGGCGATACGGAACACTTCTGCGGCCTCGTAAACCTCACCGCGCTCCATCAAAACAACTCCGAGGTTGTTCCAAGCCGCAGCAAAGGTTTCGTCCTCTTTGGTCGCGCGGCGCAACAGCTCTTCGGCTTGTCCGAGCCTTCCCAGCTTGAGGTTTGCAGAGCCCAGCGCAGAGAGCGTGTCGACGTTTAGCCCCTGCTGACCCGCTGCCCGCATATAGGCCCGCAGCGCCAATTCGTATTCGCCCGCCTCCATCAAACGGTGCCCAACGATCAGCCCGTCTATGTCGGATTCCCCCGCGACACCGGGGGCATAAACCCCGTCACCACGGTTTAGGCCGCCCGTGTCACAGGCGGCCAAAGCAATTAGCGATGCAATCAAAAGGATAACGCGCATGGTGCGTGTTAGTTACCACCCATGCTCATGAAAGTCATGATACCGTAGACCGAGGGGCCAATGAGAATGATCAACAGTGGCGGAACGGTCAGCATCATCGTCGCGAGCGTCATCTTGGTCGGCAGGGTGTTGGCCTTTTCTTCGGCACGCATCACACGTTTATCCCGCATCTCACCTGCATAGACCCGCAGCGCTTCGGCAATGGAGGTACCGAACTGTTGCGACTGGATCAGCACGGTGACAAACGAGTTCACGTCAGGCACACCGCAGCGTTCAGCCATGTCGCGCATCACTTGGGTACGGTCTTTACCAGCTTTTAGCTCATAGCTGACGATCTCGAACTCTTCGGCCAGTTCAGGGAAACCTGCCCGCAATTCACGCGCCACCCGCAAAATCGCTTGGTCCAGCGATTGACCCGCCTCTATACAGACCAACAGCATGTCGAGGCTGTCAGGGAAACCATTCACAATCGCATCCTGACGCTCGGCCTGACGGCGAGTCACCCAGTATTTCGGCGCCATGTAACCAACAGCACCCGGAATAAGGATCGCCAGCATCGTGTCTTGGGTCGAAGGATCACCCGTCTGCGTCTTCAAGATCGCATAGGCAACGCCAGCGATCAGCGCACCGATGCCCAATGCGAATTGGAAGAAGTAGTAGACGCGAACGGCGTTCTTTGTCCGATAGCCAGCTTGCAGAAGTTTCAGCTGGATCGCGGAAAATTCGTCTTCGTTCTGCGGCTCTAGGAAGTTGGAGTATTTCTCGAGCTTATCCTTGCCCGTGCCCTGACGCAGCTTTGCCTTTTGACGACCAGCGTCATGGCTACGCGCAGATTGCTTTAGCCGATCGAGCGGATCCTCGCGCTTTTGCACGATCATCGGGATCGCTAAGAGCATCAGGATCATAACGATCCCAGCGACCAGATAGAGCGGGCCATAGGCGCCGAATTTATCCGTCAGTAGGTCCAGAAGTGCAGTCATATCAACGCCCCCTTACACTTTGATATTCACGAGCGCGCGCATCACAAAGAGGTTCGCCGCAAGGAAGCCAGCCACAATCAGACAGCCAGGAATAAAGGCCGCCGTGTCTTTCACGCCGTCGTAGTAGTCTGGCTTTGCCACGTTGATCAGCAACAGCGCAGCCAGCGGGAAGCCCGACAGGAACATGCCCGACCATTTGGCCTCAGCCGTGATCGCCTTAACGCGGCGGAAGAGTTTGAAACGTGCGCGGATCACCTTGGCCAAACCTTCGAGGATTTCAGCGAGGTTACCACCCGATTGTTGCTGGATCGTTACCGCCACCGCGAGGAAGCGCAAATCCTGCATATCAATGCGTTCAGCCATGGTTTTTAGGCTCTCACCCATATCGCGACCATAGGCGGCTTCATCGGCGATCATGCCCATTTCCGTACCCAGCGGGTCAGCGACCTCTTTGGCCACGATGTTGACGGCAGAGGCAAACGGGTGCCCCACGCGAAGCGACCGCACCATCAGTTCAACCGCGTCAGGCAGTTGTTCTTCGAGAAGAGAAATCCGTTTCTTGGCCTTGCCGTTCACCCAGACATAGACACCACCGATGCCCATAGCGGCCGCCATCGCTGCACGCACAGGAGTGCTCGCCGAGGTGCCGACAGAGAGCGCGATGAAAGACGCAACGCCCAGCACACCCATGATCATGATCAATTGCACAGGGGTAAACGCGATGTTCGCCTTCTGCGCCTTCTGGGCCAAAAGCGAATACAGCGGGATTTGCTGCGACTTGATGTGTTGCGTCATCTCCTTGCGGAGTTGTTCCAAAACCTGCTCACGGTTCGCGCCGCGCTCCATCAGGGCCAAACGGCGATTCACGCGGCTGTTCAGGCTGATCGATTTGCCAAATACCGTGAGGTAGAGGCCTTCGACCAGAACGAGGACAGCGACGAAAACGATGCCGTAGATAAGCGGTTCAGCAGAGAGGACCATGGCTATTACTCCGCAGCGTAGGGTTCAAAGATGGACGACGGCAGGTCATAGCCCCACAGGCGGAACCGTTCGGCAAAGTGCGAACGCACGCCAGTGGCGGTGAAGTGACCGATGATTTTGTTGTCGGGCGTCAGACCAACGCGCTGGTAACGAAACACCTCTTGCATAGAGATAACGTCGCCTTCCATGCCTGTGATCTCGGTGATGGAGGTCATGCGACGCGAACCGTCCTGCAGACGCGAGGCCTGCACGATCAAGTTCACAGCAGATGAAATCTGGCTCCGCACCGCTTTGATCGGCATCTCAATACCAGCCATCGCGATCATGTTTTCCAGACGCGACACGCCATCACGCGCAGAGTTGGCGTGGATGGTGGTCATCGACCCATCGTGGCCTGTGTTCATCGCCTGAAGCATGTCGATAACCTCTTCACCACGGGTCTCACCCACGATGATACGGTCAGGACGCATCCGCAGTGCGTTGCGCAGACAGTCACGCTGGGTAACAGCACCCTTGCCTTCGACGTTCGGCGGGCGGGATTCCATGCGGCCAACGTGGGTCTGTTGCAGCTGAAGTTCGGCAGTGTCTTCGATCGTCAGAATACGTTCACTGTCATCGATGAAGGACGATAGCGCATTAAGCGTCGTTGTCTTACCAGAACCCGTACCACCCGACACGATGACGTTCAGCCGGGTCGCAACGGCAGCTTGAAGATAGGCGGCCATTTCTTCGGTGAAGGCACCGAATTTGACCAAGTCATCAATCGCCAGCTTTTCCTTTTTGAACTTACGGATCGAAACGAGCGACCCATCCACCGCAATCGGACCAACCATCGCGTTGAAACGCGAGCCATCAGCCAAACGGGCGTCCACATAGGGGTTAGATTCGTCGACGCGACGACCCACAGCAGACACGATTTTGTCGATGATCCGCAGGAGGTGCTTTTCGTCCTTAAAGGTGATGTCGGTCAGTTGCAGTTTGCCCGCACGTTCCACGAAAATCTGTTTCGGACCGTTCACGAGAATATCGTTCACGGTGTCGTCTTTCAGAAGCGCCTCGAGCGGGCCAAGGCCCGTCACTTCGTCATATAGATCCTGGCTGAGCTGAAGCCGCTCTTCACGGTTCAGAACCAGACCTTTTTCTTCGAGAGTTTCCGCGGCAATCGCGTTGATTTCCTGACGCAGATCGCTCTCGGTCGCTTTTTCAAGCGCCGCGAGGTTCAGGTTGTCCAACAGCGCCTTGTGCAGTTCGAGCTTGATCTCGGACAGGCGTTCCTTGCGCTTTTTCTCACGGTCGTCGGGGATGACCTGCGCGCTGGTCGTTGGCGCAGGGCGACGCAGTGATTTCGGAGCTTCGGGCAATGGCGAAGACGGCGCGGCGCTCGGCTCTATCGTCTTACCTTTGATCGCGGCCAAACGGGCAGCCGGCGCAGTTCCGCTCGATTTTTTATACTTCGAAAACATTCTGCGCCTCCTTATCCGTGTGCCGCATCAGCGTCGGCGGTGTTATGTTCGTGAACCGACAGAGCCAGCTTTGCGATTTCCTTGCGCAGCGGGTTTTTCGCGGCGGTTTCGGACAGTGGCGCACCGTGGTCGTTCGCTTGGGTGACGATTTTTCCGCCATCAGGCAGTTGCACCTCGATCGAGATACCGAGGCTCTCGGCCATACGTTTGACGCGGGCTTTGCCGTTCAAATCGGTGAACTTCGGCGCGCGGTTCAGCACAAACCGCAGTTTTTGGAACGGCAGTTCCTCGGCTTGCAGGGCGCGCTTCAGACGAAGCGTGTTCTGGGCGCTGCGCATGTCGAGTTCGGTCAGCGCGAAATAGACGTGCGCCGCCTCAAGAACGGACTGCGACCACTCCACCATCACGGGCGGCATGTCGATCACCACATAGTCAAAGTTTGTCCGTGCCAGTTCGATCACCCGCTCGATATCGTCGGGTGTCACGATGTCCATCGGCACCAGATCCGCAGGGGATGTCAGCACATAGAGTTTGCTCTCGAACGGCAACAGCGCCTGCATAAACGAGTCTTCGTCCATCGCTTCGGTATCGCTGAGCATTTCGAGTACAGCTTCGCGGCGCGGCATATCGAGGAAGGTCGACACCGATCCGAACTGCATACCGAAATCCAAAATCACCACACGCGGCGGGTTCTTTTTGTCGATGTTCGCCAATTCCCAGGCAAAGTTCACGGCAAAGGTCGTCGTGCCAACGCCACCCGCCATGCCCTGAACAGGGATCACCACGCCAGAACGGTCGCCCGTCGCCTTGAGCGTGTTACGCGGTTCTTGGGCTGCTGGCGGTGCAGGTGGTTCTTCGGCGAGAACGCGATCAATCGCTTGGGACAGTTCGCCTTCGGGCAACGGATAAGGGATGAATTCGTCACCACCTTCACGCAGCAACTGGTGCAGGGCTTTTGGGCTCACGTCCTCGGCAATCAGAATAACCTTGAGACCCTTTGCCTTTGCGGCGGCGATCACGTTAGAAATCAGACCAAGGTCGCCTTCGTCCTGCGCATTCAGCGCCACGGCAATAAATTCGAGAGTGTCCGCATCGGGCTGATCCAAGAACGCCAAAGCATCCTCAAACCCAAGATCACCCCAGCGTTCGCCCAGAGCGTCTTCCATGTCCTCAATCAAAAGATCAAAGAACTGCACATCGCGACTGACCGTGCAGGCTACAATCGGCTGCGGTTCTGGCTGCATGACTGCGACTTGACCCATTTTTCGTTTCCTTCGTCTCGTTCACTGGCGGCGATACCATCCGCCACAAACCACCTCGGAATCGCCGAGGACCACTTCTTTCGGACATTCATCACCCCCAATCGTGTCCAGAATTGGGCCGAAAGGATGCAATTGTGCGGAAATGAGAGACGATAAACAAAAAAGGAGGCGAATTGTTCGCCTCCTGTTTGTGTTGACTTTGGTAACGTTACCGCTCGGTTGAAATCTCTGAACCAGCGATACCAGACAACTGAGTCGAGGCTGCAGCGCTGCTGACATACTCGCGGAAAATCACGTCGGCGTAGCGGCCATCCATGATCATCTGGTTGCTTTCGACAAAGCCCGACACTTCGGTCACTGTGCGGCGGTTTGCACGCTCGCGACCCTCGGTCACGATCAAAGGCTGTTCTTCGCCATAAGACACGACAGCCTCTAGACGCGAACGGTCGATGCCTTGGGATTGGAAGTAGAGAACGACGGCCTCTGCGCGGCGCAGACCCAAACGACGGTTCGATGCAGTCGAACCGACGAGGTCGGTATGGCCGTAAACTTTGAACCGCACTTCGGGGAACTGTTTGATAAAGTCCGCTTGCGCACGCAGCACGGCGCGGGCCTGTTCATCCAAAGCGGTCGAGTTGAAGTCGAAGTTGATCATCGTCGGAACTTCGGCCTCGAACCGGCGGTTCAGGTTGGTCGCATAAGAAATCGCGCCCGTATGAACCGCGGTGTTGTTCATCGTGGCCAGACCAAAGGTGCCCGTATCCACGAGCGACCCCGCCTCACGATAAGATGCCATGACAGAGGCGTTCTGGCCGCAGGCCGTCAACGCGCCACATGCAGCGATCAGAATTGCGATCCGTTTCATGTCTGCCCCCGCCTTCATGCCATTAATCCAGAACGTAACCGTAAGAACCCGAGAAATCCTGACGCGCCACTTCACCCGCTGGGCCAGTGGTCGGCGTGCCTGTGACACGACCCATCAAGAAAAGATCCCGCTCGGACGGCAGCGGAACACGGTCCGTCGGCAGCGCGAGCGCTTCGCCACGGGTCGGTGTTACCAAATGCGCAGTCACGATAATAACCAACTCTGTCTGCTGGCGTTCGTAATCCGCACTGCGGAACAACGCGCCGAGCACTGGAATATCGCCAAGCCATGGCACCTGCGTGTTCAGGTCACGGAAATCGTCGGACATCAAGCCCGCGATCGCAAAGCTTTCGCCGTCGCGCATCTCGACCGTGGTCGAGGTTTCGCGCTTTCGGAACGCATCAATGGTAAAGCCGTTTGCAGCGGTATAGCTGTTCGACGGGTCGATGCTCGATACCGCAGCATTGAGTTCGAGGTTGATCGCATCGCCATCCAGAACACGGGGCGTAAAGTTCAGCTCAACACCGAAAGGTTTGAATTCAACGGTGATCTGGCCGTCTTTTTGGCTGATCGGAACAGGGTATTCACCACCAGCGAGGAACCGCGCCTCTTGCCCAGACAGGGCCGTCAGGTTCGGTTCAGCCAAGGTGCGCACAACGCCGCGTTCTTCCAGCGCTTCGAGCAACAGACCAACCTCGAGGCCGCCCGCGTTAAAGCCGAACAGGACCGCGCCAGCTGCTTCGCCTGCGCCGATAGTCGTGCCCGTCGCACCACCCACAGCCGTAACAGCCGTATTCAAAGAGTTTGAACCGCCCAAAACACCAACGTTTCCGCCCGAAATGCTGCCCTGCATGCCCAAGGACGACGACAGCGATTTCGCAACGGTGCGCTGCATTTCAGCAAAACGGACGCGCAGCATAACCTGCTGGGTTCCGCCCACGCTCATCAAATTCGAAACGCGTTCAGGTGCGTAACGTTCAGCCAGCTCCAGCGCGCGTTCCATACGAGCGGTCGAGGTCACTGTGCCCGACAATACGATGCCGTCGTTCGCCGTCCGCACTTCAATCGTTTCACCCGGAAGGATTTGTTCCAGCCGTTCTTTAAATTCTGTAATGTCAGGGGTGACCTGCACTTCAACGTTCGTGATCAGTCGACCATCCGCGCCCAAGAGGGTCAGCGTGGTCCGACCGGGCTCTTTGCCCAGTACATAAATCGTACGATCAGAGAGCGATGAAATGTCCGCGATCCCAGGGTTCGCGATCGACAATTCGGTAAAGGGAGTGTCGCTTTCGACAACAACTGCGCGGTTCATCGGAACCTGTAGCGCGCTCGACGGTGCGCCGCGCATCACCTGCAATGTTTCAGCCACGCCAACCGATGGCATTGCTGCGAATGCCAAAGTAAGGCTGGTCAGTGCCGCCGTGATAATACTTTTACGTGTCATTGTGACCTGCCTCTTGGATCACGCCCGTTATCGGGTCTATTGCCCGTATTTTTCTGCAGACTGCGCTGAAAAAGCATTTTTTGCAAGAATCAATACGTTGCGAGGCCAATTTTATGTGGGACTTGAGCAACAGACCCATGTCCCACGACAACGCATCAGGGTTGTAGAACCGTGTTATTCAGTGCAGGGGATCGGGATTTCGACCACATCACCGCCACGACGCGTGCGCACGGTGCAGACCTTTTCCTCGACCACTTCGGGTTCAGGTTCAGGCGCTGGCGCCGCTTCGATACCGAGCAACGTGTTCTGATCCACAACAACCGGAGCCGCGATGGTTTCGTCAAACGCACCCACAAGCGACAACATCAGGCTGCCCGTCGATTGCGCCTGAGCCAAGGCCGCAACCTGCTGCGGTGTGGCCTCAACCGTCACGGTGCGTGCAACGGTGCCAGTGTTCACCGATCCATTGATAATCTGGTCAATCGCGATGATTTTCAGGCTCGATTGGATCAATTGGGTCACGTCAGTGGTGCCCATATCGCCCACATTCATGGCTCGACCTGTCCAATAGACGTCAACACGGTCGTTCGGACGCAACAACCCCGAAACGCCCGATGCCACGTCAACGCGAATGGCAAAGGCGCGCATTCCGGGCTGCAAAAGCGAAGTAATGCCAGCGTCACCGCCCGGCTCTGTCACTTTAACGGCCAAAACAGGTTCGAGCGGTTCCATCTGGCGTAGAACAACGCGGGGTTCGTCGGCGCCGTTGGGGAACAATTCTTCGATCGTGCGGAACACACCTTCGGGCAAGAAGGGTTCTGCATAGAGGATCATGCCCACATCGTCAGGGGTCAGCGTGGCGCCATAAGGCACCATTTCTTTGACGGCGACGACCTCAATGGTGGGGGCACGTGCGGCGATTGCGGCCCGTTCGGCTGCACGGACTTGTTCTTGTTCGTCGATATAGCCCTTGACCATAAAGACGGCAAAGCCCGCGAGGCCAAGACCAATCACCAGAACCAAACCAAATACTGATCGCATGTTTTTACCCTCTGCCGCCTCAAGCTGCGTCGATCCAACGTTTTCTTAGTCTATCACTCGCAGAAAAATGCGGCGATTTGTGGACAAACAATAGCTAATGATCGTTTTATTATCGAATTCAGAGACAATCGCTAGTGGTCATACCCCTGAAACGATTTTGACCGCCCCCACGTAAGGGACGGTCAGTATTTTTAAGGCACCAAGATCAATAGTATTGATCTGCGAGCTCTGACATCTGGCTAGACATCTTATCGCCCATGGCCGTTTGGTGTTCCCCAGTCGTCGAGACAATCGAGATCCCAAGTCCCACCAACGCCGCGGCCAATACAACCCAATCGACGGTTACGGCACCTTCTTCATCCTGGCGTAGTTTTTTAAACCAAGTTGTCATGTCGAGGCTCCGCTAACCTGGGATGATCTTAGTAGGTTGCGTCTTTTTGTGCGGACAGCATGGTCGACATCTTGTCGCCCATTGCAGTGGTGCCGCCCGATACGGACGAGATAACTGCAATGCCGATACCTACGAGAGCTGCGGTCAGAACAACCCAGTCAACAGTCACTGCGCCGTCTTCGTCGTTGCGGAAGTTTTTGATGAAGTTAAGCATGATACGCTCCAGAATTTCTTTGATGATTAAATAAGGATTAGTAGGTTGCGTCTTTTTGCGCAGACAGCATGGTCGACATTTTGTCGCCCATTGCAGTGGTGCCGCCCGATACGGACGAAATTACTGCGATGCCGATACCTACGAGAGCTGCGGTCAGAACAACCCAGTCAACAGTTACTGCGCCGTCTTCGTCGTTGCGGAAGTTTTTGATGAAGTTAAGCATGATACGCTCCAGAATTTCTTTGATGATTAAATAAGGATTAGTAGGTTGCGTCTTTTTGCGCAGACAGCATGGTCGACATCTTGTCGCCCATTGCAGTGGTGCCGCCCGATACGGACGAGATAACTGCAATGCCGATACCTACGAGAGCAGCGGTCAGAACAACCCAGTCAACAGTCACAGCACCGTCTTCGTCGTTACGGAAGTTTTTGATAAAGTTCAGCATGTCGGTCCCTCCTCAGGGAAATGTAATCGCTCAGTTTTCAGTTCCTTGCGGGGGTGTTTCTCACCAGCCTCTCTGGTTCGTTTCCCGCTTTGGATGAGATGATATAGCCATCCGAATGGGGCGGGATTTGGGCAGCTTTGGTGCAATTTCTGTCCATATGAGATTTTTTAATACGAAAGGCATAAGTGACTGATTAATAAGGTATAAAAGGTTAAATTTTATATACTTTAGGGTATTCCACCCCTGAAAATACTCTACAATTAGGCTCACTCATGGCCATTGTTCCTCCTTTAGGTAGCAATTGGACAGATTTTCTGCGATAGATTTGAAAAAAGCAGAGGCAGGGCAGACCCGCATGACGCGGCGCTTCGCAATCATTTTCAGTTTGGCGACTCTTTTGGCGTCCTCGGCTTTGGCCGAGTCGAACCGTTTGCAGCCCGACTTTACCTTTAGGCGAGTCACCGCGCCGCCCGTTGGCACAACCACAAATCGTATCAATGTGCAGATCGACCCCGCAGCGCCGCGTGCGCCTAGCGCACCATCTGCACCCGCCGCCGCAGGTGAGGCTGCGATCCCTACGACGCGCACCCCTGCCCCGTCATCGAACCCGATTGAAGGTGCCGTTCCGCAAACGGGAACCCTCGATTGGTTTTGGGAGGCCGTGCCCCCTACCCTCGATGCCACCGCACCTGGACGATTGATCCTTGCCCTCGATGCAATGGCCAAAGCCCCCGAAGGCGAAGCGGTCACAGAACCTCGCCTCTCCGCTCTGCACCAGATTGCCGCTGCCCATGGCAAAGACATTATGATCAACACGATTGATACAAATGTCTCGCCCGCGCTGGCCTTGGCCGTAATCGCAGTTGAAAGCGGAGGCGACGCCAGTGCCGTGAGCCGTGTTGGGGCGCAGGGGCTCATGCAACTCATGCCAGCGACGGCTGCACGGTTTGACGTGCGCAACAGCCTCGACCCATCGCAGAACATTCGCGGCGGGATTGCCTACCTCGACTGGCTCATGTCCGAATTTGACAACGACCCAATTCTTTTCATTGCAGCTTACAACGCAGGCGAAGGCGCGATCCGTGACAGCAACGGCGTCCCGAACTTTGCCGAGACCCGCGCCTATGTGCCCAAAGTGCTGTCCGCATGGACAGTGGCACGCGCGCTCTGCGTCACGCCGCCTGAGCTGATGTCAGACGGCTGCGTCTTTAATCTAGGGGACTGACTTTGACCGTTTCAAAGCCACTTGTGCTGGATATCGACGGCACGCTTTTGCGCACTGATATGTTGTTCGAAAATGTCTGGGCGGGACTGGGCACAGATCCGATCCGAACGATCAAAGCGGGCGCATCGCTCTTTCGCAAACCCGCACGTCTGAAAGAGGCCATATATAATATAGCCGACATTCGCGTGGACCTGCTGCCCGTGAACACCAAAGTTCTGGAGTTCGCAAAGGCCGCCCAAGCCGACGGGCGCGAGGTGATCCTCGCCAGCGCGTCGGACGAACGACTGGTTCAAGCGCTTGCCGATCATCATGGGTTCGACGGGGCCATTGGGTCCAAAGACGGTCACAACCTCAAAGGCGCGAACAAAGCCACCGCATTGGTCGAACGCTACGGCAAGGGTGGGTTCGATTACGCAGGCGACGATTCATCTGACACGGCGATTTGGGATGTTGCGGATCAGGCGATCATCGTGGGAACCGCAGGCGGAGCCGCCGCACGTTACCCGTCCGAGAAGGTGACAACCTTTGACGCGCCGCACAAAACCTCTGAAGCCATTCGCGCCATGCGTCCGCATCAGTGGGTCAAAAACATCCTGTTGTTCCTGCCCATGATTGCCGCCCACCAATTTGGGCTAGCATCCTTCGGCCTGATCATCCTCGGCATCATGGCGTTCTCGGCGGCGGCATCCTGCATCTATATCGTCAACGACCTGCTCGACCTCGAAGCGGACCGCCTCCACGTCAAGAAATGCAAGCGCCCGTTCGCCGCTGGGACCGTGCCAATCAAAACGGGCATGATGATCTGCGCGGCGCTTGGGGTCTTTGCACTTGGCCTTGGCGCGTTCCTCGGCGTCGCGTTCTTTGGCGTCGTGGCACTCTATATGATCCTGTCGCTCGCTTATTCGCTGAAACTCAAACGGATGCGCTGGATCGACATTTTCACGCTCGCATCGCTCTACACGATCCGCGTGGTGGCTGGCGCAGCGGCGAGCCGTGTTGACGCCTCTGTCTTTATGTTGATCTTCATCTTCCCGATCTTTGTCACCCTCGGCTGCGTGAAGCGTTTGACCGAACTGACGCTTGCCACCAACGATGACCGCCTACCCGGGCGCGGGTATGGCCGCCCGGACAGACCAGACCTGTTGAACGTCGGCATTCTCGGGATGATCGGGGCGCTGGTGATCTTCTTCCTTTACTCGTTCAGCGAACAAGCGCGGATGCTTTACCCGTCCCAATGGCTCCTGTGGGTTGCGCTGATCCCGATTGCGGCATGGCTGAACCGCATGGTGCGTCTGGGTTGGTATGGAAAGCAGGACTACGACCCGATTGTTTTCGCCCTCAAGGACAAACGCGGGATCGGTCTTTTGCTGATCACCCTGTCGCTGATGTTCTACAGCGCAGGGCTCTGGCAAAAATGGTTCGGGTTCTGAGGGACAACCCTCAGAACGACAGTTTCTTAAAGATCGGTTCGGGGATCAGTTTGATCACGGTCATGATCGGGAACCAGATTTTCGCGGTATAGATCACGTTCCGCTTTTTCTGAACGCCCTTGAGGATGTCCTCAACCGCTGCCTCTGGCGTGGTCATCGCAGGCATTTTCATGCCCCACGTCATCGCTGTATCGACGGGGCCAGGTTTTACCGTCATCACATGAATACCCTTGCGCCCCATACGGTTACGCAGACCAGACAGGTAGGTCGTGAAGCCAGCCTTGGCCGCTCCGTAGACGTAATTGTTCAAACGCCCACGATCACCCGCAACAGAGCTAATCCCGACGACAACGCCTTGTTCGCGAGCCTCCATCACAGGAGCCAGCAGGGTTAGGAACCGCGCAGGACCGGTAAAGCTGTCGGTGACAACGCCATCGATCAAGGACGGATCAACGTCGATCTCGGCCTGATCGGGCATCGAGCCAACGAACACCGCGCAATTGATCGTACCTTCGAGGTCCTTGGCTGCCTCGATCACAGCGTCAAAGGTTGCCGCATCGCGCATATCAATCGGCATGACGGTTGCCTCAGGCGCACTACGCACCGTCGCGTCCGCAGCGGTCGCCTCCATATCAACGATGTCACGTCCGCATAGAATAAATGCCGCTCCCGCCTCGGCTTGCTTACGGATGAAGGCGCGGGCGATGGCGGAAGTTGCGCCCAAGATGATCCAAGTGTCGGTCATTTTGCACCTCGTAGGTTCAAGCGGCGAGTCATATCGGTTTCAAAACGGCGATCAGGATCGGCTTCGTTCACGGCCTCCACCCACTCCGAATATTCGGGATACATCGATTTAATGACGGCACCCGATGCGAGGCTATCTTTGGCCAGATAAATCCGACCACCAGCCGTATCCGTCAGGCTGATTAGTTCCGCGATCAGTTCAGCAGCCGCTTCACGTGCGGGGAAATCAACGGCGAGCGTATAGCCCTCCATCGGGAAGGACATGTAACCGCCCCGCCCCGCGCCCATGCGTTTCAAAACAGCTAGTGGAGAGGCCAGACCAGAAGACGCAATCGCGCTCAACATGGATTTGAGCGCATCCACTTGGGCCAAGGGCACGACGCACTGAAACTGGTGAAAGCCACGTTTGCCATAGAGACGGTTCCAATCGTGGATCTTGTCGAGCGGGAAAAAGAAATCCTCAATGCTGCGATCAACGGTGCGACCCTCGGCTGGCACGCGGCGATAGTAGGCTTCGTTGAAGGCCTTTACGATCGGCGATGACAGCGCAAATTTCGGCGCATCAAAGGGCACCTTTTTCGCCCCTTTCGGAGCAGAATAGTCACCGCCGCCGACCTCAGCTTCTTCGACGATGCCGCGACCCAGAGCATCACCCTTGGCCATTGCATCAATCCAACCCACGCAATAGGTCGCCGTGCTCGCGTCCAGCATCTCGATGTGCTGGTCCCAGTTTTGCACACGGCGTTCGGTAACGCGCATTTGGCCGCCAGTGATCGGCTTCAACCGAAGCTTTGCTGACAGGATAACACCCGTTTGCCCCAGTCCGCCAATCGTGGCTTTCCAGATCACCTCATCGGCGGGGGTAATGACACGCGTTCCGTCGGCGCCGAGCAGCGTAATTTCAGTCACATGCTGGCCAAACGATCCTTCGTTTTGGTGGTTCTTGCCGTGCACATCCATGCCAATGGATCCACCGACTGTCGCAAACCCTGTGCCGGGCATCACGGCGGGCAGATAGCCCTTGGGTGCGAAAATCCGTGCTAGGGTAGCGATGGTGCAGCCCGCCTCGACATGAACGATGTCACCGTCGAATCCGATGATCCGATCCAGCCGCGTCATATCCGTCGCCCGACCGTTATCGTTCAGCGCCGCATCACCATAACTGCGGCGGTTGCCAATCGCTGGGCCTTGGGCTGTGACCGCAGCCCGACGTTCAGGGCGTGCAAGTTCACCATCAGCAGTCAGGGCGCGGCCCCAACCAGAATAAGTCGTTGTCTTCCAAAGCATCGTATCAAAGTGCCTGTTTTAAAGAATGTCGTTCAGCAAATGGGAACACCAATAGCCCCAACCCAATCGCAAACCAAAGGGTCGTCACACGAATAATCGCCGTCGCAGGTAACGAGGTTTCAAGCGGCACGCCCTGCATCGACAAGAGCGCGACCATCGCGGCCTCGGCCCCACCGACACCACCTGGTGCGCCCGTCAGCCCGCCTGCGAGGGTCGAGAAGGTAAAAATCGTTGCGGCCATCCAAAACCCAATGTCCGCACCCATCCACATGAGCAGAAGGTGGAACGCATATCCTTCGGCAATCCAGCCCGTCAGGCCTAGAGCCAAAGTAATGATCACCGTTTTAGGGTCGGAAAATGCAGAAAGTGATCCAGCCGCACGCCGCACGCGGACCATCAAGCGTGGGAAGAATCCAGTTAGTCGGTAGGCAAATCCCGCCGCCCCAGCGAGGAGCGATGGACGCGTGGCGATAAACGCAACCAACAACGCCGCAATCGCCACAGGTAGGCCAAACGCGATACCACCCGCGCCAAAGGACAGGCCCAGCGCCAGAATGATCGCCATTGCCGCCAGATCACCAGCCCGATCCATCAGGACCAGCGGCGCGGTCCGTTCGACGGCCCAACCCGTTTCACGCTTGATCCACCGCATTCGGATCAGTTCGCCAACCCTACCAGGGGTCACGGACATCGCGAACCCACCGATGAAGTGACGGAGGTCTTGGGTTAACGTCGTCGGAAGGCCAATTTTTCGCGCCATCACGTGCCAGCGGCTGCCACGGAACACGTAGTTCACAAGGCTCAGCCCCAAGAGAACAACGAATTGCAGAAAAGAGAGACGCGACAACTGGGCAATCGTGTCTTCCCAACCCGTCGCAAGAGCAAGCCCAGCCAAACCCGCAATGACAAAACCAAATAACCCCGCCAGCAGCGCGATGTCGCGCCAACGGCGGTGTGTGGTCGAGCCTGTGTCTGGCAATCTATTTGTGCTGCTCATTGTCATTGGTCACAAAATAGCAACCGATTGGGGCCGAATTATGAAACCCAAGGCAATTTTAGAAACAATTAACACACGCGAAAGAAGAAGGGCGCCCGAAGGCGCCCGTTCCCTTAGTCTACAATCGTCGCCTCGGTCGCGGCACGAAGCTCTTCTTCGGCGACGCCATCAGCGAGCTCGACGATTTTCAGGCCGCCTTCGACCACATCCAGAACCCCAAGGTTCGAGATGATGCGATCAACGACGCTCTTACCCGTCAGCGGCAGGGTGCACGCTTTCAGAACCTTCGATTCACCGTGTTTGTTGGTGTGATCCATCACGACAACAACGCGACCAACACCCGCAACGAGGTCCATCGCGCCGCCCATGCCTTTGACCAGCTTGCCTGGGATCATCCAGTTCGCGAGGTCGCCGTTCTCGGCCACTTCCATCGCGCCAAGGATCGCCATCGCGATTTTGCCGCCACGGATCATTGCGAACGACTGCGCAGAGTCGAAATAGGCGGTGTGCGGCAGTTCGGTGATCGTCTGTTTGCCTGCGTTGATCAGGTCAGCGTCTTCTTCGCCCTCAAACGGGAACGGCCCCATGCCGAGCATCCCGTTTTCGGACTGAAGCGTCACTTCGACGCCTTCGGGGATGTAGTTCGCAACGAGCGTCGGGATACCGATTCCGAGGTTCACATACCAACCGTCTTGAAGTTCTTGCGCGGCCCGCGCCGCCATCTGGTTACGATCCCACGGCATTATGCGGACTCCTTCTTGCGGGTGGTGCGCTGTTCGATACGTTTTTCGTGTGCGCCCTCGATGATGCGATGGACGTAGATGCCCGGCAGGTGGATCGCATCTGGATCGAGCGTCCCTGCTGGCACGATTTCTTCGACCTCTGCAACGCAGATTTTACCGCAGGTCGCGGCAGGCACGTTAAAGTTCCGCGCAGTTTTGCGGAAAATCAGGTTGCCCGTTGTATCCGCTTTCCATGCCTTCACGATCGCAAGGTCGGCAAAGATACCTTCTTCCAAGATGTAGGTTTGGCCGTTGAAGTCTTTGTGTTCTTTGCCTTCAGCAATCACGGTGCCCACGCCAGTTTTCGTGTAGAAACCGGGGATACCAGCGCCACCAGCGCGCATACGTTCGGCCAATGTACCTTGCGGGTTGAACTCCAACTCCAGCTCGCCCGACAGATACTGGCGCATGAACTCAGCGTTTTCACCCACATAGGACGAGATCATTTTCTTAACCTGTTTGGTCTGCAAAAGGATGCCGATCCCGAACTCATCTACGCCTGCGTTGTTCGATGCAAAGGTAAGGTCCTTGGTGCCTGCATCTTTGATCGCGTCCAGCAAAAGTTCGGGGATACCGCAGAGGCCGAAACCACCCGCCGCGATAAACATCCCGTCAAACAAAAGCCCATCAAGGGCCTCTGCTGCACTACCGTAAATCTTCTTCATTCTCTCCCCCTCTGGGTCCGTATGGGCCACTCTTGGCAAAGAGCCTCCCTCATCATGGCGGTTAGATTACTGAAAAAATCGCCGCTGTCCCGTGGTTTTTTCTGCACCTGCAAAAGAAAGCGGCGAGCCTTGGCCCGCCGTTCTGTGTCATTCGTCGCTAGCTGCTTTTTTCGCTGGCGCTTTTTTCGCTGTGGCCTTCTTGGCGGCGGGCTTTTTCGCTGCAGCCTTTTTTGCGGGGGCCTTGCGTTTCTTGCCAGACTTCGCGGCTTTTTCGTTTACCAGTTCAATCGCTTGTTCGACCGTCACCGACTCTGGGTCTACGTCTTTGGGCAGTGTCGCGTTGACCTTCTCCCATTTGATGTAGGGACCATAACGCCCCGACATGACCGCCATAGCACCGCCATCTGGGTGATCACCCAGTTCCTTGAGCGGTTTCGCAGCTTCACGGCCACCACGACCTGCCTTTTTCAGGGCCAGCACTTCGACGGCGCGGTTCATACCGATGTCAAAGACCTCATCAACCTCTTTGAGGTTCGCATAAGTCGTGCCGTGTTTCACAAACGGACCAAAGCGACCGATGCCTGCCTCGACCACAACACCATCTTCGGGGTGCGGGCCGATTTCGCGCGGCAGGTTCAGCAGCATCAGTGCCTTATCAAGATCGATTGAGTCCGTCGTCCAGCCTTTCGGCAGACTTGCACGCGGGGGCTTCGGGAAATCCTCAGAGGCTTCACCACGTTGGACATAGGGGCCATAGCGACCATCGCGGAGTGAGATTGGATCGCCGTCATCGTGACCCAGCAATTTGCCGTCAGGACCGATGCCCGTTTGCTCCATCCCCGGAGGGCCGAACGGACGGGTAAAGCGGCATTCTGGGTAATTCGAACAGCCGATGAACGCACCACCAGACCGCGCCGTCCGCATGGACAGTCGCCCAGCGCCACAGTTCGGGCAAGCACGCGGATCGCTGCCGTCCTCTTTGGCTGGGAAGAGATGCGGTTCGAGAACCTCGTTGATCTTATCGAGCACCTCGGTGATCCGAAGTTCGGACGTTTCCGCAATCGCAGCCGAGAAGTCCTTCCAGAAGCGTTGCAGCAGGTCGTGGTAATCCACCTCGCCCGCCGACACCTCGTCGAGTTCGTTCTCGAGGCTCGCCGTGAAGTCATACTCCACATACTTTTTAAAGTAGTTCGACAGGAAGACGGTGACCAAACGGCCTTTGTCTTGCGGGATTAGGCGACCTTTATCTTTAGTCACATAATCGCGGTCCTGAATCGTGGTCACGATAGAGGCATAGGTGGACGGGCGACCAATCCCCAGCTCTTCCATCTTTTTAACCAATGTCGCCTCGGTGTAACGCGGCGGCGGCTGGGTGAAGTGCTGCTCTGGCAGAACTTCTTTTTTATCGGTTTTGTCGCCAGCAGCGAGGAGCGGCAGACGTTTGTCGTCGTCATCCACAACGCTGTCGTCGCGACCTTCTTCGTAAACGGCGATAAAGCCTTCGAACAGAACGACCTGACCCGTGGCACGCAGGATGACCTGACCATCAGCCGAAGCAATATCGACCGTGGTGCGTTCCATTTGCGCGGCAGCCATCTGGCTCGCGATGGTGCGTTTGTAGATCAGATCGTAGAGCTTCTGCTGATCCGCATCCGAGATTTTAACCTTTTCGGGCGACATAAACATATCCGTTGGGCGGATACATTCGTGCGCTTCCTGCGCGTTCTTCGCCTTGTTTTTATACATGCGCGGGCTGGACGGCAGGTATTTTTCGCCGAACTTTTCTTTGATCGCATCGCGCGCGGCCATGACCGCCTCAGGTGCCATGTCGATACCGTCGGTACGCATGTAAGTGATCAGACCAGCCTCATACAAACGCTGGGCCGCGCTCATCGCTTGGCGAGCACCCATACCGAACTTGCGCGAGGCTTCCTGCTGGAGCGTCGAGGTCATGAAGGGCGGGGACGGGTTACGGTTGGCAGGCTTTGCCTCAACCGACTGAACCGTCAGATCACGGCTCGAAATCGCAGCGGCAGCCAGTTCAGCCTGCGCCGCCGTCGAAATATCAAATTTGTCGAGCTTTTTGCCCGCGAACGATGTCAGACGCGCCTCGAACTGTTGACCGCGCGGGTTCGCAAGAACAGCCTTCACGGTCCAGTATTCTTGGGGGTTGAAGGCCTCAATCTCCATCTCGCGTTCAACGATCAGGCGCAGACATACGGACTGCACGCGGCCTGCCGATTTAGAACCGGGGAGCTTGCGCCACAGAACAGGCGAGAGGTTAAACCCAACAAGGTAGTCCAGCGCACGGCGGGCCAGATAGGCCTCAACCAGATGGGTGTCGACCTGACGCGGGTTTTTCATCGCCTCCGTCACAGCATTCTTGGTGATCGCGTTGAATGTCACGCGGCTCACGGTCGTCGATTTCTTAATCGCGCGACGCGTGGTCAGGGTCTCTTGCAGGTGCCAGCTGATGGCTTCGCCTTCGCGATCAGGGTCGGTTGCGAGAATAAGAACGTCGTCGTCCTTGAGCGCGTCAGCAATCGCCTTAACGTGCTTTTTGCTATCATTCGCGACTTCCCATTTCATCTCGAAATTGGCGTCGGTATCGACAGAGCCGTCTTTCGGAGGCAGGTCGCGGACGTGACCGTAGGATGCCAAAACCGTGTAGTCCGATCCAAGATATTTGTTGATTGTCTTGGCTTTAGCCGGGGATTCGACAACAACAACTGGCATGGGAACTCCGTAAGAAAAGGCTTTTGCGTATGGCGCGGCAACATGTGTGCTATCGCAGTGGAATGTCAATGCACCCATTTCTCACCCTTGATCAAGGTCATAGCGACACTGTCAAAATAACTTCAAACTAAGGTCTGATTGGTTGGGAGGGTATTTTGATGACTTTCAAATTCGTCACCATGGCTGCGCTTGTCGCTCTTCCGATTGGCGCGATGGCCGAGCAGGTCTTTACTCCAGAACGTGGAACTAACCTCAGATCTGAGCTGATGAACACCGCCCGCCCCTATGCGGAGTCCGTATTCGGCGCACCTGTTGAGTTCGTGGTGCACGACTTACTTGTTCAAGGCGATCACGCTTATGCGTGGCTGACGGCGCAGCGACCGGGCGGTGGGCAAATTGACCTAACCCGCGCACCCGCAGCCAAAGACATCATGTTCGGCGTGAACGACCACACCGATATAAATGTGTTCTATGAACGCAGCGGAGCGGGCTGGAAGGTCTACGACTGGGCCGCGTTTGCGACGGACGTTTGGTGGCAACGCAAGGACATTTGCGCGGGGTGGGGCAACCTGTTGGACTACGGTTGCAACTAAAGGCGCGACAACAACCCGCCAACATGTCGTTGGATCGCCCCGTCTAGTTCAAGAGCGATCAGCGCAGGCGCAATGAGGCTTGGCGCTGACTTCATGTCCCTGATCAACTGATCCTCTGCGATTGGCGATGGCCCGAGGCGGGATAAGATTTGCTTGTGCAGGGCCTTGCTGTCTTCAAAACTGCGCTGGGGCTGCGGGATCGGGGCGAGAGGCAATTCAGGCGCTTCTTCCACCAATGGCGTCAGACCCGCGATCACGTCCTCGGCCCCACGGATCAACGTCGCACCATCGCGGATTAATGCATTGCAGCCCCCTGCCCGCCCATCAAACGGATGCCCCGGAACGGCAAAGACCTCTCGCCCTTGGGCCAGAGCGTTTTCGGCGGTGATCAGACTGCCCGACTTCGCAGCCGCTTCAACCACGACAACGGCGCGACTGAGGCCAGAGATGATGCGATTGCGTGCGGGGAAATGGCGGGCTTGGGGTTGCAGGCCGATCGGTTGTTCGGACAGGCGCAGACCTTTGGCGCCGATGGCATGAAACAGTTCGGCGTTTTCGTTGGGATAGATAACATCAACGCCGCCGCCCAATACGGCAACGGTGCCCGCGTCAATTGCAGCATGATGCGCGGCAGCATCCACACCGCGGGCGAGGCCTGACACGACGACATACCCCGCCGCCGATAAGTCCGCCGCGAGTTTCCGCGCCATCCGCGTGCCCAATGAGGACGCATTGCGGGCACCAACCAGCGCGACCATCGGGCGAGTCAAAAGGGACGTATCGCCAACCGCCCAGAGGATCGGTGGGGCGTCGTCTAATGTAGCCAGTGACGCGGGATAGTCTGGATCGCCGAGGCACAGCATCCGCGCTTTGACAGCGCGGGCGGCTTTGAGTTCCGCGTGAATGACGCCTTCGGGACAGATCGCGTAATCGGTGACACCCGCTGCGCGCGCGACTTCTGGCAAAGCCTCTAGGGCGACCTCGGCAGAACCATGCTCCGCGATCAGTCGGTGAAAAGTCGCGACACCGACCCGACGAGATCGCAGCAGACGGAGACGGTTAAACCGGTCGGCTTCCGTGGTGGGTGGGAGTGGGGGGTGAGTGGAAGAACGTGGGGTTCCGGTCATCCTGTGCTCCATCTGCTGCAGGATGGAGTTCTAACCGCTCATCATTAATGTCCGGTAAACGACGCGGGACTATTCAGGATTAAATGCTTCTGGACACTGAAGGCATGGTTCGTAAGCGCCCGATCGATAGAGGGCAGGCGTTCTCCGCACCACGAGGGACAGAACACGCCGCTTAAGACGCCGCGCCGCCGACCGTCAGGCCGCCGACCATTAGCGTTGGTTGTCCTACACCTACGGGAACCCACTGACCTGCCTTACCGCAGTTGCCGATACCAGGGTCGAGAGCCATGTCGTTACCAATCGCGCGGATTTGGCCCATCGCGGTCGGACCGTCGCCGATCAGGGTCGCACCTTTAACAGGGGCGCCGACCACACCGTTTTTAACGCGGTAGGCTTCGGTGCAAGAGAACACGAACTTGCCGTTGGTGATATCCACCTGACCGCCGCCAAAGCCCACAGCATAAATGCCGTCCTTTAGATCGGCGAGGATCGCTGCGGGGTCAGCGTCGCCACCTAACATATAAGTGTTGGTCATGCGCGGCATCGGCAGGTGGGCAAAGCTTTCGCGGCGACCGTTTCCTGTTGCCTCTACGCCCATCAATCGCGCGTTTTGACGGTCCTGCATGTAGCCGACGAGGATACCGTCCTCGATCAGGACGTTTTTGCCAGACGGCGTGCCTTCGTCATCGACGGTGATCGACCCGCGACGCCCCGGAATGGTGCCGTCATCCAGAACGGTGACGCCTTTGGCCGCGACCTGCTGGCCGACACGCCCCGAAAACGCGCTGGTGCCTTTGCGGTTAAAATCACCTTCGAGGCCATGACCGACAGCCTCGTGGAGTAGAACCCCCGGCCAACCCGGCCCAAGGACAACATCCATCACGCCCGCAGGTGCTGCCTCGGCCTCCAGATTTACCAGAGCAACGCGCAATGCCTCACGTACGGCAGGTTCCCAGTGGTCGCGAGAGATCAGACCGATCAGCCCTTCGCGGCCACCACCACCGTGGCCCCCAGACTCGCGGCGCCCGTTCGCATCCTCGACGATGACAGAGACGTTTACGCGGCTCATGGGGCGAATGTCGGTAACGATGGTGCCTTCGGGCCGCAGAATCACGACCTCTTGCAGAGAGGCCGCAAGGGATGCGGTCACTTGCACAACCCGACTGTCCAAATCACGCGCAAAGGCATCAATTTCGTTCAGCACGTCGATCTTTGCCGGAAAGGTCGCCTGCGCGATGGGATCAACGTCACTATATAGTTTGACGTTGGTGGGCTTTGGACCGACCGCCAAAGTGCCGCCGCCGTCGCCCACAGCCAAACGGGCCGTCGCGACCGCTCTTTTCAGCGAAGATTCGTCGATTGTTGTCGAATGCGCGTAGCCTGCCGTCTCTCCCCGCACGGCGCGGAGGCCGAAACCCTCAGAAGAATCGTAGCTGGCTGTTTTGATGCGACCATCGTCTAAAGTCAAAACTTCCGCGCGACGCCGTTCGAGAAAAAGCTCTCCATCATCGGCCCCAGCAGTCGCTTCACGCAACAAAACAAGGGCTTGATCCTGATCCAGAGAGGTTTCGAAGGGGCGGAAGTGATCGGTTTTCATATTTTGCTTTCGTGATATTATCTTTGACATAGGTCAAAAAAGGACAATATGCCGCCCTTGTGGTTCTTGAGTTGTGTCGCAGGATATGGGACATGCAACGCTGGATACAATGGGATTCCGGAGATTGTTCTCTTGGGTACCACACTAAGGGGAGGGGCATCAGTGCCCCTAAAAGCACAGGGTTAAAGATGCGATTGACCAATTTTGTCTCCAAGCTTTCCGCTGCCGCTGGCCTTGCACTGGCTGGCGTTGCTGCGAAAGCGCAGGAAGTGAACCAACAACTTGAAGTAATCGGTGCGCCGACACCAGGTGGCATGGGCTTCCAGCCTGCTGCGTCCGAACTCGCACGTGACCTACAGTGGCTCGACGGTATGATCCTCGCGATCATCACCGTTATCACCCTGTTCGTCGTGGCTCTGCTGGCTATCGTGATTGTGCGCTACAACCGCCGCGCAAACCCGACACCAGCGACCTTCACCCACAACTCGCCACTCGAAATCGCTTGGACCGTTATTCCGATCGTTATTCTGGTGTTCATCGGTGCGTTCTCGCTGCCGATCCTGTTCAAGCAGCAGGAATTCCCTGAAGGTGACATCACCATCAAGGTCACCGGAAACCAGTGGTACTGGTCTTACGAATACGTTGATGATGGCATTGCGTTCGACAGCTACATGATCGGTCACCCGTCTTCGGTTCCGATGGGCTACGAAGGTCCGGAAATCGCTCCGTTCGTTCGCGACGAAGCTATGGATGCGCTGATGGAGAACTTCGGCTACGATCCGTCGCTCTTTGCTCTGGCTACCGATACCGCAATCGTTGTTCCGGTTGGCGCAACCATCGTGATGCAAGTCACTGGCGCGGACGTGATCCACTCCTTCGCTCTGCCGGCCATGGGCGTAAAACAGGACGCTGTTCCTGGTCGTCTGGCACAGCTGTGGTTCGCACCTGAAGTTGAAGGCATCTACTTCGGCCAGTGTTCGGAAATCTGCGGCAAAGACCACGCTTACATGCCGATCACTCTGAAAGTTGTCAGCCAAGAAGCGTACGATGAGTGGCTGGCTGCTGCGAAAGAAGAATACCCGGCCTAATCGCCGCGCGGCAGGGCCTGTCCTTGCCGACTACAGAACACGAACGGGCGGGATTTCCCGCCCTTCGCTTCACCCCATTACCTCGTAAGAAGAGCCGCGAATGACCGACGCCAGCTTGCCAGAGACCACCCGCGAAGCCAGCATGGGCGATTACATCGCTTTGCTGAAGCCCCGCGTGATGTCGCTCGTGGTGTTTACCGCGCTGGTTGGTCTGATCGTGGCTCCTGTGCCTGTGCACCCCTTCATCGCTTTTGTTGGCATCTTGTGCATCGCAGTGGGCGGCGGCGCTTCGGCGGCGCTGAACATGTGGTGGGATGCTGACATTGACCGTATCATGAAGCGCACTTCGAACCGCCCGATCCCCTCGGGCCGCGTTCAGCCCGAAGAAGCACTGGCCATCGGCCTTGCGCTCAGCGGGTTTTCGGTTGTGCTCTTGGGTCTGGCGTCGAACTGGCTGGCCGCTGGTCTGCTGGCGTTCACCATTTTCTTTTACGCCGTCGTCTATACGATTTGGCTTAAACGCTCGACACCGCAGAACATCGTGATCGGTGGCCTGTCTGGCGCGCTGCCGCCGATGATCGGCTGGGCGGTTGCGACTGGCGGCATCACCATCGAATCGGTTTTGATGGTCGCGCTGATCTTTATGTGGACCCCGCCGCACTTCTGGTCGCTGGCGATCTTTGTTAAATCCGACTACGGCCGCGCTGGCGTACCTATGCTGACCGAAACACACGGTCGCCGCGTCACCCGTAACCACATCATGGGTTACATGATTGCGCTGATCCCTGTGTCGATGGCTATCGTATTCACTTCGATCGGCGGCTGGGTTTACCTCGCAACCGCGATCATCATGAACCTGTGGTTCCTCAAGGCATGCTACGCCGTATGGCGCCGTGACGAAGAGGCTGCAGAGGCAGACAGCTTTGCTGCGGAACGTTCGGCGTTCAAAGTGTCGCTCGCCTATTTGTTCCTCCATTTTGCAGCCCTGATGATTGATGCAGCTCTGCGCACTCAAGGGATTGGTGGCTTCTAATGACTATCCGCGTTGAACACGAACTCCACACACGCCGCAAAGGCCGCAACTACGGCCTGCTGATCGTGCTGCTGGCATTCGTTGGCTTGGTCTTTGGCCTGACCGTTGTGAAGGTTCTCGAACTGGGCGACGCTCGTAAGTTCGAAAGCAACGACCACGTTTTGCGTCCGGCTCTTCTGCCGATGGACACCCCCGCTACTACGGAGGCTGGTCAGTGAAATTGTTCCCAAACATTCAAGGCGCTAAACGCACGGTGCTCCAGCTGGTGACAGTTGTGGTCGTCATGGGTGCGTTGTCTTGGGCGTCGGTTCCGTTTTACAGCTGGTTCTGTAAGGTCACTGGCTTTGGCGGCGCGACCAATGTCGTCGAAACCGCAAGCGATGTGATCCTCGATCGCGAGATGAAAATCCGCTTCGACGGGTCGACCGATCCATCCTTGCCGTGGTCATTCAAACCCGTTCAGCGCGAGATGACCGTAAAAATCGGTCAAACCGCGCTTGCCTATTACGAAGCAACCAACACCTCGAACCGCCCCGTTGCGGGTCAGGCGACCTATAACGTCGTCCCCTACGAGGCAGGTGGTTTCTTTGATAAGATCGAATGTTTCTGCTTTACCGAACAGGTTTTGCAGCCAGGTGAAACCGTGGTCATGCCCGTGAGCTTCTTTGTAGACCCCGCGATCGTTGATGATCGGGACGCAAAATACGTGCATACAATCACGCTCAGCTATACATTCTTTGAAATCCCGCTGCCGGACCAAGATACGGCAGCACTGTCCGATACGGCACCCGCCGACACCAAACTTAACTAAAGACCAGCCGCAGGGAACACTGACATGGCTCACGCTAAGAACCACGACTACCACATTCTTCCGCCGTCGATCTGGCCGTTCGCTTCGGCTGTAGCGGCCTTCATCATGCTGTTCGGCGCCGTCATGTGGATGGCGAACGACATGCCTTGGATGTTCCTGATCGGCCTCGTTGCGTCGCTCTACTCCGCAGGCGCATGGTGGGCTGACACCGTGAAAGAGAACAAAGCTGGCGACCACACCGCGGTTGTTCGCATCGGTCTGCGCTACGGCGTAATCCTGTTCATCATGTCCGAAGTTATGTTCTTCGCTGCATGGTTCTGGGCGTTCTTCAAAACCCAAATGTATCCGATGTTCACCTACGCAGGCACCTCCTACGTAGAGCCGTCCATTGTTCCGGTTGATGCATTCCACCTGCCGCTGATCAACACTCTGATCCTGCTCTGCTCGGGTGCTGCTGTGACTTGGGCACACCACGCGCTGGTGCACGAAAACAACCGCAAAGACCTCGTTCAGGGCCTGACCATCGGTATCATCCTCGGCGTATTCTTCACCATTCTTCAGGTATATGAATACTACGAACTGATCGTGCACATGGGTTGGTCGCTGTCGGGTGACGTGTTCTACAACACCTTCTTCATGGCAACTGGCTTCCACGGTTTCCACGTCGTCATCGGTACGATCTTCCTGACCGTCTGCTTGATCCGTGCAACTCGTGGACACTTCTCGCCTGAATCGCACGTCGGTTTCGAAGCAGCAGCTTGGTACTGGCACTTCGTTGACGTTGTATGGCTGTTCCTCTTCGCAGCAGTCTACATCTGGGGCCAAGCCTAAGGTTTGCGCAGGCGGGACTTGACCCGCCGCCCATGACAGGACAATGACCGCGCGGGGACTGCCTCGCGCGGTTTCGTTTACAAAGGACGTTCGGATGCGTCGAATTCTCTTTTTGTTGACCTTCGGTTTGGGTGGCTTGGCCGTCCTGCTGTCGCTCGGCACATGGCAGATGCAACGGCTCGACTGGAAGCAAGAACTCCTAGCTGAGATGGAGAGCCGCATCGCGGCCCCTGCGATCCCCCTGCCCGCCACCGCGACCGAAGCCGACGGCGAGTATATCGCTGTGACGCTGACGGGCACGCCAACCGGCCAAGAGCTACATGTTCTGTCGTCTGGCTCTGCTGCAGGCACGGGATACCGCGTGATTTCGGCATGGGTCACGAATGATGACCGTCGGATCATGGTGGATATGGGCGTGATGCCGCTGGACGCAAAATCCATTGCACCAGTGCTGACCGAACAGACCATCACGGGCAACTTGTTCTGGCCTGACGACGCGGCGGCGACCTCCCCTGCCCCAGACCTTAACGCGAATATCTGGTTCGCCCGCGACACTGCTGCGATGGCAGAGGCACTGGGGACCGAGCCCCTGATGGTCGCCCTGCGCACTACAACGGCACCAGACCCGCGTGTTACCATCGTTCCCGTAAACACAGCGGGGATCAAAAATGATCACCGCGAATATGCAATTACTTGGTTCCTGTTGGCCTTTGTTTGGGCTGTAATGACTGGGTATTTCCTCTACCGCTCCTCCAAAGATTCTAAGAAGGACTGACCGATGCGCTATATCTCGACCCGTGGACAGGCCCCCGCCCTTACGTTCGAAGAGGCGATGATGACTGGCCTTGCCCGTGATGGTGGCCTCTATGTCCCTGAAACCGTCCCGACGATGACCAAGGACGAGATCGCTGCGCTGGCTGGCAAATCCTACGAAGAGATCGCCTTTGCCGTGATGAAGCCGTTTGTCGCTGACACCTTCACCGACGAAGAGTTCAAAGGATTGATCGAAAAAGCCTACGCCGGGTTTGGTCACGACGCTCGCGCACCGCTGGTGCAACTCGCGCCGAACCACTTCCTGCTGGAACTGTTCCACGGCCCGACCCTCGCGTTCAAAGACTTCGCGATGCAGCTGATCGGTCAGATGATGCAATTCGCGCTGGCCCGTTCGGGCAAGCGGATCACTATCGTTGGCGCGACTTCGGGCGACACAGGCTCTGCCGCGATTGAGGCATTCCGTGGTCTGGACAACGTCGATGTGTTCATCCTGTTCCCGCATGGCCGCGTATCCGAGGTGCAGCGCCGTCAGATGACCACCCCGTCAGAATCGAACGTTCACGCGCTGGCTGTGGATGGCGACTTTGACGATTGTCAGGCCGCGCTGAAGGACATGTTCAACGACTTTGATTTCCGTGATGAGGTTCACCTCGCTGGGGTGAACTCGATCAACTGGGGCCGCGTTCTGGCTCAGGTCGTTTACTACTTCTCCTCCGCAGTGAGCCTCGGCGCACCGCATCGCAAGGTGTCGTTCACCGTGCCGACAGGCAACTTTGGTGACATCTTCGCGGGCTATATCGCTAAGAAGATGGGCCTGCCGATCGACCGTCTGGTCGTCGCAACGAACCAGAACGACATCCTGCACCGCACATTGGCAACTGGCGTTCAAAAGAAAGAGGGCGTGACCCCCTCGATCAGCCCGTCGATGGATATTCAGGTCTCGTCCAACTTTGAACGCGCGCTGTTTGATGCCTATGGCCGTGACGGTGCAGTGACCGCTCAGGCGATGGCTGACCTCAAGGACAAAGGGGAATTCACCATTTCCCAAGGCGCCTATGACATGCTCAAGGACACCTTCAACTCTGGCCGCGCGTCCGAGGATGAAACCCTCGCAACCATCGGTGCGCAGATCAAAGCGTCGGGCGAACTTCTCTGCCCGCACTCGGCTGTTGGCGTGAAAGTGGCCGAGGATTTCCTCGGCGCGACCCCGATGATCACATTGGCGACCGCGCATCCAGCAAAGTTCCCAGACGCCGTGGAAAAAGCGAGCGGTATTCGCCCACCTCTTCCCCCGCGCATGGCAGACCTGTATGACCGTGATGAACGGGTCACACGCGTCGCCAACGACATGGACGCCCTGCAAGCTATCATTCGGGAGCGTCGCGCGCGTTGACCATCCGCACTCACACACTATCCAACGGCTTCCGTATCGTAACCGAAGCCATGCCCAGCCTAAAATCCGCCTCTATCGGCGTTTGGGTTTTGGCAGGTGGACGCCACGAACGGATCGAACAGAACGGCATCGCGCATTTCCTTGAACATATGGCGTTCAAGGGAACGACGAACCGTACCGCGTTGCAGATTGCCGAACAGATCGAAGACGTAGGCGGCTATATCAACGCCTACACCAGCCGCGAAATGACGGCCTATTACGCGCGCGTTCTCGAAGAGGACGTGACGCTTGGGCTCGACATTATCGGCGATATTCTGATGAACCCTGTGTTCAATCCGCATGACGTGGATGTCGAACGCGGCGTGATCCTCCAAGAAATCGGTCTGTCCTACGACACGCCCGACGATATCGTCTTTGATTGGCTGCAAGAGGCCGCTTATCCCGATCAGCCGCTTGGACGCACCATCCTAGGTCCGTCTGAACGTGTGTCGGCGTTTCAAAACCATGACCTGCAAGGGTTCATGGATGAACACTACGCGCCCGACCGTATGATCCTGTCGGCTGCTGGGGCCGTGGACCATGATGCGATCGTTAAACAGGCTGAGGCGATCTTTGGCGGCATGAAATCGCGCCCGAACCTCCAGACCGTGATTCCAGCCACCTTCCGCAGCGGCGAAAAGCGCGAGTTGAAAGCGCTAGAGCAGGTCCATTTCACATTGGGCTTTGAAGGTCCGGATTATCTCGGTCGGGATATCTTTACCGCACAGATTTACTCGTCGGCTCTGGGCGGCGGTATTTCCAGCCGTCTGTTCCAAGAAATCCGCGAAAACCGTGGCCTCTGCTATTCCATTTTTGCTCAGACCGGCGCGTATGCCGACACCGGCATGATGACGATCTACGCGGGCACCTCCGCAGACGACATCGCGCAGCTGTCGCAGATCACGATGGACGAGATGAAGCGTGCCGCGGACGACATGTCCGAAGCCGAAGTTGCTCGTGCCCGTGCTCAGATGAAAGCGGGTCTGTTGATGGGTCTGGAAACACCGTCGAACCGTGCCGAACGTCTGGTCCACATGCTCTATTCCAAGGGCCGCATCATCGACCTCGAAGAAACCGTTGCGATGATCGACAACGTGTCCGTACAGGAGGTTCGCGAGTTTGCGGGCAAGATGGCGGGTGAGGCAGAGATGGCTATGGCGATCTATGGTCCTGGCCAAAATGCACCCGATCTGGACACTCTGAAATCAAGGCTCGTTGCATAATGCTGGGGCGGCGTCGCAAGGTCAGGCTGGAGACAGACCGCATGACATTGCGGCTGCCAGATCATGGCGACTGGCGCCAGTGGGCGGACCTTCGGCAAGAGAGCCGCGAGTTCCTGACCCCATGGGAACCAGAGTGGTCCAAGGACCACCTGAGCCGCAAGGCCTTTACCAACCGTGTGTATTGGTCCCAACGGTCGCTCGCTAATGGCACCGCCGTTCCGCTGTTCCTCATTCGCCGTGAGGATCAAGCGCTCCTCGGGGCGATCACGCTCGACAATATCCGCCGTGGCCCTGCCCAAGCTGGCACCGCAGGCTATTGGATCGGCCAACGCTATGCCCGCAACGGCTACATGCGCGAAGCGATTGATGCGCTGGTGCATTACGCCTTTGTCGAACTAGACCTGAGCCGGATCGAAGCGGGCTGTTTGCCCGAAAACACGCCCTCGCGCCGCTTGCTCGAAAGCTGCGGTTACAAATACGAAGGCGTCGCACAAAGTTACCTCGAAATTAACGGACGCTGGCGTAACCACGTCCTTTACGCAAACCTCCGCGCGGATCGCCGCGGTAAGGCAAATTTAGGCCAATGCTGAACTCTGCTGACGATACTTTTGTTTCCCTCCTAAAATCTGCCATCCCTGATCTGCTGATCAAGGACGATACGGACCCCTACCTGCGTGAACCGCGCGGGCGGTTCATGGGGACGGGTGTCGTTGTTGCGCCGTCCAGCACAGCAGAGGTCGCTGAGATCGTCAAACTCTGCGCCGCGCATAAGGTTGGCATCGTCCCCTACTCTGGCGGCACTGGTTTGGTCGGCGGCCAGCTGATGGAAGACGGCCCCGTGCCTGTTGTCCTCAGCCTTGAGCGGATGAACCGTGTTCGTGACATCTACCCGACTGAAAACGTGCTCGTCTGTGACGCGGGCTGCATTTTGGCGGACGTTCAGGCGGCTGCGGAGGGCGTAGAACGCCTGTTCCCCCTCTCGCTCGCCTCTGAAGGATCGGCGCGGATTGGCGGGCTGCTTGGCACCAATGCGGGCGGTTTGAACGTCTTGCGCTATGGCAACGCCCGCGCTCAGGTTCTGGGCCTCGAAGTCGTCACGGCGAGCGGCGAGGTCTGGAACGGCCTGACCCGACTGCGCAAGGACAACACAGGCTATGACTTGCGCGACCTGATAATCGGGTCCGAGGGGAGCCTTGGCATCATCACAGGTGCCGCGCTGAAACTGTCCCCGCGTCCTGCCACACATGGGACCGCGCTGATGGTTGTACCGTCGCCCGCGGCGGCGCTCGACCTTTTGGCGCTGGCACAAGCGCAAATCGGCGAAGGCATCTCTGCCTTTGAACTGATGAGCAAGCAAGGCATCGCGTTCTTGGATGAGGTCGGCCCAGAGGTCGCGAAACCCTTTGCCGAGACGCCAGAATGGTTCGTCCTCATCGACCTAGGTTTGCCAGCTGGTTTCCAGCCACAAGAGGCGCTTGAGACGCTGTTTGTCGCTGCATCCGAGGCCGATCTGGTCAGTGACGGTGTGATTGCCCAGTCTGAGGCCCAGCGTCAGGCGTTTTGGTCGATCCGCGAAAACATCCCCGAAGCGAACCGCCGCATCGGGTCGGTCTCATCGCATGACATCTCTGTGCCGCTGTCGAAAATCCCTGACTACATCGTTGAGGCCACCGCCGCCCTCGCCCAGGTCGGTGATTTCCGCATCAACTGCTTTGGCCATTTGGGCGACGGTAACCTGCACTTCAACGTTTTCCCAACCCAAGGCCGAACCCGCGCGGATTATGAAAACCTGCGCGGCGCGATAAAAACGACCGTCCACGACATGGTTCACAAATTCGACGGTTCGGTTAGTGCAGAACACGGTATTGGGCGGCTCAAGGTCGATGACCTTGAGAAATACTCCGATCCGATGAAGCTCTCGATGATGCGTGCGATCAAAGACGCGCTCGATCCGCAGGGCATTATGAACCCCGGTGCGGTTCTTCGCGCTCGGGATTAACGGGCGCGCGGTTTGGCCCGCAAGGTCGGGTCAGCCGTTGTCGGATCTTCGGGCCACGGGTGTTTGGGATATTGGCCGCGCATGTCTTTGCGCACATCTGCGTAGGAATTGGCCCAGAACCCCGGAATATCCATCGTGACCTGCACGGGCTTTTGACCCGGCGAGAGCAGCGTCACACGCAGCGGCGTTTTCCCAACGGTCGGATGGCGCGTCACACCGAACATTTCCTGCAATCGCAGTGTGATCTGCGGATGTTCCCCGTCATAATCAATCGGGATTTTTCGCCCCAGCGGCGTTTCAAAATGCGATGGGGCTGCCTGATCCAAGACCTGCAACTGGTCCCACGACAGCATGCCGCGCAGGGCGTCATGCGGGTTGAACCGTTTCCAATCATCAGCAGAGCGGACGCCGTTTAGATGCGGCAGCAACCAATCCTCTAGCCCAGACATGAGGCTATCAGCGTCCATCGCGGGCAAGTCAGCGCCGCCCGCACGCACCAATTCGACCCGCGCACAGAGCCGCGCCGCAGCCCCATCCAACCGCAAGCCGAGGTCACGCACACCGTGCAGCATCGCACGGGCAATCGCCTCTTCGCTGGCCTCGGACCACTGCCGATCATCGAGGGGGAGCGCGCCAAACATCTCAACGCGGCGCGTTTTCACCCGACGATCCCGTTTGGACCATTCGCACACATCCGTCCATGCGATCTGATCCGAAAAGAGGCCACGGAGTTCACTCTCTGAAATGGCCAGCGCCTGACGGATTTTGGCCTCACGCGGGTTTCCGTCGAGGTCGGTCGCAACGATCAACCGTTGCCCAGCGAGGCCATCGCCATCAGGCATCACAGCACCCTTGCCGCCTGACAGGATATAGCGCGGTGCATCGCCCGACCGACGTAGGCCGACACGATCAGGATAGGCCAAGGCCGCCATCTCTGCGGGTGACAACGTGGGCTTTTGCTCAGCCATTTGGGCAAAGCGTTTCGCCTCGACCTTGATCCGATCCAGCACGCTGCGGTTCACGTTGCCTTCGCCGGTTCGGATGGCACGAAGTCGCAACATGAGGTCCGTTTGCCCGCCAATCATCGGATCGCGATCCGCCAAAAGCGCGGCCAATGGCGCGGCCTGTTTACCCGCAACCGCCAGCATATGGGCGAGCCGTGGGTGCAACGGCATCGCGGCGATGAGCCTGCCGTGATCGGTGATCCGACCGTCAGCGTCCAACGCGCCCAGTTGATGCAAGAGCGCCTGCGCCTCGGCCAAGGTGCCTTCGGGCGGAGGGGTGAGGAACGGCAGATCAGCGGCGCCCCACAGCGCCATTTCCAAGGCGAGACCCGCCAAATCGGTCGCTTCGATCTCTGCTGGAGGGAAGGCTTGCAACGCGCCATCCTCACCTTTGGTCCAGAGGCGGAAACAGGTGCCCGCAGCGACGCGACCCGCACGGCCTGCACGCTGGGTCGCTTCGGCCTTGGACACGCGTTCGGTGACAAGCCGCGCCATGCCAGACGACGGGTCATAGCGCGACCGCCGCGCACGCCCCGCATCGACGACAACGCGAATATCCTCAATCGTCAGCGAGGTTTCCGCGATAGAGGTAGAGAGAACAATCTTTCTCCCGCTTAAGACAGGCGCAATCGCGGCGCGTTGCTGGGCGAAGGGCAGCGCACCATAGAGCGGTCGCACCTCGCACCCTTTGGGCAAACGCCCCTGCAACGCGGCCTCTGTCCGACGGATTTCACCTTCGCCAGGGAGAAACACCAAAACGCCGCCATCCGTTTGAGCCACAGCCTCAACGATCAGGTCCGCAGTTGCCATTTCAAGACGGCGGATTTTGTCGAGCGGACGCTCCAAATAGACCAGCTCGACGGGATAGGCGCGCCCCTCTGAGGTGATCATCGGCGCGTTGTCCAACAACCGCGCGACGGGTTCTGCATCCAGCGTCGCGGACATAACGACCAAGATCAGGTCATCACGCAGGGCTTGCCGAATTTCCCATGTCAGCGCGAGGCCAAGGTCTGCGTTCAGGCTGCGTTCGTGAAATTCGTCAAAGATGATCGCGCCAATACCCGAAAGCTCAGGATCGGATTGAATCATGCGGGTCAGGATGCCTTCGGTGACGACTTCGATCCTGCTGCCCGCCTTGCTATCGCCGCGCATTCGGTAACCGACCGTCTGGCCCGTCTTTTCACCAAGCTGTTCCGCCAAACGTTCCGCCGCTGCACGAGCCGCAAGACGACGCGGTTCAAGCATAATGATCTTGCCATCGGTGACAGAAGCCTCAAGCAGCGCCAATGGCACCCGCGTGGTTTTACCCGCCCCCGGGGGTGCCTGTAGCACGGCGCGGCCTTCGACACGGAGCGCGTCGATCAGGTCAGGCAGGGCGGAGTCGATGGGAAGTGTCATGTTAGGTGTTTAGGGGGCGCCGCTGGCGCGGCGCAAGGGGGCTCTGCCCCCTAACCCCCGAGATATTTACAGCACAAAGGCAGGACGATCAGTCCCACCAAGGGCCGTGGTGGCCAGCGCCGCCATCAATGCGTTCAAACCCGTGCATACCAAAGAAGTCACGCTGGGCTTGAATGAGGTCGGTGGTTCCACGTGCCATCGACAGGGTGTCGATGAACGAAAGCGCCGAAGCACATGCGGGCACTGGGTGGCCGTTCAGGACCGCAGCGGCGACCACACGGCGGAGCGCTGGCACAGTAGCCTTCAAGCGTTCCGCAAAGGCAGGCGCAAAGACCAGCTGTCCTTTGGGCATTTCGCCACGGAAGGCTGCGGAAATATCATCGAGCAGAGCCGAACGAATGATGCAGCCAGCACGCCAGATCTCGGAGATACGAGCGAAGTCGAGCGACCAGTTGTATTCCTCAGATGCGGCGGCCAAGAGCCGGAAACCTTGAGCGTAGGCGATGATACGTGCCGCAAGGAGCGCATCGGCGTAGTCTTGCTCTGACAGGTCAACGGCGGAGCGGGTGCCCGAAAGGATCGCTTCACCGTCGATGCGGGTTTCTTTTTCCGACGACCACGACCGCGCCGCGACAGCAGCTTCGATCGCGGAGGCCGACTGGCCGAGGCGGAGCGCTTCGATCAGGGTCCAGCGGCCTGTGCCCTTTTGACCAGCGCGGTCGAGGATCACGTCAACCGCGGGCGCTCCCGTTTTGCTATCAACGGCCTGAAGAACCTTACCCGTGATTTCCACGAGATAAGATTGCAGGGCGCCGGTGTCCCACGATTCAAAACGTGCACCGATCTCAGCAGGCGACATGCCCTGACCGTAGCGCATGATCCCGTAGAGTTCAGAGATCATCTGCATGTCAGCGTATTCGATGCCGTTATGCACGGTTTTGACAAAGTGCCCTGCCCCATCGGGGCCAAGGTGATCGGCGCAAGCCTCGCCGTTGAACTTTGCCGCAATGGCTTCGATGACGGGGCGGATACCAGCCCATGCTTGGGGCGTGCCGCCGACCATGATCGACGGACCGTGACGGGCACCTTCTTCGCCTCCCGAAACGCCCATGCCGATAAAGGTCAGGCCACGGCCTTCGACCAGAGCGGTGCGGCGACGGGTGTCGTGGAAATCGGTGTTCCCTGCGTCGATGATCGTGTCACCCGGCTCGAGAAGATCACAAAGTTCTTCGATCGAAGATTCGACGGGATTGCCCGCAGGAACCATCAAGATGATCGCACGGGGCGCTGGCATGTTGCGCGCCATATCCGTAAGGCTCGCGTGCGAGGTCAATTTTGCAGCGAGATCGCCCGCTTCGGCAACAAATTCAGCGGTGACATCGGCGGAACGGTTGGCAACATGGAGCGCAAATCCGTTGTCGAGGATATTGAGCGCAAGAGCGCTGCCCATTGTTCCGAGGCCATAGAGGCCAAGGTTGGCAATTTGAGTCATTTAAAAACGTCCTTTTCGGGTTCGTTGTTTGCCTCTCTCTGGGTGCTCTGATAAGGCTTAGCCAACGAAATATAAACGTCCCTAGGCGGATATATGGTACCCTTTTTGCGCACAGCCTGGACCGAAGTCGTGTCCCCGATGCTGAACCGCCCCGCGTTGGTTCAGATTGCGGCGCTGTGCATGCGTGAGACCAAGTCCGGTGATGAGGTGCTTTTGGTCACATCGTCTAATGGTCGTTGGATTCTTCCCAAAGGTTGGCCCATCGACGGGATGAGCGGTTCGCAGACCGCACTACAAGAAGCATGGGAAGAGGCGGGCGTCAAAAACGCGCGCGCTGCAAAGGAACCTGTCGGCACCTATGATGGGAAAAAGACGGTCGATAACGGGATAGAGCGGGACTGCCGCGTCTATGTCTACGCGATCGAGGTCGAAAAACTGGCCAACAAATTTCCCGAGAAGGACAAGCGCAAGCGCAAATGGGTGCCGTTTGACCGTGCCGCAGAGTTCGTTGAAGACGCCGATATGGCCGAATTTTTGCGAACCCTTAACGGATAGTGCCGCAAAGAAATGGTTGCAATCGTATCGGGTAATCCTTACCCGACTTGCCAATTGTAACACTTTTATGACGGGCCAATCTGATGACCTCAGAAGACAAGTCGAGCTGGAAAACCCTCGATCGCGATCTTAACCGGATTTCGACGCTCGAAACGGCAACACTGTATGTGTCGCGTCCCATGATCGGCTTCGGGCTCGGTCTGACCTTTATGGTGCTGGCTGGCTTTGCCGCGGCATTCGTGTTCGGCCTAGGCTCAGGTTCGGCTGTGGTCGTAGCTGCTGCGGTCTTTGGCGCTTACATGGCGCTCAACATCGGGGCGAACGACGTTGCGAACAACATGGGGCCTGCGGTGGGCGCGAATGCGCTGACTATGGGCGGCGCGATTGTCATCGCTGCCCTCTGCGAAAGCGCTGGCGCTCTGCTGGCTGGCGGGGATGTTGTCTCGACGATCTCAAAGGGGATTATCGATCCTGCGAGCTTTGACAGCTCGATGATGTTCATCTGGGCGATGATGGCCGCGCTGGTGTCCTCAGCGCTCTGGGTGAACCTTGCGACTTGGATCGGCGCGCCTGTGTCCACGACCCACTCTGTTGTTGGCGGCGTAATGGGCGCTGGTATCGCGGCGGCAGGTCTGGCCACCGTGAACTGGACGTCGATGGGCCAAATCGCGGCGAGCTGGGTGATTTCACCTGTGCTGGGCGGCGCGATTGCTGCGCTGTTCCTGTGGTTCATCAAAACCTTCATCATCTATCGTGAGGACAAAATCGCAGCCGCACGCCGTTGGGTGCCTGTGCTAATCGGCATCATGGCTGGCGTCTTTGCGGTTTACCTCGCGGTGAAGGGCCTGAAAAAGCTGATCTCCATCGACCTCGGGCCGGCTCTGCTGATCGGTCTGGCTGTGGGTGTTGCGACATACCTTCTGTCGTCGCCTTACATCCGCAAGAAATCCCAAGGCTTAGAGAACCGTAACAAATCGCTCAAGGTGCTGTTCGGTCTGCCGCTGGTCATCTCTGCGGCGCTGCTGTCCTTTGCGCACGGCGCGAACGACGTGGCGAACGCTGTTGGTCCGCTGGCCGCAATCGTTCACACCCAAGAGTTCGGTGAAATCGCTGGCAAAGTGCACATTCCGATCTGGGTTATGGTGATCGGTGCGTTGGGCATTTCGTTCGGCCTCGTCACCTTTGGTCCCAAGCTCATCCGCATGGTTGGCTCTCAGATCACGAAACTGAACCCGATGCGCGCATACTGTGTGGCTCTCTCTGCTGCGATCACCGTGATCGTTGCGAGCTGGCTGGGTCTGCCTGTGTCGTCGACCCACATCGCGGTTGGTGGTGTGTTCGGTGTGGGCTTCTATCGCGAATGGGATCACAGCCGCCGCGCGCGTAAGCTGAACCTCGATATGCCAGAAGCGAAACGCCTCGCCCCCGAAGAGCGTCGCCGCCGCAAACTGGTGCGTCGTAGCCACTTCATGACCATCGTCGCGGCTTGGGTCATTACCGTGCCCGCAGCGGCTGGCCTGTCGGCTGTTGTGTTCTACGTGCTCAACGGAATCTTTGGCAGCTAATCAAGACCATCAAACCAAACACAAAAGGCGGGCCATCGGGCCCGCCTTTTTCATTTCGAACTAACGACTAGATCACAGACCCAAGCACCAACGCATCACAGCCTTCTGAGCGTGTAGACGATTTTCTGCCTCGTCAAAGATCACCGAATGCGGACCATCCATCACGGCGCTGGTCGCCTCATCATCGCGGTGCGCAGGCAAGCAGTGCATGAACAACGCGTCAGGCTTTGCCGCTGCCATCAACTGTTCGTTTACCTGATAGCCCCGCAGCTGATTATGACGGCGCTCGCGTGCAGATACGGGGTCATGCATCGACACCCAAGTATCGGTGACAACCAGATCGGCACCTTCAACGGCTTTCATCGGATCGCGTTCAATCACGATATTCGCCCCTTTGGCGCGGGCCTCTTCGACAAACACTGCTTCGGGGTCGAGCGAGGACGGACCTGTGAAGGTCAGATCAAACCCGAACTGCCCAGCCGCGTGGATAAAGGACGCGCAAACGTTGTTGCCGTCACCCGACCAGACGACCTTTTTGCCCGCGATGGAACCGCGGTGCTCTTCGAAGGTCTGGATGTCAGCCATGATCTGGCAGGGGTGGGTGCGGTTGGTCAGACCGTTGATCACAGGCACGGTCGCGTACTCAGCCATCTCTAGCAGCGTTTGCTCTTCGAACGTGCGGATCATGATCATGTCCACGTAGCGCGACAGAACCCGCGCGGTGTCTGCAATCGTCTCACCATGGCCCAACTGCATATCCGCACCAGACAGCACCATCGTCTGACCGCCCATTTGGCGCACACCCACATCGAACGACACGCGAGTACGGGTCGACGGCTTTTCAAAGATCAGCGCGACCATGCGACCGTCGAGCGGTTTATCGTCGTCAGCCGATCCTTTGGGGCGACCGTTACGAGCCGCTTTCATCGCTTTGGCGTTATCAATGATCGTTCGCAGTTCTTCGGGCGAGGTGGTGTGGATATCAAGGAAGTGTTTCATAGTGTTTTCTTTCGTCGTCGGGATCGGGGCTGCGCCCTTCACCCGCGAAGGTTCAATGCCATCAGACGATCAGGCTTGCTCCAGTTTCGTTGCAGTTGTGTCGAGGCGTGTAACAGCCTCGGAAATGTCTTCGTCGGTAATGTTCAAAGCTGGCAAAAGGCGCAGCACGTTGTCACCCGCAGGAACGGTCAGAACGCCAGCGTCATAGCCCGCTTTAACCACATCGGTGTTGGTGACTTTGCATTTAAGGCCGAGCATCAGACCAGACCCACGCACGCCCTCGAATACATCTGGGTGTGCCGCGACCAAACCTTCGAGCTTTTGACGCAGCAGGGCCGCCTTACGGTTCACCTCTGCCAAAAACGCATCATCCGCGATGGCCTTCATCACCGCGTTCCCAACCGCGCAAGCAAGAGGGTTGCCGCCGTAGGTCGACCCGTGGGTGCCTGCCGTCATGCCAGATGCCGCGTTTTCAGTGGCCAGAACGGCGCCCAGCGGGAAACCACCGCCGATGCCTTTGGCGACCATCATGATGTCAGGCGTCACGCCTGACCATTCATGCGCAAAGAGTTTACCCGTCCGGCCCATGCCGCACTGAACCTCGTCGAGGATCAAAAGGATGCCGTGCTGGTCGCACAGATCGCGCAGACCCTTCAGGCACTGATCGGGAAGCGGACGAATGCCGCCCTCACCCTGAACAGGCTCGATCAGGATCGCACCGACATCAGCCTCTGCCGCCGCAGCGGTCAGCGCGTCGTGATCCCCCCATTTCAGGTGCTTGAACCCAGGCAGGAGCGGGCCAAAGCCCTTGGTCATTTTCTCGGACCCTGCCGCAGCGATACCAGCCGACGAACGACCGTGGAACGATCCTTCGAACGCAATGATGGTCGTGCGCTCTGGCTGGCCTTTTTCGTAGTGATACTTCCGCGCCATTTTCACGGCGAGTTCGCAAGACTCTGTCCCCGAGTTGGTAAAGAACACGGTATCCGCAAAGGTCGCCGCGACCAGACGGTCCGCCAATTCCTGCTGAGCCGGAATGTTATAAAGGTTCGACACGTGCCACAGCGCGTTCGCTTGGGTCGTCAGGGCTGCCACCAGATCAGGGTGCGCATGGCCAAGAGCGTTCACCGCAATCCCTGCCCCAAGGTCGAGATAACGTCGGCCCGATGCCTCCACCAGCCAAGAGCCTTCGCCAGAGACGAAAGACAGAGGTGCACGGTTATAAGTCGGCAAGACTGAGGGGATCATGGATAAACCCTTTGTAAATAGAAGCCTGATTGGTGCCGCAGGGGCAAAGGCGTGTCAATGTATAAGGAAGTCAGATGGATGCGCAAAAAGGCGCACGGCGCTAAAAATTAGCGTCGGCGTCGAATCAGTGTGATTTTCGCATTGGTCATCATGGGGCCGCGTATAGGCGACCCCGAGATATTCGCAAAGTGTTTTGTCAGGCTTTCAGGCGGTAGCCGCGCTTGAACCAATACCAGCAGATCGACATGACGACCGCACAGGCCAAGATTGCCACCCACAGGCCGCGCCATGGGCTTCCGTCCGACACACCGATCATGCCGAAACGAACACCGTCGATGATGTAGAAAAACGGGTTCACGTGGCTGAGTTTGTTCAACACAGGCGGCAGCGCGTCGATGGAATAGAACGTCCCCGACAAGAACGATAGCGGCGTCACGACAAAGTTCGAAATCGCAGCGAGCTGGTCGAACTTATTGGCGAAAATGGCTGCGATGATACCCAAGCCGCCCATAAACACAGCGCCCAGCACCACAAAAACCAGAACCCACTGCGGATGCTGCATCCCAACGCCGAGGAACAGCCAGACGCCAATCGCGATCACCACAGCCACCAAAAGGCCACGCGCAACCGCACCTGCGATGTATCCCGTCACCAATTCACCCGCCGACAAGGGCGGCATCAGCGTGTCCACGATATTGCCCTGCACCTTGGCCGAGGTAAGCGAAGAGGACGAGTTCGCAAACGCGTTCTGGATCACCGTCATGGTCAGGATACCCGGTGCGAGGAAGTGCATGAACGGCACGCCCATCACGTCACCGCGTTGCGATCCAATCGCGATGGTAAAGATCAAAAGGAACAGGCCCGCGTTGATCAACGGCGCCATAAGCGTCTGTGACCAGACGTTCAGGAATCGCAAAACTTCGCGTCGGCACAGGGTATAGAGGCCCAACCAGTTCACTTTTCCGAACCTACGCACACCCATTCCGGCATCTTGTGACATCTTTGCCTCCGTTTTCGCGATTCGAACGCTTGTATCCCGCGCCCACGTGCTTAGAATAGTTCCTTGACCAATGATGCAAGGTCGGATGCGCAGATGCGCCCGCCCAATTAGCCAAAGGAACGCAATATGTCCTGGACCGACGAACGCGTCGAGCTCTTGAAAAAGATGTGGGGCGAAGGCCAGTCGGCCAGCCAGATCGCCAAAGAACTTGGCGGGGTGACCCGAAATGCGGTCATCGGTAAGGTGCATCGTCTTGGCCTGTCGAACCGTACCACTGGTGCGGCTCCTGCAGCGCCCGCAAAACCTGCCAAAGAGGCAAAGCCCGCAGCGCCCAAGGTCGCTAAGGCAGAACCGAAACCCGCAGCCGCTGCAGCGCCCAAGCCGAAGGCAGAGCCGAAACCGGCTGAAACGACCCTCGCGCCGATCCCGATGAGCCCTGCACGCAAGGCGATCATCCCAGCGGGTCAGCCTCTGCCGCCGCAGCCGTCTGCAAATGAAATCTCGCCCGAGGCTCTGGCCAAGGTAAACGAGGTTGAAAAGACCGCAAAGAAACTGTCGCTGATGGAACTGACCGAGCGGACCTGCAAATGGCCGATTGGCGACCCAGCGACACCTGACTTCTGGTTCTGCGGTCTGCCGACCCAACAGGGCAAGCCCTACTGCGAAGCCCACGTTGGCGTGGCCTTCCAACCCATGAGCGCACGCCGCGACCGTCGTCGCTAAGCGTTCATCACAGAATATACCAAATGAAACCCGCCCGTGACGGCGGGTTTTGTTTTACAAACTGACGGATCCCATTCTAGCGTCACCGCATGACATTTAGTGACGACACCCGCACCCGCATCCGTGACAGCTTTGCCAAACAATCGGCGATGGCGTTGATCCACGCTGAAATTCCGGTGATCGAAGAGGGCCGCGCGGAGATCGAAATCCCGCATTGGGACGGCGTTCTCCAGCAGCATGGATATGTGCACGGTGGCGTCGTTGGAATGATTGCGGATTCTGCTGCGGGCTATGCTGCGATGAGCGTGGTGCCAGAGGGAACATCCGTTCTCACCGTCGAATATAAGATCAACATGGTTGCCCCTGCGAACGGCGATAAAATCGTCGCCAAAGGTTCAGTGCTGCGGGCGGGCCGGACCCTGCTGTTAACCAAGGCCGATGTATATGCGGTCAAAGATGGCACCGAAACGCTCTGCGCAGTGATGCAACAGACCATTATGGCTATGCACGGCAAGGGCGAACGCTAAACGGCGACAAACTGTTTCCCCAGCGTAAAGTCATATGCGCACACGGCCCATTTGCTATATGTAGCAGGGACGCGGCCTCAACTCTGTAGGCTCATTTGATAGGTAGTCGAATGTCGTTTCGGTGGCTTTTTGGTTTTGTTTTCATTGCATTAATAAGCTGCGGCGAAACCGCGTCTCGTGCCGAAAACGCGCGAATTCTACTTTTGGGCGATTCGATGATGGCCTTCAATCGCGGTTCTGGTACGGCCGTTTCAGATGCGATCGAGGATCAACTTGGCGAAGAAGTGGTTGATCGCTCTGTCTCTGGCGCACGGATCAACTACGCGCTCCCCGTCAGTGGTGCAGCTGGCCTTAGCATCCCGAAACAAGTGATCGACGGCCCGTGGGAATGGGTGGTCATGAATGGCTACGGCAATGACATTTTGTTCGGCTGCGGCTGCCGCGCCTGCGACCGTCAGGTGAATCGCCTAATCAGCGCGGATGGTCTGTCAGGGTCGATACCGGAGTTCGTTGCGACCCTGCGTGCCCGTGGTGCAAAGGTGATTTATTCTGGCTACCTAAGAACCCCCGGCGTTCAAGCCCCGGTCGAAAGCTGCGGCGTGGTGGGCGACGAACTAGATCGTCGTCTGGCGCTCATGGCTGCGGCAGATGACGGCGTCACCTTTGTCGCGATGTCCGACCTCGTGCCCTATGGCGACCGCAGTTATCATGGCCTCGACCTCGTCCACCCGTCGCCCAAAGGCAGCCAAGCCATCGGCGCACGGATCGCAGAAATCATCGCAGCAAACGATTAACGCCCGTTTTCCCGTTCCGCCCATTGGCGTAGCGGCTCCATCGCGGCGAGCAACCCTTCGCCCTGCGGAGTCAGCGCATATTCCACTCGCGGCGGTATCTCGGCAAAAGCCGTGCGGCTGATCAGACCATCGCGGGTCAGCTCATCCAAGGCCGAACTCAGCACCTTGTCCGACACGCCCGCCAGCGCGTCCTTCAGGTCGCCATATCGCAGCGTCCCACGGGACAGCACATCCAACACCCGCGCCTTCCAGCGTTTGGACACGAGGCCCATCGCCAGTTCATAAGGGCAGTCGGTGCTGCGGGTACGGTACGAATACTTCATTCCTTACCAATACGTGAGCGAACCGCCCCCTGTCTAGCACCACTTCCCAGATGCCATTTACAGCGCTATATGCGCCCCATGTCCCAGAACCCGCCAAACCTCCGCCCCGACCTTGCCCCGAAACCTCGCTTTTCGGAGCCGAAACGTGACGGCCAGCCGACCATCGGCATGGTGTCCCTCGGCTGCCCCAAGGCCTTGGTCGACAGTGAACGCATCCTGACCCGCCTGCGGGCCGAAGGCTATGCGATCAGCCCTGACTATTCGGGCGCGGACGCAGTAATCGTGAATACCTGCGGGTTCCTCGACTCGGCCAAGGCGGAAAGCCTTGATGCCATTGGCGAAGCCCTCGTGGAAAACGGCAAAGTGATCGTGACCGGCTGTCTGGGCGCCGAACCTGATTACATCCGTGAACACCACCCGAATATCCTCGCCGTCACGGGACCGCACCAATACGAACAGGTGCTCGACGCTGTGCATGGCGCTGTGCCGCCGTCACCCGATCCCTTCATCGACTTGCTGCCGGCCTCGGGCGTGAAACTCACCCCGCGCCACTACAGCTACCTCAAGATCTCTGAGGGCTGTAACCACAAGTGCAAGTTCTGCATCATCCCCGACATGCGCGGCAAACTCGCCTCGCGCCCTGCCCACGCTGTGATCCGCGAGGCAGAAAAGCTGGTCGAGGCGGGCGTCAAAGAACTACTCGTCATCTCGCAAGACACCAGCGCGTACGGTGTCGACATCAAACACGCGACCGAGCGGGACCACCGCGCGCATATCACCGACCTTGCTCGTGATCTGGGCAGCTTGGGCGCTTGGGTGCGGCTGCACTACGTCTACCCCTACCCGCACGTGCGTGACCTGATCCCGCTGATGGCGGACCGCCTGATCCTGCCCTATCTGGATATCCCGTTCCAGCATGCGCACCCTGACACGCTCAAACGCATGGCCCGCCCTGCGGCGGCGGCCAAAACACTGGACGAGATCGCCGCGTGGCGGTCTGTCTGCCCTGATATCACCCTGCGTTCGACCTTTATCGTCGGCTACCCGGGTGAGACCGAAGCGGAATTCCAGACGCTCCTTGATTGGCTGGACGAGGCGCAACTCGACCGCGTGGGCTGCTTCCAATACGAAAACGTGGATGGCGCACGGTCGAACGACCTGCCCGATCACGTCCCTGATGAGGTGAAGCAAGACCGCTGGGACCGCTTTATGGAAAAGGCTCAAGCCATTTCCGAAGCCAAGCTACAGTCCAAAGTCGGCAAAACCCTCGAAGCCATCGTGGACGACATAGACGAGGACGGCATCGCGACCTGCCGCACTTGGGCCGACGCCCCCGAGATCGACGGCAACCTCTTTATCGACGAAGGCACTGAAGGGTTGTCAGTGGGTGATATTGTTACCGTTGAGGTAGATGAAGCAGGTGAGTATGATTTGTGGGGTCAATTAAGAGGTTAAAAAATATTGACCTTACTCAAGAAAAGTGAATTCTACCTCCGCGTGCATAGGAGGTTGTGTTGGACTATACTTTTAACCATTCACTTACTTACGACTTTGACGATCAAGCCACGATGCGTGAGATCGCGGGCAGCTTACTAGCGAACGAAAAGTTAATTAAAGATTCATTTGAAATTCTGAAAATTTGCCATCCTGGACTTGAAATTTCTTCATTGAAAGTTCGACTATCGGTTGCACAACAACAAAGCCCTCTAAAAGAAATCATAACAGCAGCCATTGTTTTTGGGTTCCAAGAGGATTTGGAGGAGGAAGTGCCCGAATTCATTAAAGCTATCACGGGCGTTGAAATATCCGAAGCTTATGACAGCATGGTGACGACTATTGTGGTCGCAATTGCACTATGGGGAATATTAAGCCTCATTGAAAAAATTTTTAAGCGCAAAACCCAAGCCCCAGAAACCTACAGCGCATACCACAACATAACAAATGTCGCCGGCAATTTGATACAGGTCGACCCAGAAACGATCAGAACTGCAATTACAGAGCTCCACAGTGGCAAGAAAAAAAAATCAACAATTCGGAATGCTAGAGATTTTTTCCTTCCAGCCAAAAGACATCGTGCACGCAAAATTTCCGCAGGACGAACAACAATCCCTCAGTCAGTGATTGAAGAGATCCCATCTGACGTCGATGAGCAAATATTCGAGCCCGAACGCGAAGAATACAGTCTAGAGAACGTTGAGGTTCAGCTTAGGGCCCACGATTTAGATAGTGCCAAAGCAGGGTGGGCTGGCGTGGTATCCGTAGTATCAGAGAAGAGGACACGCGTACAAATCGACCCATCAATCCCGTCAGACGCTCTATTCACAAAGGAGGTCGTTCTAGCCGACTTAAGGGTTTATCTCGTCGAGAATGAGGACGGTGAAATGGAACCTAGTCTGTATATCATCAAAGAAATCCATTCGAACGAAAAAGAGTTATCCGCGACGGAAGAATAGCTGCCATAGGATTAAATCCCCTCCAAATAAACCCTGACCGCCTCCTGCACGTGGCGGAACCTGTCTCCGCCGAGGTGTTTGCCGCCGAACCAACGGGTGACGCAGATGAGGTGTCCTCGGAGGCCTTCGCGCTCTAGCATCCGCACGATCACCATGCCCGCGCCGCTTTCGCCGTCGTCGTTTTTCAGCGGCCCATCGTCAAGAAGCACGGCCCAAGTGTTATGGGTCGCCTTGGCGAATTTCTTGGTTTTGCACAGCTCTTTGATGAACGCCTTTGCGTCCTCTGCACTGCTGCAGGGCGCGCCAGAGACCGCGTATTTCGACCCGCGGTCGCTGATGACATTGTCGATGATCTTCATGCCCGCGACCCTAGTCCGTGAGGGCCGCAGGCGAAAGGGTTACTCGCTGATGGCAGCGTTATCTTGGGTCGTGATGCTCTGCAGGTAGGACAGGATAAAGTCCTGCACGACAGGATCGGTGATGCCCACGTGACGCATTTTCGTCCCCGGCATAAAGCCGTCGTTATCCTCCATCCACGCCCGCAGCGCGGCAGGGGTCCAGACGATGCCAGAGGCCGCCAGAGCGGTGGAGTAGTCGTAATCCACAACGGTCCCAGCCCCACGGCCCACAACGTTCACGAGAGGCGGGCCATAGCTCGGGTCGGTGGGGTTATCGGCGTGGCAACGGTGGCATTCCGCGTCAAAGAGTTTCTCGCCCGCGTCAACTTTGATCTCGTTGTAGGAGTCCGCGAAAACGGGGCTCGACAGAGCGATCAACGCAAGTGTCGCAGCGGTTTTAAAGTAGGTCATAGTGCCCTCCTGAATGAATGCGCCAAGGCTACGCCTCTGGGCAGCAGGAGGGTTGACCCAGATCAACGAAGACGGGTCCAAGCCTAGTCCTTTGGTCGTAGAAATCGCAATTAAAGCGCGGAAAGCACCACCCAGAGGAGGAAAACAACGGCAGCGGTGATCGCGTAGACCTCGACCCGACCGAGTTGGACCATGCGGACCTGAGGCGGCGGATTGTGGAATTCGACACGCGGTTTCGGCGGTTTGACCTCGTTCACGACGCCCTCTTTGAGTAGGGCCATCAAAAGCTGATCGCCTGTCAGGGAGTCACCATATTGGCTGCTAATCCGAACCGTCGGCCAAAGCGGGAACTGAGAGAGTTGACCGTCTTTATTCTCGACTGTCATGGCGAGGACCGCTGTATCGAGCACATCAAACCCGATGATCGTCACAGCGTCGCTTGGGCTGTCTGGCCGTCCTGCGTCGTGGATCACTTTGGCGGGCAAAAGAGATTTAACTGTGTAACTCATACCGGAACGGCCGGCCTTTCATCAGTCTATCAGCGCGGCCTTGATACGGTCCAAATGCGCGCAACCTTGCCAAACACCACACCCACTATCGACATTCATCCAACCCCGAGGTGTGTAGCGACGTGCGCAAACACGGCACTTTCTCAAAAGCTCGTCAGCCTGCACGTCGTCCACGTGCCCTTCTGCTAAGGCAGCAAGAATATCTGCCGCGCAGGGTGGAACGTGGATCATAGTAATGGCTGTCTTAAAATCTGAGTGTCTTAGATCCGTCATCTCACATCCCGCAGCCTAGCGTGTGTTTCATTTGGTTAGGGTAACGGTTCCAAAGGGAGGCATTTTACATACCACTGACAAAAAACACTGACCGAGTGAAAAATTTCGACGGACTTTCGTTTAGTCCCCGTTTCAAGGTGAGTATTTGATCAGTCAGGATTATCGCGATGAAACACCTCCGCGCCTATGCAACGCCACTCACGATCGGCACCTTCCTCATTATGGGGGCGACCGGCATTCTGATGTTTTTCCATACCAATACGACGCTGAACAAAGTCATTCATGAATATGTCGGGCTGGTCATGGTTGCTGCGGTTCTTTTGCACATTGTGCTGAACTGGCGTGCATTTCAGACCTATTTCAAACGGCCTGTCGCACTGACGCTGATGACGGCGTCTGCGGTGATGCTTGCGGCGTCTTTCGTGCCACTCGGGGATGATGCAGGTGATGCGCGTCCTGACATTGTCGCTTTGCAGATGGTTAGCTCTGCCTCGCTGACAGACCTCGCTCCGCTGATGGGCACCGACGCCGAGAGCCTCATTTCGAAACTGGCCGAACAAGGCGTGACCGCAACGGCGGATCAGACCCTGATCGACCTCTCTGATGGTGACATGCGCGGCGCGATCAGCCTACTCTCTGCCGTCAAAGGCTAAGCAGGTTCGCTCGCCAATTCGGCAAAGGACGCTTTGTTCTGACAATACTGCGGGGGCTCGTCTCCCGCGGATGCGTTTTTGAGCCAATGCTTGCAATGTTCGGGGGATGGGCACGCGCGGCAACGGGTGATGTGATCGGCATATTCCGCCGTAGAAATATGGCCTTCACGCATGGCTTCCGCCAGATCGACCTCACAATGTTTCGCCATAGCGAGGGTCAGCCAAAAATGTTCCCGAATATCGCCCAACCGCTGCATCGGTTCATCCTTTATATGTCTTAATCCAATCAAGCAGCGTTGTGCGCCAAGTCGCTGACGCCCGCATTGCGCCAGATCAAAACGGCGCACCGTTGACGCATATCAAGGCACCCTTCCGACATCAGGCCTAAAGTCCCCAATCAGACACGAACAGAGGACGACGCCATGACAGAGACCACCGCCGCGATTGCCACAGATGCTCAGGACCCCTCTGTCGAGGTCAAACCATCACCGCCTCGTCACCGCCACACACGCATGGCCCGCATTCCCTATGAGGCCGAAAAAGCCAAACTTCAGGCGGAAATGCTCAAGGTGCAGCACTGGGCCCAAGAAACGGGCCAGAAGTTCGTCATCCTGTTCGAGGGCCGTGATGCTGCAGGCAAAGGCGGCACGATCAAACGGTTCATGGAGCACTTGAACCCACGTCATGCGCGGGTTGTGGCCCTGAATAAACCGACTGAGACAGAGCGCGGCCAGTGGTTCTTTCAACGCTATATCGAACATCTTCCGACGGCGGGCGAAATGGTGTTCTACGACCGCAGTTGGTATAACCGCGCAGGCGTCGAACGGGTCATGGGGTTCTGTGAACCCAACGAATACCTGGAATTCATGCGCATGACCCCCGACCTCGAACAGATGCTCGTTCGGTCTGGCATTCGGCTTTATAAATACTGGTTCTCAGTCACTCGAGACGAACAGCTTCGCCGCTTTAAGGCCCGCGAAACCGATCCACTGAAGCAATGGAAGCTGTCCCCGATTGATAAGGCGTCGCTCGACAAATGGGATGACTACACCGAGGCAAAAGAGGCGATGTTCTTTTATACGAACACCGCCGATGCGCCTTGGACCGTGGTTAAATCGAACGATAAGAAACGGGCGCGGATTAATTGCATGCGCCACTTCCTATCGACCCTCGATTATCCAGGCAAAGACCCGTCAATCGCCGTACTCCCCGACCCCGAAATCGTAGGCTCTGCGGATAAGGTCATCCACACCGACGAACATATTCTGGGCAAGGCGCTACACCCCGAAACGCGGAAGGTTAGCCGTTCGTCACGAGCCTAAACAGGATCACGAGCCAAGCCATCCCGACGCCAACAGCAGACACCGCGACGGCGGCGCTGCCTGCGTCTTTGGCTTGGCCTGCGCGGTCACGGCGCTGGGTTGAGATGTCGTCGACAACGCGCTCAATCGCTGTGTTGATGCACTCCATCGCCAAAACGAACACACCGCCCATAATGATCAGCGCGGTTTCACCCGCCGTCAGCGGCAAAATCACGGCCAAAGGGATCGAGACCGCGTTGGCCCAAATCCACTGCATCAGCGATTGTTCGGTTTTCCAAACGTGAACCCAGCCTTGCCACGACCAAATAGCCCTTTGGCGGATACGCATAATACCTTGCATGATCTTCCCCACTGACCGCTCCTCTCTGCCGTTGGTGCAGAGAAGTCTAATTCGGCGCTCATAACAGCGCGAGTTAAAAGCTTTGTGTCAGTTTCAGATTGCACCCACGGCACGGCGCACCGCGGCAACACGGTCCGCGTTCGCGGGGTGAGAACCGAGGAACTGATCCCCCGGGTCAGGAATACGAGCAAAGAAAGCGGCCCCGCGCAGCGCATCATACCCCGCTGCTGTCACGATACGGGCGGCCATCATATCCGCCTCTAGCTCGTAATCCTTGGAATAGGCACGGGAGGCCACAGCGGCGCCAATCTCTCGCGCGGCTTGGACATTCGACGGGAGGCCCGTCCCAGCAACCCCCGCCAATTCGCCAAAGATCATCGCGCCGACCGCCGCGTTGCGTTGTGTCCGTTCCAAATGCCCAGCGATGTGGTGCGAGGCTTCATGCGCCAAAACAAAAGCAAACTCGTCCTCGTTCTGGATGTCATCCAGTAGGGCTAGCGTAAACGCGATCACAGGCCGCCCCGACCGATCCACGGTCTGAAACGCGTTGGCCTGCGCACCGGGGGTGTCATCAATCACAATACGGAAATCGCAGTTGCGACGCGCATCTGTTCGAACGCAGATATCTTCGACAAAGGGTTCCACGTCCTGCACCACGGCCACGAACATATTCGCGGTTTGGCGATCAGGCGTGACGGAAACAGCCTTGGGCGCAACGGTGGCCACGGTGATTGGTGGCATTGAACAGCCCGCCAACCCGAAAACACCGAACATGAGAATGAGGAACGCCCGCATTGGCCTCTCGCTTTGTTTTTGGGCATCATATCATTCCACCGACGGCCCGTAAGCCCCTGATGCCGCGTCCTCACGGGATTGGCATCTCCTCTTTTCAAGTCGCGATTGCAGGTCTAGGCTGATCTCATGTTTACGATTGAACACGATTTCGATGCCACCGTCGTGACCTTGGTCGACGAAGACGCAGCCTTTTTGCAAGAAGATGTTACCGTCTCGGCGTTCGAGGATTGCATCACGGTTCAGCAATTGGACCCGCGCACCGATCAGGTCGTTAAAATCACCCTGTCGCTGAGCCAGCTCCGCGATCTTGAGGCGGCATTGGATCTGCCAGAAGGTGTCTATCGTCTGCGCAAGGACAGCTAGACGATCCGAAACACCTTATCCCGCGATGTTGCGCCACGGATCAGATCGAGCCGCGTTTTGGGCACGCCCAGCGCTTTGGACAGCAGTTTGACCACCGCTTTGTTCGCTTTGCCGTCCTCAGGCACCGTGGTTACGTAGACACGGATCGCATCGTCTTCGACGAGGATACGATCACGGCTCGCCTTCGGTGTCACCCGAACAGCGATTTCAGCGCCCTCAACGGCAAGATGGGAAAGATCGGTCATAGCGACGGGTTTAATCTGCCGCTGCGTATAATTCTACCGATTGAATTCGTTCCCGTTAATGCCGATATCCCTAGTGAAGCAGGAGACTTTGATGACCGACACGACTATTCCGCCCCTCACCCGCAATGACGCCGCCGTTGATTTCCTTTTGACCCGCCGGTCGCGTCCCGCGAAAACGATCAAAGGGCCGGGGCCAGATCGTGCCGCATTGGAAACCATCCTGACTGCCGCAGCCCGCACACCAGACCACGGCGCATTGGTGCCATGGCGGTTTATCGTGTTGAGCAAAGAGGCCCTCGAAACCTACGCAGGCGCATTGCAAGCAGCAGGAGAGCGGCTGGGCATCGAACAAGGCAATATCGACAAACCCGCAACCGTCTACGCACAGTCCCCCTGTGCCGTCGTGGTCGTCTACAGCCCCAAAGACGCGGCAAAGGTGCCTGCAATTGAACAGCAGTATTCGGCGGGCGCTGTTTGCCTCAGCCTCGTGAATGCGGCACTCGCCACGGGTTGGGCTGCGTCATGGGTGTCGGGCTGGCATAGCCACGATCCACAGTTCACCGCCGAACAGTTGGGCGTCACCGCAGACGAAAAGGTCGCTGGCATCATCCATATCGGCACCGAAGGCATGGTGCCCCCAGAACGCCCCCGCCCTGACCTCAGCCAGATTGTGACGTGGAAATGATCCTCGGCGATTTCTTTAAGGCCGTCGCTCAACTGGGTGATAGCCGCTTTCAGCGGGTTGTGATGCTCGGCATCGGGCTGACCATTGCCCTGCTCGTCGCGATTTACGCGGGCTTTCTGATGCTGATCGACTGGGCAGACCCCTCTGCCCTAACGCTCCCTGGGGTAGGTCAAGTCACGTGGCTGGGCGATCTGCTGTCGTGGGGGTCGCTGATCCTGATGATCGTGGCATCTATGTTCCTGATGGTGCCTGTCGCATCTGCGATGACGTCGCTCTTTTTGGATGACGTGGCCCAAGCGGTTGAGGATCGGCACTATCCTCACCTCCCCCCAGTCCCTCATGTGGGATTCTGGGACGGCCTGCGTGACACGATCAACTTCCTCGGCGTGCTGTTGGTCGGCAACATTCTGGCGTTCGTTCTCTCGACGCTCCTGCCGATCTTCGCACTGCCGATATTCTACATGCTGAACGGCTACCTATTGGGACGAGAGTATTTCACCCTCGCCGCCCAGCGCCGTGAGGGTCGCGAAGGCGCCAAAGCCATGCGTCGGCACTACTCGGGACAAATCTGGGTCGCGGGCTGCCTGATGGCTGTGCCGCTCTCATTTCCGCTCGTGAACCTGTTCATTCCGGTACTCGGCGCGGCGACATTTACCCACCTCTATCACCGCCTTGCGTCTCGCTGATTATTCAGCGGGACGGCTCACTTCGGGTGTGCTCATTCGGTGGAACCAATCTAGGTCGCGCACCGAAATCAGGCCCGACAGGATCACACCGGCGATCACACCCCAAAGCGGAACAGCCACCATCGTGGTGATCCACGCTTTGCGCTTAAAGCTAAAGTTCGCAGGGGAGGACGCATGGGTTCCTTTGACCACCTCGCCCGCCTCACCCTGCGTTTCGAGCCGCAGCGGCAGGACGATAAAGAACACCATGAACCAGATCACGGCAAAGAGGACAAATGCGGACGTCGGAGCCATCGGACTCTCCTGTTAAAGTAAGGGGCGAAGGACCGCCCCTTTTGTTTGATGCTTACATACTCTGCTTCAGGTCAGGGGCAAGCCTTAGACCTGCTCAAGCTCGACCAAGCAGCCGTTGAAATCTTTGGGGTGCAGGAACAGAACGGGTTTCCCATGCGCCCCGATTTTCGGCTCACCTGTGCCCAGAACCCGTGCGCCTTGCTCTTTGAGCTTGTCACGCGCCGCGAGGATATCGTCGACCTCGTAGCAGATGTGGTGAATGCCGCCCGCTGGGTTCTTTTCCAAAAAGCCCGCAATCGGAGAGTTCTCGCCCAACGGATACAGGAGTTCGATCTTTGTGTTCGGCAGTTCGATGAACACAACGGTCACGCCGTGATCAGGTTCGTCCTGCGGCGGGTTCACTTTGGCACCCAAAGTATCACGGTATTGCGCCGATGCGGCCTCTAGGTCCGGCACTGCAATGGCAACATGGTTCAAACGTCCGATCATGCGATCTCTCCCTCATAGCGTTGATCACCTTATCGCGGGTTCCGCCCCCCAAGGCAAAGCTGTCGTTTCGTCGCGGATTAATCTTTCATCAACCATGCTGGTGTTTTCTGACCTCATCCAACCCCGACCAAAGGGCCTGATGATGGACAGCCAAACCGATTTTATGATGACCCTCCCCCCCACCGCCAGCCGCCCCTTGGCTGGGCTGACGCTGCTCTTGGTCGAAGACAGCCGTTTCGCGTCAGAGGCAATGCGCCTCATGACCCAGAGGTCGGGCGCACGATTGCGGCGGGCAGATACACTGGCGAGCGCCCGTATGCACCTGCGCGTCTATCGTCCTGCCGTCGTGATTATCGACCTTGGCTTGCCTGATGGCTACGGCGAAGGATTGATCACGGACCTGTCCCGCGCCCACCCCCGCGTTGATGTGATTCTCGGGACAAGCGGTGATCCAGACGGCGAAATGCGAGCCGTTGTGGCGGGGGCTGATGGGTTTCTGCCCAAACCAATGGGGTCTTTGGCCGCATTTCAGTCGCTCATCCTCAAGCACCTACCGACGGATCGGCAACTGCACGGGCTACGCGTTGTTACAAATGATAATGTCGTCCCTGATCTCGTGGCCTATGAGGATGACCTCGCCCAAGCGGCAGAGGTTCTGGCGCACTGCCATGATGGTAGGTCGCTCGACTATGTGACGCAGTTTCTATCGGGCATCGCCCGCAGTGCCGATGATCACACCCTCACCCACGCGGTCGCCGCGCTGGACCAATGCCGTCACGATGGGCAACCGATTCTCCCGTCGTTGTCGCGCGTAATGGCGCTGGTGCAGGATCGTCTATCGGCACCGTCAGGACCGAGGCTACAGTAACCAATAACCACTTCGGATTGTTGCGACGGTCCGATCAATGCCACAATCACGTGCCTAGATTCCTCAAAAAAGGCACAAACCGTCCGCCAAGCAGCCCTAGTCAGATGTCATACCTAACCTCAACGCGGCCCCCGCCGTTAAGAGAGTTAGGAGTGAGATCATGGTAAAGATTATCAACCATATTTGGTCAGAGGACAAAGGCAGCGACCTTGTAGATTGGGTCGTATTGACTGCTGGCCTCATTATGCTGGCCGTTGCTGTGGTTGCCGTGATCGATACATCGACTGGAAAATTTGCTGCGGATAGCCTCCCTCTCTACACCGCGACTGGCGTTTAAGACTTAATCCTCCACGTAAAAAGGCCGGTCAGGTTTCCCTGCCGGCCTCTTTGTTTATCTGGCGTATGCCTTACTTTTCCTGCGGAACAACACGCAGGTTCAGTTCGCGGAGCTGTTCGTTCGTCGGATCGCTCGGCGCGTTCATCATCAGGTCTTCTGCGCGCTGGTTCATCGGGAACATGATGACTTCGCGGATGTTCGCTTCTTCAGCCAAGAGCATCACGATACGGTCGATACCCGCTGCGCAACCACCGTGCGGCGGAGCGCCGTATTGGAACGCGTTAACCATGCCGCCGAAACGCTTTTCGACTTCTTCTTTGCCGTAGCCAGCGATTTCGAAGGCTTTGAACATGATCTCAGGCTTGTGGTTACGGATCGCGCCCGACACAAGTTCGTAGCCGTTACAAGCAAGGTCATATTGGAACCCACGAACGGCCAACGGATCGCCCAACAGCGCGTCCATACCACCCTGCGGCATCGAGAACGGGTTGTGTTCGAAGTCGATTTTGCCAGTCTCGTCGTCTTTTTCGTAGATCGGGAAGTCCACGATCCAAGCAAAGGCGAAGCGGTCTTTGTCGGTCAGGCCCAGTTCTTCGCCGATGACGTTACGGGCTTTGCCAGCAACCGATTCAAAGGCTTTCGGCTTACCTCCAAGGAAGAACGCCGCGTCACCGATACCGAGGCCAAGCTGCTGGCGGATCGCTTCGGTGCGCTCTGGTCCGATGTTTTTAGCAAGCGGGCCAGCCGCTTCCATTTCACCGTCAGTTTCACGCCAGAAGATGTAGCCCATGCCCGGCAGACCCTCTTTCTGAGCGAAAGCGTTCATACGGTCACAGAATTTACGGCTGCCACCTGTCGGCGCAGGAATTGCGCGCACTTCTGTGCCGTCTTGCTCGAGCAGTTTCGCAAAGATCGCAAAGCCAGACCCGCGGAAGTGTTCCGAGCAGTCCTGCATTTTGATCGGGTTGCGCAGGTCGGGTTTGTCCGAACCATACCACAGCGCCGCGTCTTTGTAAGAAATCTGGGTCCAGTCGCGGTCGACCTTTTTCCCGCCGCCGAACTCTTCAAAGATGCCAGCGATCACAGGCTCAACGGTGTCGAACACGTCTTGTTGGGTGACGAACGACATTTCCATGTCGAGCTGGTAGAAGTCGGTCGGCGAACGGTCAGCGCGCGGGTCTTCGTCGCGGAAGCACGGCGCGATCTGGAAGTATTTGTCGTAGCCCGACACCATGATCAGCTGTTTGAACTGCTGCGGTGCCTGCGGAAGTGCGTAGAATTTGCCCGGGTGCAGACGCGACGGCACGAGGAAGTCGCGTGCGCCTTCAGGCGAGGACGCCGTGATGATCGGGGTCTGGAATTCGCGGAAACCTTTGTCCCACATGCGACGACGCATAGAGGCGACAACATCAGACCGCAGCTTCATGTTGGTCTGCATCGCTTCACGGCGCAGATCGAGGTAGCGGTATTTCAGACGGGTTTCTTCGGGGTATTCCTGATCGCCAAACACCATCAGCGGAAGTTCAGCGGCTGCGCCCAGCACTTCGATGTCGCGAACAAAGACTTCGATTTCGCCAGTTGGCAGTTTCGGGTTCACCAGCTCTGGATCGCGGGCCTTCACCTCGCCATCGATGCGGATACACCATTCCGAACGAACCTTTTCGACAGCAGAGAACGCAGCCGAGTCGGGGTCGCAGAGAACCTGCGTCACGCCGTAGGTGTCACGCAGGTCGATAAAGAGGATACCGCCGTGGTCGCGCACACGGTGGACCCAGCCCGACAGGCGGACGGTCTCACCAACGTTGTCTTTCGTCAGTGCGGCGCAGGTATGAGTGCGATAGGCGTGCATAATGTCATGTCCCTTGGGTTTGCGGGGTTCCGCGCCGATACACAGGGTTCACCGCCCGATGTCAAGCAAAGGGCGCGAGTTGGACGCGGATAAGGCCTCTTAAAGCGTTCCCCATGTGGATTTCGCGGGCTTTTGACAGGTCAGAGAGGGTCAGAACCTGTTCCTCCCACCCGTTCTGGATGAGGGACTGCCGCAAGATGCCGGGCAAAAGACCAGAGGTCAGAGGCGGCGTGACCCGTCGTCCGTCCTCAGTCACGACAAAGATATTGGTGATCGTGCCTTCGCAGACTTCACCCTGTTCATTGAGGAACAGCCATTCATCAACGCCACTCGGCAAGTCAGCGCGGGCCTGATTATAGAGCGCGCGGTTGGTGGTCTTTACCAGTAGCCACGGATCGTCGGAATTTATTTGGGTGCTATGAACCGCAACGGTCCAATGCGGGGGATTGGGCGGCAGGTGGCCCGTTTCGACCACAGCATTGCCAGCCTCGTTCAGCGTCAGACGAATGCGTTCATGCTCTTCGGTCGCATCGGTCAGCGCGGCACGAACCTGAGTTTCATCAAAGGGATAACCCAGCGCCTCGGCACCGCGTTTCAACCGCGCAAGGTGGAGGTCGAGGTAGCGGATACCCTCCGCCCCACGCCCTATCGTTTCGATCAGGAGGAGGTTTTCGGGTCGATCTGTGCGAAGCGCGCTTTCCATAAGGCTTCCTCGTATTCCGATGCTGGGGTCGAATCCCATACGATCCCGCCGCCCACGTTCAATGTCGCCTGATCCCCGTCTACCATAAGCGTGCGGATCGCGACGTTGAATTCTGCGCGTCCGTCAGGCGCGAACCATCCGATGGAGCCGCAGTAAACTTCTCGTGGCGCGGTCTCGAGTTCTTCGATGATCTCCATCGCCCGCAATTTCGGCGCACCTGTGATGGACCCGCAAGGGAACAGCGCCTGCAAAATATCGGGGAAGGTCACGTCATCCATCAAACGCGCCTCAACACGGCTGATCATCTGGTGAACGGTCGCATAGGTTTCGACGTGGAACAGTTTCGGCACCTTAACCGTCCCCGCGACAGAGATTCGCGAGATGTCATTGCGGAGCAAATCCACGATCATCAGGTTTTCGGCGCGGTTCTTTTCATCCATCGACAGGAACGCCTTATTCGCGGCGTCCTCGTCTTCGGTCTTACCGCGCGGCATAGTGCCTTTCATCGGCGCGGTTTCGATCATCCCGTCTTTGATCCGGAAAAACAGTTCGGGCGAACGCGAGAGAATCGCAGGGCCGTCCTGAAGAACCAACGCCGAATGACCAACAGCCTGACGCGCAGCGAGCGCGCCATAGATGCCTTCGGGCGTTCCATCGACCGTCGTGGTGATCGGAAATGTCAGATTGGCCTGATAAATATCGCCCGCCGCGATGTAATCGCGCAGTTTCCCAATCGCATCGGCATGTTTTGGCGCATCCCAAAGCGGGGCCAAATCGCCGATTGTCCCATCGGCCTCTGGCATCACCGCGGACTTTGGCCCGCCATAGACCCCGAACCGCAATAGCGGCAGTTTACGGTTCTTTGGCATCAACGGCAAAAGCCGCGGCTCTAACGCATAGCCGAGTTCATATGAACAATAGCCAACCAGCCAGCCCTTTGCGGCCTTCAGCGCCGCGAACGCGGCGGGGATATCTTCGGGCTCCCACGCTTCAATGATTTGATGCGGCACATCAAATTCAGCCGCAGACCCATCTGGTCCTCGGTCAAACAAAACACGCATTTTTCGCACCTAAACTTTGCATGCGGGACGGATAAACCAGCCATTCAGCCAGCGACAGTACAAAAGCGACATGGTTTTCGCTAATCATACCCCTTGAACCTTGGGCGACTCTGTCTATAACGCCCAACAATTTGGGCGCGCTATGCGCTCTGCTGTCTGCTGCCATAACATATGAGGGTCCCATGCCGAAGAGAACCGACATCAAGTCGATCATGATCATCGGAGCGGGGCCAATTGTGATTGGCCAAGCTTGCGAGTTTGACTACTCGGGCGCTCAAGCGTGTAAAGCACTTCGCGAAGAAGGCTACCGCGTCATCCTCGTGAACTCGAACCCCGCAACGATCATGACCGACCCTGGTCTGGCCGATGCCACTTACATCGAGCCGATCACCCCAGAGGTCGTCGCGAAGATCATCGAGAAAGAACGCCCCGACGCGCTTCTCCCGACGATGGGTGGTCAAACTGGCCTGAACACCTCGCTCGCTCTGGCGGACATGGGTGTGCTTGATAAATTCAACGTCCAACTCATCGGCGCAAACCGCGAAGCGATCGAGATGGCCGAAGACCGTAAACTGTTCCGCGAAGCGATGGACCGTATCGGTCTCGAAAACCCGCGCGCGACGATTGTGACTGCCCCAAAAAACGAAAAGGGCAAACACGACATCGACGCTGGTGTGAAAATCGCGATGGAAGCACTGGAAGACATCGGTCTGCCTGCGATCATCCGTCCTGCGTTCACCTTGGGCGGCACAGGCGGTGGTGTTGCTTATAACCGTGAAGAATACGAATACTACTGCCGCTCGGGCATGGATGCATCGCCAGTAGGTCAGATCCTCGTCGATGAATCGCTCTTGGGCTGGAAAGAATACGAAATGGAAGTGGTCCGCGACAAAGCGGATAACGCCATCATCGTCTGTTCGATCGAAAACGTAGATCCGATGGGCGTGCACACAGGCGACTCGATCACTGTGGCCCCTGCCCTGACCCTGACCGACAAAGAATACCAGATCATGCGCACTGCTTCGATCGCGGTTCTGCGTGAGATCGGCGTTGAGACAGGTGGTTCGAACGTTCAGTGGGCTGTGAATCCAAAAGACGGTCGTATGGTCGTCATCGAAATGAACCCGCGCGTGTCGCGTTCGTCGGCTCTGGCGTCCAAGGCGACAGGTTTCCCGATTGCTAAAATCGCGGCGAAACTGGCTGTTGGCTACACGCTCGACGAGCTGGACAACGACATCACCAAGGTCACGCCGGCATCGTTCGAGCCGACCATTGACTATGTCGTCACCAAAATCCCGCGCTTCGCATTTGAGAAGTTCCCGGGCTCGGAACCCTACCTCACCACCGCGATGAAATCCGTGGGCGAGGCGATGGCGATTGGCCGGACCTTCCACGAGTCGGTCCAGAAAGCCCTCGCTTCGATGGAAACGGGCTTGACTGGTTTTGACGAAGTGAAAATTCCGGGCGCACCGGACAAGGCCGCAGTGTCGGCAGCTCTTGGCAAGGCAACCCCTGACCGTCTGCGCACCATCGCTCAAGCGATGCGCCACGGCTTTACCAACGATGAAATCATCGCGATCACTTCGTTCGATCCTTGGTTCCTCGACCGTATCCGCGAAATCATCGAAGTCGAACAGGACGTGGCTAAGAACGGCCTGCCTGTGACCGAAGATGGTCTGCGTAAGCTCAAAATGATGGGCTTCACCGACGCACGCCTTGCGAAACTAACTGGCCGCGACGAAGCTCAGGTGCGCCGCGCACGTCAGAACCTTGGCGTTACGGCTGTGTTCAAACGCATCGACACCTGCGCTGCAGAGTTCGAAGCGCAAACGCCTTACATGTATTCCACCTACGAAGCCGCAGCGATGGGCGACGTGGAATGCGAAAGCCGTCCGACCGACCGTAAGAAGGTCGTCATCCTCGGCGGTGGCCCGAACCGTATCGGTCAGGGTATCGAGTTTGACTATTGCTGCTGTCACGCATGTTTCTCGCTGACCGATCAGGGTTACGAGACCATCATGATCAACTGCAACCCCGAGACCGTGTCGACCGACTACGATACCTCGGACCGTCTGTATTTCGAACCGCTGACCTTTGAACACGTGATGGAAATCCTGCGCGTGGAACAGGACAACGGCACCCTGCACGGCGTTATCGTTCAGTTCGGCGGCCAAACCCCGCTGAAACTCGCGAACGCTCTGGAAGAAGCAGGTATTCCGATCCTCGGCACCTCGCCGGACGCAATCGACCTCGCAGAAGACCGCGAACGGTTCCAAGACCTCGTGAACCGTCTGGGCCTGAAACAGCCTGTGAACGGCATCGCGTCGACCGACGAACAAGCGTTTGCAATCGCTGCTGACATCGGCTTCCCGCTGGTGATCCGTCCGTCCTACGTTCTGGGTGGCCGCGCGATGGAAATCGTGCGTGATCAGGCGCAGCTCGAACGCTACATCGCCGAAGCTGTGGTTGTTTCGGGCGATAGCCCTGTTCTCTTGGACAGCTACCTCTCTGGCGCGACCGAAGTTGACGTCGACGCACTTTGCGACGGTAAAAACGTCCACGTCGCGGGCATCATGGAACACATCGAAGAAGCAGGCGTTCACTCTGGTGACTCCGCATGCTGTCTGCCGCCGCACACCCTGTCGGCAGAGATCGTTGCTGAAATCCGCAAACAGACCCAAGCTCTCGCGCTCGCGCTCGAAGTTAAGGGCCTGATGAACGTTCAGTTCGCTGTTAAAGACGGCGAAGTTTACCTGATCGAAGTTAACCCGCGCGCATCCCGCACCGTGCCGTTCGTTGCAAAAGCAACCGACAGCGCGATCGCATCGATCGCTGCCCGCCTGATGGCTGGCGAACCGCTGTCGAACTTCCCAGTGCGCGAACCTTATGACGAAACCATCAGCGCTGATCAGATGCAGCCGCAGGGCGACCCGTTCACCCTCGCCGATCCGAAAACACCTTGGTTCTCGGTCAAAGAGGCTGTCCTGCCCTTCGCTCGCTTCCCGGGCGTTGACACCATCCTCGGGCCGGAAATGCGCTCCACGGGTGAGGTCATGGGTTGGGACCGTTCGTTCGCACGTGCGTTCCTCAAGGCGCAGATGGGTGCAGGCACCCACCTGCCAACCGAAGGCACCGTGTTTATCTCGGTTCGTGACAACGACAAAACCGCAGGCATGGTCGAAGCCGCGAAAACAGTCTCTGACCTTGGCTTCAAAATCCTCGCGACCCGCGGCACCGCTTCGTTCCTGAGCGAAAACGGCATCGACTGCGAAATCGTCAACAAAGTTTACGAGGGTGGCCGCACCATCGTAGACCTCTTGAAAGACGGCAAAGTGGACCTCTTGTTCAACACCACCGAAGGCGCACAGGCTGTGAATGACAGCCGCGATATCCGCTCGGTCGCTCTATATGACAAGCTGCCCTATTTCACCACGGCGGCAGGTAGCCAAGCTGCGGCTCAGGCGATGAAGGCCCGCGTTGAGGACGATATCAGCGTCCGCAGCCTCCAAGGCTAATCGCACACACATCGATCAAAGGCCGGACCGTCGTGTCCGGCCTTTTTCTTTGGGTCAAACGACCTTTGGTCAATCTGGACAACTAGGGGATTAACGCCCACTCTGCCCCAACGATGTTGGAGGAACCCATGCATTCTGTCGTCCTGACCGCCACCGGCGTATTCACCCCGTCCGAAGTCATCACGAATGACGAATTGGTCGAAGCCTTCAACGCCTACGCGGACCTCCAGAACGCCCAGAACGCGGATGCAATTGAGGCGGCGACCATCGCAGCGATCCCACATTCAAGCAGCGATTTCATTCTAGCCGCCTCTGGCATCGAACAGCGGTATGTCATGTCGCGCGACGGCATCCTCGACCCGACACGCATGTATCCACGACTTCCCGAACGGTCCGACGACGAACCGTCGCTCATGGCCGAGATCGGCGTGAAGGCCGCGCAGACCGCGCTGGACCGTGCGGGGCTGACTGGGGCGGACGTTGACCTGATCCTATGCGCTGCGTCGAATATGGAACGCGCCTACCCCGCGATGGCGGTGGAAATTCAGCAGCTCATCGGCGCGGGCGGTATGGCTTTTGACATGAACGTCGCCTGTTCGTCCGCAACCTTTGGCATCCAAACCGCCGCCGACATGATCCGCGCGGGATCGGTGAAACGTGCCCTTGTGATCTCGCCCGAGATTACCTCTGGCCACCTCGAATGGCGCGACCGCGATTGCCATTTCATCTTTGGCGATGTTGCGACGGCAGTTCTGCTAGAGCGCGACGAAGGACAAGATGGGTTCAGCGTTCTCTCAACCCGCTGCGCAACGCAGTTTTCGAACAATATCCGCAATAACAACGGCTTCTTGCGACCAACCCGTGACGCAATGGAAGACCGCCGCGATATGCGGTTCATGCAGAACGGGCGCAAAGTGTTCAAAGAAGTGCTGCCATTGGTCAGCGCCCATATCGCCAATCATATGGCCGACGAAGGGGTTGAGGCGGCAGACCTCAAACGTCTGTGGCTCCATCAGGCGAACAAGACCATGAACGACTACATCGGCAAAAAGGTTCTGGGCCGCGAACCCGAAGCAGGCGAACAGCCCAACATCCTGCAGGACTACGCAAACACCTCGTCCGCAGGGTCGATCATCGCTTTCGACAAATACTCCGCCGATTTGACCAGCGGGGACACGGGCCTGATCTGTTCGTTTGGCGCGGGGTATTCTGTTGGCTCAGTAATCGTACGGCGCAAATAATCAGACCACGCGACGTTCGAGATGCACTTTCAAGCCCAATAAGGTTTTCTGTAGCGCCATCGCCTCGCGCAGCATACGGCGGGTGTCGTTCTCGGACATGTCCGCCTCAAGCGAGCGACCAAATTCAGCCATCAAAGTCGCGTATTGCTCGCTCAACCCGATCATGATCGAGCAAAGCCCTTCGGGCTGCGTCTCTGCATCACCCAGTTTGATCGCACGAATTTCGGCCAAAGCAGATGTCACATGCGGATAAGACGCGACGGCTTCTAACGCGGCCACAGTATCCACGGGCATATAACGTTCGGCATGTTCTGGAGCTTCAGAGTAATACCGACCCAAGGTCGCCTTGGACTTGCCCGAAACGCGACAGGCCACCTCGATCCCGACATCTTTGACCAAGGCCTCGGTGTGTTTTTTCAAATAACCATTCACTACGGATGAACCTCTAACGCGGTGTACATTTTATTTCGGGGAACCAACCCGATTGTTTCCCATTACACGTTATTGGTTAATTTACCATACATCAGCGTGCATAGCGTGCATTTACCGCACCGCGTGCCCCGATTCAGTTTCCAGAATGCGCTGCGGAACCGCCGCGCTAGGCCAGAGAATGCGACCCCATCCTGCGCGCTGTTGGCGGCTTGCCGATCTTCACCGCACCGCGTTCTCTGGCCGCTCTAATCACCTGAGACAGCCCTCTTGCATCTGGGCGGCCCTGCCGCTTATTCCTCTGCCATGGCAAAGCTCTATTTCAATTATTCGACCATGAACGCTGGCAAGTCGACGATCCTCTTGCAAGCGAGTCACAACTATATCGAACGCGGGATGCAGACCTATCTGCTGACGGCGCGGTTTGATGATCGTGCAGGCGCTGGTCGCATTGCGAGCCGTATCGGCATCGGTGCTGATGCCGATACCTACACGCCCGAAAGCGATCTCTTTGCCCAGATCGAAACCCGCCTGAACGAAGGCCCTTGTGCCTGTGTATTCGTGGACGAGGCGCAGTTCCTGACCGAGAACCAAGTCTGGCAGCTCGCCCGCGTGGTGGATGACCTCAACGTGCCGATCATGTGCTACGGGCTGCGCGTCGATTTTCAGGGCAAACTGTTCCCTGGTTCAGCGGCTCTGCTCGCCCTTGCAGATGAAATGCGTGAAGTGCGGACGATCTGCCACTGCGGGAAAAAAGCGACCATGGTCGTGCGCAAAGACGAAAACGGCGTCGTTGTGACCGATGGTGCGCAGGTGTCGATCGGCGGCAATGATCGCTACGTATCCCTTTGCCGCCGACATTGGCGCGAAGCCGTGGGTGATCGCGGTTAATTCACCCGCTGTGGCGGTTCGTGACCCTCGCTCCAAGCGATGATGTTATCGAGCGCCATCTGCCCCATCGCCTGACGGGTTTCGACTGTCGCAGAGCCAAGGTGCGGCAGCAGAACACAGTTTTCCAACGCCACGAGACGCGCAGGCACATGCGGTTCGTGCTCATACACGTCCAGACCGGCGCCAGCGATTTTGCCTGCCTCCAGTACATCGATCAGCGCGGCTTCATCGACCACTTCGCCACGTGCAATGTTCACGAAAATTCCGTGTGGCTGCATGGCACCCAGCACGTCGGCGTTGATCAGATACCGCGTCTCTGCACCACCTGGCACAGTCACGACGAGGAAATCGGCAGACGCTGCAAGCTCGGTCAGGCTGCTGATCTGTGTCGCAGGGAAATCTACCGATTTGGGGCTGCGGTTGTAGAACAAAACCTCCATCCCGAACCCATAGTGGCAACGACGCGCGACCGCTTGACCGATGCGGCCCATGCCGACGATACCAACGCGTTTGCCCGTCACATGAGTGCCGAGTTTTACCTTCGGGCCAAAGCCCTCCCACTGGCCCGCACGCAGCATCCGTTCGCCTTCGCCCGCACGTCGTGCGGTGGCGAGGATGAGCGTCAAACCGATATCAGCCGTCGCATCCGTCAGAACGTCAGGCGTGTTGGTGACGATCACCCCAGCCTTGGCAGCTGCGGCCGCGTCGATGTGGTTATACCCAACACCGAAATTCCCGAGGATCTTGCACCGCATTTCCCCCGCAAAAGCATCAGCGGAAAACGCATCGCCCAAGGTTGGCAGGATCGCGTCGTAAGTCGCCAAAGCCTCTGCCGCGTCTGCGACAGTCAACGGATTACCGTCCGTCCGAACAGTCAGATCAAACAGCCCCGCTGCCTGTTCGAGAACAGGTTCCGCGATTTGGCGCGTGATGAGTAGTTTCTTCAATGTAGCCTCCCCCCGACTGGCACCACGTCATCGGGGCCAACCAAAACAATGTCGCCATTTTCGTCCGGCAGCCCGAGCACCAAAACCTCAGACATGAACTTCCCGATTTGCCGAGGTGGAAAATTCACCACGCCCATCACCTGTTTCCCAACAAGCTCTTCTGGCGTGTAGTGTTTGGTCACTTGTGCCGAACTGCGACGTTCACCAATCTCTCCTCCGAAATCGATCCACATCTTAATCGCGGGTTTGCGTGCCTCAGGATAAGGTTCCGCACGGATGACACGCCCCACGCGGATGTCCACCTTTAGGAAATCGTCAAAGTCGATGTCAGCCATTGGACAGTTCCTGATCCCGTTTTACCGCAGCCTCGACCGCACGAACGAGAAGTGGCGGAAAACCATCTGTGTCGTTCATTAGAACTTGCAAGGCCTCATAGGTCACTCCGTTCGGAGAAGTCACGTTTTGGCGTAGCGTTGCAGGGTCCTCAGCGGCTTCTTCGGCCAATGCGCCTGCACCACCCACCGTCGCTTTGGCGAGCTTCATCGCCAAATCAGGCGCAAGTCCCGCGCCGACACCCGCCGCAGCCATCGCTTCGATCAGATGGAAAACATAGGCAGGGCCACAGCCAGAAATCGCGGTAACCGCGCTCATCTGATGTTCACCCTCAAGGCGCACAACCTGCCCTATCGCCGACAACAGCGCATCAGCAAGATCGAGCATTGGGCCAGACGCATGAGCATTGCCAACGATGGCCGTGATCCCACGACCGATCGCAGCGGGCGTGTTCGGCATCGCGCGAATGATTGGCGTCTGGGCACCCAACATTGTCTCATAGGTGGCAATCGTGATCCCAGCTGCAACAGACAGGAACACGGTCGTGCCATTGCCCAAGGCCTGTAAGGTCGGCAGGGCATCACCCATCATCTGCGGTTTCACCGCAACCAGAACAACCGCTGGATCAGCAGGGAGCGCTTGGTTCACGTGCACACCTTGCGCCTTTAGCCAATCGCTCGGGAATGGGTCGTTCACCCAGACAGACGTTGCGGGCAGTCCCGACTTCAACCAGCCCGCCAGCATAGCCGAACCCATTTTACCGCAGCCCAGCAAAACCAGACCGCGATGCGCAACATCATCCATATTCATGAAAATTCCCCGTGTCATTTGCACTATTGATAGCAGGCAAACGAACGGGTTCAAGGCGCGGCGGTTGATCCCGCCCCGCCGATATAGTGTTACGCGGTGCCGTAAGCCTCGGTGAGAGCGATCTGCATCGCCTCGGCCACGTCGCGTTCGGCCCAAGTGACCAGTTGGAACGCAGGATAGAACCGTTCACAGCTCATGACCGCCGCACCGATGATCGTATCGATCTGATCAGGCGTCGCGATCTGATCGGTGCCAAGCACCAGACCATAACGGAACACCATGACCTTTTGGCCTGTCCACCATGTGAAATTACCAGACCAGCACATCTCATTCGCCGCGTTCAGCGCCTCATACAAGGCGGGCTCGCGGTGTGCGGGTGGCTCCATATCGAAGGTGCAGATCAGGCGGAGGGTCTGATCATAGTGGGACCACGCGAGAGTGATAGAATAAGTGCGCCATTGGCCTTCGACTTGCATCGCGATTTGGTCGTCCGCGATACGGTCGAATTCCCATTCGTGAAATTCAGCGATGTTTTCAACGACATCAATCGGATGAATGTCACCGCTGTCTTCGAAATGCTCGGTCAGTGCCATTGCTCGGCCTCGTTCGCTATTGCGCTTGGGCATAAGCAGCGTCCCTAGCGCTTGGTGCCTGCTCAAGGACCTGTGGAATTATCCACAACCCCATACGATATATGGTGGGCCGAGAGGCGCTATTCTGTAAAGCACTTTCTTGGGGATAACGCAGCCATCGCCGAAATTTCATGTGGATGACTCAAAAAACCGCAGCGTTCGAAAACGAAAAAGGCGGCATTTACGCCGCCTCGTCCCTTATCTTGGTCTCTTAAAAACAGCTATCGCGTCAAAATCACGCCAGCCGCGCAAAGCGCGATCACCGAAGCCACCCAAAAACCCTTGCGGTTTCGCAAAGGCGTACGAGCGTTACACCAACCACAAAACTCAGATCCGAACCGGAGTTTGTGATCGCACTTCGGACATTTAAACAACCGAACTGCATCCATAATTGAAATCTCATAAATAATGGAATCTTATGAGAAATATGTATCAAGGTGAGACTAGTCTTTCAGCACGAAAATCCAAAAGGTAAGCGACGCTATCTTTTTGTGTTCAATTCCACACAGAAAATACAACTTTTAGGTTATAGCCCGCAGCCTAATTCCACTATGGCCGAATAAACGTCAGATAATGCGGCGTCCGCCCTTCACGTAGGGCTTTTTGTTCATAGCGAGTTGAATACCAATCGGACCACGGCTGGCTCCAATCCTGTGGGCCTTCGGCTTGCCAGACGAACCCTGCCTTGGGCACTTCGATCAGAGTTTGGCGCACATAGTCAGGAATATCCGTCGCCACGCGGAACTCTGCACCTAGCTTCAACACACGGAACAGCGGCTCCAGATGTTCTGCGGTCACGAACCGACGACGGTGGTGACGCTTTTTCGGCCACGGGTCGGGGTAGTTCAGGAACGCTTTGGAAATCGAATGATCCGGAAGAACGTCGAACAAATCCCGCGCATCGCCCGGATGGACAGCAACGTTCTGGGTTTGCAGCTTGCGGATTTTGCCCAAGAGCATCGCAACGCCGTTCATAAATGGTTCACAGCCGATGATCTCGATCTCGGGGTAGGTTTCACCCATGTGAACGAGGTGTTCACCCCCACCGAACCCGATCTCGAGCCAAACTGGTTTACCCTTAAACCGCGCGTCCATATCAATGGGGTCACGATTAGGGTTAATGTCCCAGCTCACCGCACCTGGCGACAAGGCCTCTAGATCTTCGTCCAGATAGTCCTTCTGAGCCTGATTCAGGGTTTTCCCATGAATACGGCCGTAGAAATTGCGCCAAGGGGCTTCGGGGTGTTTGTTCGATGCGGTCATGGGCGGCGCCATAGCAACTCCGTGCTCTGCGCGCAATAAACCAAAAAGAAAGGCGACCCGAAGGCCGCCTTTTTCATTGGATCAAACCGCTTTCTTAAGCGTCTCGACCAGATCAGTCTGTTCCCACGAGAAACCACCGTCCGCCTCGGGCGCACGACCAAAGTGGCCGTAGGCCGCGGTGCGGGCATAGATCGGTTTGTTCAGGCCTAGATGTGTGCGGATGCCGCGTGGGGTCAGGTCCATCGCTTGCGCAACCGCGCGTTCGATCGCAGCCTCATCCACGGTGTTGGTGCCGTAGGTGTTTGCGTAGATCGACAGCGGCTTTGCCACGCCAATCGCATAGGACAACTGGATGGTGCATTTGTCAGCCAGTCCAGCAGCAACAACGTTCTTTGCCAGATAGCGCGAGGCATATGCTGCAGAACGGTCAACCTTGGTTGGGTCTTTGCCAGAGAACGCACCCCCACCATGCGGAGCCGCGCCGCCGTAGGTGTCAACGATGATCTTACGGCCCGTCAGACCAGCATCCCCATCGGGGCCACCAATGACGAACTTGCCTGTTGGGTTGATCCACCATTCAGTCGCGTCGGTCAGCCAGCCCTCAGGCAGCACTTCAAGGATGTAAGGCTCAACAATTGCACGTACGTCATTCGACGACAGCGATTCATCAAGGTGCTGCGTCGACAGAACCAGCGAGGTCACGCCAACAGGTTTGCCATCTCGATACTGGATCGACAGCTGCGATTTCGCATCTGGACCCAGCGCAGGCTCTGTTCCGTTTTTGCGAACTTCGGCCAGACGACGCAGGATCGCATGTGCGTATTGGATCGGCGCAGGCATAAGCGCTTCGGTTTCGTTTGTGGCGTAGCCGAACATGATGCCCTGATCGCCCGCGCCTTCATCTTTGTCCGCGGTCGCATCAACGCCTTGGGCGATATGCGCAGATTGTTCGTGAAGAAGGTTGGTGATCTCGACCGTATTCCAGTGGAATTTGTCTTGTTCGTAACCAATGTCTTTGATCGCGCCACGGACCAGGTCCGGCACGGCGTTCATGTATTCAGTAAGTTTGGACTGATCCGACAGGCCAACTTCGCCACCGATGACGACACGATTTGTGGTCGCAAAGGTTTCGCAAGCAACGCGGGCCTCGGGCTCTTCAGCCAGAAATGCATCAAGAATGGTGTCCGAGATACGGTCGCAAACCTTATCCGGATGGCCTTCGGAAACCGATTCCGAAGTGAAAATATAGTCGTTACGTGACATTGAAGTGCTCCGTTAGGGTGAACCCGCCACGCCAGGAAGCCGTTGTGGGGGCATAATGGAGGACGGCTAATCCTCGGTGCGTTTTAGGTCAACCGGATATTATCCGGCGTCGTATTGCTACGGCTGAGCATGACAAAAGGATCACTATTACCAATGGCCACGATCCAAATCGGGCAAAAATAGTCTCTGCGCGGGCTTGGGGGAGTGTCGCATCCACATATCCGACCGTTTCAAACGGCAGCGATGCGGTGACAGCACCGCGCGCATCGATCATCGCCGTTAGCCCTGTATTCCCAACGCGCACCATTGGCAGACCCTGTTCGATGGCACGCAGTCGGGCTTGAGCGAAATGTTGGCGCGGACCAGCATCGGGGCCAAACCACGCGTCATTGGTAATAAGGACCAAGGCTCTGGGACGCTCGGCGCTGGCGGACATGCTGGGGAATATCCCTTCGTAACAGATCAGGGGCAAAATACCGCCAACCTCTGGCACAGTGATCAGATCGCCCGATTGCCCCGCCGCATAGGCCGCGCCATCGGCTGCCGCCAAACCGTGGATGCCAAAACGGGCCAACAAGTCGCCAAAGGGGATGTATTCGCCGAACGGCACCAGATGCCGCTTGTCATAGATCGCATCAACCGCGCCGCCTGCACCAACCATGGCGAGGCTGTTGTAATAGAGGCCGCCCTCTTCGCGGTTCACGCCAAAAATCACTGGGGTATCGTTCGACGCATCCGCTATGTCGGTCAGGATGGGACCAGAGTAATTCAGTAGATATGGGATCGCAGTTTCAGGCCAGACCACCAGATCGACAGGCGGCTCTGCTTCGGTTGCTGCGATCATACGGCGGTAGAATGCCTCTGCCCGTTCAGGGATCCACTTTTCATCCTGCGGTGCGCTTGGCTGAACCAATCGGACCACAGGGCCATCGCTGGGTTGTGGTTCTGGCGAGTACGGAATGGCGGGCAGCAACAAGGCCGCACAGACAGGAATGATCGCCCAGCGATACCGCATCGCTGCTGCCGCGACCCCTGCCACAACGATGATCAGAACAGACAGCCCCTCTGCCCCGATATAGGCCATCAAAGGTGCGCTGATTGTATCGAGGTATCCTTGGCCAAATTGCGCCCACGGAAACCCCGTGAACAAATGCGCGCGCGCCAATTCCGCGAGGATCAGGCCCAGCGCCCATGCCGCCATGCCCCGACCAATGCGAAAGGCAACCCATACGCCCGCCGCCCAAAACGCGGCAAGTCCTGCGGGCAACAACACAGCCGCAAACGGCGCCATCCATGAATAGAGGTCAGCCTCAACATAGAACGGGTTCACAATCCACGTGAGCGTCAGCCCGAAATACCCGAACCCAACCAGCCACGCGCGACCCGCTGCCGCCCGCGCCTTTAATCCCTGCAATAGCAGGGCGAACAGAACCAGCGCAGGTAGGATCGTGACGGGGAGCGCGACAGACTCTTGTCCCAACGACAGAGCCATCCCTGCGGCCAATGGCAGGCCATAAGCCGACAGGGCACGGTTCAAGGCTTAGTCCTCGGCTTTGGAATGCAGACGCACGCGCAAACGTTTGATCCGCCGCGGGTCTGCATCGACAACTTCGAACTCTGGGCCATCAGGGTGTTTGATGACTTCACCTCGAGCGGGCACGTGACCTGCCAGCATAAAGACCAGACCACCGAGCGTATCGACCTCTTCTGCGTCAATCTCATCATGAGCCGTCAGATCGAGGCCGATCTCTTCTTCGAATTCATCGAGAAGCGTCTTGGCCTGGGCCATGTAGATGCCATTGCCCGTACGGGTGAAGGTTTCATCCTCTTCGACGTCATGTTCGTCTTCGATTTCACCCACGACCTGTTCGATCAAATCCTCGATCGTCACAAGTCCATCGGTGCCACCGTATTCGTCGATGACCAAAGCCATATGGATCCGCTCTGCCTGCATCTTTTGCAGAAGAACATGCAGCGGCATCGAAGGCGGCACATAGAGCAACGGACGCAACATCTCTTTTACGTCGAACTCTGGCGTGTCCCCGTTGAACCCATGCCGCAGGGCAAAGTCCTTGAGGTTGGCAAAGCCAAGCGGCGTGTCGAGCGTGCCATCATAGACAGGCAGACGGGTCAGGCCGCTTTCACGGAACACCTGTACCAGTTCATCTTTGCCTATGGTCGCAGAGACCGCAACGATTTCGGCCTTGGGGATGCTCACATCCTCAACGCGCATACGACGCAGGTTCGATAGACCCAATGTGGTGGTCACCGAATGCGTTTTACTACCGTTAAACTCTGCCTCAGGAAGATCATCAGACGGGCTAAGTGCGCCAATAATACGGCTGAAAAAACCACTACGTTGTTCGTCAATTTGGTCCGATTGCGCGCTCTGCGCTGCGATAGAAGGACCCTCGCTGGTGTCGCCCATTGTCTCCAAACCTATGGTCGCGGCGTCAGGGCCCGACCTTCATTCCTCTGAATATGGGTCAGCAATACCCATTTTGCCAAGTATCTCTGTCTCTAATCCCTCCATAAGAGACGCGTCACCCTCTCTTATGTGATCAAAACCCAACAGATGGAGCACGCCATGGACCATCAAATGGGTCGCATGATGCTCTAGCGACTTCCCTGCCTCGTCCGCTTCGCGAGCGCAGGTATCGTAGGAAATCGCGATATCACCCAGTTCGATTGCGCCGAATACGTCCTCTTCGGGCGGTTCGGGCAGTTCGCCTTCAACTTCGGCGGCACGTTCATCGGCAGGCCAAGACAGAACGTTTGTCGCCTTATCCTTTTCACGGAAATCGGCGTTCAATTCTTTGATTTTGTCGTCACCACAGCCGAGGATGGACAGCTCACACTCGTCAGGATCGATATCCAACCGTTCGAGAACAGCAATCGCTGCGCGCTCTGCAATGGCAGGCAGCCCCAGCGTTTCCCAACGGTCGTCGGTGATGTCGATATCAATGTCCACGGGCATGCCCTCCGGTCAGGTTGGGCGGCGCATAACAGGCCGCCCGCCCCTCTGCCAGAGATTACTTGCGCGAGGCATCCGCATCATAGGCTTCAATGATCGCAGCCACGAGCGGGTGACGCACCACGTCCTTGGCTGTGAAGTAGTTGAAGCTGATCTTTGGAATGCCCTTCAGCAGCCGTTCCGCATCGGCAAGACCCGAATCCACACCACGCGGGAGGTCGACCTGAGAACGGTCACCTGTGATCACCATGCGTGAACCTTCACCAAGACGGGTCAGGAACATCTTCATCTGCATGGTGGTCGCGTTCTGTGCCTCATCCAACACAACAAACGCATTGGACAGGGTGCGGCCCCGCATAAAGGCAAGCGGCGCGATCTCGATCTTCTTCTCTTCGATCAGTTTAGCCGTCTGTTTCCCCGGCAGGAAATCATCCAGCGCATCGTAGAGAGGCTGCATATAGGGATCGACCTTGTCCTTCATATCACCAGGGAGGAAGCCGAGCTTTTCACCCGCTTCGACCGCAGGACGGGACAGGATGATCTTATCCACGTGGCCCTGAATGAACATGGACACCCCGACAGCAACCGCGAGGTAGGTTTTACCCGTGCCCGCTGGGCCGATGCCAAACGCAAGTTCGTTTTTGAACAGGTTCTGGACATAGGCCTTTTGCGCGTCGGTGCGCGGCTCAATCACCTTTTTGCGGGTCTTGATCTCAACGGGTCCGCCCTTGAACATTTCCATCTGATCGCCTGCTTGCGGTGCGGTCTCTTTTTCAGAGTTGCCCATGCGAAGTTCGCGATCAATGTCGCCCGCATCGATGCCGCGACCGGATTCCAGACGAGAGTATAGAGATTGCAGAACCTCTGCGCCCTGTTTCTGCGAGGCTTCCTCACCGATTAAGATCAGGTGGTTACCACGTCGCGCAATCTGTATTCCCAGTCGTTCCTCAATCTTGGCCAGATTTCTGTCGTGCTCTCCACACAGGTCGATGAGCAGAAAGTTATCCGGAAATTCGATGACGAATTCGCTAGCGGGGGTCAAGATATCGACTGGCAATCACGACTCCTTACAACAGGTTGTGTACCTTCATGGTGGCAAGAACTTGGACCTGTGGCAAGCGTCTCATGCGTATGTGACAGCCGAAAGACGAAAAAGGCCGCGGATCTCACCGCGGCCTGTTCATTCTGCACATTCTCTAAACAGTTAGAGAGGGTCTGCAATCGGCGAACCATCTTTGAACGGACCAACCGCGTAGTTCGGCGGGGCAACGCCCGAACAGACAGGAAGACCATCAGGGGTCAGACGCGGCGACAGATACCCTTCGACACCGTCATCGATGATCCAGTGATCACAACCATGCGGGTCAACCCAGATGCCAGCAACCATGTCCGACAGGTGGTGTTTGTTCACGCCGTAGTCGATGCTTTTGTCAGCGCCAATGCCACCACGACCCATAAAGCCAGAGCCTTCGAACCCTTCGGCACCAATACAAGCCGAAAGCGAAGCTGCAGCAGCGAGAGCGAACGTTAGTTTAACGAGTTTCATGTCCATCTCTCCTTAGCGCAGGCAATAAATTTCGACGCGGCGGTTTTGCTGCATACCAGCTGCGGTCGAGTTGTCCGCACGCGGGCTGCGCTCACCAAAGCCACGCACATCAACGATGCGAGCACCTGTTTCAGCGCCAACGCGAGCAACAGCATTCGCGCGGTTGTTCGACAAGCGCATGTTGTATTCGTCAGACGCGCGGCTGTCGGTATGACCGTAGATCAAGAAGCCAAATACGCCGTTCTGCATCGACTGGCTAAAGAACTGCTGCAACGACGAACGACCCGCGCTGCTGATCGCATAGCGATCCGTTGCGAAAAGCTGGTCTGTCGGAACGACACCACAAATTTCGCTACGGTGACATACAGCGGACCCATCGGGACGACGATTGGCATCCATGTAACCTTCGGCGCCATCATCCATGACCCAGTGCTCACAACCATCTGGGTCAATCCAGATCGTTGGAATGTATTGTTCGCCTTCAATCACACGGGTCGGAAGCTCAATCACTTGAGCGGTTTCCGCAAAAGAAGTGGTCGCGACTGCCGCGAGCCCTAGTGCAGCAATCGAAGCGCCCCCGAACGCCTTGACCGCAATCGATCCCAATTTCATTTTCACAGCTAATGCCCTTTTTGTCCTTGCTCTGAGGTCGAGCAGACAACCTCATACGCTACGCTATCGTATATAACGACTACCTTAACTGATGTTTTAGCGAAAAAAAGCAAATTTAGTAGAATGTTGTGGCTATAACCACAACAATCGGTGCAATTCATGTAATTTTAGATCGAAATCGGCAACAAACCCGACTCAGACGAGGACGCCACCCAGAGAGTTTCGGCTGCTTTCGACGATCCGAACGCTCCGAACCTGCCCTTTTACGTCAGCAGGTGCTTCGACATAGACCGCGTGGAGGTAGTCGGATTTCCCGATCATCTGCCCCGGCATGCGCCCTGCCTTTTCGAACAAAACTTTGACCTCGCGTCCGACCATTCCGTCTTGGGCTGCGCGTTGCTGCTGGGTCAAAAGCGCCTGAAGCTCCTGCAAACGGTCGTCCATCAGGTCATCGGGCAACTGCGGTTTCTCAGCCGCGGGTGTGCCTGGACGGGTCGAATATTTAAACGAATAGGCCTGCCCGTAGTTCACCTGACGGATCAGATCGAGCGTATCCTCAAAATCCTGATCGGTTTCACCGGGGAAGCCGACGATAAAGTCGCCAGACAACAGGAGGTCAGGACGTGCGCCACGGATACGGTCGATAAGACGGAAATAATCATCCCGTGTGTGTTTGCGGTTCATCGCCTTGAGGATTTTGTCGCTCCCCGACTGCACGGGGAGGTGCAAATAGGGCATTAGCTTTTCACAGGTCGCATGGGCGTTGATCAACTCGTCATCCATGTCATTCGGATGCGAGGTGGTGAAACGAATACGCTCTAGCCCATCGATGTCAGCCAATTCCCAGATCAAACCCGCCAGACCTTTGTCATGACCGTGGTAGGCATTCACGTTTTGGCCGAGCAGCGTGATTTCACGAACGCCCGCAGCGACCAGATCAGCCGCCTCGCGCAGGATGCGTTCTTTGGGACGCGAAACCTCAGCCCCGCGCGTATAGGGCACCACGCAGAAGGCGCAGAATTTATCGCAACCTTCTTGAACGGTCAGGAACGCGGTCGGACCACGGGTGGCGCGGGGGCGTTTGTTCAAGGTGTCGAATTTGTCTTCTTCGGGAAAATCCGTATCGACCGCACGTTCACCGCGCTGCACGGCTTTTTCCATCTGTGGTAGGCGATGGTAGGACTGCGGCCCAACGATCAGGTCCACAACAGGTGCACGGGCCATAATCTCTTTGCCTTCGGCCTGCGCGACACAGCCAGCAACGCCGATTTTCAAATCAGGGTTCACGTCCTTTAGTTCTTTCAGACGACCCAGTTCGGAATACACCTTTTCCGCCGCTTTTTCGCGGATGTGGCAGGTGTTGAGCAGGATCATGTCCGCCTTATCCGCCGAGTCCACCTGCGTGTAGCCGTTTCCGCCCAGTGCTTCGACCATGCGTTCACTGTCGTAGACGTTCATCTGACAGCCATAGGTTTTGATAAACAGCTTCTTCGGCTCGGTCATGGGCGGCATCCCGTTTTACAGCGGTGGGGAAAGTCGGCGTTACCTAACGCCTCGCCCTCTGTCTTGCAATGCCGACGGATTTGACAGACCTTACAAGCGAACAATTTAAGACAGGCCCATGCGGTATTCTTCACTCAAAGATTTTTTATCCGACGCCCCTTCCGCGCTCGCCAAAGGTCCGATTGCCCTTATCATGGTCGAGGACGAGGTCGAAGTGGACAGCACCGTTCGCCACCATCTCGACCTTGGTTTCAAGAAGGTCGTTCTCTTTGCCGACCCCGATATCGAAGTGTCGCCGAAGGTCGAGACCAAGACCATTCGCGTCGATCTGGATATGCGGGGCGAACATGCGCTGACGACGGCTGTGAATGCTTGCATTGAGGCCGCGCCGAACGTCTGGATGTACTACTGCTACAACGCAGAATACCTGTTCTACCCGTTTTGCGAGACGCGCACGATCGGCGAAATGCTCGCTTTCCACACTGAAGAGCGTCGCGATGCGATGCTGACCTATGTCGTTGATCTTTATGCGGGCGACTTGGGAAAATACCCGTCGGCAGTCTCGGTCGACGAAGCGATGCTGGACAAGACAGGCTACTATGCGCTGGCCCGCAATGACCCCGCGAACCACAACCACCCCAAAGAACGACAGTTGGATTTCTACGGCGGTTTGCGTTGGAGGTATGAAGAGTTCATCCCCGCTGCTAAGCGTCGGATCGACAGGATCGCAATCTTCCGCGCCCAAAAAGGGCTGCGCCTGAACGACGACCACACGTTCAACGTCGAAGAATACAACACCTACGCATGTCCGTGGCACCACAACCTCACGGCGGCGATCTGTTCGTTCCGCACTGCAAAGGCACTGAAACGTAACCCAGGGTCGACCTTTGCGATCAACACCTTTGAATGGCGCAATTCGGTGCCGTTTGATTGGCACTCACGTCAATTGTTGGATTTCGGGCTAATCGAACCAGGTCAGTGGTTCTGATTCTTAGGACCGACGCAGGCGGATCACGACATCCACCGCAGAGATGCGCGCGCCATCAGGGGCGTCTGGCAGTCCTTCGATACGCAGTTGGTCCGCAGGCGCATCGGTCAGACGACCGTCGTCTTCCCAATAGAAATGCGGGTGGTCGGACATATTGGTGTCGAAATAGCTGCGCGACCCATCAACGGTGATCTCACGGACCAACCCTGCCTCGCTGAACGCACGCAGGGTGTTATAAACCGTCGCGAGCGATACATCGGCGTCTGCTTTGGTCGCGGCCTCATAGAGCCACTCTGCGGTCACATGCCGATCCATACCGTCACCCACCAAAACAGCCGCCAGCGCCACACGTTGCCGTGTCGGACGCAGCCCCGCCTGAGCGAGCCATTCTGTTCCGCGATTGATCCGGTCATCCAGCATGAAGGTCATCCTTATGTTGATGGGTACAATACAGCGCGGCAGCGACTTTTTTCAATCGCAAAGTCAAATTGCCCCGCGTCGCCGCTACACTTGCTCTTGTTAACCTCTGGGTGATAGACGAACGTTAATAACGCATCACTATCCCAACAAGGGGGACACATACGCATGGCCCAATACCCGAGCAGCTTTGACCGCGACGATCTGTTAAAATGTGCCCGTGGCGAACTTTTCGGCCCCGGTAACGCGCAGCTGCCGGAACCGCCGATGCTTATGATGGACCGCATCACCGAGATTTCCGAGGATGGTGGCCTGCATGGCAAAGGCCATGTTGTAGCTGAATTCGACATCAAACCAGACCTCTGGTTCTTCGACTGCCACTTCCCTGGCAACCCGATCATGCCGGGCTGCCTTGGCCTTGATGGTCTGTGGCAGCTGACGGGCTTCAACCTCGGTTGGCGGGGTTGGGAAGGTCGTGGTTACGCACTCGGCGTTGGCGAAGTGAAGCTGACTGGCATGGTGCGTCCAGAACGCAAAATGCTGACTTACAAGGTCGATTTCACCAAAGCCGTGCAGACCCGTCGCCTGACCATGGGTGTGGCGGACGGTATCGTAGAAGCTGACGGTGAAGTGATCTACGTCGTTAAAGACATGAAAGTGGCTCTGTCCGCGTCCTAAGACCGACAGAACATCAAAGACTACAAGGGAGGGTGCCTATGCGCCGTGTTGTCGTAACTGGTCTCGGGATCGTTTCACCGATCGGGAACAATGCTGCCGAGGTAGAGGCCTCTCTTCGTGCGGGTAAATCGGGCATCGAAGCCAGCCCCGAAATGGCAGAACGCGGCTTCCGCAGCCAGATCGCAGGCACCGTCAAAATCGATGTCACAGAACACGTTGATAAACGTGCTCTGCGTTTCATGGGGCCGGGCGCGGCTTATGCTTACATCTCGATGAAGCAAGCGATCGAGGATTGTGGCCTATCCGAGGATCAAGTATCCAACACCCGCACAGGTCTGATCGCGGGCTCGGGTGGCCCGTCCACCAGCGCGATGTATGCAGCGCACCAGATCGTCGACAACAACGGTTCACCCAAACGGATCGGGCCCTTCGCTGTGCCGAAGTGCATGTCCTCGACCATCTCTGCGAACCTCTCGACCCAGTTCAAGATCAAGGGCATCAACTACTCGATCACCTCCGCCTGTTCGACCTCTCTGCACTGCATCGGCAGCGCAGCAGAACAGATCATGATGGGCAAACAGGACGTTATGTTCGCAGGTGGCGCAGAAGAACTCGACTGGACGCTGTCCTGCTTGTTCGACGCGATGGGTGCGATGTCGTCGAAATACAACGACACACCGACCAAAGCGTCCCGCGCATTCGACGCTGGCCGTGACGGTTTCGTCATTGCAGGCGGCGGCGGTATCGTTGTCCTCGAAGAGCTCGAGCACGCAAAAGCACGCGGCGCAAAAATCTACGCTGAGGTCACAGGCTTTGCCGCAACTTCGGACGGTCACGACATGGTTGCCCCGTCGGGTGAAGGTGGCGAACGCGCGATGCGCCTCGCTCTCGAAACCCTGCCCGAAGGCCGCAAAATTAGCTACATCAACGCACACGGCACATCGACACCCGTCGGTGACGTGGGCGAGGTTCAGGCTGTGCGCCGCGTCTTTGGCGAAGGCACCACACCGCCGATCTCTTCGACCAAATCCATGACGGGTCACAGCCAAGGCGCAACTGGCGCATCCGAGGCGATTTACTGCCTCCTGATGCTTCAGGGCGACTTCATCGCACCTTCGATCAACGTCGAAACACTCGACCCAGAGTTGAATCCCACAGAAATAGCGACTTCTCTGGTTGAAAATGCTGGGCTAGACACCATCATGACCAACAGCTTTGGGTTTGGTGGCACGAACGGGTCGATGCTGCTCTCCAAGTTTCGAGACTAAGGACTTTTTCACATGACTATTTCGATGCAGGGCAAACGTGGCTTGATCATGGGTGTTGCCAACGAACGCTCAATCGCTTGGGGTATCGCTAAGGCAATGGCGGACGCAGGCGCAGAACTTGCGTTCTCTTATCAAGGCGAAGCCTTTGGCAAACGCGTAGAACCTCTGGCCGCGTCGGTAGGTTCTGACACCCTCATCGACGTAGATGTGACCAACGACGAAAGCATGGACCTCGCCTTTCAAACCCTGAAAGACAAATGGGGCACCATTGATTTCGTGGTCCACGCGATTGCCTATTCGGACAAAAACGAACTGACAGGTCGTTTCATCAACACCAGCCGCGATAACTTCTGCAATTCGATGGTTATCAGCTGCTATTCGTTCATCGAAGTGTCCAAGCGCGCATCGGAACTGATGCCAAATGGCGGCACGTTGCTGACGCTGACCTACGGCGGTTCCAACCGCGTGACGCCGAACTACAACGTCATGGGCGTTGCAAAGGCGGCACTGGAATCTTCGGTCCGCTATCTGGCGAACGACCTCGGCCCGCAGGGTATCCGCGTGAACGCGGTCTCTCCTGGCCCGATGAAAACGCTGGCTGGCGCAGCCATCGGTGGCGCGCGCGCTACCTTCCGCCACACGGAACAGAACGCACCGCTGCGGTCGAACGCAACGCTCGAGGCTGTTGGCGGCACCGCGGTTTACCTCGCATCCGATGCTGGCGCTTACACAACGGGCGAAATCATCCGCGTTGACGGCGGCTTCCACGTTCTGGGGATGCCACAGCAAGACCACCTCTGATCCATGGGATTACTGGCCCTTGCCCTCGGGTTTTGCTCCGCCTTTTGGCTGGCAACACGCGGGGGCTGGGCTGGACTTTCCATTGAGTGGCCCGACCGCAAGTTCTGGGCCTTTGGCGCACTCACCGCCGCAGCGATCTTCTACTTTTTCGGCCCGTTCTTTGGCCCCTGCCTGATCGCAACCTTCTATTTCCAAGAACTCGGCCACGTCGTCACACTGCGATCTTTCGGCGTGGGCGCAAAAATCCGCGCCATCCCCGTCTTTGCGAACCCGCCCAAGTGGGATTTGCACAAACTGGACCAAGGCAAAGAAGCCTATGTCGCGCTGATGGGACCTGCCTTTACCGTGCCTGCGGTGTTTCTGTGCCTCGCGATTGCGGCGATGTTGCTGAACACCTCACCGCTGATGGGGAATTACCTCGCGGGGTTTGCAGCCGTCTCGGCCACCTATGGCGCTTTCACGCTGTTACCGTTCTGGCCGCTGGCAGGAGGGCGGATCATTCGCGCGGTGTCAGAGACGTTCTGGCCAATGCTGCCGTTTGTTTTGGGGGGTGCCGCCCTCGCTGTGATCCTGACATTGGCCGCTGGCTTTACGTCATTCACGCTTGGCGCTATCGCCTTTATCGGCATTCGTGGCCTCATGGCCCTTGAACACCCGACGCCGCATCAATCCCCGATGCCCAAAGACGCCGCATGGCTATTGATCGGGGCCTATCTTGTGGTCACGGCCAGCCTGTATCGGTTCGGCTGGCCGCTCATTGTTCTCGCCTTGGGCCTTTAGGCCGCTTTGATCTCGACCAATTCGATCGCAAAGATCAGGTCTTTGCCAGCGAGCATGTGGTTCGCATCCAGAACAACCTGCTCTTCGTTCGCGTCGACAACAGTCACAGGAACAACCTGACCCGTCGGCGCTTGCATCTGAAGCTGGGTGCCGATCTCGGTTGGGATGTGATCAGGAATTTCGGAACGCGGGATCGCTTGGATCGCGTCAGCACTGGCTTCGCCGTAAGCTTCGGCGCAGGGGACTTCGACGGTTTTCTTATCGCCGACGGTCATGCCAGGCAGAGCCTTATCCAGACCAGGAATGATCTGACCAGAGCCAACGATGAACTCCAGCGGCTCACGACCTTCGCTGCTGTCAAAGGTTTCGCCAGTGGTCAGGGTGCCAGTGTAATGAATACGAACGGCGTCACCCGATTTTACTTGGGTCATAAAAATCTCCGGTCTGTCAGGGAAAGAATGAAAGAGGCCGCACTCTGCGGGTGCTCTGGGATTCGGGGGACACCCTATGGAATGCATGGCTGGATTGCAAACGGCACCCTTGTTCTTCCGCTCAGAGTTGGTCACTCTGCGCGACAGGATGGAGGACCCACATTGATCAACACCTGTATTTTTGATGCCTATGGCACATTGTTCGACGTCGCTGCCGCAGCACGGGAAGCTGCCGCAGAACCCGGACAAGAGGCACTAGCGCAAGTCTGGCCAACACTGGCTGCAAATTGGCGTCGCAAGCAGTTGGAATATTCATGGCTCCGCGCTGTGGCCCGCCAACACGTTGATTTCTGGCAGGTCACGGGTGACGGTCTGGATTGGGCGATGGAGGCTTCTGGCCTCGACGATGCCGCCCTCCGAGAACGTCTTTTGGCGCTCTATTGGGAACTGAGCGCCTATCCCGAAGTGCCCAAAATGCTCGCCACGCTGAAAGAGCGCGGGATGAACACGGCGATCCTGTCGAACGGATCGCCTGCGATGCTGGATGCGGCGGTGAAATCGGCAGGCCTGTCTGATCTTCTCGACGATGTTTTGTCGGTCGAAACGGTGGGCGTCTATAAACCGCATGACCTCGTTTACGAAATGGTCGAGAGCCGTTTTGTCTGCGAACGGAACGAAGTCCTCTTTGTCTCGTCGAACGGCTGGGACGCGGCAGGGGCATCGAAATTTGGCTATCGCACCGCTTGGGTGAACCGTAATGGCGACCCGATGGATCGGCTCTATGCCGCGCCGGAATGGGTACTCACAGACCTCAGTACGATCCCGGACCTGATCTAATGCCCTATTACAGCGCCCCCGACGGAACCCGACTGCATTACCTCGACGAAGGCGAAGGGCTGCCCGTCCTCGCGCTGGCAGGCCTAACGCGCAACGCGGCTGATTTCGACCACATCGCACCGCTGCTGGACGGGATCAGACTCATTCGGCCTGATTATCGCGGTCGGGGGAAATCGGACTGGGCATCGTCGGACACCTATTCCGTGCCGCACGAGGCGCAGGACATTCTGGCCCTTATGGATCATCTGGGGCTGGAAAAGGCTGCGATCATCGGCACATCGCGCGGTGGGATTATTGGAATGGTTCTGGCAGCAACCGCCAAGGACCGACTGCTGGGCGTTGCGCTCAATGACATTGGCCCCGTGATCGACACCCAAGGGCTGGATATCATCAGCGCCTACGTTGGCCGCAATCCCGCGCAAAAAACCTACGAAGAGGCCGCCCAATTCCGCGACCGCAACTGGGTGCATTTTAAGAACGTCCCGATGGAGCGTTGGTTGGCCGAGGTTCGTGCCCACTACGAACAGACCGCCGATGGGCTCGTCATTCGTTATGACCCAAAGCTACGCGATACTTTCAACGCGGCAGACAACAACGCCCCATCGCTTTGGCCGTTTTTCGACGCGCTCGACGGACTGCCGATTGCGCTGATCCGTGGGATGAACAGCGATTTGCTCTCGGTCGAAACAGCCGACGAAATGTCAAAGCGCCGCCCCGACATGATCCGCGCCGAGGTGCCAGATCGCGGACACGTGCCGTTTTTGGACGAACCAGAAGCCATTGAGGCACTGCGGGTTTGGCTCTCAGCTGTGAAGGACACCCAAGCATAGCGTCTGATCTAGGTCTAACGGTTGCCTTTCGGCGGAACCCGCCTCATGTATCGGGGAAACCGAGGAGGCGACCATGTCCGAACATTTCATCCAACGGGGCGATGTGACCCTCTACGCACGTGTTGACGGGGTCGATGATCCTGCTGCACCGACCGTTGTTTTCGCGAACTCGCTTGGCACCAACCTTCATCTGTGGGACGCCGTTCTGCCGCTCTTGCCCGAAGGCTTGCGTATCGTGCGGATGGACAAACGCGGGCACGGGAAATCCTCGGCCCCTGTGGCGCCCTATACAATGGGTGCGCTGATTTCCGATACAGAGGCCGTCTGTGACGCGTTGAACGTGCGCGATGCGATGTTCGTTGGTCTTTCGATTGGCGGCATGATTGCCCAAGGCTTGGCAGTCAAACGGTTCGACATTATCCGCACGCTTGTTCTTTCGAATACCGCCGCAAAGATCGGCATGCCAAAACTTTGGCAAGACCGCATCGATACCGTCCGCACCAAGGGGCTAGAGGCGTTGGTCGATGGGATCATGCAGAAATGGTTCACCCGCGATTTTCGCAATTCGCCTGCCGTGACACGGTGGCGCGATATGGTCTGCGCAACCTCGGTCGAGGGATATTGCGGGTGCTGCGCCGCGATTTCGGGCACGGATTTCTATACGCCCACCAGCGGGCTTCGCTGCCCCACGCTAGGCATCGCGGGGTCTGATGACGGGTCGACCCCTGCCGATCTGGTCCGCGAAACCATAGACGTGATCCCCGGTTCAAAATTCGAGATCATCCGCAAAGCAGGACACCTGCCTTGTGTTGAAAAGCCGGAAGAGTATACCGCGCTCCTAACGCAATTCATGAAAGACACGGGCCATATCTGATGACCGCATCCCCCTTTGACAGCGCGATTTGGCGCGACGCTCTCTTTGACCGCGACACGGCTGCGCTCTTTACCGATACGGCCGAAGTCCGTGCGATCATGATCGTGCTGGGCACCTTGGCAAAGGTTCGCGGTGAACGGGGTGAGGTTCCTGATATCGCGGCAAAGGCTATCCATCGTGCCTCGCTCGAGCTGCAGATCGACCCGTCGGGTCTGGCCAAAGGCATCGCCGTTGACGGTGATCCCGTTGCCCCTGTTATCCAATATTTCCGCGAATTGATGCAGGCGCCAGAATTCGCACCGCACGTCGGCGAAGGTGCGACCATGGCACAGATCGAGGACACGGCCCAAGCGCTCCGCCTTCGTCAGTTCCTGACGATCATGTCAGAACGTCTGGGTGCGCCCGACGCCCTTGCCCCGCTCGCTGCGCGCCTAAAGATCAGCCACATCGCGGACGAAGATTTGGCAAAGGGCCTGAACCTTGGCCTTGCTGACGCTGACACTGATGTGGCCTTTGCCGATTTCGCGGACTGGATGGTTACGACCGCTCAACAGTCAGCCGCCACACCGCCACTCGCTTCTGCACTGGTTGCCCTGATCGCTGGACTGAACCACAGCCTCCAATCCGCACGCGGCACAGACGCAGAGCGACTGACCCGCCGCATGTGCCTCCCACAAATGGCGCTTGCGCTAGGTAGGTTAAACACACTTGCAAAGTGAACCCGATGGTTTAACTCCTGTCAGGCTATTTGGAGCCTGACATGCGCTTACCTATCGTTTTCATCCTGATCACTGTTCTACTCGATGCGATGGGTATCGGCATCATCATGCCCGTCATGCCCGACCTGATCCAAGAGATCCACGGCGGCGATGTTGGCAACGCGGCGTTTTGGGGCGGCATCCTGACCGCCGTCTTTGCCGCGATGCAGTTCCTCTTTGGACCACTGATCGGCAATATCTCTGACAGCTTTGGCCGTCGGCCCGTCCTGCTGATCGCGCTTGTGATCATGGCGATGGACTACATGCTGATGGCAGTGGCGGGGACGATTTGGCTGCTGCTGGTCGGACGGATTATCGGGGGCATCACAGGTGCAACCCACACCACCGCAGGCGCCTATATGGCCGACATTTCAAAACCCGAAGAAAAGGCCGCAAACTTTGGCCTGATCGGTGCTGCCTTTGGCGTGGGCTTTGTCGTCGGGCCGATGATTGGCGGGTTCCTCGCGGACCTCGGCACACGTGCGCCGTTCTATGCTGCGGCGATCTTTGCCGCGGCCAACTTTGTCTTTGGGCTTTTTGTGCTGCCAGAGACCGTTTCAAAAGAAAACCGCCGCAGCTTTGATATCAAACGCGCAAACCCCTTGTCAGCGTTCCGTGCAATTGGGTCACTTCCTGGCCAATCGCCGATGCTCTTGATCATCTTTGTCTTTAGCGTCGCGCATTTCGTCTACCCTGCAATCTGGGCCTATTTCGGCAAAGAGAAATTCGGCTGGGACCCGACGATGATCGGCCTATCGCTCGCCGCCTTCGGTATTTCGATGGCTGTGGTTCAAGCCGTCCTGATCCGCCCGATCCTCCGCATTCTCGGGGATCGCAAAACGGTGCTCGCAGGCTTTATCGTCGATATTGTTGGGATGCTACTCGTGGTCTTTGTCGACAACGGCTGGATGGTTCTCGCGCTGACGCCTGTGATGGCCCTCGGCTCTATCTCTGGGCCGACGATCCAAGGCATCATGTCCCGCGCGACCCCCGACAACCAGCAAGGCGAATTGCAAGGCGTCGTCCAATCCATCAACGCGGTCGGCATGGCGATTTCGCCACTGATCATGACGTGGATTTTCTGGGCCTTCACGTCGGGTGGCTGGGGTTACCTCCCAGGTGCACCGTTTGTGTTGTCAGCGGTATTGGTTGCGGGATGCGTTGCGATCTTTGTCACAACCAAATCGGATCACTGATCGTCCGGGCCGCAATCCTCACCTGAATGGCGAATAATTACAATTGCCGCTGGGATGCCTAATCCGATGGCAGCGTAGAGCAATGCAGCCACGCCAATACCCGCGCCAAAGAGCCAGACCGACAGGGCCGCGCTGACTGCGCCAAAGGTCGAGAAAAAGAGGATAAGTGCTGCGGCCAAGGCTCTGTTCCTTGAAAACGAAAAAGCCGCAGCCCGGGGCTGCGGCTTTGCCTGGATCGTATTAGCGCGAGAACTTTTTGTATTTCAGGCGCTTCGGTTCTAGTGCATCGGCACCGAGACGACGTTTCTTGTCTTCTTCATAGTCCTCAAAGTTACCTTGGAACCATTCGACGTGCGCCTCACCCTCGAAGGCGAGGATGTGGGTACAAATACGGTCGAGGAAGAAACGGTCGTGCGAGATGACGACGGCGCAGCCCGCGAAATCGGTCAACGCGTCTTCGAGAGCACGGAGGGTTTCAACGTCAAGGTCGTTGGTCGGTTCGTCGAGGAGAAGTACGTTACCGCCTTCTTTGAGCAGACGCGCCATGTGAACACGGTTGCGTTCACCGCCCGACAGCAGGCCGACTTTCTTCTGTTGGTCGCCGCCTTTGAAGTTGAACGACGAACAGTATGCGCGCGAGTTCACTTCGGCATCGCCCAGCGCGATCAGTTCTGCACCGCCCGAGATTGCTTCCCAAACGGTCGCATTCGGGTCGAGGTCGTCACGCGACTGGTCAACGTAGGACAGTTTCACAGTATCACCGAGAGCGATAGAGCCCTCGTCTGGCTGTTCCTGACCTGTGAGCATTTTGAACAGGGTCGATTTACCGGCGCCGTTCGGACCGATGACGCCCACGATACCACCCGGCGGCAGGTCGAACGACAGGTCTTCGATCAACAGCTTGTCGCCCATCGCCTTTTTCAGACCAGAGACCTCGATCACCTTGCCACCCAGACGGGGGCCGTTCGGGATAACGATCTGGGCGCGACCGACCTTTTCACGCTCTGACTGTTCAGCCAGTTCGTTATAGGCGTTGATACGTGCTTTCTGTTTTGCCTGACGGGCTTTCTGACCCTGACGCATCCACTCAAGTTCGCGTTCCAGCGTTTTCTGCTTGGATTTGTCTTCGCGGGCTTCCTGCTCCAGACGTTTGGCTTTCTGTTCGAGCCAGCTGGAGTAGTTGCCTTCGTAAGGGATGCCCTGACCACGGTCGAGTTCGAGAATCCAACCCGTGATATCGTCGAGGAAGTAACGGTCGTGGGTAACGCAGAGGATCGTGCCTTTGTATTCGATCAAGTGCTTCTGGAGCCACGCAATGGTTTCAGCGTCGAGGTGGTTAGTCGGTTCGTCGAGCAGAAGCATATCAGGTGCTTCGAGCAGGAGTTTACACAGCGCCACACGGCGACGTTCACCGCCCGAGAGGTTTGCAGGCATCGCATCATCTGGCGGACAGCGCAGTGCTTCCATCGACACGTCCACTTGGCTGTCGAGATCCCAGAGGTTCTGGCTGTCGATCTCGTCCTGAAGACGCGCCATTTCGTCGGCTGTCTCGTCCGAGTAGTTCATCGCGAGTTCGTTATAACGGTCCAGAATGGCCTTTTTCGCAGCCACACCCAACATCACGTTGTCACGCACAGACAGCGTTTCATCGAGTTGCGGTTCCTGCGGCAGGTAGCCGACCTTTGCGCCTTCTGCGGCCCATGCCTCGCCCGAGAAATCCTTGTCCCAGCCAGCCATAATTTTAAGAAGCGACGATTTACCGGCGCCGTTGACACCGACAACACCGATTTTAACGCCGGGAAGGAAGTTGAGACGGATGTTCTCAAAGACCTTCTTCCCGCCTGGGTAGGTCTTGGACACGCCGTCCATGAAATAGACAAACTGGTAGCTGGCCATTGGGTGATCCTCTGAATCTGGTTTGGCCCTAGATAGCGATCATGGCGACGAGGGGCAATGCGGCGCGGCTTGCAATCCGCTTGCTCAATATCATCTTTCCGATCAAGTTAGCGCCAACACGAGGGAGGATGACATGACATACACACCAGCCGAGGACCGTTATTCGAAAATGGTCTACCGCAAGTGCGGAAATTCTGGCCTGAAACTGCCCGCGATCTCGCTCGGCCTTTGGCACAATTTTGGACATGACACACCGCATCAAACAAAGCGCGATATCTGCCAGACGGCCTTTGACCTCGGCATCACGCACTTCGATTTGGCGAACAACTACGGCCCACCCGCAGGCTCTGCCGAGGAAGCCTTTGGCGAAATCCTAAAGACCGACTTCGCAGGCTATCGCGACGAACTGATTATCTCATCCAAGGCGGGCTATGACATGTGGCCTGGCCCCTACGGCGAATGGGGAAGCCGCAAGTATCTGATCGCATCTTGTGACCAATCGCTGAAACGGATGGGTCTGGACTACGTCGATATCTTCTATTCGCACCGCTTTGACCCCGAAACCCCGCTCGAAGAAACGATGGGCGCGCTGGAGCATATCTGGCGGTCAGGTAAGGCGCTCTATATCGGCATCTCGTCCTACAATTCGCAACGCAGCCGCGAAGCTGCCGCGATCCTGCGTGACATGGGCGTGCCGCTGTTGATCCATCAGCCCAGCTACAACATGCTAAACCGCTGGGTCGAACATGACGGCCTACTGGATACATTGGATGACCTTGGCGTTGGGTCGATTGCCTTTACGCCTCTTGCCCAAGGGATGCTGACGAACAAATACCTCGGCGGTGTCACCGAAGGCCGTGCTGTTCAGGGCAAGAGCCTCGATCCGAATGTTCTGGACGAACGTGTTCTGAACAACATCCGCAAGCTCAACGAAATCGCAGAGGGCCGTGGTCAAACGCTCGCCCAAATGGCGATTGCATGGGTGCTGCGCGGTGGTCGGGTGACGACGGCGTTGATCGGTGCGTCCAAGGCCTCGCAGGTCGTGGATTGCTGCGGCGCGATCGGGAACCTCGATTTCACCGCCGATGAACTGGCGCTGATCGACACCTATGCAAATGAGGAACAGATCAACCTCTGGGCGCGGTCGTCAGAGCTGGAATAACAAACAGCGGCTTTACTTTTCAGCCGCCACACGGTTTCTGGTCAGCCATGGATCAGAGGTTTCCAGTCGCGCAAGCCGGTCAGGTGATCGGCCTTTTGGGCGGGTCATTCGACCCCGCCCACGAAGGCCATGCCCATATCACCCGCGTGGCCTTGCGCCGTTTTGGACTGGATCGCGTGTGGTGGCTCGTCTCTCCGGGGAACCCGTTAAAAGAGCACGGCCCAGCACCGTTGGACCTGCGCATTGAACGCGCCCGCAAGGTCATCAATGACCCGCGTGTGATCGTCACGGGCATCGAAGAGCGGCTCGGCACACGCTACACCGCTGAAACCATCGCTGCCCTGCAACAACGCTATCGCGGCGTGCGGTTTGTTTGGTTGATGGGGGCCGATAACCTGTCGCAGTTTGACCGTTGGCAGAGCTGGAAACAGATCGCCAATTCGGTGCCCATCGGGGTTATCGCCCGTCCGGGGTATGGCGTTCAGGCGCGGACCTCGAAAATGGCGCGGATTTTCAGAGGGGCGCAATTGGATCCCCGCGCGTCTACTGTGCTTGGCTCCCACGACGCGCCCGCGTGGTGCTATGTGAACCACCCGCTCTCGCATGCATCGAGCACCGCGATCCGCGATAAGGGCGAATGGGATCACGGCAAGGCAGGCGCATGACGGTTCGACTAACACGCCGCGCCGCCCTGATCGGCCTCTTGACGTCTAGCGCGTCTATCGTCTTGGCCGGCGCACCTACGCAGTCACCCCGTCCGATCGAACGACCAGCTTTTTGGCCACCCGCCCCGCGCCCCACGACCCGTCCAGAGGTCGAAGACCTGATCGCCGAGGCCCGATTGGGCGGAACCACAGGCTTTGTCATTGCGGACGCCCAAACGGGCGAGATCATCGAACGTGGATCGGCGCATGTGCCCCTCCCCCCAGCGAGCGTGACGAAAACCCTGACATCAGTTTACGGGCTAGAGGCGCTCGGGCCGCACTACCAATTCAGGACCACCCTTCGCGCTGAGGGCACGATCACCGATGGGGTGCTGGATGGCACGCTCATTTTGGCTGGCGGTGGCGACCCGACCTTGGTCACGGATGACCTTGCCGCGATGGCAGAGGGGCTTGCCGCGACGGGCCTGCGCGAAGTGCGAGGCGGGTTCGAGGTCTGGAACGGCGCCCTGCCCTACATCAATGAAATCGACCCAGACCAGCTTGACCATCTGGGGTATAACCCTGCGGTGTCTGGGCTGAACCTGAACTTTAACCGCGTGTATTTTGAATGGGCGCGGACGGCGGGGGACTATCGCGTCAGCCTAGACGCCCGAAGCGAACTGTACCGCCCCGAAGTGCATATGGCACGGATGCGGGTCGTAGATCGTGATCTGCCTGTTTACACCTACGATGCCGATGGCGAGGTCGATGACTGGACGGTTGCGCGGCGTGCCTTGGGGAACGACGGTTCTCGTTGGCTCCCCGTTCGGCAACCCGCGCTCTACGCGGGTGATGTGTTCCGCAGTTTTGCCAGCAGCCACGGCATCACCCTGCCCGCGCCGACGAAACGTAGCCGTGCTCCGCGTGGCGCAATACTGGTGACCCATAGCAGCGAACCGCTGACCACTGTTGTGCGCGATTGCCTCAAATACTCGACCAACCTCACGGCTGAGGCGATTGGCCTAACCGCCAGCGCCCGCCTTGCTGGAGAAGTTGAGAACCAGCACAGATCCGCCCAACACATGTGCGATTGGATCGCCCAGCGCACGGGAGCGCGGGTCGCCGTCGAAGATCACTCTGGCCTTGGAAGCGATTCGAAGGTGAGCGCGGCGCAGATGGTGAAATTCCTGACGACCGATGGGGTCGAGGCGCAACTTCGACCGTTACTGAAGTCCATTCCGATCAAGGATGAAAACGCTCGCCCGATGGAAACCCCGATTAAGATCGCAGCAAAAACGGGCACGTTGAACTTTGTCTCTACGCTTGCGGGATACATCCACACGGAGACGGGTCGCGAACTGGCATTCGCAATTTTCTCGGCCAACCTCGGGGAACGCATGGCTGCCGAAGGTAGCCTAGACGATGTGCCAGCGGGCGCGGTCGGATGGAACCACCGCGCCAAGGCGCTGCAACAAGTGCTGCTGAAACGCTGGGGCCGCTATTAGATCGTCATATGACGCGCACGCGCACCACGTTCGATTGCCGCGGCATGCAGGCGGTCGATATCCAACTCGTGGCGGATTTCTTCCAGCATACGTGCTTCGGCGCCTTCAATCCGACCGTCTGCTGCCGCAACATCGCAGGACAGCGCATAGGCCGTTTCAAATAGTTTTTCAGGCAATGCATCACGGATCAGGCCGAACAAGGCGTCCAATCCGTCTTCTTGTTCCAGCAGATCGAACACGGTCTGAGACAGGCGCGGCAGACGGATTTCATCGAATTCTGCAAATACTGGCAAATGGTTGATCATGTTATTGATCCGCACCAATTCCGCGGTGCGGATGTCGGCGTCGCTTGCGGAAACGGCAATCATCAGGGCAACCAGTGCGTCCTGAGCGGTCATTGGGGCGTCTTCGATCATTGTCGTCTCCATCGTGTTACACCCCTTCATTTATTGACGACATGGCGCTGTCGCAATAGGGAGTGCGCTTGAGACCTGCCATGGGGGCGGGCCATAAATCTGAGAGTATCACAATGACCGACGTGCGCGCAGTAGCGATGGAGAGCAAGGCATGGCCCTTTGAAGAAGCCCGCGCCCTACTCAAACGCTATGAAAAGGCGCCGCCGGAAAAGGGATACGTTCTGTTTGAGACAGGATACGGGCCGTCGGGTCTGCCGCATATCGGCACCTTTGGCGAAGTTCTGCGGACCACCATGATCCGCAACGCGTTTCACCAAATTTCGGACATCCCGACCCGTCTGATCTGTTTCTCGGACGACCTTGACGGGATGCGCAAGGTTCCGACCAACGTCCCCAATCAGGACATGCTCAAAGACCACGAGCAAAAGCCGCTGACCTCTGTGCCCGATCCGTTCGGTGAATTCGAATCCTTCGGCCACCACAACAACGCGATGCTGCGCCGTTTCCTCGATACCTTTGGGTTCGAGTACGAGTTCTATTCGGCAACTGAGTTCTACAAGTCGGGCCAGTTCGACGAAGTCCTGAAACGCGCTGTCGATAAATACGACGACATCATGAAAGTGATGCTGGCCTCGCTGCGCGACGAACGTCAGGCGACCTATTCGATCTTCCTGCCGATCCACCCTGAAACAGGCCGCGTTCTCTACGTGCCGATGAAGGAAGTGAACCGCGAAAACTACACGATCACCTTTGACGACGAGACAGGCAAAGAGTGGACGCTGCCCGTCACGGGCGGCAACGTGAAACTCCAGTGGAAGCCGGACTTTGGCGCACGCTGGGCTGCGCTTGGCGTAGACTTTGAGATGTATGGTAAGGACCACTCCACCAACACCAACATATACGACCGCATCTCGGAAATCCTCGGCGCGAAAAAGCCGAACCACATGGTGTATGAGCTATTCCTCGATGCGAACGGCGAAAAGATTTCGAAGTCCAAAGGCAACGGTATCTCCATCGACGAATGGCTGACCTATGCGTCGACGGAATCGCTGTCCTACTTCATGTTCCTGAAGCCCAAGACCGCAAAGCGCCTGCACTTTGATGTGATCCCAAAGATGATGGACGAATATCACCAGCAGCTGAACGCCTACCACGGTCAGGATGCCAAAGGTCAGCTAGCGAACCCCGTCTACCACATTCACAACGGCAACGTTCCGCAGTCCAACATGGTCGTTCCGTTCTCCATGCTGCTCAACCTCGCGTCTGTTTCGGGCGCAGAGGACAAGGGCGCAATGTGGGGTTTTATCCAGCGCTACGCACCCGACGCGGGCCCAGAGTCGCACCCCGATCTGGATCAGGCCGCTGGCTTTGCCGTGCGCTACTATCAGGACTTCGTGAAGCCTGAGAAAACCTACCGCGCGCCGAACGATCAAGAACGCGCCGCCATGGAAGATATGGTCACACGCCTCAAGGCTTGGGACGGTGGACTGGATGCCGAAGAACTGCAGTCGATGGTCTTTGCCGTTGGTAAGGACCACGAGTTCGAGAACCTTCGCGATTGGTTCAAGGCCCTCTACGAGGTGCTCTTGGGCGCATCCCAAGGTCCGCGTTTCGGTGGTTTCATCGCGCTCTACGGCGTTGAAGAAAGCATCAAGCTGATCGAAGACGGTTTGGCCGGCAACCTCGGCTAACGTCTTGAACCTGTTACGTCATGGGCGCATCATTCGCCCATGACGACAGGTTACGAACCCCTCAACACTCTCAAGACGATTGGACCAGACATCTGGATTGCAGATGGTCCGCATATCTCGTTTTACGGCCTCCCCTTCCCGACCCGAATGACGGTCGTGCGATTGGCCGATGGCGGTCTGTGGATACATTCCCCAATCAAACCCGATGACAAACTCATCGCGCAGATCAACAAAATCGGCCCCGTGCGGCATTTGATCGGGCCGAACTGGATCCACTACGCCTCGCTCCACGATTGGAAAACGCGCTATCCCGCGGCACTGGTTTGGGTGGCGCCAGGGGTTGAGGCACGCGCCGCAAAACATAATGTGCCGCTGAGCGTCGATGAACACCTTATCGACACGGCGCCCGATGCGTGGGCGGGTCAGTTAGACCAAATGATCGTGCGCGGCAGCAAAATCCACCACGAAGCCGTATTTTATCACGCGGCATCGAAAACGCTGATCCTCACCGATCTGATCGAGAATTTTGAACGTCGCACTTTGCCGTGGTGGATGCGTATCCTAACAAAACTCGCTCGCATTCAACATCCTGACGGGCAAATGCCGATTGATATGCGCCAGACTTTTAACGGCCATCGTGACCAACTGCGGACAGCGGTCAAACAGATGATTGCGTGGGGGCCTGAACAGGTGATCCTTGCCCACGGGCATTGGTATCAGCGTGACGGCTTGGCCGAACTTAAACGCGCGTTTCGATTTTTGTTCTAGGCGCAGGGGGCACCGTCACGGTGGTCTAAGCAGATGTTCAAACTGACCTGATATTTCTAGCGCAAAGCTGGAATGAAAGAGGTCATCATGAACAAAGCTATTACCGACGGTCTGGTCTTTTTGCCGCCTGAATTCGCGCTCGGTCTTTCTGTATGGTCGAGCGGGGACGGCACCCCAGGGTCGGACACCTACGACGGATCAGGACAGGGCGTCTATGTGCCCGCCGATCAGCATTTTGACGGCTGCATCGAAATTCTATCGGCCTCTGCGCTGCAAAAGCTGCGATACATGGGGCAGACCACAATCCTACCGGGATGTTATTTGCGCGTCACCGCACGGGTTAAGGCGATCTCTGGTCCGCTGCCCACTGTGCGCATTGCGGGCTGGGCTGGTGGCGCGGGCGGCAACCACGTGGCGGGTCTGACCGAGACGGGTCCAGAGGTTACGCTAAGCGCCTATGGCGAGGTGACAGAGATCAGCGCGATTGTCGGCACGGGGCCGCGTGGTGGCGTCGATATGGTCTGGCCGAACGCGATTTACGGTCACTTTGGCATCGACATCGTGAACGGCATGGGGGGCGTGGTTCGTGTCGATGACATCGTGATCGAGGACATCACCAACGTCTACATCCGCGACATGATCGGCTTTGTTGATGTGCGCGATTACGGCGCTGTGGGGGATGGCGTCACCGACGACAGCGCCGCGTTTGAAGCCGCCGATGCCGATGCGCGGGGACGTGAGGTGCTCGTCTCTGATGGCGTGTTTTACCTCGCCAACCATGTGACCATCGAGAACCAAATCCATTTCTCGGGCTCTGTTGTGATGCCTGACGACAAACGGCTCGTCCTGCAAAAGAACTTTGACTTTGCGACCTATAACGATGCCTTCCCCGACGAAGAAACCGCCTTTCGCAAGGCCTTTCAGGCGCTTTTGAACAACGCGGATCATGACTCGCTCGACCTTTGCGGACGGCGGATTCAATTGAGCGGCCCCGTAGATATGCAGGCCGCTGAGGGCACCAAAACCACCTACGCCAGCCGACGCGTGATCCGAAATGGTCAGCTTCAAGCGAATAGCTCTGCCAACTGGGACGATGTCACGGTCACATCGCAAGCGACCTATTCGGCAGCCAATTCGCGGCAACTGACGAACGTGGTGAACGTCGCCAACATCCCCATCGGATCGCACATCACCGGCAACGGGGTCGGCCGCGAAATCTATGTCAAAGACCGCAATATCGCCGCGCAAACCATCACACTCAACCAGCCGCTCTATGATGCGGAGGGGACGCAAGTCTTTACCTTTACGCGGTTCCAGTATCTGCTCGATTTTTCTGGGTTCGAGAGCATTTCGAACTTCATCATCGACGGGGTGGATTTTAACTGTCAGGGCAATGCCAGCGGCGTGATGCTCGCTATTGAGGGCAGCATTTTCCAACTCCGCGACTGCCGGATGACCAAACCCAAAGACCGCGGAATCACCTCTGTCGGTGGGGCTTGTCAGGGTCTGACCATCGACCGCTGCCAATTCCTATCGAACGAGATGGATCAACCCGTCAGCAACCGCACCACAATCGGGTTCAACGCAAACGCCAACGACGTGAAAATCCGCGATTGCCGCGTTGTGCGGTTCAAACACTTTTGCCTTTTGGGCGGGACAGGCAACCTCATCGTCGGCAACCACTGGTTCCATGGGGACGGCGAAACGGATGGTTTGCGTAAGGGCGGGATCATCTTTACCACGCCGAACGCAAAGTCGGTGATCACGGGTAATTACATCGACAACAACTTTATCGAATGGACCAATGAACACGACGAAACGCCCGCCTTGGGGCAACAGTATTCGTTTGGGGGCCTTACGATCACGGGCAATATCTTTACCGCCAATGATGTGGCCGATTGGTTCAACTATATCGTCATCAAACCCTACGGCCCCAACCACTACATCCACGGTCTATCGGTGACAGGGAACACATTCCGCGTGCTCAATGGCAGTATCCAGCGGGTCGAAAAAGTTGACACCACCTTTGCCGATCTCGACTACGGTCGGATGCGGAATGTCCTGTTCCAAGGCAACACGTTTAATGGCGTCCAAGAGGAGGTCGAAAACCCCGCGATGATCGAACATAGCCAAGATACGGCAAGCTCTGCTTGGGTCGTCGATACGGCCCCTCTCCTGCCGTTTGGCGGACGGTCCCGCACCGTGGAAAGCTGCACGCCGAATGGCGCTATCACCAACACCTCGAACGCAACTCAGTTCGTCAGCCCTTGGATCGACGCATCATATGGCACCGCGCAGAGTCAAGTCCGACTGGTCTGGCCCTCGGCGGTCAAAGGCAAGGTCTGGGTGAAGGCTCGCATGGACAAACCCCTTTGATCAAAGGGTGATCTGGATCAATGCGGCGACTCTGTGCGCGTGGTTGGTAGGGGTCAGAAACAGGAGTCTGATATGTACAAACACATCCTTGTGCCGGTCTCATTTGACGCGGGTTATGATCACCTCGATCCCTTTCCAATCGCAAAGGCTCTCGCTGAACCAGATGCGCGGATCAGCCTGATCCACGTCCTCGAAGAAGTGCCCAGCTACGCGATTTCCTACATGCCCGATGACTTCCGCGCAGAAAGCCGCGAAGCCATCCGCAATGACCTACAGGAAAGAGCCGCGGACATCCCCAACGCCGAAGTGTGGGTGGTTGATGGTCACGCCGGCCGCACGATCCTCGACTGGGCCGAGGAGCACGGCGTCGATCTGATCGTCATGGCCTCGCACCATCCTGGTCTGGGCGATTATCTGATCGGCTCGACCGCAGCGCGGGTTGTGCGCCATGCGCAATGCGCTGTGCACGTCATGCGCTGATCTTTGAAAAACATTTGGCCACGGGTTTCCTCGTGGCCAAACTTCGTGTTCTCTGAACACACAGTAGGAGACACACAATGCGCATCACCCTTGCACTGATCACCCTGACACTTCTCACCGCTTGTGGTGGCGTGCCGTTGGTGCCGTTTATCTAACGCGATTTACGACTGCGTTTGTTGCCACCGCGCTGCCCCGCGCGGCCAGCGGATGACCGACCTGATGCCTTGCGGCTTTCCTCGACGGCGTCGTCGACGGCGGACTGTCGGGCCAATGGATCGTCGGAAATCACCAGATCGACCGTCTCTAGCCGTTTGACTTCATCGCGCAGACGGGCGGCTTCCTCGAATTCGAGGTTTTCAGCGGCCTTGCGCATATCATTGCGGAGCCCTTCGAGAACGGCCTCAAGGTTCCCGCCGTGGAGCGGTTTGTCGACCGTAGCCGTGACGCGTGATTGATCGGTGTCACCTTTGTAGAGGCCTGCAAGGATATCCTCGACGTTCTTTTTAACCGTCTGCGGCGTGATCCCGTGCTCTTCGTTATAGGCCATCTGGCGGGCACGGCGGCGTTCGGTTTCGCCCAGCGCCCGTTCCATCGACCCTGTGATCCGATCCGCATACATGATTACGCGGCCTTCTGCGTTCCGCGCCGCACGACCGATGGTCTGGATGAGCGAGGTTTCAGAACGCAAGAAGCCCTCTTTGTCCGCATCGAGGATCGCAACCAATCCGCATTCAGGGATATCGAGACCCTCGCGCAAGAGGTTGATCCCGATCAGCACGTCAAAGGCCCCCAAACGCAGGTCACGCAGGATTTCGATCCGTTCAATCGTATCAATGTCCGAGTGCATGTAGCGCACGCGGATACCCTGTTCGTGCATGTATTCGGTCAGGTCTTCGGCCATGCGTTTGGTCAGGGTGGTGCAGAGCGTCCGATAACCTTGGGCCGCGACCTTGCGCACCTCGTCCAAAAGGTCATCTACCTGCATCTCAACAGGGCGGATTTCGACGACAGGGTCGAGGAGGCCCGTCGGACGAATGATCTGTTCGGTAAACACACCACCCGTTTGTTCCAGCTCCCAAGAGGCAGGCGTTGCCGACACATAGATCGACTGCGGACGCATCGCGTCCCACTCTTCGAATTTGAGCGGGCGGTTATCCATACAGGACGGCAGACGGAACCCGTGCTCTGCCAGCGTGAATTTACGACGGTAGTCGCCCTTATACATGCCGCCGATCTGCGGCACGGACACGTGGCTTTCGTCGGCAAAAACGATCGCATTATCAGGGATAAATTCGAACAACGTTGGCGGTGGCTCGCCCGGGGCGCGGCCCGTCAGATACCGCGAATAGTTTTCGATGCCGTTACAGACGCCTGTCGCCTCTAGCATCTCGAGGTCAAAGTTCGTTCGCTGCTCAAGACGCTGCGCCTCCAGCAATTTCCCTTCGTCCTGCAATTGCTTCAGACGGACTTGGAGTTCTTCTTTGATGCCCTTGATCGCCTGCTGCATCGTTGGGCGCGGGGTCACGTAGTGGCTGTTCGCGTAAATCCTTACCTTATCGAAAGTATCGGTCTTCTCGCCCGTCAGCGGGTCAAATTCGTGAATGACCTCAAGCTCTTCACCAAAGAACGACAGCCGCCATGCCCGATCATCCAAGTGGGCAGGCCAAATTTCAAGGCTATCGCCACGCACACGGAAACATCCCCGTTGGAACGCCGCATCATTGCGCCGATATTGTTGCGCAACGAGGTCCGCCATCACCTGACGCTGGTCATACATCTTGCCCGCGAACAGATCCTGCGTCATCGCTGAATAGGTTTCGACCGAACCGATACCGTAGATACACGAAACGGACGCCACGATGATCACATCGTCCCGCTCTAACAACGCCCGCGTCGCCGAGTGGCGCATACGGTCGATCTGTTCGTTAATCTGGCTCTCTTTTTCGATGTAGGTGTCCGACCGCGGCACATAGGCTTCGGGCTGGTAGTAGTCGTAGTAGGACACGAAATATTCGACGGCGTTGTCGGGGAAGAACCCTTTGAATTCCCCATATAGCTGCGCCGCGAGCGTCTTGTTCGGGGCGAGGATAATCGCAGGGCGCTGCGTTTCCTCGATCACCTTGGCCATGGTGAATGTCTTACCCGTGCCCGTCGCCCCCAACAGCACCTGATCGCGTTCGCCCTGCAAAACACCCGTCGACAGTTCCGCAATCGCCGTGGGCTGATCGCCTGCGGGTTCGAACTCTGTGCTCATGACAAACCGTTTGCCGCCTTCCAGCTTTTCGCGCTGTTGAGGCGCGCGGTGCAGCATTGGCATGTCTTGGGGGTTGTTGTTGTGCATCTGAGCTCCTTTGTCGGCCCTTATAATGTCCTCTTTTTGTTCACCTTCAAGGGGGGAGCAATCATCTGCTGACATAGCTTGAAACTGCCCGCGTTTTTCACGATAAGGAGCCAAGGAATTTGGAGGCATACCGATGCGCGCACGAATCTACCGCCCAGCAAAAACTGCAATGTCGTCTGGCACCGCCAAGATGAAGCAATGGGTTTTGGAATACGCTCCGGCGTCGGCACGCGAAGTTGACCCGCTGATGGGCTGGACCTCGTCGGGTGACACGCAAGCGCAAGTCAAACTGAAATTCGACTCCAAAGAAGCGGCAATTGACTACGCTCAGGCGCATGGCATCGACGCCATCGTCCAAGACCCCAAGACCCGCAAACCCAACGTGCGCCCCGGCGGCTACGGCGACAACTTCGCCACCAACCGCCGCACCGTCTGGACCCACTGAGTTTGTAAATCGGGGCAAAGTTGTCTCGGTTTCGGGGCAAAGATTTCGCGACGACTTTCTCAACACAAAATGTAGGCGCCCACTGGGCGCCTTTTCTATATGTTGATTATGGATGAGAAATGGCCGATTTGATGCCATCACCACGTCAGGTCGACAGGCAATAACCTAGAAATCGCTTGAAATATGCGATGGATCAGAACGCGCCTTTTACATTTTGGGCGGAAACCGGACATTCGCTGCGATAGCGAGCCAGCTAAAGGTCGGCGGTGAAAGCCGACATTTAGAATCCTGAGATCGGGCGTTTTGCTACGACGCATTCGTAGTCCGCTTCGAGCCCTTACCTCCCGAATTCTGCTTTGATCAGATGACCGCATTCGGTAAGCGCGAGGACATTCATTAGGTATTGACCTAAGTAAGGTGCCAGCCTAAGTTAGGTACATGCCTAACAATGATTCCCATATCGAAACGACTTTCAGCGCACTTGCCGATCCAACGCGGCGCGCCGTGGTCCAAGCGTTGAGCAATGGCCCAACGGCAGTCTCGCAATTGGCGAAACCTTTCGGGATGGCCCTGCCGTCCTTCACGCAGCACCTCGGCGTCTTGGAAAGTGCGGGTTTGATTGTCTCCAAACGCGAAGGCCGCAGCCGTATCTGCTCTCTCAACCCTCTGGCTTTGAAGGCTGCCGAAGACTGGATGGCCACCTATCGCCAGCAATGGGAGCGCCGCATGGATCGCTACGAGGCACACCTAAAAAACATGAAGGCTGAAAATCCCGATGACTGACAAAAAGCATGAAATCGACTCGCCGTGGACCGCACTGCAATTGGAAAGGGAAGTCGTGATGGCCCGCGTCGTCGATGCGGATTGCGAGACTGCGTTCCGCGCCTGGATCGATCCTGCACAAATTGTTCAGTGGTTCGGACCGAGCGGCTTTGAAACGCAAACCCATGAGATCGATATCCGCGTTGGTGGGGTTTGGCGGTTCGACATGACAGCGCCGGACGGAACTGTCTTCCCAAATCGCATGGAGTTTCTGCGGATCGAGCCGTCCAGGATGATAGAATTCATCCACGGGAGTGATGTAGAAAACGATCCTGACGCCTTTCGCATGCTGGTGACTTTCGACCAGCAGGCCAATGGCAAGACGGCAGTCACTCTGCGTCAGATGCACCCCTCGGCTGAACGTCGCGCTATCGTCATTGGATTTGGTGCCGTCGAATACGGGGCGCAAACCTGGGACAAATTCGCAGCGTTCGTTGCAAAGAAAAGCACCGCCGCCACGTCCTGATGCCGGGGAACTCCCTGGTCGGATTATGAAATCAGCATTCAAAGCAGGTCATGAACGGCTTCTTTGTCCGCAGACCGGCGTTTCAGCCTACAAAATGCTACACGATATACGAATGGCCGGTTTGGTGAAGCTGCACCGCAGCACTGGACGGACCAATGAACGGCAGCAATGGGCCGTTTCCTACTTTGGTGGGAGGTATCATCAGCGACCATAAAGAACTGCTGTAGTCCGCGCGACAAAGGCCACGACGTTGTAATGGATAAAAGTCGAAAGACAGTCTCTTGGGGATAACAACTACTTTCAAGTAAGTTTGCGCGAACGCTTAACAAAAAAAGAACAAGAAATTACTGAAAGCGACATCGGAAAATGAAGTCAGACTTCGGCATCGTCCTGAAGTCTTTCCCAATCCTTCAGCCTCTCGTCATATTCCTCATAAGAAATCAGCCCGGATAAGAACTTGAACCCCAGCAGGTCGTCTGGCGTCACTTCGTTGAACATGCTGAACTTCAAGAAGTCGATACGATAGTAAAGCCTCTTGAATTCATCCTGATCAACAGGCCCATGTTTGGACGCATATGACAGAGCAAGTCGAACAAGTAGATCGATGAGCTCAAGTGTTCGGTTTTCTTGAAATGGGCCATCCTCAAAATATCCGTATTCATCGAGCCTTGAAAGCTGGAACATCAGAGGATCTTCTTCATCATCATAGCCAAAGTAGTCGTCATCATCTTCATCCAGATTCAGACTTCTCAGAAACTGATCCACTGCATCCACATCTTTCTGTTCAGCAGAGCTATTTTCCTCTGATGGTCGTAAAGCGCCCTCAGCTTCAGTGGTCGTATTCTGTGAATTTACGTCCATGATGTTTTCAGTCTGATTACGACCAGGTCGTAACATCAGAATTTCAATGTCATCATCTGACTGCGATTTACGACCTCTTTCCGGAAAATGAGGAAGATCCAACACTTCTTCATCCTCCTCATCATCATCCCAACAATTTCTTTCAGGCACTTCTTGATTGAAGAATTCGTTATCTAGCTCATCAGCGTCATAACCTCCCAGTGCATGCAAAACATTTGTCATTACTTTTGTCTCCATAAATTTATCCTTTAACTTAATTTTAACCAGTTCTTACAAAGTCATTTAGTGGGGGTAGATTTCAAAAAAGTTAAAGGTCTCGGAAAGGCAAAATACGACCACCCCATGAATGGCAGTATTTAAGCAAGCCGTTCATTTCACACCCATCATCCATGATGATGTTTCATGAAGCCTGTTGGGGAAGTCCCGCAAACCCCTTTTAAAAATAAATTGGAGAAGAATATGGAAGATAAGAAAAAGCTAAGAGATATAAAGATAAGAGTCACGGAAGAAGAATATGAAGAAATCCGTCAGCGAAAAGACGAACACGGCCTTTCATTCACTGACTATGCCCGCTTTACCATGATAGGCCCAGAAGCAGCCCATAAGTTTCCTGATAGGAAAGCCTTGGCGGCAATGTTGGGCGAACTCGGTAAGATTGGCTCAAACGTCAATCAGATTGCACGAGCATACAATTTGAGCCCTATGACAGCGCACCTGCCTGAAAAAGATTTTCAGCGTATTCAGCAGAACATTCAAGCTGTGCGTGACTACATAGCGAAGGCAGTAAAGCTGTGATCCTGAAGCAAACCAGGGTGCAGGTTGGCGGTTCTGGCAGCTTGCTGGCACACATCACGAACGAAGATGACAACGACCTCGTTACCGTGCTGCATGGCAACGACAGCATCCCAGGAGATGGCGACATCATCGCCCGCATGAACAACCGCAAATACGGAAACAGGCACATCGTCATCAGTCCACAGTTTACACTGTCACCTGAACAGCTGAATTTTGTTCTGGCCCTAATTTTTGATGAGCTGGACCCTGAGGGGGGCATTGGTGACGATTACTTGCTGATACAGCATAACAAGCGCCGCCATGATGACGTACATGATGCGCCCCACTATCACCTGGTCATCAATGAGAGCACGACAGCCGGACATCAGCTCAATCAGCAGATGATGTATCTCAAGAACGAGAAAATCGCCCGTCTTTGTGAGCTCGAATTTGGGCATCCGCTGACGAAAGGTAAGCACAACAAAGCAGTTGTGAAGCATCTCGAAGAAAACGGCTATCTTGCAGAAGCAGATGCCTTGCGTGACCTCACTAATGGGTCACCAGCTTTAGCTGCATTCAGCAGCAAGCAGCTCAGAAGAGCAGAGCGCATGAAAATAGACCTGCCGGGGATCTACTACCAAATGCGAGATATTTCAGACCCCCTGCAGCTGGCAGAAGCTCTGGCACACATCGAAGAAGAGCACGAAGTGACCGTCCGATTAGGCGACACACGCAACGTGCTCATCATCGAGAAAGATGGTCAGATTATTGCTGACCTTAGAAAATTATTCAAAAATAAGGATTTAAATCATGAATACATCAACGAACATATCACAAAATACAGAACTGAACGATGCAGAGTTCAAGATAATGGTCAGCGAGATGCTGAGCAGAATTTTAGACAATCTGATAGACTTAAACAGCCCAGACGACACGCCGCCCGAGGAGCATCCCTTCAACAAATTAGTCGAGGCGATAGCAGAAATGGAAACAGCGCACGTGCAAACGCATCGGGAAATCGTCAATCATATGGTCAAGTATCAAGAACTCCTTCAGACAATCACAGACGACAGCTTCAAGACGAAAGAGTCAGTGTTCCATCTCGCTACAGCGATGCGAGACTTCTCCGACAAGTTCGAAAAAGTCATGAAAACCAAGGCAGCTTGAACTTTGGTGGGGTGGTGCAAGGGTACAGGGATACAGTGAACCTCGTGTTTTCTATCCCACCTCTTGACCATCCCGAACTGCTGAGAATTCTGGCCGAGCAAAACAGGTATCTGGGAATCCACCAAACATAAGAAAGAGGCGGGCAATGCCCGCCTCTTTCATCTCACAACGTTCACTTCCGGCTTCTTTCGTCCTGCGAAGAAGCCTCTTACGAATACTTCTTTGCCAAGCTCTCGATAGTAACGCCAGTGCGCTTGTCGATAGTGAAATGCTTTGGTGCCACCCGTCCCAGTAAAGCCATGAGCTTGACGCTTCTCCCGCACAGAGTTGCGAAAGTCTTGAGCATCGGAATGCTCACAAATGTACGTGTAATAGTTGTGCGCTTCGTAGCGACCGTTTGGTCCTCTTACATAGTCACAGTCTGAAATACGTGCGTGACGTTGCTCACCTTGTGTTGTTGGTTTTTCGAAAATAACCGACGATACGAAATATGCCAAAGACACAAAGCTTTCAATGCGACCATCTGGGTCTTTCTCTGTGGTAGCATTGTGCCGAAGTGTGACCATATCCGCCTTAATTTCCGCAACATTATGGTTTCGGAAAAAATCAAACATCAGGCTCTTGAACAATGAGCTCGTCATTGAAGCCGTGAAAATGTCCCGGTCTAAGATAAAAAATCGCACCACCGGGAAACTTTTGGCCTCTGGAACAAAGTGAATAAAAACATCAACACTTGGAATCCCTAAAGATTTTGCGTTAAGGGCCGCACAAGCGTCAAAATCAAGTTCTTTTAAGTTCTCATAAAGAGCAGAAATGCTGACAAACTTTGGGTCAGCTTCCAGACCTGCTTCTAAAACTCGAGACTGCAGAAGAAACCGTTCAGAGTTTTTCACGACCGCAACCAGATCAACAAATAAACTATATCCTGCACGTTCATCTTTGGATAGCTTGCTCTTGAATCTGCGGTATGCCCTTTTAGCAATACGTTCAGCATCTCTAAGTCTTTCATAGCTACTATTATTCATCTTAAATCCTTTCCTTAATGAATGAGCAATCTAATAATTAAATACTTTTAGAAAGTCAACAAATAATTCTTTAAATCTATAAAAAGGTTTGCTATATGCTTTTCCACAGGGAAAGCAAGAACATGAAGAAAGACACTTATAAAGATAAAGCCGTTAAGCAGTTAAAAGTAATGCAGAAAGTTGGTGTAAGTCACTTCAAGACACAACTTGTGTTTGGTGCCACACCTGCTGATGCAAAGCGTGAACCCAAGTCTACAAAGACCATGCCACCAAAAATTTTGACGCTGGATGAAGTCGAGAAGCACTTAGGATTTTGGTGGGCACGTAACATGGAAGGCTTCAATGTCTTCATTGCGCCAGCACCCCATGCAGATGGCAGCTATGCCCCTTTGGTCTTCATCGATGACATCTCAGAGCATACACTGCAGCAGATGACAGCAGATAACTGCGTGCCAGCTATCCTGATTGAAAGCTCCCCGAAGAACATGCAGGGCTGGGTTCAGCTTGAGGCTGATAGGCTATCTGCATCCGACATTCTCGAAGCCCAGAGATATCTCTCACGAAAGTATGGGCTGGATGCAGGAGCACACGGTGCAACTCAAAACGGACGCCTTGCTGGCTACCGCAATGTTAAGTCTTCATATGCACATCAGAAGATCTACACAAAGCTTGTTCATGCTTACGAGAACCCTGTAACGCTCAACATTACTGAAATCTCGAACAATGATAAATCGACACAGTTCGAGAATGTTCGGGTTCGAAATCAGAACTTCGAGAAATGTTCGAAAACTTCGAACTTTGACTTGTTTTCGATTTATTCGAACGTGCAGAGTTCCAGCAAGACAAGTCAATCTGAAATCGACTGGCACTTCTGCTTTCATGCTTTCCGTGTAGGGTTTGAAGTAAACCAGGTCACTGAGGGCATCATGCAGTTTTCACCAGATATCTCGGAACGTAAGGGAAGCACAGAAAGAGCGGAACAGTATGCTTTCTACACAGCTCAGAAAGCCTTTGTTGAGTTCCAGAAACGCCGTAAATCTTAAAGATGACCCAAGATAGCCGTGAGGCTAAAAACATCACCAAAACAAGTTTTCCGGAAACCTAACCACAGCAAGAATCCCCAGGGGAAAACATTACCAGTTCAATCCCCCCCTCCTAGGAGGGAGGAGCGTGTTAGAATAATCCCACTCACTCTTCAGAGTGATGTTATTCATAGTAAATATCTTAGTACGGATTTTTGGAAGTGTATCAAAACCCCAATTTTTATTGACTTTTCCGGGGTTTTGTCAGTGTTTCAGCGTGAACGATATGTCTGACATCGTGAACGATATGTCGAAATCACGCTACTTTCGCCCGTCTTGCTTCGATTTCGATCCATTTGTTTGGATCAACCTTGTCGAGGTGCATGATTGAAACTGCACGGTTACCGGTCAGGTCTTCGAAAACTGCCCAACCAACATGGTCAAGCTCATGAACTGCCTGTCTGACAATCTGCATGCGCTTTCTGGCCACCGTGAGCGTTTCAGACGGGCCAAACGCTATCTCAGCCAGGGTTGCCAAGCGATATGTCACAGGGAAGCTCTGTGAAGGCCTTATGCGAGCAGACAGAACTGCATGCAGCACCTGTCCAGCTGCGCTACCGATACTCCTGAGCTTTTTCAGGTCGATTTTCACATACTGTTTGCCCAAAACTCCGCTGCTGACATGCGGTGAAATCAGAACAGCAATCTGCTTACCGGTAGGATCCACAGCAAAATTTAGCAATCGTTGAAAAGCTACGGTTTTTCCGGTTTCTAGCTCAGTCACAGAGATCGAAATCTCTGACAGTTGCTGCAAGCGTGCCAGCACGGTCTTCTTGTTGCTGGTGGTCTTCGCAGACCCGCATGCAGAAACCAAGTCGAGTACGGACCCGAACCAAAGCAAGCATTTCCCATGCTCAGCGCTGCCTTGCAGTTCCGTACCCCGACGAAGTTGTTGGATGCGGTCTGACCCACCCTCTTTGGGCACAGTTTTCTTCTGCATGCCCGCCAAACCCAACACGGTTAGAAAGACACGAAGACCAATTTCATCGAGGTGATGCCCTGCATATCGATAAGCCAAATCTTTATGTTCTTTTGTAACACCCAGCACAGGCCTCGCCCCCTTGGGTAGGGAGCGAAACAAACCTGTGTTCAGGGTGACTGGATCCACCAGCGCAAACTCTGGCAGGCTTACCACGGGATTTCTCCCACGTCAGAGTCATCACCGCCCTTAAGGCGCTTTTTTGTCCGACCGCTATTTGTCGATCTCGGTGGCACTTGACCGGTGAGCACACCGTTTTCATCACGTGTCAGCCAAATATCGGTAGTGTTGGCAATGTGATTACATTTGACGAGATCAAGCTTTACCCATGATTTTCGATTGTCTTGGTCAACTTCATAATTTGCGAGTTCCGCCTCCGACATCACAGCCATATTGGCCTGCCATCTGGCGTTATCTGACCACGCAGAGCTACCACGGATTCCCTGTGCTGTGCTGTTACCATTCAAGACACTGCTCTTGTTTGCGTGGTGCAGGATGAGCGTTGCGCAGCCTACTTTTCGGTTAAGTTGCTCAAGCTGATGAAGCACTTTGGAAGCTACTGCTGAACAGCTTTCGTTCAGCCCACCAAGGGCACGGTTGAGCGTATCAATCACCAGCAAGACTGGCTTGCGAATATCCAAGTATGATTCCAGTTCTTGGAAAACCATGCTGGGCAACACACCGTCAGCCATTGTCAGCGAAAAGCCACGGCCTGATGCATCGAACACATCAAAATTTTGCTCGATGTTCAGTTTGTCTTCTTCTGTCAAATACTCACGCAGAGCATAGAGCCGATGATGAAGCACAGCCCCACCGTCTTCGAGCGACAGGAAGCAGACCGGCCCTTTTTTGAACTCCTGCCCAGCAAACAGCCCAAAGACATCACGTCCTGCAGCAATCGAGATGCAGAACTCAAGAGCCAGGAAAGATTTGCCTACAGAACCAGGTGCCACCAGTAGGCCCACTGTGCCAGACAGTAAGCCCGGAAGCACAAAATCTAGCGACTTTGGTTTAGTATCAAAAGCTTGGGAGACATCAAGTCTCCAGTTTCTAAAATTATAACTCATTTAAATACTCCATAATAAAAGTTATGGCGTATCTATATCATATTTATTTAATAAATCAATAATAAATGTTTATTAAGTTCTATTTATTTTTATTTACTATATTTATTAATTACTTACATAAGATCGGAGATCACTTTTTCTCAAGCTTTGCAAGCTCAGGGGCAATAAGCGGGTGCTTGGTGCTGAACTTTTCGTAATTAAGCTTTCTGACGTTTCGCAGATAGTCTTTAAGCCAGTTCGGGGGCGCACCCACGCCCGACCAGCCCTCGTTCTGATTGTCAGGGTTAAAATATTTGTTAGGCGCTTTGGATTTTTGAGTGTTGCCAGCATCGGCAATGCCATCTACCAACTTCAAGCCAAGTTTTCTTGCAACTTCTTCTAGCGAGAAACTACTTTTTTTCACTGCGGCAGAAATCTCATTTGCCAATACTTCAAGCTCGCTTTCCTTTTTCTTTTCAAGAACTTTTTTAGCTTCTTCGATGTGCTTCGCCAGCTCATCGGGCTGCATTTCACTAATATCTTTTGTCATGTACCCTCACCTTTCTTAAATTTTAGCATCGATTTAAACATATCCTTCAAGACTACCTTTAATCAACTGATAAACCAAGCTGCACTCCCCTAGACATGGAGCCAAGGTACTCGCCATGTAAACCGGGCCCCCATACTGAGCCCCCACATTAAGAAGTGTTCTGCTGTTTCGTGTGATGCCTCAGGAACCGCGCCTGACTGCACATGAATCCCTGGCAGATGGTATTCGGTCGCCTCAAACAATCTTCAATCTCTGGAGATTCTTCAAAAATCATTAATCACATAGGTAATAAACATTTCAGCTTCTTCCACTCGGAACATCGCAAAACTAAGAAAACGTTAACCTTTCTGAAAACTAGAACTGGTATCTTCCAGTTATGGTGCGATGCCAGACATAACACCTAGTCGGAAAACCCACTTGGAGGATCTGCATTGGAGTTAAAATATGGATGGAACCAAACTTTGATTACATAAAGGTAAAAACAAAACTACCTACTCAAAAACAAAACAAGAAGAATTTAGAAAAGCGCATTATAAGTGCATTGCATCACGTCGCCAAAGGTCTAGCTGAAGATGACCGTCTTCTGCCGATCTTCATCAGATTAGAGAATGACCTGATGCAAGTGCAAAATGAACTGGCAGCATTCGAACGCTCGAAATCATACCTAAGTCACTTCAACTAAAGTGCAATTTCCAACAAGAGCTCGTGCTTCTTATTAATTCCACCAGCATCCCCGTACTTTTCACGCCCCAAAGAATGACCAAACAATTCACGCCGGATACGGTCATCAATGCCTGCATCAAGCATCCGATCTTCAAAACTATGCCGCAGGCTATACATCACATGCTTTTGACTTTCGAGAAGGCCATTTTCACGCAGATACTTGTTTACCGTCGCCGAGAGAGTGCTTGGTTTTGCGCGATAATGGGCAAAACCCTGAGGGAAGCGACGCATTGCCTCCAGACTAATGCCAACCAATGGAATGTCTCGCTTTGAAGGATCACTCTTCAGCTGTCGATGAATATTGTTTCTGATCATGATGTAGGGCACTGGCCCATCCAGAACAATTTCGTCAGGGCTTAAGCCTGCGATTTCGCTTGGCCTACAACCAGTATTGATCATCACGAGTAGGATTGCACGTGCTTCGGGATTTAACCCATCTAGGGCACCGGGCCTGAGGATCCTCTCCACAATCCAAACGTCAGTGAACGGAGGTCTATCCGCCTTTGGTTTTTCCTTCAGTTTTTGACCGCCAAATTCCAGAACAAGGTTTAAGTTTAATAGGTCGTTTACCTTTTTTAAGACTGACTGAAGATGAACCAAATCTTTATTTGCGCTATTTGGCGTAAGGCCCTCCATCTCGATACGAGTTAGCCACCACTTTCGAAACTGCAAAAAATGACTCTTTGTAAGCTCATCGACAGGAAGATCGCCAACAACACTGATAAAATTGGCAAAAGCTTTTTTCCGGGGATTTTTCCAACGCCTAACTTGGTCAGCACTTTTCCCCAAAACCAAGTCCTGGGAATTCTCCCAAAATTTTTCCAAGACTTCTGAAAGCCTCAGATTCTGCACAGGCTCGACACCAAGAAGGGCGGATAATGTTTGTTCGTTCCTTGGCCCAATAGCACTTACAGCTGCCTCAACTCGTTCAAGAATTGCTTCGGTGGACAACTGAGCGACCTGATCAATTGGCACATAGTCAAAACCCACCCCTTGAGCGATCAGCTTAGCCGATTTCTGCCGCTCGAAAGCATCATCTGAATTACCAAGCAATTGAGCTTCCCAAGCACGCAGATGTTCCAACCAAACACGCTGGGCTTTCTCTTGCGCAAGCTTTTGCGAATCTGTCTTAAGGGAAATCCAAACTTCGTTGCGCCCCTCGACCGATGAAAACCTCGCAGGTACACGACGTCGGATGTAGTATGTCCCGTTTCGCAAGATAGGTTTCATGTGCGCTCCACTCCACGACAGGATGTGTAGCAAAAAGTGTAGCAATTTTGGAGATCAATAACACTCAGGACGGCTCAAAATCGCCCAATTCAACGTAAGTGTTTGATTTTACTCTTTATTTTTTTCAATAATAAAATTTAAATGGCGGACTGGGGAGGATTCGAACCCCCGACCCCTTGATTCGTAGTCAAGTACTCTATCCAACTGAGCTACCAGTCCGCGTCAGAGTGGGGGCGATGTATCCCCACCGTTTGGTATTGGCAAGAGCCGAAATGAAAGTTTTTACGCTTCAGGTGTAGAAAGTCTGATTTCGGCCTTTGGCAGGGTCATTTCAAAGGATGTTCCGTTCGCACCACTCTCGGCCAATTGCAGAATTCCACCGTGGCCGCGCACCAATTCGGCTGCAATCGCAAGGCCAAGCCCCGAACCACCCTTTGTTGCGCCGCCCTGAAAGGCTTGGAACAAGTGGTCTTTGGCACGCGGAGGAAGCCCTGGCCCTGTGTCAGAGACGGTGATGTGCCAGCTATCTTCGGTCTCAGCGGCATGTATGTTGATCTCACCCCCCTTCCCCGTCGCCATAATGGCCTGCCTCGCATTCCGCACCAGATTGGAAAGGACGCGGTATATCTGTTCGCTGTCCGCTCGGATCATCAGATACGCAGCAACGTCCTCGGAGAACGACAAATCGTAGTCGCCAGCTGAGAGGCGTTCACTATCGATGACGTCCGCCACAATTTCCGCCAGTGCAAAACGCGTTAGTTTTGGCGGCGCTTCTTCCGCCCGACCGAACGCCAAAGTGTTTTCACACAAATGCACGGCTCGCGTGATCGAGTTCACGAGTTTCGGGGCGAGTCGCTGAACCGCAGGATCATTCGAAACTTCGATCCGATCTGTGAACAGCTGAGCAGAGGTCAAAATATTGCGCAGGTCGTGGCTCACCTTCGCGACACCTTCGCCCAGCTGCGCCAGACGATCTTTTTGTTTGAGGGCGCCCGTGAGCTGTTCCTGCATCGTTTTTAACGCCTGTTCGGCCTCTCGCAGCTCCAGCACCCCAGCACTAGGTTCAATAAACCTACGGGCATCCTCGGGTGCTTCTGCGTAGAGCGTCATGTGGCGCACCACGCCGCGAATGGGCTTTACCAAGAACACCTGCACCGCAAAGAACAGCAAGAGCGCGGTGATAATCGAGATAACAGCCGATAAGAGAAGCACGTTCAGACCGTATTCCAGCATCGCCACGCGCAGCGGCCCCTGCTCCATCGTGACCTCGATGAGCAAGCCACCATCCTGAACTGGGTTCCCGATCACGCGGATAACGGGGTTATGCGTCGAAAGCAGCGCTGACATTGCGTCACGGATTAAGGCCAGCGCACCAGGATCGCGCATATCGTAAGTCGCTTCGACTTGTCCCGGAATGGGCGAGGACAAGGCAAGCTGCCGCACCTCATCACGCCGCAACACCACGTTAAACACGCCCGCATTGTCGAGAAGCTCCGCCTCCAACTCTGGCGTAATCATATCGTCTGCCAAAAGAGCCAAAGACGCGATCTGCGCCCGCTCAAGGCGCAGCAAAAGGTAATCCTGACGGAAGCGCGCGACAGAGGGCACGAAAATGAACACCTCTGCCAACATGACAAAGATGACGGTCAGAATCAAAAAACGCCCCGATAGCGTTTTGAACATTGCCCCTCCGTTTCGGGACTAGGGCAGCAATCGCTGCACCACCCCCACGACCCGCTTAACGAGCGGGCTTTCGAATAACTTTGGAGTAAAATAGGCACTCGCAGCGCGTTTGTTAATCTCTGCCAAGGTCGGGTAAGGCAAAACTGTATTGGCGATAAACGAAAGTTTAGACCTATTTGCGATCGCCATTGCCCACATTGCGATCAACTCGCCCGCCTGAGGGCCGACGATTGTCACACCAACAGGCCGACCTTTGACGACCATAAGTTTGAGAAAGCCCACGGTTGACCCACTGGCAACGGCGCGGTCATTGCCCGCAAATTCAACGCGATGGACCGACAGCTTAGCACCGTATTTTTCAGTGGCCTCGGCCTCCGTCGGGCCAATTTGAGCCAACTCAGGCGAAGTGTAGGTCACACGTGGAATATGTTCGGTCCGCGCCTTGGCGGGCAGACCGAACAACATTGACCGAACGATTACGCCCGCATGATAGCCCGCAAGGTGCGTGAACTGCATCCCGCCAGCAACATCGCCAATGGCATAGACATTTCGGTTGGACACCGACCGCAGTCCAGCATCGACATGGATACCTTTGAGGTCGTGGTCGACGCCACCCACTGCCAAATCGAGCTTACCGATATTTACGCGTCGTCCAGCCGCGACGAGCAAGTGCGACCCGACAATAGGACCCCGATCCGTCTGAACGGTGACGCCATTCTCGGCTGAAATGTGCACCGCTTTACAGTTCTCGAGAATCGCTACGCCCTGCTCCACCAACGAAGTCCTGATCACATCAGCCGCATCTCGGTCTTCATTTCCGAGGATTTCTGCGCCTTCAATAACGGTAACCTCGCAGCCAAACCCGCGATGCGCTTGCGCCATCTCTATCCCAATCGGACCACCACCGATGATGATCAGGTGCTTTGGCTTTTCCCTGAGATCAAAGATCGTTTCATTCGTATGCGCCTCTACAGTGTCGATGCCGTCAATTGGCGGGACAAATGGTGACGATCCCGTGGCGATCACGAATCGGCGTGCGCGGATGTGCTGTCCACCTGCGAGCACGACAGCGGGTGAAATAAAACGTGCATAGTCACGGATCACCGTGCACCCCAGCCCTTCGAATCGGTCCTGACTGTCATGGGGTTCAATCGCGGCAATCGTTCGCGCGACGTGATCTTTGGCGGAAACATAATCCTGACCCGATCGCGCCGCTGACAAAAGCGCTTTTGACGGCACGCAGCCATAGTTCAGGCAATCACCGCCCATTTTATGGCCTTCGATCAAGACGACGCTGGCCCCCATTTGCACAGCCCCCGCCGCGACCGAGAGCCCGCCAGAACCTGCGCCGATCACGCAAACATCACACCGAAGTTCATCCATTCTTTGATCTCCGAATAGCTTTGACAACGATGGGCAATGCGGCCAGCGCACATAAGCCCATCAAGGGTAGCAGCACAGATGGTTCGAACACGATCGATAAATCGGGCGATTCTCCGCGATCAAAAACCGCGCCCAAACCGTTCCCAATCGACGTGAACACCAAAGCCCCTGGGACAATGCCCAGCGCCGTTGAAATCACAAATCGGTGCAAAGGCACGCCCACTAGCGCGGGCACGAGATTCGCAACAAAGAACGGTACGGCTGGCACAAGCCGAATTAGGAACAGCATCGACCACTGGTTTTCGTCGATCCCATCTTTGATCCGCTTGATCGCGCCAGTTGACCCATCCATTTTCGCGGACAGTCGTTCTCCCAGACCCCAGCGTGCAGCTAGAAACAATGCAGACGCGCCGACAGTGGCACCGAGAACGTTATACATAACGCCAGGAAAAGTCGCGAAGAGGAACCCGCCCGTCAAAGTCGCAACTGTCGCTCCGGGCAGAGAGAACGCAACGATCACGATATAAACGATGACGAAGACAAGGACCGACAATACGGGGTTCGCATCTCGGAAGTCGATGAGAAGCTGACGGTTCCCTCGCAAGGTTTCAAAGGTCAGCGTATCGCGCAGAAACCAGACGCCAAGAATCGCGCCAACGAGAATAACGACGATGGGTAAACGCCGAAGAAGTGTTGGCTCCAGAATTGATTTCTCTATCATTTTTGCTCCGTTGGCTTTGATCTTTCATGGACAAATCCAACGCCCCCGCATAGCCATGCTCACGCGAGGTTGATGAACTGGCCTTAAATCTGGCCAGTTTTGTAACATGGGGCAGGGAATGTGACGGTTTTGTCAAAAACCTACCCCCAACCGCGTTGACAGAGTGGTGAGGCCCCTCTAAAGGCAGGGCTTCAAAGTTTCACGGCCTCGAATCTGTAAAGGTTCGGCCCATCTGACCGGAGAGAACGCGATGAAGCGCACGTTCCAACCTTCTAACCGGGTTCGTAAGAACCGTCACGGCTTCCGCGCCCGTATGGCGACTAAAGCTGGCCGCAAGATCCTGAACGCCCGTCGCGCACGTGGCCGTAAGGTCCTGAGCGCCTAATGGCGCCTGCGGGGTCCGTTGTGACACCGCAAGAGAATTCGACGCGAACCGCCGAGGCGCAGCCTGCGGCGGTTTTCGTTCGTCCGTCGGTCCTGAAAAAACGGGCCGATTTTCTGCGGGCCGCCAATGCGCGGCGTCAGGGCACATCAGGCTTTCACCTCCAAGCCCGCGAACGTGGCGACGATGCGCCGTTTCGTGTTGGCTATACCTGCTCGAAAAAGGTGGGGAACGCGGTCGCACGTAACCGCGCCAAACGACGTTTGCGCGAAATTGCCCGTCTGGTGATGCACAGCCACGCCCAAGCCGGCTGGGACTATGTCCTCATCGGCCGCAAAGAAATCACGGCAACGGCGGATTTCAAACAAATGCAAAAGGACCTGATCTGGGCTCTGCGAAAGGTGCACAAATGACACCCGCTGCTTGGGTTATATCCCTGCCCGTCAGGTTCTACCGATTGGTCTTTAGCGCATGGGTCGGACACGGCTGCCGCTTCCAGCCAACCTGTTCTGCATACGGCATGGAGGCGCTGGAAAAACACGGCGCGATCAAAGGTACCTACCTGATGATCTACCGCATTCTTCGGTGTAATCCTTGGGGTGGGTCGGGAATCGATAACGTTCCTGAACCCAAACACCGCTGCAATCACGACCACTAATCACGACAAAGGACGCGCCATGCTCGACGATCTGGACGACATCCATCCGCTTTTTCACGGCGCTCCAAAGTCGACCGAATTCAAAAAGCTGCGCAAACGCATTGTTCAAAACGTCCGTGAGGCGATCGAACAGTATGGGATGATCGAACGTGAAGCCCGCTGGCTCGTTTGTTTGTCAGGTGGCAAAGACAGCTACACAATGCTGGCTATTCTCTATGAACTGAAATGGCGCGGCCTCCTGCCTGTGGACCTTTTGGCCTGCAACCTAGACCAAGGTCAGCCGGGTTTTCCCGCGACGGTTCTACCCGAATTCCTTGAGAAAATGGGCGTTCCGCATCGGATCGAGTACCAAGACACCTATTCGATCGTGATGGATAAAGTGCCTGCAGGCCGCACTTTCTGCGCCCTGTGTTCGCGCCTACGTCGCGGAAACCTCTATCGAATCGCGCGCGAAGAGGGCTGTAGCGCGGTCGTCTTGGGTCACCATCGCGATGATATTCTCGAAACCTTCTTCATGAACCTCTTCCACGGCTCCCGCCTCGCAACGATGCCGCCGAAACTGGTTAACGAAGAAGGTGACCTGTTCGTCTATCGCCCGCTTGCACATGTCGCCGAAGCCGACTGCGAGAAGTTCGCGACCGCGATGAACTACCCCATCATCCCTTGTGATCTTTGTGGGTCGCAGGATGGGCTGCAGCGCCAACAGGTTAAGGGCATCCTAGACGGTTGGGAGAAAAACGCACCAGGCCGCCGTCAGAAAATGTTCCGCGCATTGATGAATACGCGCCCATCGCATCTGCTCGACCCAGCGATCTTTGACTTCAAAGGATTGCAGATCAATGAACAAAAACCGGACAATTTTCCGGATATTCCCGACTTACGTTAAGGTTTCACTTAGCAATTGAGCTTTAGGTTCATCCTGACCGGAAACGGGCAAAGGAATGAACTACTATGCCTAACGCAATCGTCGACGCCGTTCGCCGCAATAAGGCCCGCTGGCCCTATATCCTCATTGCGCCGCTTGGCGCTGTGGCGGGATACATTTTGGCAGGGCAACCCGGATTAATCGTCGCGACCTTTTTGGGGCCGACGTTTCTCGCCTTCATCTTGCCGAACTTGCCAGATGCGGTCCCAATCGACGCGGCCACTGGCCTCACCACACGCGACGGCCTCGTTATAGCGCTGGACAACGCTCTTCGCTCGGGCAAACAAAACGGGCTTACGACGGGCGCGATCGTCTTTGAAATTGATCGGTTTAAGTTGATTGAAGAACGCCATGACCGATCAGGGGTCGAGGCGATTTTCAAATCAGTCGCGGTGCGTCTCTCCGCGATTCTTAGGGCTGACGACATCGCTGCGAGGCTCGATGGTCCAACCTTTGCGGTAGGGCTTTCTCCGACGCGACGCTTTGACCTTGAGGCCGCGATCCAACTCGCCTCGCGCATCCAACACACTATGGCCGAACCCTTTAATATTGCGGGCATGAACGTCTATCTGACTGTCTCGATCGGGTTTGGCCTATCAGATCGCCTCGACCACAAAACGGGTGTCGCACTTTTGCAGGCCGCAAATTCGGCCCTTATCGAAGCACAACGGCACGCCCCCGCCGCCATCCGAAGCTTCTCCCCATCAATGCGAAACCGTATCGCAAATTGCAACGAGCTGTCCCAACAAGTCACGCGCGCCTTGGATAACGGTGAAATTCGTGCCTTCTTCCAACCCCAGATTTCGACACGCACCGGAGAAATCACTGGATTTGAAACCCTAGCGCGGTGGCAGCACCCGCGGCGCGGGCTGATCCCACCGTTGGAGTTCCTGCCCGCACTGGCTCAGGCTGGTCAGATGCATCGACTGGGCGAAGCGATGATCCACGACGCTTTGTCATCTCTTCGTCGTTGGGATGAGACAGGGCTGTTGATCCCCCGCGTTGGTGTGAACTTCTCAAAAGAAGAGCTAACAGATCCTCAACTTGTGGATCGGATAGAACAGCGCCTCCATGAATTTGGTCTGGACGCCAATCGGCTCGCCGTTGAGGTGCTCGAAACCGTGGTTGCTGATCATGCCGATGACATCGTGATCCGAAATCTTTCAGGCCTCGCGGGACTAGGCTGCAGCCTCGACCTTGATGATTTCGGAACAGGCCACGCATCGATTACGTCGATTCGGCGTTATTCGATCGAACGCATCAAAATCGACCGATCATTCGTGACCCGCATCGATGCCGATGATGAACAACAGAAAATGGTCGCTGCGATTTTGACGATGGCAGATCGTCTGGGCCTCGACACGCTGGCCGAAGGTGTCGAAACCACCGAAGAACGCCTAAAGCTGGCTGAATTAGGCTGCCGCCACGTCCAAGGCTTTGGAATTGCACGCCCCCTACCGCCCGAGGATGTAGACAACTGGATCAACAACTACAGCCCTATGGCGGTTGGCAGTCGCGGTTTGCGGCGAAAAGCAGGGTAAACAGCAATGTGACACGCGTCTAATCCGCCAAAACCCCTAAAACCGCTTGACCTTTGACGCTATGGCCTGTTGAACCCTGCCTGATCATTTACCTTACAAAACGGGCGGTTCAGATGGAAAATCAGAACAAGAACCTAATTCTTGCCACAGCACTTAGCTTTCTGGTTATCACAGTTTGGTTCTTCCTGTTTCCACCTGAACAACCGGCGGAAACAGCAACAGATGCAACTGTAGCAACGGAACAGACTGACGTCGCCGCTCCAGTTGCCGACGCATCGGCTGACGCTGCAGCACCCGCCGTGGCCGAAGCAGCGATGCCCGCAACGCCGCGTGTCCCCGTTGAAACCCCCGAACTGACAGGTTCTATTGCGCTTCTCGGCGGTCGCATCGATGATATCTCGTTGAAAAATTACACCGTCGCGGTCGACAGCCCTGAAATCGTTCAGCTCATGCGCCCGCAGGGTGAGAACGATGCCTACTACGCGAGCTTTGGCTGGATCGGCAATGCTGGCGTCGATGCGAATGCCGTCCCTGGCCCTGACACAATGTGGGAACTCGAAGCAGGTACCACATTGACCCCTGAGACGCCGATCACGCTGAAATGGGACAACGATGCTGGTCTGACCTTCCGCACCACCTACGCGATCGACGAAAAGTTCATGATGACCATCGACCAGACCGTCTCGAACGCGTCTGGCGACGAAGTCACCCTAACTCCTTACGGCCTCATCCGCCGCTTCACTGAACCGGATGCGCAGCGTCGCTTCTTTGTCCTACACGAAGGTCTGGTTCGCATGACTGACGGCAAGGTTGATGAGCAAACCTACAAAGACATCCGCAAAGTTGACGGCGGCGTGAGCAGCGTTGATGTCCTTCAATCAGGCTGGACTGGGTATACCGACCACTACTGGATGACGACCCTGATCCCCGATCAGAGCAAGCCGTTCACTTCGATGTCGCGCTACTTCACCACTGACGTTTACGAAGTCGACGCGATCCTCGAGTCCGAGACGCTCGCCGCTGGCGCGGAAACTTCCGTTTCGACGCGTTTCTTCGTGGGTGCAAAAGAATGGGAAACTATCCGCAACTACGAAAACAATGCGGGCGTTTCTGGCTTCATCAACTCGATCGACTGGGGCTGGTTCTTCTTCCTGACCAAGCCGATCTTCTGGCTGCTGCACAACATCAACGCTGTAATCGGCAACATGGGCTGGTCGATCATGGTCCTGACGCTCGTTCTGAAAGCGTTGGTACTGCCGCTTGCCTATAAATCCTACGTCTCGATGGCGAAGATGAAAGAGCTTCAGCCTGAGATGGAGAAGCTTAAAGAAGCAGCTGGCGATGACCGTGCTAAACTGCAGCAAGGCATGATGAAGCTCTACAAAGAGAACAAGGTTAACCCTGCATCGGGCTGTCTGCCGATGATCCTGCAGATTCCGATCTTCTTCTCGCTGTATAAGGTTATCTTCGTCACACTCGAACTGCGTCACGCTGAGTGGATCGGCTGGATCCGTGACCTCTCTGCTCCGGACCCATCTTCGATCCTGAACCTCTTTGGCCTTCTGCCTTGGGGCACTCCGGAACCGGGCAGCATGTTGTTCATTCTGTCGCTGGGCGTATTGCCCATCATTCTCGGCATCTCGATGTGGCTGCAGCAGAAACTCAATCCAGCTCCCACTGATCCGTCCCAAAAGATGATCTTTGCTTGGATGCCTTGGATTTTCATGTTCATGCTGGGATCGTTCGCTTCGGGTCTGGTTCTCTACTGGATCACCAACAATACCATCACGTTCCTGCAGCAATACGCGATCATGCGCAGCCACGGCCACCGGCCAGATGTTCTGGGCAATATCACCTCTGCGTTCAAACGTGGTAAAGCTAGCAAAGCAAAATAAACTGACAGGCTGCCTTTAGGGCGGCCTGTTCCGCCAAGAGGGTATGGTCATGCAATTAAGTTTTCCGATCGTTGAAGATCTGGACCCGACGGTCGTCGAAGCTGGTCGTATGCTGTTCCATGCTCCGATCGAGTTCCTCAAAGGTGTCGTCGCCATGGACGGCATGCCGCCTGCAGATCGGATCGAGCTTTGCTTTGCGGGTCGATCCAACGTTGGTAAATCCAGCCTGATCAACGCACTGACAGGTCGTAAAGGGCTTGCTCGTGCCTCGAACACCCCAGGTCGCACCCAAGAGATCAACTTTTTCACCGTTGGCGACGAACACTACATCGTCGACCTTCCAGGCTATGGCTTTGCCAACGCGCCTGTAGCGATCGTTGAAAAATGGCAACGGCTGCTGAAACGATACCTTGCTGGCCGCCCTACTCTGCGCCGCGTTTTTGTTCTGATCGACAGCCGCCACGGCGCCAAAGCCGTTGACGAAGAAATCATGTCGCTTCTCGATAAGGCCGCCGTGACGTTTCAGGTCGTTATGACAAAGACGGATAAGGTCCGCAAAACGCAGCTCGATCAATCGATCGAAGCCACGCGGGCCGTTTTGGCAAAGCACCCTGCCGCCTACCCTGAAATCGTATTGACGTCGTCTGACAAAGGGGACGGTATAGCCACACTTCGCGCTATTATTTATGGCATCGTTTGACCCCTATTTGGAAAGGGCCCTGCCGTGAGGAAACAAGACATGAACCGTGACTGGATCGCAACTGCCCGCACTCTGTCAGAGGCTTTGCCCTACCTTCAGCGATATTCTGGTGCGATCGTCGTGGTCAAGTTTGGCGGCAATGCTATGGGCGATCAGGATGCCATGGCTGATTTCGCACGTGATATCGTTCTTATGCGTCAGGTCGGTCTGAACCCCGTTGTCGTGCATGGCGGCGGCCCGATGATCAACGATCTGCTTGGTCGTCTTGGCATCGAATCCCAATGGGTGCGCGGCAAACGCGTAACCGACAAAGCAACTGTCGAAGTCGTTGAGATGGTTCTCACGGGCCTCGTCAACAAACGGATCGTTCAGGCGATTATGGACGAAGGCGGTCGCGCGGTTGGTCTGTCGGGCAAAGACGACGACCTGATGGTTTGTGAACCCGACGATCCAGAATTGGGGTTTGTTGGACGTCCGGTCGAAATGAACGTCCAAGTGCTGCATGACATGTTCAATGCAGGCATCATTCCAGTGATCGCGCCAGTCGCGACTGGCATGAACGACAACGAAACGTTCAACGTGAATGGTGACACAGCCGCTGGCGCCATTGCTGGCGCCCTTAAGGCCGATCGCCTGCTTTTGTTGACCGACGTATCTGGCGTGAAAAACAAAGACGGCGAAGTGATCACTCAAATGACGCCCGCTGAAGTGCGCGAAATGATTGCAGATGGCACCATTGCAGGCGGCATGATCCCAAAAACCGAAACCGCTCTCAAAGCAATTGAGGACGGTGTACGCGGGGTGGTTATCCTTGATGGTCGGGTCGCGAATGCGTGCCTGCTCGAGCTGTTCACAGAACACGGCGCTGGCTCCATGATCCGGACCACTGAACCACGTGTGAAGCCGCGCAATTCATGACAAACCTCATCGGCGACTTGGAGGGATATGGCCTGAGAATTTCAGGAATTACTCCTCCATCCGCCGATGACAATCTCCCAGACTGGGCGACGGCAGTTGTGCTGATCTCTCCACTAGAACCGGAGTTCTGGTCAGTTTTTTGCGAGTCACCAGAATGGCGCGATGGGCGAAGCGACCCCGTAGATCGTTGGTCTAAACGCGTCCTAGGCGAAGTCGCGGCCGCATATGACGGCGTCGCATATTTCCCGTTTGGTGGCGCCCCGTTCCATCCGTTTTACAGCTGGGCAATTCGTTCGGGGGCATTTTGTGCCTCCCCTGTCGCGTTCTTGGCAGACGGCACCGCAGGCTTATTCACGTCCTTTCGCGGCGCCATCGCACTTCGCGATGCACCTAAGGTCGTACTAGAGCCTCCGCCCTGTGCGACATGCCTCGCCAAACCATGCGTCACGGCTTGTCCGGCCTCAGCATTGGTGCCCGCAGGATATGATGTGGCAGCCTGTCACGGTTACCTAACGGGGACGGAAGGTGCAGACTGCCTAAACAACGGATGCGCAGTTCGACGGTCCTGCCCCATTGGGTCGTCACAACGTCCACCTGCCCAGTCTGCCTACTTCATGAGTGAGTTTCACAAATGACCCTTCGGCTTGTTCTTATTCGTCATGCCAAGTCATCTTGGGATGACTTTTCAATTGATGACCATGATCGGCATTTGAACGAACGAGGACAGCGATCGGCACCAGCCATCGGGAAATGGATCGCTGACAGAGGCGATATTCCGACGGAGGTTTTATGCTCCGACGCTAAGCGCACGAGGGAAACGCTGGACCTTATGATGGAGCAGTGGCCGACTACGCCCGCTGTGCGCTATGTGCACTCTCTCTACCTCGCGCCCGCGACGGCGATGCTAGCCGAGCTGAAAACCGCAAAGGCGCCTATCGTTGCCATGATCGGTCACAACCCAGGTATCGGAAGCTTTGCCTGTGGGCTTGTCCATGATCGCCCCGACCATCCGAAATACGCTTCATACCCGACCTGCGCGACTGCCATCATCGACTTTGATGTGGCCCAATGGTCAGATGTTACTGCTGCCTCTGGTCGCGTCGTTGCCTTTACCACTCCACGCGAGTTGCTGAACGAGTAAGGGCGGACACTAGGCCCGCCCCTTTCGAAAATTTGTCTGAACTTAGTGGCCCAAAATCTGGCTCAAGAACAGCTTTGTGCGATCCGACTGAGGATCGTTAAAGAACGCATGTGGTTCGTTTTGTTCGATGATCTGACCCTGATCCATAAAGATCACGCGGTTCGCCACAGCCTGAGCAAAGCCCATCTCGTGGGTCACGCAGAGCATGGTCATGCCTTCTTCAGCCAGCTCTATCATGGTGTCGAGAACCTCTTTGATCATCTCGGGGTCGAGAGCAGAGGTCGGTTCGTCGAACAGCATGATGCGCGGCTTCATGCACAGCGAACGCGCAATCGCCACACGCTGCTGCTGACCACCCGACAACATGCCCGGATATTTGTGAGCCTGATCGGGGATCTTCACCTTTTCGAGGTAGTGCATCGCAATATCTTCGGCCTCTTTGCGTGGGACCTTGCGGACCCAGATCGGAGCCAGCGTGCAGTTTTCTAGAATGGTCAGGTGCGGGAACAAGTTGAAGTGCTGGAAGCACATACCAACCTCAGAACGGATCTTATCGATGTTCTTGAGGTCAGAGGTCAGCTCTGTACCATCAACAATAATATCACCCGACTGGTGCTCTTCGAGGCGGTTGATGCAGCGAATGAGCGTCGATTTACCAGACCCCGACGGGCCGCAGATTACGATCCGCTCACCGCGCTGAACGGTCAAGTTAATATCACGCAACACGTGGAACTGACCGTACCACTTGTTCATGTTGTTGATCTGAATGGCGACCTCGTCAGAGATCGTCATGTGGCTGCGGTCGATTTGACGTTCGATTGCAAGTTCGGACATGGCGGTCTCCTTAGCGGTGTCCACGCTGGAGTTTTTTCTCCAGCCAGAGCGAGTAGCGGCCCATGCTGAAGCATGAGACAAAGAACAAAAGGCCGATAAAGACGAACAGTTCCCAATAGACGCCGTTCCATTCGGCGGCGGCACGGATCGAGTTCGATAGGTTGAGCGGGTCAAGTAGACCAATGATGCCAACCAGTGTGGTGTCTTTAAACAGACCGATGAAGGTGTTCACGATACCAGGTATCGAGATCTTGAGTGCCTGCGGAAGCACGATCAAACGCATCGATTTCCAGTAGTCGAGGCCAAGCGAATCCGCCGCTTCGAACTGTCCCTTCGGCAGTGCCGCAAGGCCCCCACGAATAACCTCTGCGATGTAAGCAGCGGCAAAGAGGGTCACCATGATCACAACGCGCAACACAAGGTCAAACGAGGTGCGTGGCGGCAGGAAGTAGTTCAAGAGTAGTGACGCCGTGAACAGCCAAACGATCAGCGGCACGCCGCGGATAATTTCGATGAACGCAACGGCGAACCCTTTGACGATCGTAAGATTGGCCTGACGTGCCAGCGCGAGCAAAATGCCGAGTGGCAAGGACAGCACTATACCTGCCACACCGATGATCATCGCGAGCATAAAGCCACCGAAATCACGGCTGGTCACAGGAGCTAGGCCCAGAATGCCGAGCCGTTCATAAGCGGTCTCGATGTTGGCACGCAGGTTCAGGACCGCAGTATCCGCGTCGAGATATGCACGCAGCGCGTCGACGGCTTCGGGCGATGTCCCAGCGGGCACCTGATTGACCGAAACCAGATTGTGCAGCCCGTCAGGCAGAGCTGCTTCCATCTCAGCTGCGGTCACGATGGCATTGGGCAGGTCAGCTTCCCACTGAGGCAGAGCTTCAATGTTGGCCAACAGACCGTTTGCGTCACTGATCGCTTGCTGCAGTTTGAATGCTGTAAAGCCCAGCGCCGTGTAATGACGACGCTCTACCATCAGTTCGTCCATGATCGCGTTGAATGCCGACTTTTGGTCGGACGACGGTTCAGACCCAGCCTCGCGAGCAGCAAGCATTTCAACGACCAGCACATCTTTTTCAGCGGTCAGTTCGTTGATCTTCTCCTGCACGGCGGCCTGTTCCGCTTCGATCGTATCGATTTGCGCAGGATTTGTAACAAGCGTTTCGAGTAGCTCAGCTTTCGTCCCGTCGATGCGCGACAAGGCAACGGCCTTGTGCAACGCTCCGTTGATAGATGGCATAGCAATCATCCACCAGAGCGCAGCACCCGCGATTCCGAGTGCCACAGCACCGAACGCACCCGCGAAACGGCCGCCGATTTTGAACCCTACTGCACCTACGACAAAGCCGAGGATCACAAGGATCGGAACCCAGAACGAGCCCCCCCAGAGGAGCCACGTGCCGAGGAACGGGAACAGAATCGAGAACCAGAGCAGTTGTTTCGGCAACCGAGCCGAGAACAGAATTGGCGCCAATGCGACGAACATCAGAATGAAGACAAGGATCGGGCGCCAGTAACTTTCAGCAGGGTAAAAACCAAAGAGCAGCTGAAGCCAACGGTCGCTGATGACTGCGAAACACGCGCCGCCATGGGTGGTCAGACCCTCCAAAACAGCCAGAGTTTCACGACATTCATTGAGCGATCCAGCAGTCCATACCGAATTCCAGAACCACGGAACCAGCGCGAAAAGCAACTTTACCAGAACGTAGATGGAAACGAGCGAAAGAAGCGTGTTCTTCCAGCCCGAAAACAGGTTTTCCCGCATCCATTTGACCGCACCTTGTTCCTTGAGAGGCGGTTCAGACGGTGGGATCATGGATTCGCGCACATAGCGAACGGTTTGCGCATTATCAGACATCTTAGCGCTCCTTCAGCTTAACGCGGTCATTGAACCAGTTCATCCCTGTCGAAATCGCGAGACTGAGCAGGAGATAGAACAAACCAACTAGAAGAATACCTTCAAGCTCACGCCCTGTTTGGTTCACGGTAATACCGCCCAAAGTGGAACGGACATCCATGTAACCAATGGCGATCGCGAGCGAAGAGTTCTTTGTCAGGTTCAAGAATTGAGAGATTAGCGGTGGAATGATCACGCGCAGAGCCTGCGGCAGGATCACCAAACGCATCGTGCGGTTCGGACGAAGTCCCAGTGCAAACGCCGCTTCGGTTTGGCCTTTGGACACGGCGTTGATACCGCCACGCACGATCTCTGCGATAAATGCACCTGTGTAGAGTGACAGAGCCAACCACAGCGCCAGCAAAGAGTTCCGCAGGTGCGTACCACCCGCGAAGTTAAAGCCCGACAATTCTGGTTTGCCCAGATAAAAACCAAGACCCCAGAGGAGGGCAGCGATTGGGGCAACGATAATCAGCAGATTAACCCACCACGTCGTTGGACGAACACCTGTCGCATTCTGAATATCCGCAGCGCGGGTATTTACCAGTTTAACAACAAGAAGGCTCGCCACCAGAGTAAGCAAAATAACGATCAAGTCGATGCTCACATTGAAATACAGGTCCGCAAAAATGCCACCTGGTTTGATTTCAACATCGCCCAGACCGTTAGCAAATAGGGGTTCAGGGATATAAGCACCACGGTTCGTGATCGCCACATTGTCGGCGAGTGCCATGCTCGCGACCGGATTTTCACCACGGAAATCTTTGGGCGACGGCGTGGATTCTGTCATCACCGCAAAGATCGCGATGATCCAAAGCAGCAGCGGAACGTTGCGGAAGCCTTCGACGTAGACAGCAGCCAGACGCGACACGATCCAGTTCTTCGACAGCCGCAGGACACCGAAAATAACGCCGAGGATCGTCGCGAGGACGCAGCCAAGGCCAGCGACCAACAACGTATTCAGAATGCCGACCAGAGCCGCACGTCCGTGCGTCGCGTTAGAATCGTAAGCAATCAGACGTTGGTTGATGTCGTATCCCGACCGGTTCCCAAGGAACTCGAGCGTGAAATCTTTGCCCAATGCGGTCAGGTTTGCGACGGTATTGCGCGCAAGCCACCACAGGGCCGCGACGATCAGCACAGTCGCGATCACCTGAATGGTAATCGAACGATAGCGCGTATCGTAAATAAGCTGACTTAGCCGAAAGCCTTGCTTCGGCGTATCCGTGAGCGTGGTCATAAAAGTCTCCCCGGCTCCCGACGCGACAGGAGGTCACCGGTTATCCGGTTGTTGGCAATGTCGCGGGGGGCACTTCAAGTATGAAAAGGGCGCAGATTGACTGCGCCCTTTCCGGTAGATCAACTTAACGGAACGGCGGTGCGTAGATCAGGCCGCCTTCGGTCCACTGTGCGTTCAGACCACGTGCGAGGCCGATCGGAGTGTTCACACCGATGTTCTTTTCGAACAGTTCGCCGTAGTTGCCGCCAGCAGCAATCGCGCGAACAGCCCACTGAGCGTCCAGACCGATCATCGCGCCAAGGTCACCTTCGGTGCCGAGCAGGCGGTTGATTTCTGGGTTGGTGGTCGCAGCAGCGGCCAGCTCTTCAACGTTCGCAGAGGTCACGCCGAGTTCTTCGGCAGCGATCAGAGCGTTGAGGGTCCACATTGCGATATCACCCCATTCGTTGTCGCCGTGGCGAACAACTGGGCCGAGCGGCTCTTTGGAGATGATTTCCGGAAGGATCACGTGATCGCCCGGAGCTTCGAAGGTTGCGCGAGTTGCAGCAAGGCCCGAAGCGTCAGTGGTGTAAACGTCACAAGCGCCAGCAAGGTACTGCTGCTGTGCTTCCGCGTTGGTTTCGATCGGGATCGGCTCGTAGCTGATGTTGTTGGCGCGGAAGAAGTCGGCCAAGTTCAGCTCTGTGGTGGTACCAGTTTGGATACAAACGGTTGCACCGTCGAGGTCTTTTGCCGAAGTCACGCCGAGCGATTTCGGTACCATGAAGCCTTGACCGTCGTAGTAGTTCACGCCGATGAAGTCGAGCTTCAGGTCGGTGTCGCGCGAGAAGGTCCAGGTGGTGTTACGTGCCAGAATGTCGATCTCGCCCGAAGCCAGCGCGGTAAAACGCACTTGGGTGGTGAGCGGAACGAATTCAACAGCGGTCGAGTCGCCCAATACAGCAGCAGCAACAGCGCGGCATACAGCAACGTCAAAACCTTCCCAAACGCCATTTGCGTCGGGCTGCGAGAAGCCGGTCAGGCCGGACGACACGCCACAGTTCAGTTTACCACGGGCTTTGACATCATCGAGCGTGGATGCCGATGCGCTTGCAGCGGTCAAACCAGCGACGGCCAGAGCGCCGAGCATAATGGATTTCTTCATTTCTACCTCTTCCTGAGTTCCCGATACTTACGATCGGGGTTTTCGCTTTGATAGCGTATGGCGCGGCAGGGGTACCACCACGAAGCCTTAGATTGGTCTCAAACTATCTATTTGGTCAAGGGGGACCAGACGGGAATATTCCCTTGATCTTGGGTCAACTGGCCGCAAATTTGATCTTAGGCAGGAAAAAAGCCTGCGGATTTCAGCTTCGCAACATTTGATAGATCCGCGCGGCCATTAAAAACTCGCCTTGCTTGTGGTTCGCTAACACTGTGGCCTCATCATCTGGGCCCCATTGTTCTTCTTGCCACAATTCATCGACTCGCGACTTCAACCAAGCGTCTTGTGCAGTCAAATGTCCCTCTGTTACGGCGAATGCCAGCACGAGCGACCCGCTAATTCCCACCAGATCGTGAAATGCCGCGATTTCAAAAGGGCTTAGCGCTCCAACATGGTCACGCAGAACACGCAAGTTCTCGTCAGATTGGTTCACGGGCATCACACCGAATCCACAGACCAAGCGGGTGCCAAAACGCCCCTCCGCCCAATCAAGAATCGGGTCCCATTCATCAGATTGACGCTTTGTTAATTCAACTGGGCTATCTGCCCGATAACAGAGCAAGTCGCTGCCGCCGTAGGCAGAAAGCATATCGGCCACTTCATCAAACTGGACCGAAACCTTATCCAAAGCAGCATTGGCAGACCGCGTGATCGGCATAGATTCGGGCTTCACTTCCTCGGTCTGAGCATCCCACTCGGCGGCGATGGCTTCCGCCATGGACTTGGTGGGAACAACCATGAGCGCCTTGGCGGGCGTTCTGACAGGGCGTCCATCCAACTCTACACGGTAGCCGCCCTCTACTTCGCTGATAGTTGCTTCTTTCCAGAACCGTTTTGCTTTCCAACCGCTCATGATCGGGCCTCCAGTAGTTCATTAATCGCTACGGGGAGTTCGGCAAAAGCACCGACAATCCGATCCGCGCTTAGTGTTTCGACGGCGTGATAGCCCCAAGATACTCCAATCGCAGCAACACCAGCAGCTTTGGCCATATCCATGTCGTAGGTGGTATCCCCAACCATAACAGTTCTAGACCGCGCAACGCCTGCCTCATCGACCGCCGTAAAAATCATCGAAGGGTGAGGTTTCGACGGATGGAAATCAGCGACCTGCCGCGAGACAAAATAGCCCTCTAGCCCATGCGCCTCAATCAAAGCGTCCAACCCGCGCTTTGATTTTCCTGTAGCAACGGCGAGCAGCGTCCAAGGGTCAGCACGCAACTGGTCAAGCACCTCACGCGCACCCGAGAAAAACGGGCTAGACGCAGCGGCACCCTCCGCACTTCGAAAGGTAAAGAAGGCGTCCTTGTAGGTTTGCACAATGCGCTGCGCTTCGTTGTCTGAGGCCGTTGGCGCGAGCAAAGCTACAGCGCGATCAAGTGATAACCCTACAATTCCCTTGATCGCATCACGCGAAGGCGACGGGAGGCCCACGCCATCAAAGGCAGCTTCCATCGAACAAACAATCAGTCCCTGACTATCGACCAACGTTCCATCGACATCAAAAATAACGAGGCGCAGTTCACTCATCTTCCGTCACAAAAGGATCGATAGGCGGATAGTTCACATCCCACCCAAAGAAGTCCCAAGTTTCCTGCATATGCGGCGGAAGCGGGGCTTGAAGGGTGATGATCTCTTTGGTGATCGGATGCTCGAACGAGATCATACGCGCATGGAGGTGCAGTCTTTTACTCAACTCGCCACCAACACCAGCGCCCCAACCATCGCCAAGGTTTTCAGTCGACGAACCGCCGTATTTACCGTCGCCGATAATCGGGTGACCAAGTTCTGCAATGTGCGCACGGAGCTGGTGCGTGCGGCCAGTGATTGGCGTCATCGCGACCCATGCAATCCGCGACCCTGCGAGGTCGATGGTGAAAAAGTCGGTATGGGCCCGTTTCGCGCCCTCATGCTCATCCAATTTAGCAGGGTGAACACAAACCATCTTTTCGCCTTCGCCGCCGCGGCCACGACCCGGCGCTTTCATCAGGCCGTATTTGATCGAACCAGCACGCGGCGACGGAACGCCAGCGACCGCTGCCCAGTAGATCTTGCGAACATTGCGGTGACGCAGAGCCTCAGACAACCGACGGGCAACGCGATCAGTGCGGGCCAGAAGCAAGAGGCCAGATGTATCTTTGTCCAGACGATGCACCAGCTTTGGCTTGTCTTTGTAGCCGAACATCAAAGCCTCGGCCAAAGCATCAACGTGACGGTCGCCCTGCCCCGATCCACCCTGCGACGGCAGACCCGAGGGTTTATTCAGCGCAATGATATGTTCATCTTTCCAGACCACGCAGGACTGGATCATCTCAACGTCAGATCGCGTAATTTTGCGATCAAACTTGGGCGCAGGCTTCACAGCCTCTTCGCCCATCGGCGGGATACGGACGGTTTGCCCGGCCTCAATGCGCGAATTCGACTTCACACGACCGCCATCCACCCGCAGTTCGCCCTTGCGACACATCTTTTCGATGCGGCCTTGGGTCAGGTGGGGGTAAAGCTTGCGAAGCCAGCGGTCGATCCGCTGATCGCCATCGTCTTCGCTGATTGTGATGTTTTGCACGCCGCTCATTGTAGCACCATTCGGCCAAAGGCCATTCCTGCGACCAGTGCCGCAATTCCGACGATCACCGTGCCGAGGACATAGGCACCAGCCAGCACGATTTCACCGCGATTATAAAGTGTCACAGCATCCAGCGAATAGGCCGAAAACGTTGTGAAACCACCCAAGACACCTGTCATCAAAAACGGCGCGAATTTGTTGCCGCCCTTCTCTGCTAGGACAACAACCAAAAGTCCCATTAGGAACGACCCAAAGACGTTCACCACGACCGTACCAAAGGGAAACCCAGGCCCGATCAAGCGCATGACGCCCACGTTGGTCAGATAACGTAGCGCTGCGCCTATAGCACCGCCCGCCGCGACAAAGAGAGTATTCCAGATCATCCGCGCTCCTTGGCTGTTCAGCAGCAAAGAGTCAATTCTGACGTCCCTGCCGCTTGGCCCTTAGGCCTGCGAAATAGTCTGCCCGTTTCTTTAGGTCTCGTTCAAACCCGCGATCAACGGGTTTGTAGAACGTTGGGCGTTGCATGGTCTCTGGAAAGTAGTTTTGCCCTGAAAACCCGTCCTCGGCATCATGGTCATAGGCATAGCCTGCGCCATACCCATGCTCTTTCATCATCTTTGTCGGGGCGTTGAGTATATGTTTGGGCGGCGGCTCGCTTCCCGATTTTCGCGCGGCATCTCTGGATGCCTTATAGGCCACATATCCTGCGTTGGTTTTCGGCGCGAGCGCGAGGTAGATGACCGCCTGCGCCAAAGCCAATTCGCCCTCGGGGCTTCCGAGCCGCTCATACGTCTCCCACGCATGCAGGCAAATCGTTTGAGCATTAGGGTCAGCCAGCGCGATGTCCTCAACAGCCATGCGCAAAATTCGACGTGCCAAATACCGTGGGTCTTCGCCGCCCTCTAACATGCGCGAATACCAGTAGAGCGCAGCATCAGGATCTGAACCGCGCACGGACTTATGCAGTGCCGAAATCAGGTTGTAATGCTCTTCACCAGACTTATCGTATTTCGCCGCCCGTCGCATCAGACGGGTCGTAAGCTGGTCGACACCCAAAGGCGTGGTAATTTTCCACGCGAGAACCTGTTCGATCAGGTTCAGCAATGCACGCCCGTCCCCGTCGGCCATGTCCAAGAGCGCCGTGCGCGCGGCAGGTTCGAGCAACAGCGTTTTACCCGCCTCGTCCTCTGCCCGCGCTGCCATTTTCTCAAGCTCCTCGGTCGACAAGCGATTGAGCACCAAGACCTGCGCACGGCTCAGAATAGCAGCGTTTAGTTCGAACGATGGGTTCTCGGTCGTCGCCCCAACGAGCACGATTGTGCCGTCCTCCATATGGGGCAAAAAGCTGTCCTGCTGGGCTTTGTTAAAGCGATGAATCTCGTCCACGAACAAAAGAGTGCCGCGCCCATTTGCGCGACGCAGTTTTGCCGCCTCGAACACCTTTCGAAGGTCGGGGACGCCCGTAAAAATCGCGCTGATCTGTTCAAAATGAAGTTCGGTTTCACGAGCAAGCAATCGCGCAATCGTCGTCTTACCAACACCCGGTGGACCCCAGAGGATCAAGGACGACAACGACCCCGACGCGAGCATAACACCCAATGGGCCATCGGGGCCGAGAACCTGCTCCTGCCCGATCACCTCGGCCAACGTCTGCGGCCGCAGCCGATCCGCTAGGGGACGGGATGCGCTAGATGTCTGAGGTGCAGGTGTTTCGAAAAGATCGGACATGGGCGCAATCTACGCCCGCGTCCGATCTTTGGCAAAGGGTCAGTGAAGTTTGTCCCCAAGATCAAACCAGACGGCCTGATAGTCCACGCCCCCCATATCCATCACCCGTCCTGCTGGTGAGATATCAAGCGCAGCCCGTTTGGACCAACGCGTCCAATTGGCGGGCAGTAAAGCAATCATCCGACGGGCGTTCAGTTCCCGACCAGCCGTTACAATCTGGCCTGTCAGTAACAGCCGCACGCGGAGACGGATGTTGTTGGGGATATCGTGGCCAATGAAGCCTCGTGTCACCTCCCAAATGCCCTCATCAATCGGGGCGCCCTCATACAAAAGGTCCTGCGGTATGGTTTCCAGAAGGCCTCTCTGTGCGTCGCGGATCATGTAACTGTAAACGCCACACCGCGCCGTCGTGGGTGTCATACGGGCCCCTGCCAACACGCGGCCCGTTGCATCATGCACGGCAACCCAACGTGATTGTGGCGTGTCGTATTGATCGTATTCCATACCCATCGTCTCGGGCAGGTCCCATGATCGTTTGACGATGAAAGAATCCCGCCGTGCCCGCAGGATATTCGCGAAAAGTTCGCCGTGATTGTGCATATTGGCGAACGAAAGAACGGTGCTCAGCATCAGTGCCTCCAGCGAGGGTTAAGGGTCACACAACCCTGCATCCGCATCCCGAAAAGGACGTCAGAGCAGCCTGTAATCCCTCGCTTTCTGGATGGCCTCTACCGTCGTGCGGGCCTGAAGGCTCGAACGGGCGGCGGTCAACCGCGCTTTAAATGCGCTTTGAGGAATTCCGAGTTTTGCAGCAGCCGCAGCATAACGATCCCCCTCGGCAATCCGCCGCAGGGCTTCTGTTTGGGCGTCCGTTAAGGACTCGGGGGGCTGATAAATGGTATGAAGCGCGTTGATTACATCGGCAAAAGACGCAATCTCTGTATCCGTAAACTCGCGATCTGGCCGCGAGGCCGTCGCTATGGTCCGTGAGTTGAGCGGTCCGAAAGACACTGCGATCCCAAAATTCATCCCAAATTCCTGCGCCTGTCCAAGAATGTCGAACGGGTCCGGAATATCAATTTCGCTCCAGCGGCAAGTGCCCACCCGATCAAGCCCCCACGCAATGATCGGATCACGGAGCGCGTAAGCCTCCCTAATGTAGTGATCAACCCATAGGCTCGGGTAAGTTTGATGAGTGAACAAAGGCAGCGTGTGCCGAATGTGCAGTCCGAAAAAGAAACCATTCGGCGCGATTTGATCGAGCCTCTCTAAATGTGTTCCGATTCCATATACCTGAGCCATACCGCGATATTTTCAACCTAAGGTTTATAGGTCAACCTATAATTGTATCGCAAATATTCACTACCCAGAAATGGCGAAATGAAAAACCCCGCCAGCTATGCTGACGGGGTTCCCAAAACTAGCGATGGTCGAGACTTATTCGTCGTCGCCCAGCAGGGCTTCTTCTGCTTCAAGACGTGCACGGTCTGCTGCGCCTTTTGCGTCAACATCACGGTCAACCAGCTCGATGATCGCCATCGGAGCCATGTCGCCATAACGGAAGCCAGCTTTCAGAACGCGGCAGTAACCACCGTTACGCTCTGCGTAACGCGGGCCGAGGACTTCAAACAGTTTCGCAACGTGAATGTCTTGTTTCAGCTGCGCATCAGCCTGACGGCGTGCGTGCAGGTCACCACGTTTGCCAAGAGTGATCAGCTTGTCGATGACGCGCTTCAGTTCTTTTGCTTTCGGCAGGGTGGTTTTGATTTGTTCGTGTTCGATCAACGAACCAGCCATGTTCGCAAACAGGGCTTTACGGTGTTCGTGAGTACGATTCAGACGGCGGTAACCGCGAGCGTGACGCATTTTAATTCTCCTAGCGTTTTATGCTTTGTCTGGTGGCCTATGCGTATTGGCCACTCTCCTTGGGGCGGGATTGCCCGAAAAGGCAGGACGTCTCCGCCCTGCCCACCGAAGCCAGAATTAGAACTGGTCTTCGAATTTCTTTGCGAGGTCTTCGATGTTGTCTGGTGGCCAATCCTCGACGTCCATGCCGAGGTGCAGACCCATGCCAGAGAGCACTTCTTTGATCTCGTTGAGCGATTTGCGGCCGAAGTTCGGAGTGCGGAGCATCTCTGCTTCGGTTTTCTGAATCAGATCGCCAATGTAAACGATGTTGTCGTTCTTCAGGCAGTTTGCCGAACGTACGGACAGTTCCAGTTCGTCCACTTTCTTGAGGAGAAGCGGGTTGAACTCGAGACCATCGTCGTCCGAGCCAGCGGAAGCCGATTCCGGTTCGTCGAAGTTTACGAAGATAGACAGCTGGTCCTGCAGAATGCGAGCTGCGTAAGCAACTGCATCATCCGGGGTCAGCGAGCCGTCGGTTTCAACTTTCATCGTCAGTTTATCGTAGTCGAGAACCTGACCTTCACGGGTCGGCTGAACGTCGTACGATACTTTCTTAACCGGCGAGTAGATCGCGTCGATCGCGATGAGGCCGATCGGTGCATCTTCTGGCTTGTTTTTGTCTGCAGCTACGTAGCCTTTACCGGTGTTAACGGTAAGTTCCATGTAGAGGTCAGCGCCATCGTCGAGGTGACAGATAACGTGATCTTTGTTCAGAACTTCGATGCCTGCGGATTCCGAAATATCACCGGCGGTAACAACGCCCGGACCTTTGGCCTGAACGGTCAAACGCTTCGGACCTTCGACGTCCATGCGGATCGCAACGCCCTTGAGGTTCAGGACGATGTCGGTGACGTCTTCACGTACACCAGCAACAGACGAAAATTCGTGCAGAACGTTGTCGATGTGAACTGCAGTGATCGCAGCGCCTTGCAGCGACGACAGCAGGATACGACGAAGTGCGTTGCCCAGTGTCAGACCGAAACCACGCTCGAGCGGTTCAGCAATAACAGTGGCCTGACGCTGCGGGTCATTGCCCGGTTTTACGTCAAGTTGGGTCGGCTTGATAAGTTCAGCCCAGTTCTTGTGGATCATGCGTCCCTCCATACTTGTCTGCCTTTCATGTCCCAAAAGGCAAACGCCCGAGGTTTAAAATGACGTACTGGGGCCGTGGAAAAACCACAGCCCCAGTGGGATAATCGATATTAGACGCGGCGGCGCTTCGGCGGACGGCAGCCGTTGTGTGCCAGCGGGGTCACATCACGGATCGAGGTGATGTTGAAGCCAGCAGCAGCCAGAGCGCGCAGAGCAGATTCACGACCCGAACCTGGGCCCTGAACTTCTACTTCAAGCGTCTTAACGCCATGTTCCTGAGCTTTCTTGCCAGCATCTTCTGCAGCCATCTGAGCAGCATAAGGGGTCGATTTACGCGAGCCCTTGAAGCCCATGGTGCCAGCGGACGACCAAGAGATCGCGTTGCCCTGCACGTCAGAGATCAGGATTTTGGTGTTGTTGAAGGTGGAGTTCACATGAGCAACGCCTGCTGCGATGTTCTTGGAAACTTTTTTCTTACCACCACGACGGGTATCACGAGCCATTGTCTATGCCCTCCCTTACTTCTTCTTACCAGCGATGGCCTTTGCGGGGCCTTTGCGGGTGCGAGCGTTGGTGTGGGTACGCTGACCGCGAACGGGCAGGTTACGACGATGACGCAGACCGCGGTAGCAACCGAGGTCCATCAGACGCTTGATGTTCATCGTTACTTCACGGCGCAGGTCACCTTCAACGGTGACGTTTGCGTCGATGTATTCACGGATTGTCAGAACTTCAGCATCGGACAGTTCGTTTACACGACGGGTCAGATCGATGTTGCATGCTTCGCAAATCTGGTTTGCGATGAACGGGCCGATGCCCGTGATGTAGGTAAGGGCGATTGGAACCCGCTTAGCAGTCGGGATGTTCACGCCGGCGATACGTGCCACGTTAGCTTTCCTTTTCGTTGCGATTCCGTCGTTCCGGAATCTTTTTTCACAACGGAAGCCCGAGAGGAGAAACCTTGCGGGCCACTGTTCATGAGGTGGTCATGCGAATCGGGAGCGACCCGAAAAACATGGTTGATTCCCCCAAAAGGGATGGGGCTGTTTATGGGGGCTTTTCGAACGGGTCAACCCCTTGAAGGCAAAAGGCCCGCGAAACATGTCGCAGGCCTTACACCAATGCTTAGAAGGGTCAAATTAACCCAAAATGTCAGCGATGCTTTTCGCAACATCGTCCATGCTAGCCAGACCATCGACCGACTTCAGACCGCCTTTGGCATAGTAGTAGCCGATCAGCGGGCTGGTCTGTTTGTAGTAGGCAACCAGACGAACGCGAAGTGCGTCTTCGTTGTCATCCGCACGAACTGGTTGACCTGCAGCAGCCGCAGCCTCAGCGCGACCCACGATGCGGCTCACAAGAACCTCATCATCTACCTGCAGTTCGATAACCGCATCCAGCTTCTGACCCATTTCAGACAGCAGACCGTCCAGTGCGTCAGCCTGAGCAAGAGTGCGCGGGAAGCCATCAAAGATGAATCCGCCAGCAGCGCCCTGCTCTAGTTTTTCGCGGATAAGACCGATGACGATTTCATCGGTGACAAGATTGCCAGCGTCCATGACGGCTGCAACCTTCTTACCCATTTCAGTGCCGCTTGTGCGTGCCTCGCGCAGCATGTCGCCAGTCGACAGCTGCACCATGTTGCGTTCCTCCACAAGCTTTTGAGCCTGTGTTCCCTTACCCGCACCCGGCGGTCCAAGCAGAATAATGTTCATCGACGAGCCGGTCCCCTGTTCCGTTTATTGGCACCACGTTTGCCACGCAGTTGCGATTTTTCAATGAGGCCTTCGTATTGGTGGGCGAGCAAATGAGACTGCACTTGCTGGATTGTATCCATCCCAACCGACACGATGATCAGCACTGAAGTGCCGCCAAAATAGAAAGTGAAACCGGAAAAGCTACGGATAATCTCTGGCATGAGACAAACTAACGCAAGGTAAGCCGAACCGAGCACGAGAACGCGGGTCACAACGTAGTCGAAGTATTCCGCAGTACGTTTGCCTGGACGGATGCCAGGAACAAAGCCGTTCTGGCTCTTGAGGTTCTCAGCAACTTCGTCGGTCTTGAACGCGACTTCCTTGGTGTAGAAGTAGGTGAAGAAGACGATCATCGCTGTGAAGAACAGCAGATAGAGCGGCTGACCGGGGCCGAAATAAGCGAGAACCCAAGACAGAACAGCGTTAGAGGTCTGTTCGGTGAAGGTCGCGATGGTTGTCGGCAGCAATAGGAGTGCAGACGCAAAGATCGCAGGAATAACGCCAGCTGGGTTAACCTTGATCGGGAGGTGCGAAGAACCGCCGTCATACACCTTCATACCACGCTGTTGGCGAGGGTATTGAATGTGGATCTTGCGCAGCGAGCGTTCCATGAACACCACAAATGCAAGTACGGCAGCGAGCATAACGATAACGCCGATCACAAGCATCCAGTTGCTGGTCTGCTGAGCGGTCGACAGGAATTGCGCCGCAGCGGCAGGAAGTTCAGCGACAATACCGACGAAAATGATCAGCGAGATACCGTTGCCGATGCCGCGGCTGGTGATCTGTTCACCCACCCACATCAGGAACATGGTGCCGCCAACGATCGTGATCATCGTCGATGCGCGGAAGAACAGACCCGGATCATGAGCCATATCGCCCGATTCTAGCGAAACCGCGAGGCCGTAGGCCTGGAACAGCGCCAAAACCACGGTGCCGTAGCGGGTATACTGAGCGAGCTTCCGACGACCTTGATCGCCTTCTTTCTTCAATTGCTTCCACGGTTCATACATGGAGCCCATCAACTGCACGATAATCGATGCAGAGATGTAGGGCATGATGCCAAGGGCAAAGATACCCATACGGCTCAATGCGCCGCCCGTGAACATGGCCAGCATACCGCCGATACCAGTGTTCTGAGATGCAAAGAAGTTCTGAAGCGCGTCGATATCGATCCCAGGCACGGGAATATAGGTGCCGAGGCGATACACGATCAGAAGTCCGATGGTGAAGAAGATGCGCTGACGAAGCTCTTTGGCCTTACCGAAGGTAGACCAGTTGAGGTTTGCCGCCATTTGCTCTGCTGCTGAAGCCATAAGTCGGTGTCTCTTTCATCGAAAACGCCGCCGACCGGTTTTCCCGGACGGCGGCGCAAGGAAACTAGTTAGGTAAGTAAGCGCCCGTAAGGGCACTCACAACCCTTATTCTGCTGCTGCAACAACAGTCAGCTTGCCGCCAGCCTTTTCAACCGCTTCAACAGCGCCTTTCGAAGCGCCGGTAACGGAGATGGTAGCTTTTGCGGTGATCTCGCCTTTTGCAAGAACGCGGATGCCGTCCAGTTTGCGACGGATCAGGCCCGACGCAACCAGAGTGTCTTCGTTGATGTTGGCAGCGTCGAGTTTGCCAGCGTCGATGAATTTCTGGATGAGGCCGAGGTTAACAACTGCGTATTTCTTTGCATTCGGCGTGGTGAAGCCGCGCTTAGGCAGACGCTGGTAAAGGGGCATCTGGCCGCCTTCGTAGCCGTTGATCGCTACGCCCGAACGGGATTTCTGACCTTTGATACCACGGCCAGCAGTTTTACCTTTGCCCGAGCCCGGACCACGTGCAACGCGCATGCGTTTCTTGGTTGCGCCTGCGTTATCGCGGAGTTCATTAAGTTTCATGTCGCTTCTCCTTGCCGGAACTGCCCTCCAGCGACGGAGTGGGCAAACACGGCATAATGGTTATGATTCTGGACCCAAAGCGGGCCACCGCGTGCGTATACGGCCCGAGGTTCCGTATTGCAAGCATTGGCTGAAAAAACAAAAGCCCCGATGTTTCCATCGAGGCTCAGCTTCAAACTCTAAAAGACGCTTAGTTCTTGTAAGCCGCCTGATGTGCAACGTCTTCGATCATTCCGCGCGAGATACCGATATCTGCGAGGTCCCGATCGGTCATTGCAGCCAGCTGGTTGTAAACAGCGCGGTATTCGGCGCGACGGGCCAGCGCTTCTTTCACTTCTGCAACTTTGGTACGGACGATTGCGCCAAGGTCAATGTGAGCGACGCGGGGTGCGTGGAAAGTGATGTGAGCCATTTTCGTATTCCTTTTTCAATGCCAGAGCCGGTTGCCCCGGCGAGGATGTGTTCTTGTCCTCTTCTGAAACTGAATATACGCGCACCCGTTCGCGCTAACAAATTCCCGTTCGGAACGCCCGCCATGCATTTACTGCATGACGCCGCACCGCAGCATTGGCTCAATTACCCAAACAAAAACGCCCCGCAGTAACCTACGGGGCGTTTTATAATTGCTTTGCTCTGAAGCTTAGCCGCGCTCTTCGATGATCTCGACGAGGTGCGGGATGCTTTCGACCATGCCGCGTACCGAAGGTGTATCTTCGAGTTCGCGAGTCTTATGCATCTTGTTCAGACCCAGACCGATCAGCGTAGCGCGCTGTTTAGCTGGGCGACGGATCGGAGAACCGATCTGTTTAACAACGATGGTTTTAGCCATTATACAGACTCCTTACGCTTCTGCTTCGGCTGCTGCTTCTTCCGGCTTGCGGAGGATGTCAGCAACTTTCTTGCCACGACGCGCTGCAACGGAACGAGGCGAAGCTTCTTTCTTCAGACCGTCCAGAGTTGCGCGGATCATGTTGTAAGGGTTCTGCGAACCGAGCGATTTCGAAACAACGTCTTTGACGCCAAGCATTTCGAAAACTGCACGCATCGGACCACCCGCGATGATACCAGTACCTTCAGGAGCGGTGCGCATTACTACGCGACCAGCGCCGTGACGGCCTTCGATATCGTGGTGCAGGGTACGACCGTCGCGCAGCGGTACACGGATCATCTGACGCTTAGCTTGTTCGGTAGCTTTACGGATCGCTTCAGGAACTTCCTTAGCTTTACCTTTACCGAAGCCTACGCGGCCCTTTTGGTCACCGACAACCACCAGAGCAGCGAAGCCAAAGCGCTTACCACCCTTAACGGTTTTCGAGACGCGGTTGATCGCCACGAGACGATCGGCGAATTCCGGTGCTTCGTCGCGTTCGCGACGGTCCCGGCGGTTTTCACGTTCTGCCATACTCTCGTCTCCTTAGATCTTCAGACCAGCTTCACGCGCAGCGTCGGCCAGAGCCTTCACTTTGCCGTGGAACAGGAAGCCACCGCGGTCGAAGTAAGCTTCGGTTACGCCAGCTGCTTTCGCGCGCTCTGCGATAACCTGACCAACTTTGGCTGCGGCCTCTTTGTTGTTCTTGCCGACGAAGCCCAGATCCTTTTCGAGGGTCGAAGCCGCAGCCAGGGTGGTGCCCTGGATGTCGTCGATCAGCTGGACGCTGATGTTCTTGTTCGAACGGTGAACCGACAGACGTACGCGGCCAGCGTTCACTTTGCGAAGTTTGTTCCGGACGCGCAGGCGGCGCTTTAGGAACAATTCCCGTTTGCTGTTTGCCATTTTTGCGTTCCTTACTTCTTCTTACCTTCTTTGCGGAAGATGTACTCGCCCTTGTAGCGAATACCTTTGCCTTTGTACGGCTCTGGTTTACGCCACTCGCGGATGTTAGCAGCAACCTGCCCCACCAGCTGTTGGTCGATACCTTCCACAACGATTTCGGTCTGCTTCGGTGCGGTGACAGTTACGCCAGCCGGGATATCGAAGTCGACGTCGTGCGAGTAACCGAGAGCCAGCTTCAGGGTGTTGCCCTGAATGTTAGCACGGTAACCAACACCGGTGATTTCCAGCTCTTTTTTGAAGCCTTCGGTCACACCGACAATCAGGTTTTCTACCATCGAGCGGGACATGCCCCACTGCTGACGAGCGCGCTTCGAAGTGCCACGCGGGGTCACTTTTACAGCGTTCTCTTCTACAGTGATGGTCACATCGTCGGTAGCAGAGAAGGAACGGGTGCCTTTCGGACCCTTAACTTCAATGGTCTGACCCGACACAGTGGCAGTAACGCCGCTGGGCAGCTCGACCGGTTTTTTACCAATACGAGACATCAGACCCTCCTTAGAAGATGGTGCAGAGCACTTCGCCGCCAACATTGGCTGCGCGTGCGTTTGCGTCCGACATCACACCCTTAGGGGTGGAGACAATCGACAGACCGAGGCCCTGACGGACCGACGGGATGTCCTTGACGCCCATGTAAACGCGACGACCAGGTTTAGAAACCCGCTTCAGTTCGCGAATGACAGGAGTGCCTTCGTAGTATTTCAGGCTGATTTCGAGTGTCGGGTGACCACGGTCATCCGTGCCAGCTTCGTAGCCGCGGATGTAACCTTCTGCAGTCAACACATCGAGAACCCAACCGCGCAGCTTGGATGCCGGAGTCGAAACAGTCGACTTGCCGCGCATTTGAGCGTTACGGATACGGGTCAGCATATCACCGATAGGATCGTTCATGTTCTAACCCTCCTTACCAGCTCGACTTGACCAAGCCCGGGATCTCGCCATTGGAGCCGAGATTACGGAGCATGATACGGCTGACTTTCAGCTTGCGATAATACGCATGCGGACGACCAGTCAGCTGGCAACGGTTATGAAGACGGGTGGCAGAGCTGTTGCGCGGGAGTTCCGCGAGCTTTAGGCGTGCCTTGAAGCGCTCTTCCATCGACTTGGTTTCATCGTTCGCGATTTCTTTAAGCTCTGCGCGCTTAGCAGCAAATTTTGCTACCAGATGCTCACGCTTTTTTTCGCGTTCGATCATGGATTTTTTAGCCATAGTTCTCTCTCCGCGCTTAGCTGTTGAACGGCATGTTGAAATGCTTCAACAGCGCTTTCGCTTCCGCGTCAGTTTTCGCGGTAGTGCAGATGACGATGTCCATACCCCAGACTTCATCAACTTTATCAAAGTTGATTTCCGGGAATACGATGTGTTCCTTCAGACCGGTAGCGTAGTTGCCACGGCCGTCAAACGAAGTGCCCGATACGCCGCGGAAGTCGCGGATACGAGGCATTGCGATTGTGATCAGACGATCAAGGAATTCGTACATACGGTCACCGCGGAGGGTAACTTTAGCGCCGAGCGGCATATCTTCACGAACGCGGAAACCAGCGATGGATTTCTTTGCTTTCGTGGAAACAGCCTGCTGACCTGCGATGGTGGACAGATCTTCAACAGCGGATTTGGCTTTTTTGCTGTCACGAACAGCTTCAGCACCACAACCGATGTTCAGAACGATTTTGTCCAGACGCGGGATCTGCATATCGTTTTTGTATGCGAACTCTTCTTTCAGAGCGGCTTTGATAGTCGCTTTGTAGAGGTCCTTAAGACGCGGGGAGTAGTTAGCAGTGTCAAGCATCAGATAACGTCTCCTGTTGTCTTAGCGAAGCGAACTTTCTTGTCGCCTTCCATGCGGAAGCCAACGCGAGTTGCTTTGCCATTTGCATCAACGATAGCCAGGTTCGACAGATCGATCGGCATTGCCTTAGGAAGGCGGCCGCCCTGGGCAGTCTGAGTTTGGCGAGTGTGACGGATGGCCATATTCACGCCATCGACAACGGCCTTGCCAGCAGACGGGTTAACCGAAGTGATTTCACCGGTTTTACCCTTATCTTTGCCAGCCAGAACGATGACTTTGTCACCTTTACGGAGTTTCGCAGCCATTACAGCACCTCCGGAGCAAGCGAGATGATTTTCATGAAGTTCTTAGCGCGCAGTTCGCGAACAACCGGTCCGAAGATACGGGTGCCAACCGGCTCGCCGTTGTTATTCAGGATAACAGCTGCGTTACGGTCAAAACGAATTGCGGTACCGTCTTCACGACGAACCTCTTTGGCGGTGCGAACGACAACGGCCTTACGGACGTCACCTTTCTTTACACGGCCGCGTGGGATGGCTTCTTTCACCGATACTACGATGATGTCACCAACCGACGCATAACGACGGTGCGAACCGCCGAGAACCTTGATGCACTGAACACGGCGAGCGCCGCTGTTGTCAGCTACATCCAGATTTGTCTGCATCTGGATCATGGGTTACTCCCGACCTTTGGGGGGACTTGCAGTGTTGTCCTGATCCCCAGGGTTTCGATTAAACTGGGATCACCGCAATTAGGCGGTGATGACTTCCCAGCGTTTGGTCTTCGACTTCGGTGCACATTCCTGGATACGGACGGTGTCACCTACGTTGAATTGGTTGTTCTCGTCGTGAGCGCGATATTTTTTCGACTTACGGACGGTTTTGTGAAGCAGCGGGTGCTTGAAACGACGTTCGACCAATACGGTTACGGTCTGTTCGTTCTGGTTCGAGGTGACAACACCCTGAAGGATACGTTTGGGCATGTCTTAGGCCTCCGCAGCAGCTTTTTCGTTCAGAATAGTCAGCACGCGAGCAGCGTCACGACGGACGGTGCGCATACGAGCGTTGTTTTCCAGTTGGCCGGTGGCCTGCTGGAAGCGCAGGTTAAACTGCTCTTTCTTCAGAGCGACCAGATCTTCCCGGAGCTGTTCCGGCGTCTTGGCGCGAAGTTCAGTGGCGTTCATAGCCTTTTCCTTTCTTAACACCAGAGGGCTCCGCTCGCATTATTTTGCGGGTCACCCTGTTCCTGGTGGACGAATAATAAAACACACGAATCCCGTAGACAGGAATCGTGAGATAGCGCCGTATAAGGTGCTGGTCATTGGGAGGCAAGAGGAATAGGGCATTTCCCCAAGAAAACTTGGGCAGCCGGTGCCGTCGATGCTAAACGGGGCCTAACTGCCAGATCAAGACTTTTTGCAGGAGCCCAACATGGCCAAAATCGAATCCCTTTTCGTAACCCGCTTTTACAAAGGCCGCCTAACCGAGTTCGGCCACGAGATTGACGAAGAAGAACTGCACGACAACTGCTACGCCATCATGGAAGATGATGAGGCGGGCCAGCAATGGTGCGAGGAAAACGGCTACCCTGGCTACACAAGCTACGCATCCCTGACTGACCTGCCATGGCGGTCGCCTGTGTTTGCCGCAGTCAAGGAAGCGCTCGACAAACATGTCGCTGAATTCGCCAAAGATCTTGAATTCAATCTGGATGGTCGCGAACTGGTCCTCGAAGACCTGTGGATCAACATACTCCCTGAAGGCGGTAACCACGGGTCCCACTTACACCCGCATTCGGTCATCTCTGGCACTACCTATGTTTCGATGCCCGATGATACATCGTCTCTCAAGCTCGAAGACCCGCGCCACTGCATGATGATGGCCGCCCCACCCCGTCGCAAAGATGCGCGCCGTGAATTGCAGGCCTTCATCTACCAGAAGCCAGAAATCGGCGATGTGTTCCTTTGGGAAAGCTGGCTCCGCCACGAAGTGCCCGCGAATACCTCCGAATATGACCGTGTATCGGTGAGCTTTAACTACAAGTGGGAATAATCCCCACGACCGGATCAAGAACAAAAAAGGCGCCCCAAAAGGGCGCCTTTCTTAATTCTTGTCGACTGGATTACCAGTCTTCGCGAACCACAGTGCGGGTCTTGATCGGCAGCTTCATAGCTGCCAGACGCAGTGCTTCACGTGCGATATCTTCGGATACACCGTCGATTTCGAACATGACGCGGCCCGGCTTCACTTTGCAGGTCCAACGGTCGACGGAACCTTTACCTTTACCCATACGAACTTCGATAGGCTTAGCGGTTACCGGCAGATCCGGGAAAATACGGATCCATACGCGACCTTGACGCTTCATGTGACGGGTCATCGCACGACGTGCTGCTTCGATCTGACGTGCAGTTACACGCTCGGGCTCAACAGCTTTGAGGCCGTATGTACCGAAGTTCAGATCCGAACCGCCTTTTGCTTGACCGTGGATACGGCCTTTGTGCATTTTGCGGAATTTTGTACGCTTAGGCTGTAGCATTATCTAGCTCCTTAGCGACGGCCACGATCGCCACCGCGCGGTGCGGGGCCATCTTGGGCTTCAGCTTGACGACGGTCACGAGCCTGCGGGTCGTGTTCCATGATCTCGCCTTTGAAGATCCACACTTTGATACCGATGATGCCGTACGGAGTCGTAGCTTCGAACAGAGCATAATCGATGTCAGCGCGCAGGGTGTGCAGCGGAACGCGGCCTTCGCGGTACCATTCGGTACGAGCGATTTCAGCGCCACCAAGACGACCAGCAACGTTCACACGAATGCCGAGTGCGCCCATACGCATTGCGTTCTGAACCGCACGCTTCATAGCGCGACGGAACGAAACACGGCGCTCGAGCTGCTGACCGATGCTCTCTGCAACGAGGGCAGCGTCCAGCTCAGGCTTGCGTACTTCAACGATGTTCAGGTGCAGTTCGCTTGCAGTCAGAGCTGCGAGCTTTTTGCGAAGAACTTCGATGTCAGCGCCTTTTTTACCGATGATAACACCCGGACGTGCAGCGTGAATGGTCACGCGGCATTTTTTGTGCGGGCGTTCGATGATAACGCGAGCGATACCAGCTTGTTTCGCTTCTTTCTTAACGAAGTCCTTAATTTTAAGGTCTTCAAGAAGAAGGTCACCGTAGTCTTTGGTGTCGGCGTACCAACGGCTGTCCCAGGTGCGGTTGACCTGAAGACGCATACCGACGGGGTTTACTTTGTTACCCATTAGGCTTGCTCCTCAATCTGACGCACCTTGATGGTGAGTTCCGAAAACGGCTTCATGATCTTGCCAAAACGACCACGTGCACGCGGACGACCGCGCTTCATGGTGAGGTTTTTGCCAACATAAGCCTCGGCTACGACCAGTTCATCAACGTCGAGGTTGTGGTTGTTCTCGGCGTTCGCAATTGCGGACTGAAGGCATTTCTTCACGTCCACAGCAATCCGCTTGTTCGAGAAAGTCAGGTCGGTCAGAGCCTTCTCGACTTTCTTGCCACGGATCATAGCGGCGACGAGGTTAAGTTTCTGCGGGCTAGTGCGAAGCATGCGCAGTTTTGCCATTGCTTCGTTGTCTGCCACGCGGCGGGGGTTCTGTGCCTTGCCCATGACTTACTTCCGCTTCGCTTTCTTGTCGGCAGCGTGCCCGTAGTAGGTACGGGTCGGCGAATATTCACCGAATTTCTGACCGATCATGTCCTCGGATACCAGCACAGGAACGTGCTTTTTGCCGTTATAAACGCCAAACGTCAGACCCACAAATTGGGGCAGGATCGTCGAGCGGCGCGACCAAATCTTGATCACTTCGTTGCGGCCAGCTTCGCGTGCAGCTTCGGCTTTCTTAAGCACATAAGCGTCAACGAACGGACCTTTCCATACAGAGCGAGACATATCTTAGCGCCCTTTCTTAGCGTGGCGCGAACGAAGGATAAGCTTCGACGACGCTTTTTTCTTGTTGCGGGTACGTGCACCTTTGGTCGGCTTGCCCCACGGGGTAACCGGGTGACGACCACCGGAGGTACGACCTTCACCACCACCGTGCGGGTGGTCGATCGGGTTCATAGCAACACCGCGAACCGACGGACGGATGCCTTTGAGGCGCATACGACCGGCTTTACCGAAGTTCTGGTTCGAGTTGTCAGGGTTCGACACAGCACCAATGGTCGCCATGCATTCCTGACGAACGAGACGAAGCTCACCCGAGGAGAGGCGGATCTGTGCGTAGCCACCGTCACGACCTACGAACTGAGCGTAGGTGCCAGCTGCACGAGCGATCTGACCGCCCTTGCCCGGCTTCATTTCGATGTTGTGTACGATTGTACCAATCGGCATGCCCGAGAACGGCATAGCGTTACCCGGTTTGATGTCAGCCTTCGCGGAAGCGATGACTTTATCGCCAATAGCCAGACGCTGCGGAGCAAGGATGTATGCCTGCTCACCATCTTCGTACTGGATAAGTGCGATGAATGCGGTCCGGTTCGGGTCGTACTCGATACGAACTACGACTGCCTGAACGTCAAACTTGTTACGTTTGAAGTCCACGATACGGTAGAGGCGCTTTACACCACCACCACGACGACGTGCGGTAACCCGTCCGGTATTGTTCCGGCCACCCTTGCTGGTCAGACCCTCTGTGAGAGCCTTAACCGGGCGACCTTTCCAAAGCTCCGAACGGTCGATCAGAACCAGCCCACGCTGGCCCGGCGTCGTCGGTTTATACGACTTGAGTGCCATGTTCTCTGTCTTCCGTTGCTTTGAGGGAGGTTAGTCCCCGTAGTTTAGGGCCCCGAAGGTCCCCGAAATAAACAAAAGGCACGGCCCCGGACGAATCCGGGGCCGAACCGATGTGGTCAAGTATTAGAGACCGGTCGAAACGTCAATGGTGTTACCTTCTTCGAGGGTAACGTAAGCCTTTTTGACGTCGTTGCGGGTACCAACGGTACCGCGGAAACGTTTGACCTTGCCTTTGGTGATCACAGTGTTGACCGCTTTAACCTTTACACCAAAGAGAGCTTCAACAGCTTCTTTGATCTGCGGTTTGTTGGCGTCTTTCGCCACTTCGAAAACAACTGCGCCATGCTCGGATGCCATAGTTGCTTTTTCGGTGATGATCGGCTTGCGGATCACATCGTAATGTTCAGGTTTCGCGCTCATTTCAGACGTGCCTCCAGAGCTTCGACACCAGCCTTGGTGAGCACGAGAGTGTCACTGCGGAGGATGTCGTAGACGTTCGCGCCGATGGACGGCAGAACATCAACGGTTTCGATGTTGCGCGCAGCTTTCGCGAAGTTCTCGTTTACGGCTGCATCAATGATGAGCGCGCGTTTCCAGCCCAGGTTTGCAACCTGTTTCGCCAGAGCCGAGGTTTTGACTTCGTTCAGGTCTGCGGACTCGATCACGATCAGTTCGCCAGCTTTGAGCTTTGCGGACAGTGCGTGACGCAGGCCCAGCTTGCGGAACTTCTTGGTCAGGTCGTGTGCGTGCGAACGCGGGGTCGGACCTTTGTAGATGCCACCGTGACGGAAGATTGGCGCCTTCTTGGACCCGTGACGTGCGCCACCGGTGCCTTTTTGGCGGTAGATCTTCTTGGTCGAGTATGACACTTCCGAACGACCAAGAGTCGCGTGAGTACCCTGCTGTGCCTTAGCACGCTGCCAACGGACAACGCGGTGCAGGATGTCGGCGCGCGGCTCCAGACCGAAGATTGCGTCGTTAAGTTCGACGGAACCTGCAGCGGCGCCATCAAGTTTGATAGCTTCAGCCTTCATTGTTTTCGCCTCCTTCAGCAGCAGCCTCGACCGGAGCAGCGTCCGACTTCAGCGCAGCGGGCAGAACCAGGTTGGACGGAGTCGGTTTCTTAACCGCATCCTTAATGGTGACCCAGCCGCCTTTCGAACCCGGTACAGCGCCTTTGACCATGATCAGGCCACGGTCTGCATCGGTGCGAATGACTTGCAGGTTCTGGGTGGTTACACGAGCAGCGCCCATGTGACCGGCCATTTTCTTACCTTTGAAAACGCGACCCGGATCCTGACACTGACCAGTCGAACCGTGCGAACGGTGCGAGATGGACACGCCGTGAGATGCACGAAGACCACCGAAGTTGTGACGCTTCATCGCACCAGCGAAACCTTTACCGATCGAGGTACCCGAAACGTCAACGTATTGACCTTCGAAGTAGTGATCAGCGATGATTTCAGCACCAACTGGAAGCAGGTTTTCCGGTGCAACGCGGAATTCTGCAACTTTGCGCTTAGGTTCAACTTTCGCAGTAGCGAAGTGACCACGCATAGCTTTCGAGGTGTTTTTAGCTTTGGCAGTGCCAGCGCCGAGTTGAACAGCAGTGTAGCCGTCTTTATCAGCTGTACGCTGAGCAACGACCTGCAGGTTGTCCAGGTGAAGAACGGTTACAGGGATCTGTTTACCATCTTCCATGAACAGGCGGGTCATGCCGATTTTTTTTGCAATAACGCCAGAGCGCATATCCTATGCCCTCCTTAGACTTTGATCTCGACGTCAACGCCAGCGGCGAGGTCGAGCTTCATCAGTGCGTCAACGGTTTGCGGGGTCGGATCCACGATATCAAGCAGACGCTTGTGGGTGCGGATTTCGAACTGGTCGCGCGACTTTTTGTCGACGTGCGGACCACGCAGAACGGTGAATTTTTCGATCTTGTTCGGCAGCGGGATCGGACCACGTACAGATGCACCAGTGCGCTTTGCAGTGCTGACGATCTCAGCAGTGGAAGCGTCGAGTACACGGTAGTCGAATGCCTTCAGCCGAATGCGAATGTTTTGGCTTTGTGCCATATCATTTGCCTTTCGCGGCTCTAACCGGTTGAGAGGTGGTAGAGCGCACCATTGCGTCCCCACGTCGAACCTAGAGGAATACGAATCCCTCATTAGACGTTCACCCGAAGGTGAACCCGCGCCCAATACACGCCGGCCACCTACAGATCAACAGGTAATCTTCAAGAATCTGTCACAGACAACCTGAACAGCCCTGAAGCCTTCTAAAAATAAAGGGCCGCCCTTTTCAGGACGGCCCTTCGTGATTTTAAAATCTATCGCGAATTAAGCGAGGATTTTGGAAACAACGCCCGAACCAACGGTACGGCCGCCTTCGCGGATCGCGAAGCGGAGGCCTTCTTCCATCGCGATCGGTGCGATCAGCTCTGCCGACAGTTTCAGGTTGTCGCCAGGCATAACCATCTCGGTGCCTTCCGGCAGGATGCAGGTACCGGTGACGTCAGTCGTACGGAAGTAGAACTGCGGACGGTAGTTCGCGAAGAACGGTGTGTGACGGCCGCCTTCTTCTTTGGTCAGAATGTAGACCTCAGCTTCGAACTTGGTGTGCGGGTTAACAGAACCCGGCTTACACAGGATCTGACCACGCTCAACGCCGTCACGGTCAACGCCACGC